>NZ_BCBX01000056.1:0-22791 GCF_001417795.1 Sphaerimonospora mesophila | reverse complement strand
AACCCGCGGGCAATCCTGATCGCCCAGACATACAGGTTGCGACCCCTCGTAGGGGCGATGAGGACGCGGCCGAACGGACCGCCTTCGCCGCCGGGGTCGCGCGGGTTGCGACCCCTCGTAGGGGCGATGAGGACGCAGCGTGAAGGTGAGTTCCGGGGACTGGACGTACTGTTGCGACCCCTCGTAGGGGCGATGAGGACATCACAAAGCCGCCGACGGTCGCGGCCGAGCTCGGCGTTGCGACCCCTCGTAGGGGCGATGAGGACTCGACATCGTCATCGGTGGTGAGCGCATAACGGTCAGGTTGCGACCCCTCGTAGGGGCGATGAGGACGACGAGCACGCCGACGACGACACCGACGGCCTGACCACGTTGCGACCCCTCGTAGGGGCGATGAGGACCCGGTCGCCGTGGGCGTGTGGGCGTCCATGTGGGTGTTGCGACCCCTCGTAGGGGCGATGAGGACTCGGCGCGGGCGACGGTCACCGCCACGCCGAAGATGTTGCGACCCCTCGTAGGGGCGATGAGGACGGCCTCGACGCCGGTCACGGCAGAGTTCGCGACACCGGCGTTGCGACCCCTCGTAGGGGCGATGAGGACGGGCGTAGATGGGCTACGACATGAACTGGCGGCGCGTGTTGCGACCCCTCGTAGGGGCGATGAGGACCCCATTATAAAGTCGCAGGTCGTGCTGGGGTTTCTCGGTGGATTGAGTCGGCGTTTTGCAGCGAACCTCCGGTTGTGTAGAAAGCCCTGGAGGTTTGCTGCAAAGTCATGATCAAAAAGCCGGGTCGGTCACAGGATGTCGGTAGGCGCTGGCTGGGCGACCCCCCATTCTTGGCGCTCTGGGGTCGTGCCCGGCGGGAACGTGAAGACCAGCACGCTGTCGTACGACTGGTCGATCAAATCCTCGACTCTATGCCGGAAGCGTCGAAGTTGCGCCGGGCTCAGCGCCCCCTCGAACACGCTCCGCTGCACGTGATGAAGGTACTGCCGGCAGAGGCGGAGGATGGCGGCGTTGCGTTTGGCCAGTGTGTCGTAAACCACCACCACGTACACGGGGCCTTACCACCAGATCCGGAACGGCTTGTACGGCTTGCCTTCCAGGCAAGTGCGGGTGAGCTGCAGCGCCTCCAGGTACAGCAACTCGTCATAGGCGACGTTGCGACCCAGCGCCCTATGCTGGATTGTCACGGCCAGTTCGTCCCGGACCGTCTGCACTACCAGCTTGCGCCCGGTCTCACTGAGCATCGCCTGGTTGACGTCCATGTCGAAGTGGGTCGGCTTGAGCTGCCCGCGTCCGGCGAGTCGGAGCAGGAGCCGCTCTGCGAAGAGCGGCTTGAACACCTCGGCGAGATCCAGGACGAGAGAGTGGCGTTGGCGCTCCATCGTGCTGTGCAAGAAGGCGATCCCCGAGTGCAGTGGAGTCAATCGGACCGCCGACAGCACGCGTGCATAAACGATCCCGTTCACATAGCTGATGAAGGCATTCCCGGAATTAAGCGGAGGCCGACGGCTGCGCCCGCCGAGTTGTAGCCATTCAGGCAGCCGAGTGTCCAACACGGCCCAGGCCGACCGTCGGAAGGTGCCTTCGGCACCCATCAACTCCTCCCTGGTGGTTGCCTCGGCAATTGAGGCCTCGAGTACGGTCATGGGCCGGGCAAGGAGCTTACGATCGACCACACGCCGGATGTTCGCGGCGGCGCTGCCTACGATCGCCCGAGCGATCCTCAGGGAGGTGGCCGGATCGTCGGCCAGTTTGACCTGGGCGGTGACGGTCTGCCCGGAGACGCTGGTCTCCGAGGTCAGGAGTGAGCCCGCGTAGTCGCCGTAATGGCTGAGAAAGTGCACGTTGATACGGTGCTGGTTGAGCAGGCTGATGACAGCCGTATTGATGTCCACGGCCTCGCAGGCGACGATATCCCGAACATCGGTGATCGGGATATGTACGGGTGATCCCTCGGTTCGTTCGATTCGCAGTGATTGATCTTTACGGCGGATCCGGCAAGGGGTCGTGAGCCAGTAGGTACGGGCGGCGGTGGGCATTTATTCGTTCCAGCAGTAGTCGGCGTAAGAACAGCCACGGCATGCCGATTGAGCGAGCCGGGGCGGTGAACCCGGTGCGGACACCACGGCCAGGACCTCGGCGACATCGGCTTCCGCTTGCTCGGCGGCCTGCTCGGTGTACGGCAGGCGTTTGGTGCGACGGGTCTTCGGATAGTGAAGGATGCCGCCCTGGGCGTCGACCCCCAAGGCGTTCAACCGGTAGCAGTAGTGCATCGCCTGGGCCTCGTCTGCCCGAGTAGGGCGGGAGGACGACTTGACTTCGTGCACCCAGGCGGTGCCGTCGAGATGGTCGAGCTTCGCGGCCCCGAGGTCGATCGGTGAACTACGGGTGTAGGAGGTTTCGTGCACAGCTTCGCCCAGCTGCACGGTTGCACTCAGCCGCTCCGGCCGCACCCCTCGGGCGTACAACCAGAGCTGTCGGCGACAGTGGTAGAGGTACTTGATGTGCACACCGCCAACGTCATTCGCGCTGATCACAGCACCTCACCCGGCTCATAGACCTGGGCGGCCCGGCCCCGGATCGCGCCCAAGCCGAGTCGCTCGTCGTAGTCGGCATCGATGACGCGCACGCCGAGGCGCTTCTCCCACGTCGTGAGTGGTGCGGCCCAGTACGGCATCGGAACCAGGTAACGCTCGGCGAGCAGCCGCCCGGCGGCTCGGCTTTCGTGCGCCTGGTTGAGGCTCGCCTCGTACACGTCCAGGTCCTGGGCGAGCACGGCCTCGGTACCGTCGAAGAGTTCGTCGAATCGTTCGGCGAGATCCTCCCGGCTGGCGAACGGATGCGCGAAGCCGAGGAATGCCTCGGCGAATTCCCCCCGGTGCCGCAGGACCTCGGCGTACCACTCCTGGCCCCATGCGGTTCCGTATACCTCGTCGAGCCACAGCTTGGCCTGAGACTCCTCGACCTCCGCACCGTTCTGGCTGTAAAGGATGGCCCATCCCTTCTCGACCGGTGCCCGTGGATAGACGCCGTCCGCGTACTCCCCGGTGTCTCCGCGCCGGGAGACGAACGCCGCCGCATGCACGATGACGTCGGCCGGCCGCCGCAGGGCGACCCGGTTGACCCGGCCGAACCGCTGCAGCAAGGCCTCCAACGGCGCGGCCGAGGTGAAGAGGCAGTCGAAGTCGACGTCGAGGCTCACCTCCACAACCTGTGTGGCGACGACCAAACCGCCTCGCCGCGGCCGACCTGTGCCGAAGCGCTCGACGATTTCGGCCTCTATCGACGAGCGGTCCATGCGGCGGAACCGCGAGTGCAACAGGAAGGCCACCCCTGCCTGTGATGACAGCTCGGCGAACAGGTGCTGAGCGTCGGCGACGTTGTTGGCCACGACGAGCACCGACTCCTCCGCCGCCAGCCTTTCCCCGATCTCTCCGACCGACTCCGGATCGGTCAGGTGCCGCTCGCGCAGCCCCAGCCGGTGCCTTGGTCGCGCCTGCTGCGCCATTCCTTCCACGAGATGGACGTTTTGCCGCAGTGTTTCCCGGAACAGTCGAGTCAGCGCCTCCGGGAGCGTGGCTGACAGTACGGCAATCCGCCCGCCGAGCCGTTCCCACAGCTGTGCTGTGGCGAGGATGTACCCGAGTCGTCGAGGGTCGTAGGCGTGCAGCTCGTCGAGTACGAACACGGAGTTCGCCGCGTCGATCACGGTCGCGGAGTGCGACGGCCCGGCCAGCACTCCCCGGAGGATCTGATACGGCGTGCCCACGCGTACGGTCTCACGGAACAGCCTGGTCGCTGCGGCCCGGGAGACTGCTTTCCGTGCCTTCTCCGCGTGATCTTCTTCCCCGTCCTCGGGGCAGATGGCGGTGGCCAAGTGGTAGGAGGCTGCCCGGGAGTGCATGACACCGACGATTGTCTCGTCCTTCAGTAGCCCGCCGAGCCGTACGGCCATCGCGTTGATCGAGGCGAGGTAGGGCAGCGTGAAGAAAACCCGCGGGATGCCTCCGGCCACCTGGCTGATCACCGCCGTCTGCGCCGCAGCCCACAGCAGGCCCGCTTCGGTTTTACCCGAGCCGGTCGGGGCGCGCAGCAGGAGGTGGCCGTCGAGCGCACCTGCCTCTATTTGGTGCGGGCGCAGGCTTCGTCCCTGCTCTGCGAACTCCTTTTCCAACAGCGGCCGAAACTCGGTGCCGAGCGGCTGATGTGCGTTCAGGGTGCCATGGGCTGAGGAGACGTGGTCGGCGAGCGTGACCGCTCCCTGCAGAAGCACCGCTGTTAGCCCCTCGTCCGAGGACACCGGGAGATCCCAGCGGTCCAGCAGCAGGTCGAACACCTGCCGCGCAGTGCCGATCACATCCAGTCCCTGACGAAAATCCGCGACGACCGGCAGCCCCACCTGTCTGGCCGTGTCCGCCAGCCATGCGCAGAGTTCGGCGGTTGCGTCATCGGGCACCGGGTCGAGCCGAGCGCGCCACTCCTCCTCTGGCGCCGTGCCGTACGCGGAAATGAGCGGCCCCCGCCCTCCTTCAAGGCAGCGGTGGTGGGTGACGACACCGGTAGCGGTCCAGGTGAGCAACTGCTCGTCGGGGATCAAGCTCGGCAGGAAGCCCAGAGAAACCACCTCGTGCCGCTCACCCCACGCCCGGACGAGTCCTCTGAGCATGGCCTGGAATCCATCCGGGATCTTCCCGGCGTCATGGCAGAGCGCGGCCAAACAGGCCGCCGACCAGAACAGCCCTTCGGTGACCTCTTCCGCCACGGCGACCGTACCCACTCGCCGCCTCAACGCGAGTGCGCCGTACAAGGTGTTCTCGAGGTGGGCCGTCAACTCCTCTGGTGGATCGCTCTTGGCGAGCATGTTCCGGAGCGGCATGTCAGCCCTCCTGCAGTGGGCCGGGGCGCATCCGTGCCGGATGTACCGGGGGCAGGTATGCCACCGCCTGACCAGCCTCATCGGCCCAGCCGGACTCCACCATCGTGTCGCTGCGCCCGGAGGCGTCGAAGTGATAGCCGTCCCAGCGGGTGTGGTGCCGATTGAGGGCGACCGAGGTCGGCAGTCGTAGCAGGATTCCGGTCGGCAGAGGAGCGATTCCCTCGGGAAGTACGGCGGGGCCCTGCCGCCCGGAGCCCGGCCGCAGCATCACCCGGCGGCTGGTGACCCTGACGAGGTCCTGGCTTCTGCCCAGGCGAAGCGGCCACACCGGTCTGCGTAGCCTCCGCTCCCAGAGCTCCACATGCAGCGTGAGCCACACCGTCAGTGTGACGTCGGCCAGGAACTCACGCTCGCGAGGAGTGGGCTCGGCCTTTCTGCCCGTGGCGTCCAACGGGTGGTAGGTCTCGAGGTCGATGCCGGCGCCGCGCGAATGAAAGGCCATAGCGAACCGCGTCTCCGGAGAGACCTCGTCCCACCCTCCGGCCGCAGCGGCCAACATGCCACCGACGGTCGACGGAGGCGGGCAGGGCAGTGCGACCTGCACCCCGGCGTAGAGGGGATTGCGGAACGAGACGATGGGTGCGGTGACGGTGACCTCGAGCGCTTCCGCTGGCGTTCGGACTTCTGCCGTCGTCATGCCTTCGGATCCTCGAACCAGGCGTCCCGTTCACCCCGCTCGATCTCGTCCGCCAAGCGACCGAGCAGGTTCCGCGGGTGATCGATGACGAGACCGCCGGAGGTGACCAGATCGGCCAAGTCGGACCGCGCCTGGTCCCGCTGGTCGCCGAGGAAGCCGGGGGCCCAGCCGAGGAGCATGGGGCCATCCAGTTCGTCCGCCCACGCCTCCATCTCCATGCGGAGCACGTCGGAATCGAATCGGGTCCGGTCACCCCTGACTCCGAGCACACGGGTGAAAGGGTTGACGCCACCTTTGATGGGGGCGAGCAGGAAAAGAGCAGGGGTGCGGTCGCCGTAGTGCATCGACTGCTTGGCGCCACCGCGTACGGCCGCGAGCGTACGCAGCAGCAGCGCGGCCCTGCGCCGCCGCTCGGCGATGGCGAGCCTCAGTGCCGAGCATCCCCGGAACGAGACATGCTCCGCCCCCGCCTCGCGCGCTTCCTCCGCGGCAGGCTCGGGAAGCGCCACTTTCAGGCCGCTACCGTCGATCTCGAAGACGCCGATCCGCGGCAGGTCCAGTAGCACGTCTCCGGCCAGCTCCGCAGTGTAGAACTCGTGGCCATGCAGCACAGGGTTCTCGCCGGCCGAGAAGCCCCGGCTCATCGTGCCGAAATCCCGTACGGGCGGACGCGGTGCGACTGACACGAAGGTACCGGTCGAGAGAACGGTGTCCCGTTGGCACGTCTTGGCCTTGTTGCCTTTGACGGCCACCATGTAGCCGAACAGGTCGTCGTCGAGGTAGAGATCGGGACGACCCTTCGTGTACGCCTGCTGCTTCTGCCCGCTCCCTGAGCGGATGACCGGCGACACCGGTTCGGAGGCAGGCAGCGATTCGCGAAGCCAGCGGCGGAACGCCTGGGCCGAGACGTAGGGGTGGATGTCCCGGCCGACCCGGAGTTGCTTTACGCGGGCGACGTTGTCCTCACCCAGTCCGTTGTTGGGTGCGCCGGCCACGACATCCAGAACGATCTTCCCCACCAGATAGCTCACTACGACTCCTCGCCCTTCATGTATGCGATGTCATCGGGGTTGTCCTCTTCCTCGGCCGCAAGATCGGCGACCACCTCCGCCCTGTCGGCGGGGGCGAATCCCCGCTCGTGCAGTTGGCGGACGACCGACACGACCATCAACTGCCGGTGGAACCACGCCTGTTCGACCTCGGGGTCGAAGAGCAGCCGGAACTGGTCGTCCGTGATCAGCGGCCCGTCCACTCCTGGGACTGGAGAGAGCAAGGCGTCGACGTTGCGACGCATCAGCCAGTGCCGCATACGTTTCTGATCCTTGAGCGTCGCGTTGAACTCCCGGAGCTTCCCCGCGGAGTTCTCCGCCGCCAGCCAGGCCGCCACCTGCGCTCCGGCCGCTTTGATCTCGTCGATCTCCTTCTGGTTCATACGCATCACCTCGGTCACTAGAGAGAAGGTCAGCTCGGCCAGGTCGGCCGCATCGGCTCGGATCACCCCTCGATCGAGATGACCGGCCACGTAGCGGGCGCAGGCTCCGACGATCAGCTCCGGAGACCGGAACGCGTTTCGCGCCAGCCCGACAATGCCGGACCGGCCTGACGTCGAGTGCGCGCGCAGCAAGGCGGGAAAACCCTGTCGCCGCGAGGGCTGTCGTGCCGAACGCCGCAGCCACTCCGCGAGCGGCTGGTCCATCGACTGGATCTCCAGGATCTGGTCTTTGTTGTTGTTGCTGAAGACGAGCAGATCCACACCCGCCGTCAACCGGTCCTCGTGATGGCGTAGTGCCTGTAGCGCCACGACCTCCTCCGCGGGGGTCGCATGGGAGTCCGGTCGGCCGAGGGCGATCAGCTGACGGTTACGCTCCACCCGGCGCGAAACCGTTCGCGCCATGAACCGCTCGTCCCAGCTGTGCAGGGCGATCGACCGCCCGCCGGTCAGGTGGCAGCCGTACGGCAGGGCGTAGAAGCTGCACAGGCACGGCCAGCACAGCGCCATCCCCAGATGTCCCCGCGGAGTGCTGTTGCGGTAAAGATGGCTTTCGGCCAGCGGCACGTCGACCTTTCCGTAGAAACCGACGGCTGCACGACCGCACAGCACGCACGCTGCCTCAGGCCAGACGCCGATTTCCGGCTTACGCCTCCACATCTGTACGGCGGTGCGGATCTCCTCGTCGTCCCTCTTCGAGTTGCTCGGAAGATTCATCTTCGAATTGGGGAAGAAGGAAAAGCTGGCCTTGAGCCAGAAACCGTGCTCGCTCTTGGTGTCCCGGACCAGGGCCGCGCTGACGGCGTGCTTCGTCAACGTCTTGATGGCCTCGTCGAACCCATCGGTGGGCAGACGCTCCGGCGACGGTGCCTTCCCGAGGGACGCCAGTGCGTACGCACCGACCCTTTGCAGCGGATGCGCGGTCAGTGTGAGGGACGGTCGCTCGTCCTGCTGTGCCTCACTCACGCCGCGATCCAGCCGAATCCAGCGGCGTTGGCCTGTCCCAGGCCCCAGCTCCAGATGGCCTGCAAGGTCTCCGGCGGCCCGGAGAGCTCGACTTCGACAGGTGCTCCCGGCTTCGCCCCCTGCGCCACGCTGAAGGAGCGCTTCGCCCCAACCCAGGAGATCTCGGTCAGCGACACCTCCGGATCCAGCCTCAGGCTCTCGGCCTTCCGCCGTAGGTTGCGCTGGAAGAACACGGGGAACTCTCGGTCGGTAGGCAACAGCCATGCCTGCCGGGTGGTCCGACTGCCGGACTCATCCCGGCCCGTGCCCTTCATCACCACAGGAGTAATGGTGCGGAATCGCCCACGTCCGGAGGCGTACGCCGGTGGCTCGGCTGGCGTGACATTCAGGATGCGGAACGCTGTCCCACCCCAGTCGAGCAGCTCGCGCTGCTTGATTCCCTGTGTGAAGGCCGCCACGACCTCGAAGAGCGGGCTGCCCAGCTCGACCCAGCCTCTCCCCCCGACGGCGTAGGCGCCGCGTCGCCGAGTGGCCTGCGGGAACACCGGAGCGCCGTGCCCCAGCGGGACCATGCCGTACGGCCCCGCTCCCTGAGAGTGGAGCTGCCGTCCCAGCTCGGGCGCCTCCCGGGCGAGCAGGTCGTACGCCAGGGAACGGCCGGGCGCCAGCACCTTCGTCCACGCGAGCTCGGTGGCCGCCGTGGTGACCTCTATCCGTAACCTCACAGTTTCCTCCCCGCGTCTGCCTTCCACTACCTACAGATGGACGAAGGCGAGCACGGACCGTTCCTGCCCGCGTTTGCGCAGGTCAAAGGCAGGAGAAGTAATCGGAGGCTAATGTGAGGGAGCTCGTGTACCGGAGAACCGGTTACCCTCCTGCGAGGTGGCCGGAGAGTGGATATCGATCATGATTTTGCAGCAGACCTCCCGTGTTTCCTGCACTACCGGAGGTTCACTGCAAAACGCCGCCGCGAGACGCCGGTCTTGCGCGGTTTCACCTGCGCCTTTACCGTGGGGTCCTCGTCGCCCCTACGAGGGGTCGCAACAGCCCGCGTGAACCTTGCCATCCGTGAGCGTGGTCAGTCCTCATCGCCCCTACGAGGGGTCGCAACGCGGCGGCAGGTCCGCCTGTCCGGCGTGTGGGGCTGTCCTCATCGCCCCTACGAGGGGTCGCAACTTTCTCCCTTTGTGCGTGTTGGTTCTTGGACTTGCGGTCCTCATCGCCCCTACGAGGGGTCGCAACCGGCCAGGCCGTCCGTGCGAACGTTCCCGGAGACCAGTCCTCATCGCCCCTACGAGGGGTCGCAACGGGCAGTCGCCGATGGTGGTGTAGTCCCAGACGGCGGTCCTCATCGCCCCTACGAGGGGTCGCAACGCGCGCTGTCGGCGGTCTACGCGGCTATCGCGCTGGTCCTCATCGCCCCTACGAGGGGTCGCAACGCAAGCGGTACAAGCAGCGGCTCGCCGCAGTCCAGCGGTCCTCATCGCCCCTGCGAGGGGTCGCAACGTGAGTACCCGGTCGCCGTTGATGGTGATCTGCGGTCCTCATCACCCCTCAGAGGGGTCGCAACCTGTTTGCCCGATCGCAGACGCCGGCGAGTGCGCTGGTCCTCATCGCCCCTACAAGAGGTCGCAACGCGATCACCCGCGACAGCACGAGCAGCGCGGCTTCGCTGTCCTCATCGCCCCTGTGAGGGGTTGTCGCCCGGGATCGCTGACTCCGAGTTCTTCCAGGCCAGAGGGCTTCTCCTCCTGATACTCGCTTTTCGTCCATCTGTAGTAGGTGAGAGCGAAATCGCGGGTGAGGGGACGGAATGTGATGAGGATTTCCCGGGGGCGGACCGGGACGGGCAGGGCAAGATCGCCGCTGGACGTCGTGTCGGGCTGGGGGATCGTGGCCCTCGCCGGTGTGGCAGGTGCGGTGGCCGCCGGCACCGTTCCCGACGTGATCAAGGGTTGGCTGGGAGATCAGCGGCCGTTCCTGACGGCGCTTTGCTTCGTGTCGGCGCTGACGTTCGCCGCCATCAACCTGTGGCAGCAGCGCAGCAAGGGCGTCGGCATCGTGATCTCCCTGCCGCAGACCACCTGGCGGGGGCCGTGGAGCAACCAGTGGACGGCGGCTGCCGCCGACCACGCGCGGCGCCACCACGACTCGTGCTTCGTCGTACGGCGTACCGTTCCGGCCGCGCGGCCGGGCGACGACGAAGCGGACAGGGCAGCGGTCCGCGAAGGACGGCGGGACTCACTGGAACTGGCATACGAGCTGGCGACGGCGCGGCTGACCGAGCTGTCGGAGGCGGACCCGTCCACGCCGGTGTCGCTGTACATCAATGCCGCGCTGCCTGACGCCTTCGAGTTGGGTGCGATGTTCAAGTTCAACGTGCAGCGCAGGCTGCACGCGGCAGGCGCCCTTTCCACGGCCGGTCGTGGGTCGGAGTCGGCGGCTGAGAGGCGGTCTGATGAGACTGAGACTCTCCCAGGGGAGCGGGGTGATCAGGCGGTGTCCCCCCGGGTGGTCCTGCCACAGCGTTCGGAGCGAGCGCGGTCCGACTTCTTCCCATCGATCCGCATCAGCAGCCATTTGAAGGAACCGCTGAGCCCCGCTGAGGCCGTGCGGGCGGTCACGCTCGCCGAGGTGGTCGAGGAGCCGGACTTCGAGGAGGTGCCTGACGGTACGGCGGTGGCGATCGTCGTGCACCTCGCGGACAACCCGCTGATGGTCGGTCAGGCGTTGCGGGCCGCGCGCGACGGCTGCTACGACACCGACGGGCGCTGGGAACGATGCCGGACAGCGCTGGTCATTGACGGCGGCCCGGCCAATCTGCCCGAGACGACGGCCTATTTCGAACTGGTCGTACGACATGTCTACGCGGCATGGCGCACCTGGGTCGAGGCGAGGCCTCAGTACGCGAATCTGCGTCCCCGGTTGTTCATTGCCGCCCCGGCGAGCGTCGCCTTCGCGCTGGGCTGGCTGCTCGGCAACTCGGTGAAGGCGGTGCCGCATCCGTACCAAACAGACAAGGCAGGGGAGCCATGTATCTCGTCGTGATCAATACGGCGGGCAAGCAGCGCTACATCTTCTCCTCGCGGAAACGCAAGGAGATCGTCGGTGCCTCGGACCTGATCGCCCGGGTTAACGGCTCCTGGACTGAGGACGCGCTGGAGGCGACGTTCCCGGGGTTCAGCCTGGAGTGGCGGCTGAAGGACGGCCACGCCGCCGAGTTGATCACTGCGAGCGCCGGGTCAGTGACTGTGCTGGTGAGAGAGCCGGACGCGGGACGGCGCCTGGTCACGGAGCTCACCCGGCGGGCCCTGCACGAGGCTCCGGGGCTGGACGTCTGCGGAGTGGTCCAGGAGGTGGGCGGCTCCGAGCCGTTGGCCCGGAGCAGGGAAAGGGCGGGCAAGGCGTTGGCCGCCTTGCAGGAGGCCAGGCCGGGACCGCAGGCGAGGTTCCCGCGCCTGCCGCTGGTGGAGGACTGCGAGTCGACCGGCCTGCCGGCGGCCGGGCTACGCCGGGAGGCGTCTGACGAGCCGCTCGTCACGAGGTCGGCGGCATCGATGGCGAAGCTGGCCCATTTCCCCGCCGCGCTGGAGCGGCTGGCGGTGGATGCGCGGACCACACCGCCGACGATGAGGAAGATCGTCGATCGCCTGGGGTTGGAGGCCGACTGGGTGGCGGTGGTCCATGCCGATGGGAACGGTTTCGGCCAACTCTTCCGTGGCCTCGGCGGGAGCAGAGACGAGGTCTCTTCAAGGGCGCGGGGCGACGACACGTACATGGAGGAACTGCGCACACTGTCGCGTGGTGCGGACCGCTGCGCGCTACGCGCCTTCCACGTGGCGCTGGACCAGCTGGCCGACGAATACGCCGTTTGGAACGTCGACGGCAGCCCGCCGGTGCTGCCGCTCGTGCTCGGGGGTGACGACCTGACCGTGCTGTGCCAGGGACAGGTCGCGCTGCCGTTTACCCGCCACTACCTTGAGGCGTTCGAACGGGAGACCGCAGCCGACGCCGCGCTGCGTCCCGTACTGGCGAGAGCTCACCGAACCAGGCTGGACGCCGCGGCCGGGGTGGCCATCGTCAAGCGTCATTACCCGTTCCGGTTCGCCTACGACCTGGCCGAGGAACTGATCACGACGGAGGCCAAGCAGGTCAAGGAGTGGGCGTCCGCGTTGGCGTTCACCGTTCTGCTGGAGAGTTCCGCCCCCGACCTGAGCCGGCTCCGCAGATCGGTGATGTCGTCTGGCGGCGCGGCGGCCACGGCCTCGCCGTACGTCGTGGGGCAAGGCGGCAGGGATCCGAGAGCGGCGGGGCGGCGGTGGACCGATCTGGAACGGCGGGTCGCCGCGCTTCGCCGCAGGGATGCCGACTCGGGCGAGCCGCTCGTGCCGGGCGGTGCCGCGCACGACCTGCGGGAAGGGCTGTGCCTCGGTGTGGATGTGGCGGAGGCACGCGTTGGCCTGCTGCGTACCCGGTTCGCCGACGACCGTGACCGCCTGCGCGCGCTGAATGAACTTGGCGATGAGTCAGGGCGACTCGTGTGGGATCACGAAGGGCGATTGGTGACCGGCCTGGTGGACGCCATGGCGGCACTGCCCTTCCTCAGCGGTGAGGGAGAGGCCGGGTGAACATCGAACTGGATCTGCTCATGCTGAGCGACTGGCGGATCGGCACGGGCACCGGAATCAGGGGATACGCCGATCGGCTCGTCCAGCGCGACGCACGCGAGGGCGGCGCTGCCCCGGACGCGCCGATCGTTCCCGCCAAGACGCTCGTGGGTCTGTGGCGGGACTCCTGTGAACTGGCGGCGCACGCGCTGGACGGCGGTCCCTCCGGACCATGGCACGAATGGCTGGAGTTCCTCTTCGGCGGCCAGTACAGACGGGGTGAGGATCCGGTGCGGCCCGCCGCGCTAGCCCTCGACGGTCCCCTGCGGCTCCCCGGTCGACTGCCCGAGATACTGAGGGAACGGCCTCGCGTGGCATGGGCGGCGACGTTCCGTAAGCCGGGCGTGGCAATCGACCCCGATACGGGCACCGCTGAAACCAAAAAACTCCGGTTCGAGGAGATGGCCCGGGCAGGCGTCACACTGATCGGGTGTGCGTACCTGCGTGGTTTCGACGAGATGGAGCCGTCGCAGCGGGATGCGGCGCTCGCGTTCCTAACGGCCGGGGCCCGGCTGCTGGAGCGCGTCGGCGGTAAGCGACGCAGGGGAGCTGGCCGATGCCGACTGGTGCTCCGCGGCATCACGCCGGACTTCGCCGTGCTGGCTCAGACCCCCGTTCCCGCACCGCCCGCCGGTTCGCCGTACGCGGTGACGGACCCGCCTGTGTCGCCATCCCGCACAGTCGGGCGAGGATGGGAGAGGGCGGAGCTGCTGATCACCGTCGAGCAACCGGTCCTGGCCGGTGCGGTCGTCCAGGGAAACCTGGTGCAGGGGCAGGCACACCTGCCTGGTTGGTGTCTCATGCCCGAGGTAGCACGCCGTCTCGGCGGTCTGGCGCACGCCCTCGTCCGCACCGGCGACCTGGTGGTCACGGCCGCCACGCCGCAGTCGCCGTCGGGATCGCGCACGATGCCGGTGCCGCGGGTCTTCCTGCACGAGAAGAACGACAAGAAAGCCGTCGTCGGCAACCGCATGGCCGGAGACAGCGCGGAGGGCAAGCCTTATCGGGACGGTTACCTGGTGGCGGAAGGAGAGGACCTGGGGGCGGTGGTCACCCCTGCCTTCACGCTGCGCATGCACAACACCGTGGGAGACGGTGAGCAGCGGCCGACCCGGGAGGTGGGCGGGGTGTACATCTACCAGGCGCTGGCCGCCGGCACCGTGCTCCGCGCGGAGGTGCGGGTGCGATCCGGAGCATTGAGCCAGGGCTGGGAGAAACAGCTGACCGGGCGTTGGCGGATCGGGCGTTCCTCCAAGGACGACTACGGACAGGTGCAGGTCGAGGCACGGTCCGTCGTCGCTCCACCTCCCACAAGGCAGGCGTCATCCGGCCTGCTGAGGGTGTGGCTGCTCTCCGACCTGCTCGTGCGGGATCACCGGCTGCGGCCGAGCACCGACCCGGCCGATGTCGCCCGCGCGATGGAGCAGGCGCTCACCCGGGCGGGCGCGCCGCACGTACGCATCACTCCTGTCCTCGACACGGTGAGTGACAGGTCTGTGGCTGCGGCGCTGGGTGCGGGCCGGACCGAGAGCTGGCATCGAGGCTGGGGCCTGCCCCGCACGACTTTGTACGGCCTGGCCGCCGGAACCTGCCTCACCTTCGCGGTCGACGGAGGCGACGTCACGACTGAGGCCCTGGACGAGCTGCGCACGGCCGGGGTGGGGGAGCGGCGGGCCGAGGGATTCGGGCAGATTGAGATCGACCACGGCCTGCTCCTGCGGAGCTTCGAGGGACGGACGCCGACATCAGCGGCTCCCGCTGACAGGCCCACTCCCCAGGCTGAGCCGATCGCACCGGGAGAGGCCGGCCATGCAGAAGGCAGGATCTTCGAACGGGCGGCATGGCGCGCCGAGATGCACCGGGCGTACGAGCTCATCATGGCCGACCCCTCCAGACGGGCCCGCTTCCTTCCCGAAGAGGTGACCTCGTCGCAGCTCAACGGCCTGCGGGACGTCGTCAGAGAGCCGTCGATGGACAGCGCACGCAACCGGCTGGCCTGGCTCACTGAAGCGCACGCGGGCCGTGGTTCGTGGCCGGTGGAGAAATCGAAGCTGCTCTTCAAGCTGCTCGTCGACCCCGACGAGGTCTGGACGCAGCTCGGCCTGAACGAGGAGGAGCTCACCGTGACGCTCGACGGAGCGACCGTCCTGCGCGCCGAACTGCACGATGAGGCCGTACGCGTACTCGTCACGGCGTGCGTGGCCGCGCAGGTCCGCCAGGAAGCGATGCGATCGGCGGCAGGAGAGGCGGCGCGGCCGGGTGTGTCGGCGGAGGTGCGGGCGTGACGAGCATGAGAGTGGGCCGCCACGTGGTGAGCCGCGTCCGAGCGCGAGGGTGGCTGCGTACGGAATCGCCACTGCACGTCGGCGGGCTCAGCGGCGATCCCACGGAGCCGCTGCCGATCGCGCTCGACGGCCTTGGCCGCGTGCACGTGCCCGGCACGACCCTCGCCGGAGTCCTGCGGAGCTGGTGTCGTGGGATCGGGCCGGAGCCGGACAGCCTCCGTGAGATGTGGGGGTCCGTGCCGGAGCGGGGTGACGGGGGCAGGGCCAGCCGGGTGATCGTCGCGGACGCCCTCGTCGCCACCACCTGCAGGGTGGACGAGCACGGGCTGCCCGTCACACCGCTCGATCCCGCTCTGCTGGAGTTCCGGCCCTTCGTGGGCATCGACCGGGCAACCGGTGCCGCGGCTCCAGAGTTCCTGTACGGCAGAGCGGTCGTGCCCGCCGGGTGCTATCTGAGGCTGGAGATCGACATCGAATCGGCCGAGCTGGGGGAGCATAGCGCGGAGCTGGACCAGACTCGCATGGCCGCGCTGCTCGAAGCCCTCGGCAGGGGAGAGATCCGGCTCGGAGCCGCCACAGGTCGTGGTCTCGGCTCGGTCCGGCTGCTCGACGACTCCCTCGACGTCGTGGTGGATCGGTTCGACTCGCCGGAGGGTCTGCTCGCGGTGCTCCGGGACGACCCGGCCCGACGGCGGTCGGTCCGGTCTCTGCGTACCGGGGACACCAGGTTGCCGGATCGGCGCGAGGTCCTGGAGGTCTCTATCTCCTGGAGACCTCTGGCGCCGGTAATGGTCCGAGGTACGTCGAACGGGCTGATCGTCGACACGCTGCCGCTCACCACCCGGGTCGACCGCCGCCACCTCACCCTGGTCCTGCCGGGGTCCTCGCTCAAAGGGGCTCTACGCAGTCACGCCGAATTCGTGGAGCTCACGGCGCGCAATGCGCCCGGATCTCGATCGGACGGGGCCGAAACGCCGTCAGGCGAGCACGCCCGGACCTCGGGGGAGAAGAGTGCGCCGGGCGGCTCCGTAGCCGCGCACAGTGCCGCGTTCCGCGCGAGGCTCGACCGGCTGCCTGCCGTACGGGCTCTGTTCGGGGCGGCTCGTGACGATGTCGCCGACCGGCGCGCCGGTGCGCTACGCGTCGAGGAGTGCCAGGCCGAGGTCACGATCCCGGATGCGTTGTGGCGGTCCGTTGCAGGTATCGACAGTGCTCCTCCCGCCGATGCCGAGGATGCACCGGCGGGAGGCCATGCGGACGACGGCGGACGCCGCGCGCTTCCGGAGGGTCTGCTGGACCGGCTGGAGGGCATGGGCATGGCCCAGGCCGACCATGTCGCCCTCGACCGATGGACCGGCGGCGCCGCCGATGGACGGTTGTTCCACGTGCTCGAACCGCACGCGGTCGACTGGGCGCCCATCCGGCTCAGCGTCGATCTCACCCGGCTCGGCGACGACCGTGATCATGCGCTGGCCCTGCTGCTCCTGACGCTTCGGGACCTGGCGGCTGGGAGGATTTCGCTCGGCGCGCTCGTCAACCGAGGCTTCGGCGACATCGACGTCAGGGCGATCACATTGACCGGCCGCCCCTGGACGAAACCGGTCACCCTGCCCGAGGCGCTGGCCGGCCAGGAGGTCGAACCCATCGCCCGGGCGTGGGCCCACTACCTGACTCAGGAGGTGCCATGACGAACCCGCGGAACACCTGGCGTGAGCCCCGGCCGGCTGCGCTGCACTGCGTCGCGGCCTCCGGCATGACCCTGGGGGAGGCGATGGACGCGGGTGGGCTGAGCGGCGGATGCGCTCTGCTCACGGCTCCCTCGGCGTACCACGTGGCCAGGGTGACAGAAGGCGGCTGTGTCACCAGGACCGGCCCGGTGGACCTGTCGACGGTTTACGAGGCCCGAGCGTTCACCCCGAAGGCGGAGCTGCGCTGGGTCGAGGCCGGCTACGCGGTGTTGCTCGCCGAGGACGAGAACCTTCTGGCGGGCTCCTCCTGGGAACGGTTAGAGCCGATTCGGGCAGTTGACACGATGGACACCCGCTATCTGGTCTGGGGCACGCTCAAGGACGCGGACGTCGGCTGGGCCACGCTGGCCTCCGCTCGGATCGGCACACTCGCGGTTCCCCTGCCGACCGCGGTACCCCTGTCCGTCGTATCCCGAGGACGGATACGGCTCGTCACCCGCGAGTACGTCGTCGTGGATCGCGAGCACGGCAATGCTCACGTCGCCGAGGAGCGGCTGCTCGGCTTCGAGCTCTATGACCTGGAAGGTGCCATCTGATGGCCGAGGAGTTCCTCAACCCCTACACCTTCGTCCCCGCCTTCCCCAGAGAGGGCCTGCCCAAGGAACTCGGCGACGGGAGACCGCCGGACCGCGGTCGTTTGCGGGCAGGATGCTGGACCGGCCGTATCGGTGTCCGGCTCACGGTGGAGACGCCGTTGCTCCTTCTCGACACGGCACGGGGAAAGCCGCCGTCCAAGGGGGAAAGCGGTCATCTCGTGTACCCGATCCGCATCCGGGACGGCCGACCCCACCTGGCCCCCACCACGGTCAAGGGCATGCTCCGCGCCACATACGAGACCGTCACCAACTCCCGGTTCGGCGTTTTCGACAAGCATGACGCACCGCTCGGATTCCGGCGCGACGCCGGATTCGCCCTGGGTATGGTGCCCGTCCGTGTCGCCGCTCCCGGAGTTCTGTACCGCTGCCAGGTGGCGACCCTCGAGATGTACGAGAAAAAGTCAGGGGCGACTCTCTATCCGGATCAAAATCACGAGGCGCCGGTTCACATGCAGCGTCTGCGGGCGCTCATAAGCGGCAACGGACGGAACGGCGCGAAAGTCGACGGCTTCGTCCCTGCCGACTCGCAGGAACGACTCGTTCCTCAACGAGGACAGCGGCAGGTGGAGGGCACCGCCTACATCACCGGCCCGAATATCGAGGGGAAGACCAGCGAGCGCTTCTTCTACCTGGACCCCTCAGAGCCGGGGCCGCTTCCTCTGGCATACGAGTGGAGCAGACTGGTCGAGGACTGGAGTCGGCTCATCCGGAACTATCAGGCCTCGCATGACGAGCAGGAGCTGTTCCGGCGGCACCGTCCCGACGGCACCACCGCGGCGCCGGGCGAACGTATCGGTGCGGGGCCCGGGCAGCTCGCCTGGAGCCCGCACATTTACGACAAGGAGCGCACGGAGCTGAAGCCCGGCACCGTCTGTTACGCGCGGATGGAGAACGACCGGGTGGTCGGGCTCTATCCGGTTCTGGTGCCACGGGACGTCTACCCCGTAACCCCTGCGGAGCTGTTACCCCGCTCGCTCGCCCCGGCGTCGTGCTTTGAAGAACTCTCGCCGGCGGATCGGGTGTTCGGCTGGGTGGCTCCGATCGGATCGGGTGTCCGACCGGCGGCCTACCGGGGACGGCTGCGCATCGGCCCGGTGCTGTGCGACCAGAAGGCGGAAGAGGCGGTCGAGAACTTCGACGGCGACGGGGTGCCGCTCGCGATCCTGAGCGGGCCCAAACCGCAGCAGGGCCGGTTCTACCTCGCCGAATCCGCTGACCGGCCGCAGACACCCGTGCCGGATCGTACGCCCAAGGAGAAGTTGTATCAGGAGGGACGTGGTCTGCGAGGCCGGAAGGTCTACTGGCACCACGCGGGGCTGGACCGGACCCAGCACTGGAGCGATGGGCAGGGGAAGGTGGACCCCACGCAGGCTCGCGTCGGCAAGTTCTACCGGGAGTACCGGCGATCATGGGAGCCCGAGGACGAGAGCGGATCGCTGACTGCAAACCGATATCGGACCAAGAAAGCCGTGGAGCAGCGCGATTCGCAGAACCGGTCGATCAAGGGCTGGATCCGGCCCAGGACGACCTTTCAGTTCGTGATCGACGTCACGGACCTGGACGAGATCGAGCTCGGCGGACTCGCCTGGCTGCTCACCTTGCCGCCCGGCCACTTCCATCGACTGGGGTACGGCCGCCCCCTCGGGTTCGGCAGCGTACGGCTCGACGTCGACGTTGAGCGCACCGAGCTGCACTCCGGCGAGCAGTACGCCGGCTATTACCGCTCGCTGTCCGCATCCTTGCCGTCGAACAACGCCAAGGCGATCCTCGACGAGGCTCGGCACGAGTTCGAGCGGCTCGTCAGCGGATCTCCGCAGCTCGTCGTGGTGAGGGAGGCCATGCTGGCCGTGGCTCGTGGAAACCTCGAGCTCCCAGTGTGTTACCCGAGAGTCCGCCCGAAGGAATTGCCGGACAACGTTCCGGCCCCGCCGGATCCGCGCGGACAGAACTACGAGTGGTTCACCGCGAACGAGCGGATAGATGACGGCGTTATCGCTCCCAGCCGTGGCCGCTCGCTGCCCTCTCCAGTAAACCCGCCCGCGCAGCTCATCGCCTATCCCGCAAAAGACGCCGAAGGGGCAGATAGTGCTAAAAATCGTGGAAACAGGAAAGCTCGGGATAAGCCGGTAAGGTCGCCTCGATCCGGTGTCTCCCGTAAGCGTCGAATGGGATAGCGACAGTTTTGCCAACAATCCCTGGCGCGTTTCGCTACCGTCGGCTCCGGTTGATTCCGTTTGCCCGCTGTAGGGGAGGCGTCCGGGTGGAGAAGGCCGATGGTGTCCTGCTCGTACACGCGGTGGGCGGGGGCGACCTGGGCTGCCCCGGCGCCCGCAGCTTCGCGGGTATCGTGCCGGACCTGGAGGGCGATCCCCATGCCACAGGCAAGGAGCGTCGCCCGCTGCGGAAGGTATTCGAAGGGCTCGCCGGGGCCGGCATTCCGGTTTCGCTGGTCGTCCTGCTTGGCACCACGACTCCCGGCGCCCCGGCAGGAAGGACGTTCGCCGACTGGGCCGACGAGATGCGGACACGATTGATCTCGGAGACGGGGATGTGCGGAGCGCGATTCGAGCGCGACGCGGTCGCCGTCGTCCGGGTGGCCAGCCCTGGACTGGAGGACACCTCGGCTGCTCTGATCCGCTGGCTCGTCGGTCGACACCCCGAAGAGATCCTGATCAGCTGCGGTTCGGGAGCCTTCTCGCTGAGCGTGGGGGCTCTCTGCGCCGCCCTGACCACTCGCCTGCCCGCGCGCATAGTGCATATCGACGTGCCGCATGAGCCGTACGCGCTGGACCGTGGACGGGAGCGGCCCGATCACGCGGACGCCTACCTGAAATCGTGGTTGCTGCGTCACCGCTTCTGGGACCCGCTCGCCGACATGGATCCCGGCAACGAGATGATCTGGCGGCTGCTCGCGGCTCGGCAAGCGGGGGACACCAGTCTGGCCGCCGATCTCCAGGAACGTTCCACCAAATGGAAGGGGCTGACATCCGGGCAGCTCGCCAAGTTCGCGGAGACGTGGCCGACAGCACAGGCCGCTCTATTCGAACGCCTTGGGCGTGGGGAGGCCGTCGACTACGGTCTGCTGCGTGCCTGGTTCGCCGAGTCGCTCCGGAGGCATTTTGAGCGAGAGCAGGAAGTCCTTCCGTCTCCTGTTCGGGACCGGCTGGGTGACCTGATCGACGCCCTGGCTGACAGAGCGGGCGGCAAAGGCATGCTGGCCGGACGAATTCGCACGGCCGGTCGCGAGCTGTGGGCCCAGACCGGTAGTGCCTGCGCGGACATGGTCAAAGACGAGGCGCTGGTCGTCCTCTACACGGCTGCCTCGAGTCACAGGGCACACCTCATGCCAGAACGGCTTGAGCCGGGGCCGCTGCCGACGTCCCTGGTCGCTGCGGCCGACCGATGGGAGGGCGGGGATCAGGGAGTCGGTCTCGTCGCCGATACCGGCAGCGTGGGCTGGCCTGTACTGGGCAGTGGAGATGTCCTCGGGTTGTTGGCCGTCGGGCTTGATCGGGAGGGCAAGGACGCCGAGGATCGCGAAGCCGTACGGGCTGTGCTCGCCGAGATGCGGCGGCGGCGTGACAGGCTGCTGCGCCGTGGTGGCCTGCGGCTGCGGCTGGTGGCGAGCCCAGAAACCATCAAGCGGGCGCATCGGCTCGCGCGATCGGCGATGGACGCGGCCGCGGACGCCGAGGTGCGGGTCATCGAGGGAGTCGCCGGGAGTCTGGGCACGATCCAGGAGCTGATCGTCTCCGCCCTGGGATCGGAGGCGGCTCCCACGGGGCGTACGGCGGTTCTCGGCAGTCTCCGAGACGTTGACGAGGTTGTGCTCGTCCTGAACCCCGGGCCGCCGCTGACGAACTACGGCATGATCGGGGCGGCTGTGGAGTGGTCCCTGACAGCAGCCTGCCCGCTCTGGGCGACCGAGCTCGTTCGGACACAGCAGGCGCCGATGGGAGAGATCCGGGGCGGCCAGCGAATCCTCGCCCGGATGGGCACCGACCGCGTGCTTGCCCGGCTCGCCGTCAGCGCCGTCGAACGGCTGGACGTGCGTACCGCGCGCAGGCTGGTGCGGCGCGGTTCGGACGCGCTGCGGGCTGCGGACGCCCTCCTGTACCGGCTGGAGAAGGAAGTTTTCGGGGCCGCCCCTGTGGGTGCCTCTCGCGCCCATCGCATGGCCGCCGCGAGAAAACGGTTGGCACTGATCGCTACCGTGGCTGGCGACGCGCGCCGTCTGCCGGCGGCCTATCTCGCGGTCGCGGCATTGCGTCCGGCGATTTTCGAGTGGGAGCAGTGGCAGATTCTGCGCGCGCGGATGCCTGGGCTGGACCGCCTGGGAAAGGCCGCGAACAACTCCCTGCAGGGGCACAAACTTGACCGACAGACCCAAACTCCAGGCGCACGCAGCGTCCGGGGATACCGCGGTCACAGCCGGAAAGGCGGAAGCCGAGGCACGCAGGTGGACATTCGCGGCGTGCTGATACAGGCGGTACGAGAGCTGGGTGGGCCCGCCGATGGAGATGATCTGCTGATCAAGCAGCACAAAGCGACCATTGAAGCGTTAAAGGCCATCTATCGGGAAAGCGCTTGACGGCTGTTGGCGCCTTTGGCAGCCTGAGCACGTTCAACGGCTGACGCTGGCGAGCATTGAGCGACTCCAGTCGCTCCCTCTGAGGACCTCGGACGTCGAGGTCGATTGTCGCGAGAGCGCGTGTTTCAGACGCGTTCTCCTGTCATGCCTCGGAGGGGCGACTCTCATGTACCTCGCCGCTGTCGCGTCTGCTCGTCAGCCAGTTGCCGTTCAGGCGTACTTCTCCCTCATCTCGCCCGCACTGCAGGACGTGGCGCGCGGCGCCCTCCGCCGCGCCCTGCACGACGGCATGCCCTGCCGCGGCGTGCAGGGCTCGCGCCCGTGTGACATGTGCGAGCAGTGGATCGCCGACCATGTTCTGGCCGGTTACGAAAAGCTCCGGGCGGCCCTCACAGGAGACCTGCCCAAGACCCGGAACGGAGATCCGGTGCGGGAGATGCGGACGATCGTGGAATGGGTGACAGCACCGGCAGCGAGCACCGAAAACCTCGGCAGTATGGCTTGCCTGTTGCGGCGGCGGCCTAGCGCGGGAGAACCGGCCGGGCTCCGTGCGGCTCGGGCCCAGCTCGTCCATCATCCGCTTCGGAATCTCGAAGCTCGCGTGCGACGCGAGCAGGCGCAGGCTCGGGGCGCTTCCTCGCGGCCGGATCGAGACCTCATTACGGCTGCTTGGGCCGCTCCGCTCCGGAAGGACCCGATCGTCTTCGCTCTGCTCGTCGACGCGGTGTTGCGGCTTCGGCATGGAAGCCGTGATCTTTATGGCGTCTCCTCGGAGGAGCTTGAGCGGCACGGTCTCGACATCGCAACCGCGCGACGGCTGCTCCGTCAGGCCCTCACCCGGCTGCGTGTTCTCCGGCCCGAGTTCTGTC
>NZ_BCBX01000055.1:0-61162 GCF_001417795.1 Sphaerimonospora mesophila | reverse complement strand
CGAGCGGCCCGGCAGGCGGCCCGGCGCGCGGCCTGGCCTGCGAGGAAACGCGGGATCACGACGAGAGGGATGAGGTGATCAGGCGTCCGCGGTGGGGTCGGTGACGAAGTCGATCAGCTCCTCGACACGGCCGAGGAGCTCGGGCTCCAGGTCGGTGTACTCGCCGACCCGGCCGAGGATGTGGCGCCATGCCTCCCCGGGCTCCATCCGCCAGCCCAGGGCCGCGATCACGCCTTCCTTCCAGGGAACGCACTTCGGCACGTCCGGCCAGGCCGGGATGCCGAGCACGGCCGGTTTGACCGCCTGCCAGATGTCCACGTACGGATGACCGACCACCAGCACGTGGTCACCCGACACGCGGGCGGTGATCCGGCTCTCCTTCGAGCCCGGCACGAGGTGATCGACGAGCACGCCCAGTCGCCGTCCGGGCCCGGGGGCGAACTCCTCGACGATGCCGGGCAGGTCGTCGATCCCCTCCAGGAACTCGACGGCGACGCCCTCCACCCGCAGATCGTGTCCCCAGATCTTCTCCACCAGGGAGGCGTCGTGGACCCCTTCGACGTAGATCCGGCTCTCCCTGGCGACACGAGCGCGCAGCCCCTCGACCGCTATCGATCCCGACGCGCTCCGCCGGGGTCCCTTCGGCGCGGCGGCCGGCCGTACCAGCGTGACGGGCCTGCCGTCGAGGAGGAACCCGGCGGGCGTCAGCGGGAAGACCCGCCGCCGTCCGAACCGGTCCTCCAGTGTGACGGCCTCCTTGTCGCAGGCCACCACCGCACCGCAGAAGCGTCCCTCCGCGTCTTCGACCACGAGGTCGTGCTCCGCTGGAATCTCCGGGATCTGGCCGCGTCTGGGCCGTCGCCAGTCACCGGAGAGCACGTCCCGCCCATACATGCCGGGAACGCTAGCAAACGACGCGCCGGACGGGGCCGCCCACCGGGATCGGCGGCTAATGTACGGATTGTCGGGAATTGAGGAAAAGGTTCGCGTATAACACGCTTAGGGTTGGTTGTCCATTGTGTCGCGGGCGTTATCGCACCGCAGGTCGCAGTGGCCGTACACTTGGCACTCGGGAACACAGAGTGCCAGAGTCGGTGTTTCCAGGCACAGGGAGGTGACACATTGCTCGACGACCGCAAGCTGGCGGTGCTGCGCGCCATCGTCGAGGACTACGTGTCCACCAATGAGCCGGTGGGTTCCAAGGCCCTCGCGGACAGGCACAACCTCGGCGTCTCCCCGGCGACGATCCGCAACGACATGGCGGCGCTGGAGGAGCAGGGATACATCCGTCAGCCGCACACGAGCGCGGGAAGGGTGCCGACGGACAAGGGCTACCGGCTGTTCGTCGACCGGCTCTCGTCGATCAAACCGCTGTCCGTGGCGGAGCGCAGGGCGATCGAGACGTTCCTCGCCGGAGCGGTCGATCTCGACGAGATCGTCATGCGTACGGTGCGCCTGCTGGCGCAGCTCACCCGGCAGGTCGCCGTGGTCCAGTACCCCTCGCTGACGAGGTCGTCGATCAGGCACGTGGAGATCGTGCCCCTGGCCGAGCGGCGGGTCATGCTCGTGCTGATCACGAACACCGGCCGGGTCGAACAGCGGGTGATCGACCTCCCCGAGGACGTCGCCGACGAGCGGATCGGGAACCTGCGCGCGGTGCTCAACAGCTGCCTGGACGGCTGCGGCCTGTCCATGGTGCCGGAGACCGTGGCCGACCTCCCCGAGCGGCTGCCGCCGGAGGACCGGCAGGTGGCCGTCACGATTCTGTCGGTGCTCCTGGAGACGCTGGTCGAACGGCACGAAGAGAAGATCGTGTTCGCCGGTGCGGCCAACCTCGCCGCCGCCGACTTCAGCGTGGGCCTGCGTGACGTGCTGGAGGCGCTGGAGGAGCAGGTGGTCCTCATGCGGCTCCTGGGCGAGACCGGCGGTATTTCGGAACTCACGGTCCGGATCGGTTCGGAAAATCCTTACAGCGGACTGCGGGGTACCTCTATCGTGGCCGCGGGATACGGTTCGGGCGACAAGGAACTGGCCCGGCTCGGAGTGCTGGGCCCGACGCGAATGGACTATCCGGTGACGATGGGTGCGGTGCGCGCCGTTGCGCGCTACGTCGGCCAGATCCTGGCGGGGTCGTAAGTGGCAGTGGCAAAGGACTATTACGAGATCCTCGGAGTCCGCCGCGACGCCGGCCCGGACGAGATCAAGAAGGCGTATCGGCGGCTCGCCCGCGAGCTGCACCCGGACGTCAACCCCGATCCCCAGACCCAGGAGCGGTTCAAGGAGATCACCCAGGCGTACGAGGTGCTGTCCGACGCGAACAAGCGCCGCATGTACGACCTGGGCGGCGACCCGTTCGGCGGGGGCGCGGGCGCCGGGGCCGGCGGCTTCGGGGCCGGCTTCCCGTTCAGCGACATCATGGACGCGTTCTTCGGTTCCGCCGGCGCGTCCAGGGGGCCGCGTTCGCGTGCCCGGCGTGGGCGCAACGCCACGATCCGGGTCGAGCTCGACCTGGCGGAGGCGGCGTTCGGCACCACCCGGGAGATCGTGGTCGACACGGCCGTGCTGTGCGACGTCTGCCAGGGTTCCGGCGCCGCGGCCGGCACCCACCCCGACACCTGCGACATGTGCCACGGCCGCGGCGAGGTGTCCCAGGTGACCCGCTCGTTCCTCGGCCAGGTCATGACCTCCCGCCCGTGCCCGCAGTGCGGCGGCTACGGCAGCGTGATCCGCAACCCGTGCATGGAGTGCTCCGGCGAGGGCCGGGTGCGCACCCGGCGCACGATCAAGGTCAGGATTCCGGCCGGCGTCGAGGACGGCACCCACATCCAGCTCGCCGGCGAGGGCGAGATCGGCCCCGGCGGCGGGCCTCCCGGCGACCTCTTCCTGGAGATCGCCGAGCGGCCGCACGCGATCTTCGAACGCCGGGGCGACGACCTGCACTGCACGGTCCACATCCCGATGACGGCCGCCGCGCTCGGCACCTCGCTCACCGTCGAGACGCTGGACGGCGCGCAGGAGATCGACGTACGGCCCGGCACCCAGGCCGGTCAGGTCATCCCCCTGTACGGCAAGGGCGTCCAGCGGCTCAACGAGACCGGCAGGGGCGACCTGCTGATCCATGTCAACGTCGAGACCCCGCTCAAACTGGACGCGCAGCAGGAGGAACTGCTGCGGGAGCTGGCCAAGCTGCGCGGCGAGGAGCGGCCACCGGGCAAGTTCTCCCCCGGGCAGCAGGGCTTCTTCTCCCGGCTGCGCGACGCGTTCAACGGTCGCTGATCCCGATCGGAGACGAAGGCACGAGCGCATGAGCGTTCCGGTGTTCCTGTCGGAGGCGGCCGGCCGACCGGCCGGGGGCGGTGACCGCGTCGTCCTCGACGGCCCAGAGGGCCGGCACGCCGCCGCCGTACGCAGGATGCGCCCCGGCGAGCGGCTCGACCTCACCGACGGGGCCGGCCGGGTCGCCGAGTGCGTGGTGCTGGACGTGGGCCGAGATCGTCTGACCGCCGAGGTGCTCCGGTGGTTCGAGGTCGAGCCGCCCCGGCCCCGCCTGATCGTGGTCCAGGGCCTGCCCAAGGGCGACCGGGGTGAGCTCGCGGTCGAGATGTTGACCGAGGCGGGAGTGGACGTGATCGTGCCGTGGGCCGCGGCACGCTGCGTGACCCGGTGGCAGGGCGACCGGGCCGCGAAGGCCCTCGGCCGCTGGCGCGGCACGGCCCGCGAGGCCGCCAAGCAGTCCCGCCGGTTTCACCTGCCCGAGGTGACCGAGCAGGCCACCACGGCCCGCGTCGCCGACCTGATCGCCTCGGCCGCGCTGGCGGTCGTGCTGCACGAGGAGGCCGCCGAACCCCTCAGCGGTCTCGACGTCCCCGGCGTTCTCACCGATGCCCGCGGCCGGAGCGACATCGTCGTCGTGGTCGGGCCGGAGGGCGGCATCACCGATGCGGAGGTCGCGGCGTTCCGTGCGGCGGGAGCCGTACCCGCCCTGCTCGGGCCGACGGTGCTGCGCACGTCGACGGCGGGGATCGCCGCTGCGGCCGTGCTGCTGTCCCGCTGCGGCCGCTGGTGATCCCGCGGACCCCGCGGTAACTGATCTCCGCGGTTCCCGGGAGTGTCAGGGGGTCGGCGTCTCGGCGGGGGTGGGCGTGGGCGCCGGGCTGGAAGGCGGGGTGTGCGGTGTGGGCGTCGGCCGGTGCGGTGAGGGCGTGGCGGGCGGCGCCGACGTTCCGGTGGTGATCGTCGGCACGGGCGCCGGCGGCTGCGCCGTCGGCCCGGGTGGGCAGGACGACGCGACCGAGGGCGTGGCTCCGGGCTCCGCCTCGACCGTCCCCGGCCCGTCGGGCTCGGCTTCGGGCGCGGGGGAGGGGCACGGGCTCGGCCTCGACGGCGAGGGCTTGGGGCGCGGCCAGGTCCGCTGCGGCGTCGGAGTGGACGTCACGGGGGTCGGGCTCGGCTGATGGACGCGGGTTCCGCCGACCGAGGGGACGACCACGGCCGGGGGCGGCGTCGCCGCGGGCGGGCGCGTCATGGACGAGGTGTCGCGCTCCCCGTCGTCCACACTGGTCGTCTGAGACAGGCCGGTGCTCTCGACCACCTGGGTGCGCAGGTCCGGGATGATCATCACGGTCGCGCCGGCCACGAGGACGGCGCCCGCGACGGATGCGCCGACCCGCCACCAGAACAGGTTGCGCACGCCGCGCCTCGCGATCCGGGCGCGGATGATCTCTAGTCCTTCGGGAGACGGTACGACCGAGTCCGCCTCCGCGCGCAGGGCACGGCGCAGCGACTCGCCGTACTCGTCGTCGGGCGGGAAGGTCATGAGAACTGCTCCAGTGCCATCCGTAGTGCGGCCATGCCGCGGGACGTGTGACTTTTCACCGCGCCCTTGCTGATGCCCATCGCGTGCGCGATCTCGGCCTCCGACAGGTCACCGTAGTAACGCAGCACCAGCGCCTCGCGCTGCCGGGTCGGCAGGCGGCGAAGTGCCTCGATGACAGCGGAGCGCTCCAACTCGCCGATCGCGCCGTTCTCCGCGCTGGGGGCGTCGGGCAGGCCCTTGGGGGCGTACTTCTCCACGACCGCGCGATGGCGCAGCACGGAACGAGAACGGTTGACGACCGACTGGCGCAGGTAGGCGAGCGCCTTGTCGGTGTCCCTCAGGCGGCGCCACGCCCCGTGAATCGCGACGAACGCGTCCTGGACGACCTCTTCGGCGCTGGCGACATCGCGCACCAGAAGCACCGCGAGACGCACCAGCGACCGATAATGGGCGCTGTAGAGCGCTGTAACGGCCATGTCGGCGTCCCAGCCGACGGGCACCGCTCCCAGCGACCGGTCGGCCACGAGGGTCTCAGTGGTCACGTCGATAGGACGCTCGTCATTCCCGGGGGGTTTACGTTCTTCCGAATCATTAGGGGGCATGGCCCAGCGCTGTCCTCGCCCGACGCTAGGAATTTTTTCCTGTGCAGTCTCGCACAAGCTCAGGTTATCCGGCGGGATCATCAGCGTCATCACGGATCGACAACGGCTAATGTTGCCCTGTGACCGACTGCCTGTTCTGCAAGATCGTGGCCAAGCAGGTGCCCGCTGAGATCGTTCTGGAGGCCGGCCGCGCACTGGCCTTCCGCGACATCAACCCGCAGGCGCCGACCCATGTCCTCGTCGTACCGAAGTCCCACTACGAGAACGCCGCGGCCCTGGCCGCCGCCGACGACGGCCTCGCCGACGACGTGCTCAAGGCGTGTCACGCGGTGGCCGTCCAGGAGGGCGTGGCGGATTCGGGGTACCGCATTGTGTTCAACACCGGGTCCGGCGCCGGTCAGACGGTCTTCCACGTCCACGCGCACGTGCTCGGCGGCCGGGGCCTCACCTGGCCGCCGGGCTGAGCCCGTCGGCGGCCCGGCCGGGGGCGCTAGCATGAAAAGGAATTAGGGAGGCGAGCAGGCCGTAGGGCCGCCCATGACCGAGTCACAGCAAACCAACAAGACCCAGGCCAAGGTGGTCATTCCCGAGGGGCAGTCGATGGTCAGCCTCCTCGGTTCGCGTGACGAACTGCTACGGGTCATCGAGAAGTCCTTCAAAGCGGACATCCACGTGCGCGGCAACGAGATCACCATCACCGGCGGCCCCGAGGAGAGCGGCGTCGTCGTCCGTCTCTTCGAGGAGTTGGTCGAGCTGGTCGGCTCGGGCGCCGAGCTGACCCCCGACGCCGTGGAGCGCAGCATCGCGATGCTGCGGATGGCGACCGACCGCCCCGCCGAGGTGCTGTCCCTGGACATCCTCTCCGCGCGCGGCCGGACGATCCGCCCCAAGACGGTCAACCAGAAGCGGTACGTCGACGCGATCGACAAGCACACGATCGTCTTCGGCATCGGCCCCGCAGGCACCGGCAAGACCTATCTCGCGATGGCGAAGGCCGTGAAGGCCCTGCAGAACAAGCGGGTCAACCGGATCATCCTGACCCGGCCCGCCGTCGAGGCCGGGGAGCGGCTGGGCTTCCTGCCCGGGACGCTTTACGAGAAGATCGATCCGTACCTGCGGCCGCTCTACGACGCGCTGCACGACATGATCGATCCCGAGTCGATCCCGCGGCTGATGGCCGCCGGCACGATCGAGGTCGCGCCGCTCGCGTACATGCGCGGCCGCACGCTCAACGACGCGTTCATCATCCTCGACGAGGCGCAGAACACCTCGCCCGAGCAGATGAAGATGTTCCTGACCCGGCTGGGCTTCAACTCGAAGATCGTCGTCACCGGTGACGTGACCCAGATCGACCTCCCGGGCGGCCAGGAGAGCGGGCTGAAGGTGGTCCAGAACATCCTCGAGGGCATCGACGACATCCACTTCAGCAGGCTCACCAGCGCCGACGTGGTGCGGCACCGGCTGGTGAGCGACATCGTCGACGCCTACGGACGCTACGACGCGGCGCTGGCCTCCGAGCCGCGGACCATCGCCAACAAACAACGGCCGCGGAGCAGACGGTGATCGAGGGCATGACGCCTCCCCATCCGGGGATCGCGGAATCAGGGGCCGGGGGCGCGAGCGGACCGGACGAGGAGATCGGTTTGAGCATCGAGGTGGCCAACGAGTCGGGCGTGGAGGTCGACGAGTCCGCGCTCGTGGAACTGGCGGGCCACGTGCTCGGCAAGATGGGCGTCAACCCGCTCGCCGAGCTGTCGATCCTGGTGATCGACGAGGCGGCGATGGCCGAGCTGCACGAGCAGTGGATGGGCGAGCCCGGCCCGACCGACGTGCTCGCCTTCCCGATGGACGAGCTGCGGCCCGACTCCGGCAGGGACGAGGACTCCTCGCCGGACCCGGCGCTGCTCGGCGACGTCGTGCTCTGCCCGCAGGTCGCCGCCAGGCAGGCGGCCGAGGCCGGGCACGCGGCGCAGGACGAGCTCGAGCTGCTGTGCACGCACGGCATCCTGCACCTGCTCGGCTACGACCACGCCGAGCCCGAGGAGCACGCCGAGATGTTCGGCCTGCAGGATGAGCTGCTCGGATCGTGGCGGGAGGTGCGGCGGAAGCCGTGAACAACGGCTGGCTGCTGTCTGCCGTCATCCTGATCGTGATCGGCGGCCTGCTGGCGAGTGCCGAGACCGCGCTGACCCGCATCTCCCGGGTGCGCGCCGAGGAGTTCCTCAAGGACGGGCGGCGCGGGGCGCGGCCGCTGCGCGCGATCGTCGCCGACCCGCCGCGCTACCTCAACCTGGTGCTGCTGCTCCGATTGAGTTGTGAGCTGGCCGCCACCGTGATCGCCACCCTGCTGTTCATCGACTGGCTCGGTGACCAGGGGCAGGCCTACGCGGCGGCGGCCATCGTCATGATCATCGTGAGCTACGTGATCGTCGGCGTTTCGCCGCGTACGCTCGGCCGCCAGCACGCGGAACCGGTCGCGCTGGCGAGCGCGCCCATCGTGTACGGCCTGACCCGGATCTTCGGCCCGCTGCCCAAGCTGCTGATCCTGCTGGGCAACGCGCTCACGCCGGGCCGCGGCTTCCGTGAGGGGCCGTTCACCTCCGAGGCCGAGCTGCGCGACCTGGTCGACCTGGCAGAGGAACGCCGCGTCATCGAGCCCGACGAGCGGGAGATGATCCACTCGGTCTTCGAGCTGGGCGACACCCTGGTCCGCGAGGTCATGGTCCCGCGCACCGACATGGTCTTCATCGAACGGGGCAAGACGCTGGGCCAGGCGCTCTCGCTCGCCCTGCGCAGCGGGTTCTCCCGCATTCCGGTGGTGGGGGAGAACGAGGACGACGTCGTCGGCATCGCCTACCTCAAGGACATCGTCCGCCGCATGCAGGACACCGGCGACTCCGCCGCACGGGTGGACGGGCTGATGCGTCCGGCGACGTACGTGCCGGAGAGCAAGCCGATCGACGAGCTGCTGCGCGAGATGCAGGCCCGGCAGACCCACCTCGCCATCGTCATCGACGAGTACGGCGGCACCGCCGGGCTCGTCACCATCGAGGACGTGATCGAGGAGATCGTCGGGGAGATCACCGACGAGTACGACCAGGAGATCCCTCCGGTGGAGTGGCTCGACGACGGCGTGGTGCGGGTCACCGCCCGCCTGCCGGTCGACGAGCTGGCCGAGCTGTTCGGCGCCGAGATCGAGGCCGAGGACGTGGACACCGTCGGCGGGCTGCTCGCCCACGCGCTGGGCCGCGTGCCGATCGCCGGCTCCCAGGCCACGATCGGCGGGCTGCGCCTCACCGCGGAGAACCTGGCGGGCCGCCGCAACCGGATCAGCACCGTCGTCGTGCGCCGCGTACCGCCGACCGACAGCGGGGACGAGATCGTGGCCGCCGCTGCGGAACACGAGTGACCGGCTGCAAGCGGTCGTCAAGCGCTCTGCAAGCGTCGTGGGACACAGTCGTGTCGGGCGCCCGGGAGGGAAACGGGCGTCCGGTGAGGGAGCCGGGACTCGGGGGAGGGGTTCACCGGGGTCCGGCGCACCTCTCGGGGGGGGCTGTAAAAGTGCGGGGCCCTCGCCCGGTTCGGGCGAGGGCCCCGCACTTTCGCGGCGGTGAGCGCCCGGATCGTCGCCCAGACGGTCCGGTCCCCGGGATCGGTACGCTTGACTCGTGACAGAGACGCTGGATCCCGAGGACAACAAGATCATTACGCTGGCGAGGTCGGTCCGCGCCCGCAACGGGTCGCCCGAGGGAGCCGCCGTGCGGGACGAGACGGGGCGGACCTACGCCGCGACCGGGGTCGCGCTGCCCTCGCTCACGCTGTCGGCGATCCAGGTCGCGGTCGCCATGGCCGTTTCCAGCGGCGCCAAGTCCCTGGAGGCGGCCGCGCTGGTGACCGACGCCGACGAGCCGGACGCGGCCGATCTCGCCGTCATCGGGGACGTGGGCGACGGCACGCTGTTCCTCGCCGCTCCGGACGGGTCGCTGAAGGGCCGGTACAGCTGACGTGAACGCGGACCTCCACGCCGGCTTCGGCACCGGCTCCGACGCGGGATTCCGCGCCGGGTTCGCCTGCTTCGTCGGCAGGCCCAACGTCGGCAAGTCCACGCTCATGAACGCCCTGGTCGGCACCAAGGTGGCGATCACCTCGTCGAAGCCGCAGACGACGCGCCGGGCGATCCGGGGCATCGTGCACCGGCCGGACGCGCAGCTCGTGATCGTGGACACGCCGGGCTTCCACCGGCCGCGCACGCTGCTCGGCGAGCGGCTGGACAGCCTCGTCCTGTCCACGCTCACCGAGGTGGACGTGATCGGTTTCTGCGTCCCGGCCAACGAGGCCGTCGGCAAGGGCGACCGGTTCATCGTCGACAAGCTGGCGGCGGTGAAGAAGACCCCGGTCATCGCGGTCGTCACCAAGTGCGACCTCGCCACCCCCGAGCAGATCGCGAGCCAGCTCCTCGCGGTGTCGGCACTGGCCGACTTCGCCGAGATCGTCCCGGTCTCCGCGGCCGGTGGCGAACGGCTGGACGTGCTCGCCGACCAGCTCATCGCCCGGCTGCCCGAGTCCCCGCCGCTGTACGCCGGTGGGGAGCTGACCGACGAGCCCGAGCAGGTCCTGGTCGCCGAGCTGATCAGGGAGGCGGCCCTGGAGGGCGTACGCGACGAGCTGCCCCACTCGATCGCGGTCGTGGTCGAGGAGATGGCGCCACGGGAGGGCCGCGACGATCTCCTCGACGTCTACGCGTTCATGTACGTCGAGCGCCCGTCGCAGAAGGCCATCGTCATCGGTCCCGGCGGGGCCAGGCTGAAGGACGTCGGCACCCGCGCCCGGCGGCAGATCGAGGCGCTGCTCGGCAGCCGTGTCTACCTCGACCTGCGGGTCAAGGTCGCCAAGGAATGGCAGCGCGACCCCAAGCAACTGCGCCGCCTCGGCTTCTACGACTGACGCGGGAAAGCGGCGATGGCGAGGACGGCCACCGCGATCGAGGCCAGCAGAGCGGCGAACCAGCCGTACTGGATCGCCGGAGACACGGCGAACGGCCCGGGGAAGCGGAGGCCGAGCCGGTCGGCCAGCTCACGGGGGTCGGTGAGGAACATCGCGAGCGCGAACGCCGCGACCGCGCCGGGCAGGATGGCGAACCCCGCGAACAGCCGGTCGCGCCGCATGCCGAGCATTCCGAGCAGCATGGCGGTGATCCCCGCCCCCAGGACGAACCACCCCGCACCGTAGTCGACCCCGCGGATCGAGCGGGTGAGCTCCGCGCCGAGGACGGCCGTCCGCGCGGTCACCCCCGCCCAGGGCAGCAGCGCGGTGCCGGCCAGCGCCAGACCGGTCACGGTCACGCCGACGGCCGGCAGCCCGCCGGTGCGCTGACGCGGGGTGCCGCCGATCGGCGGGGTGGGGTCGGGCACGATCACCAGGCTACGACGCCGGGGTTCCCGCTGCCATTCGCGCGGAAGTCTTCACCCCCCGCCCGGGTTTCATCCCGCCCCGGTTGCACTGTGCCCGCCGCCGGCGTGGCTCAACGCAGGGGCGGGACGGCGTCCCCGGCCCGTTGGAGGGCGAGGTCCGGCCAGAAGACACCGCCTTCCGGCGAGGCGACTCCGTAGACCGGGTCCTCCGGACCGGAGGCGCCGCGCCTGCACCGCCCGCTCGACCTGGTGGGATCGCGAATCCACAGGTAGGCGTCGGTCAGCTCGCTCGCCGTCGCGGTCGTGGCACGGATGCCGACACCCCGGCCCGGGGGATTGCACCAGGTCTGGGGGTCTTTGTACTTCCCGTCGGGGGGCGTCCACTCGCCCTTGCCGTTCCGGGCCGTGTCGATCACGAAGTGGGGCAGCCCCGCGGCGTCGTCGGGCACCGCGTCGATCTCGGCGTCGAGACAGTCGTTCCGGCCCGTCGACCTGACCACGTGGACGCACTTCGCCAGCTTGATGCCGTACGCCTCGATCTGCGCTGTCGGCTGGAAGCCGGAGGCGTTGAGGTAGAACCCGTCGGCCCGGTCGATCCCGGCCTCGATCAGCCTGGTCGCGGCGTTCTCGACCGCCGGCCAGTGCTGCTGCCCGCCGTCGAGGTAGACCGCGGTGTTCGGGAGCCGCCCGAGGCGTTCGACCGCGTCGGAGAGCTGGGCGTACCGCGTCTTTCCACCCTCGGGTCCGCCCAGGTCGCAGCTGTTGCCACCCGGAAGCTTGCTCAGGCTGTTGGGCTCCAGGATGATCACGGTCGGGCTGTCGCCGATGGTCTCGGCGATCGTGTCGATCCACGAGGAGTACGCCCGTGAGTCGGGCAGGCCGCCGGGATGGCAGTCGCGCAGGGGGATCGCGTTCGTGACGAAGACGGCGACCGCGCCCTGTCGCGCCGCGACGTCGAGCGTCGCCCGCACGGCCCTGGCCGCGTCGGCCGGGCCGGACCACCGCTCCAGCCACACGGCCTTGGGGGCCTCGGCGAGCGCCGCCATGAGGGCCGCGTCCGAGCTGCGGCCGGAGGCCCGCAGGGTGGACGCCGCGCGGGAGGCGTCGCTGTCGGGGCTCACGTAGAACCGCACGTTCCGGCCGCCCAGCGGGTTGCCCGCCCCGACGCCGGAATCCCCACCGGCTTCCGTGCTCGAATCCGTGCTCGGTTTCGTGCTCGCCGCGGAGCCGTCGGCGCCGATGCCGCCCGCGGTCTCTGCCGGTGCCGGCGTGGACGCCCGCGCCGACGAGGTGGAGAGCGCCCGCATCCGCGAGCCTTCGTCGCCGTCGGCCGCGCCGAGTCGTACGGCGACGATGGCCCCCGTCGTCACGAGCACCGCGGCGGCGACCGCGCCCACGACGATCCCGGGCCTGCGGCGAGTGACGATCGTGCCGGTGCCGCCCTGCCGATGCCCGGTGCCCTCGGCGGATCCGGTGTTTCCCGTCGTGCCGGGGATTCCGGCCCCCTCGGCGGGTACGGCCCCGCCGAGGGCAGCCGTCCGATCGGGGAGCGCGGCGGGGTTGTGCCGGGTGAGGGCGTCGAGGAGCTGCTGCGCGGTGGGACGCAGCGCGGGGTGCTTGGCGAGAGCCCGGGCGACGATGGCCCGAAGTCCCGGTTCGAGCGCGGCGAGGTCGGGCTCGTCGTGCACGACCCGGTAGAGCACGTTGGGCAGCGGCCCGTCGCCGAAGGGCGGCCGTCCCGCGGCCGCGTAGGCGATCAACGCTCCCCAGGAGAAGACGTCGGACGCGGGCGTGACCGGCTCGCCCCTGGCCTGTTCCGGAGACATGAAGGACGGGGTGCCGACGACGACGCTGCTGACGTGCGCGCCGGGCTCGGCGAGCTGGGCGATGCCGAAGTCGATGACCTTGGGACCGAGCGGCGACAGCAGCACGTTGCCCGGTTTCAGGTCGCGATGGACGACTCCGGCGCCGTGTATGGCCTGGAGGGCGACGGCGACGCTCACCGCGACGGTCTCCAGGTGGGAGCCGCTGAGCGGCCCGTGGACGCGTACGGCCTCCCGGAGAGTGGGACCGGGGACGTATTCGGTGACGAGATAGGCGATGTCGCCGTCGACGTCGGCGGCGAGGACGGGCGCGGTGCAGAAACGGGCGACCCGCTGGGCGGCGGCGATCTCACGGGTGAAGCGCCGTCTGAAGTCGGGATCGGCCGCCCACTGGCGGTGGATGAGCTTGACGGCGACCTGCCGACCGTCGGGCGCGCGGCCGAGGAAGACGGTGCCCATCCCGCCCTCGCCGAGCCTGCGCAGCAGCGTGAAGGGCCCGGCCCGGCGCGGATCCCCCTCGCGCAGGCCGCCGTTCACCGCGGATTCATCGCCACCGGCTGATCCCACTTTGCGATCATAACTGCCCGAATCCGACGTCGAAGGCTGGTGCCGCGACCGCCAAGGTTTGCCCGGAAGGAGCGGCGGCCAGGGTGGTGCATCGCAAGGCGGAGGAGGAGCCGAGTAGCGGAGCTACGAGCGACGACTCCAACGCCGCGAGGTGCCGCCCTGGACGACGCGACGGGGCAAAGATCGGCGGGAGGGGCACTAATATTCGTAGTCCTCGATCTCGCCCGCCGGTCGGGGCGCCGCGTGGTCGGGGTCGTCGCCCACGTCCCGTCGAGCGCGCCGCTGCCGCAGCAGATCCCAGCAGCGGTCAAGGGACCGCTCCAGGAGCCGGATCCTCGACTGCTCCTCCTCAGAGGTGAGCTCGCCCGCGGCCAGGCGTGCCCGCAGCCGATGCTGCTCATCGATGAGCTGTCTGATTTGTCCGAGAATCTCATCATCCCTCATGTCCACTCCCCGAACTGTCGATTGCCAGGCGTCTGCTACCCTTCATGGCATGCTGCGCGGGCTCCTTCTTATCCGCCGCGGCGAGGGCCTGTAGCAGGCCGGCTCCCTCGCCGCGGAGATGAGTCATGCGCGTCGGCCGCTTGGTCTCTTCCACCCGGCGACCTTTCTCTCGGATCTTTCGATTCTCTTGAGACTTCCCGTCTCCCGATCCCTCGTGTCGCCGGTCTGCCCGACGAGGAGCATGATGAACGCGAATTCGCAGCAGCAACCCAGCCCGATGCCGTACCGGCGTTATGCGCCGTTCGAGCCGGTACGGCTGGCCGACCGCACCTGGCCGAACAAGGTGATCACCAAGGCGCCGCGCTGGTGTGCGGTCGACCTGCGCGACGGGAACCAGGCGCTGATCGACCCGATGGACGCCCACCGCAAGCTCAAGATGTTCGAGCTGCTGGTCCAGATGGGCTACAAGGAGATCGAGGTCGGCTTCCCGGCGGCCTCGCAGACCGACTACGACTTCGTCCGCCAGATCATCGAAGAGGACCGCATCCCCGAGGACGTGGTCATCCAGGTGCTGACGCAGGCCAGGCCCGAGCTGATCGAGCGGACCTTCGACTCGCTGCGCGGCGCCAGGCAGGCCATCGTCCACCTGTACAACTCGACCTCCACCCTGCAGCGCCGGGTGGTCTTCGGCCTGGACCGGGAGGGCATCACCGCCATCGCCGTCGAGGGCGCCAAGCTGTGCAAGAAGCTGGCGGCCCAGATGGAGGGCACCGAGATCTTCTTCCAGTACTCGCCGGAGTCGTTCACCGGCACCGAGCTGGAGTACGCGGTGGAGGTGTGCAACGCCGTCAACGACGTGTGGCAGCCGACCCCCGACCGCAAGGTCATCGTCAACCTGCCGGCGACCGTCGAGATGGCCACGCCCAACGTGTACGCCGACCAGATCGAGTGGATGAACCGCCACCTGGCGTACCGGGACTCGATCGTGCTGTCGCTGCACCCGCACAACGACCGTGGTACGGCCGTGGCCGCGGCGGAGCTGGGATACCTCGCCGGCGCCGACCGCATCGAGGGCTGCCTGTTCGGCAACGGCGAGCGGACCGGCAACGTCTGCCTGGTCACCCTGGGCATGAACCTGTTCTCCCAGGGCATCGACCCGGAGATCGACTTCTCCGACATCGACGAGATCCGCAGGGTCGTGGAGTACTGCAACCAGCTCCCGGTCCACCCCCGTCACCCGTGGGGCGGCGAGCTGGTCTACACGGCCTTCTCCGGCTCCCACCAGGACGCGATCAAGAAGGGCTTCGAGCACCTGGAGCGCGACGCGGCGATCGCCGGGGTGGCGGTGGACGAGTTCGCGTGGGCCGTGCCGTACCTGCCGATCGACCCCAAGGACATCGGCCGCACCTACGAGGCCGTGATCCGGGTGAACAGCCAGTCCGGCAAGGGCGGCGTCGCCTACATCATGAAGGCCGACCACAACCTCGACCTGCCGCGTCGCCTGCAGATCGACTTCTCTCGGGTGATCCAGGGCCACACGGACGCCGAGGGCGGCGAGGTCACGCCGGCCGAGATGTGGGAGCTGTTCCAGGACGAGTACCTGCCCAACCCCGCCAAGCCGTGGGGCCGGCTCGGGCTGCTGGCCCACCGGCACACCTCGACCGTGGACGACAAGGACGTCATCAACGCCGACGTACGGTTCGACGGCGAGGTCCGGGAGATCGAGGGCGTCGGCAACGGTCCGATCTCCGCCTTCTGCGACGCGCTCGCCGTGGTCGGCGTCACGGTCCGGGTGCTCGACTACACCGGGCACGCGATGAGCGCGGGCACCGACGCCAAGGCGGCCTCCTACGTGGAGTGCGAAGTCGGCGGCCCGGACGGCGTCCAGGTCCTGTGGGGTGTCGGCATCGACGCCAACACCACCACGGCCTCGCTCAAGGCCATCATCTCCGCCGTCAACCGCGCCACCCGCTGACCTCCCCCCACCCGGCCGTGATCTTGTAATTACTCGCGGGGAGGCGGCATGACCTGCCCCGATCCCATTCGTGATCTTGCAAGAACTCGCACGTACGGCCGTTGACCTGCCCAAAAGGCTTTCGTGATCTTGCAGTTGGGGCGGCATCCGGGCGATCCCCGGGTGCCGCCCCTGCTGTGTTCCCGTCTCTCACACGGGATTTCCGACCGGAGCGCCTCCAGGATCCACACTTGTCGCAGACGATTGGCAAAGCCGGGTAAGGCCGCACGCTCGACGTTCTGGTCGGCTGACAGACTCTTGGCTTGTGATGACCATTGAATCGGTGCTGCGTCTTGAGATGGCTCCGGGCATGATCGAGATCCCCGCCGGTGCGATCATCCTGCGGGACGAGGGCACGAAGACGGGCTGGAAGGTCGAGGTCGAGGCATTCCGGCTGGCGCCGCATCCCGTGACATGCGAGCTGTACCAGGCTGTTCGAGGTGAGGCGCCCGTTGGCTCGGCAGGGCCGCGGACACCGGTGACCGAGATCTCCTGGATGGAGGCCGTACGGTTCTGCAACCTGCTCTCGCAGGCGATGAGCCTCGAACCCTGCTACTCGATGGGTGACGACCCCGATGGGCAGGACGTGGTCTGCGACTGGGACGCCGACGGCTTCCGCCTCCCGTCGGAGGCGGAGTGGGAGCACGCGTGCAGGGCCGGGACTTCCGGCGTTCGCTACGGAGAGCTGGACGAGATCGCCTGGCATCGCGGAAACTCGGGCGGCGAGTTGCACGATGTCGCCACCAGGGCGCCGAACGCGTGGGGCCTTTACGACATGATCGGCAATGTGTGGGAGTGGTGCTGGGATCTCTATGACCCCGGCGTCTATGGCCCGTACCGGGTGTTCCGCGGCGGCGGCGCGTATGACCGGCCCAGAGGATGCCGGGCGTCGTGCCGCCGTAAGAGCCACCCGACCTTCCGCATCGACGATCTCGGGTTCCGGCTCGCCCGATCGCTGTGAGCGGGGTTCGCGCTCGGATCGAACCATGTAGATAGCGATTTGTCCCGGTGATACCGCATCGTACGGATCACTTCCAGAGGTATCGCACCCGCGGGAGTGCGGTTTCGCCGTCGATCATGACGTTATTGCTGAAAAAACGCGGGTTTCACAGCAACAACGTCATGGTCGATTGGTTGTTCGCTGTCGTGATCACCAATAGATGATCAATGCGAGTTGTCGGGTGAAGCGGATCGGGCCGCCGTGGCGGGATTTGCCCGAAAGGTACGGGTATGGAGACGCCGGCAGGTAGGGTCGTCCGCGTGGATCTGAGCGACATCGCCGCCCGGCTCGGGGTGCCCGTCGAGGACGTCGACCGCGTGCACCGGCTCGCCGGCGCCCTGCCGTCGGCGCCGCTGCCCGCCAAGGCCGACGTGCCCGCGATCCTCGACCGGCTCGCGGTGCGGCCGGACGACGCCGCCGAGATCATGGCGGGCTGGCCCGACCCCGACTCTCCACTGTGGACTCCGGAGCTGCGCTGGCTGCTCGACCGCTCGATCGCCCTGGTCCGCGCCGATCTCGGGGGCCACGACTGGCTGTCGCCCGGTCCGGACCTGCCACGCGAACGGGGCCCCGCCTGGCGGCATCTCTACGTGTATGCCTACCTGGCCCTGGTCGAGGTCGTCACGGGGTACCACCGCGACCACGGCATCGCCGATGCCGTCTCATGGGTGACCCTCGCGGACCTCGGCCGCAACCTCGCGATCGACCGGCGGATGCACGGCGAGGGCTGGCCGGTCATGCAGAGCTGGCTGACGCTGCACGCGCGCGGCGGCGTCTACGAGCTGGGCCGGCTGCAGTACCAGCGCGGCGACACCGCCATCGGCCTGCACATCCCCGAGTCGGGACCGATGACCCCGGAGGCGGTCGCGGCGTCGCTCGACGAGGCCCGCGAGTTCTTTCCGCGCCACTTTCCCGACGAGCGCTACACGGCGTTCTCCTGCGGCTCGTGGCTGCTCGACCCGCAGTTACTGGAGTATCTGCCCGAGGACTCCAACATCGTCCGGTTCCAGCGGAGGTTCGAGCTGGAGCCCTACGAGGAGCCGGAAGGGCTGGACGCCGACGTCGAGGCGCTGCGGTTCGTGTTCCGGACCCTGACCACGCCGCTCGACCGGCTGCCGCGCCGCACCGTGCTCCAGCGCGCGATCGTCGACCATCTGAAGGCCGGCCGCCACTGGCACTGGCGCACCGGACGTTTCCCGATCTAGGGCACCTCCCCGCCGGGACGGCGCAGTTCGAGCAGCCTCATCGACTCCTCGTCGCGGGCATCGGAGCCACACAGGGCACCACCGCGCGCGAACAGTTCCTCGTCCGGCAGGTCGCCGAAACGCTCATGAGCGAAGCACAGGTACATCCGCCGCCTGTCCTCCGGCTCGGCCACTGCGGCTCCCGGCGGGCCACCGAGCCCCAGGCCTATCGGGCGGTCATGCCGTTTCGCGGACTCTGTCAACGGCACGGTGGCGCTCAACCGTGGTACGGCCGAGGCGACCGAGAACATGTCATCCTCGCGGCGATCCGCCGGCGTAAACGATGCGTTCCAAACATGGCGCATCAGTCGAAAGGCAGGCCGAGGAGGTGGGCGAGGCAGGTCATGCTGTGCTCGAAGAGTTCGGCGCGGTGCTCAATGGTGCCGTTGAACTGGCCGAACAGCTCGAAGCTGACCATGCCGAACAGGTCCGTCCAGGCGATGACGGCGCGGGCGACCACGTCGTCGGGGACGCCGGGCATCAGCTCCCGCACCGCATCGAGGTCCGCCGACAGGATCGCCGGCGGCTGCGGGCATATCGGCGGCGGCGACAGCCGTCCGGCATGGTGGGCCTCGGAGATGATCCGTCCATAGACGATCGTGTCGCGGGTGGCCGGCCCGATCGTGTCCTGAGGGGCACGGTAGCCCGGCACCGGCGATCCGTACAGCAGGGCGTACTCATGCGGGTGCGCCAGGGCCCAGTTCCGTACGGCATGGCAGGTGGCGAGCCAGCGTCCGGTGAAGTTCTCACGGGGGCAGGCGGCATCCGCCTTCTCCACGGCCTCGCCGATGGCGTTGTATCCGTCGATGATCAGCGCGGTGAGCAGGTCGTCCCGGCTGGGGTAGTACCGGTAGATCGCCGAGGAGACCATCCCCATTTCACGTGCCACGGCCCGCAACGACAATCCGGCCGCCCCATGGGTCGCCAGATGACGCCGCGCGATATCGGTGATCTCCCGGATCAGTTCCGCCCTCACCCGCTCCCGTGCGGTACGGCTCGCGTTCATGGGGCCACGTTATCAGAGCATGAGAGCAAAACGAGAGCACCGCTCTTGACATTTGCACTCCCGTGAGAGAGCGTTGCTCTCGTAAGAGAGCGGTGAGCGCCAGGGAGACGTGATGCAGGTCGCCAAAGGGGCCAACCTCGCCCTGACCTTCCTTCTGGAGTTGGGCGTGCTGTTCTCGGCGGGCCGCTGGGGCTTCACTCTCGACGCGGGAGCCGTGCTCAGGATCCTCGCCGGGCTGGGCGCCCCGGCGGCGCTCGCCACCCTGTGGGGATTGTTCATGGCCGGGGGCAAGGCGCCCTTCCAGTTTCACGGGCTCGCCCGTGCCGTGTTCGAGATCGTCTGGTTCGGGATCGGAGCCGGTGCGCTCGCCGCCTCCGGGCTCGTCACCGCGGGTGCGGTCTTCTACGCGCTCTACGTCATCAACGCCGTCCTGCGGCTCGTCTGGCACCAGGTCTGACAGCCCACGCATACCATCGTAAAGGAGAAGATCATGGCCAAGCACGTCATCGTCGGGGCCGGGCAGGTCGGTGGTCATGTAGCGGAACTGCTCGCGAATGCGGGCCACGAAGTCGTGGTCGTCACCCGCTCCGGATCGGGTCCCCGCAGGGCAGGTGTCACGCTGGTCGCGGCCGACGCCGGTGACGCCGCGACGATGCGGCGGATCACCGAGGGAGCCGAAGTCCTCTACAACTGCGCCAATCCGCAATACCACCGATGGGCCCGGGACTGGCCGCCGATCGCGGCCTCCCTGGTGTCGGCGGCCGAGGCGGCGGGGGCGGTCCTGGCCGTGCTCGGCAACCTGTACGGCTACGGCCCGGTCGACGGCCCGATGACCGAGGACCTGCCCCTGGCCTCCACCGGGGTCAAGGGCAGGGTGCGGGCCCGGATGTGGGAGGACCTGCTCGCCGCCCACCGGTCGGGCCGGGTGCGGGTGACCGAGGTGCGCGGCTCGGACTACTTCGGTCCTCACGCATCGGACCAGTCGTACTTCGGCGAGCGGTTGCTCGGGCCGCTGCTGTCGTCCGGCAAACCGGCGATGGTTCCCTGGAACCCCGACGTCCCGCACAGCTGGACCTATCTGCCCGACGTCGCGCGGGCCCTGGTCGCGGCGGCGGCCCGGGAGAGCGCCTGGGGCCGGGCCTGGCATGTGCCGACCGGCCCGGCGATGACCATGCGTGAGGTGGCGGAACGGCTGTGCCTGCTCGCCGGCGCCCCCGCACCCCGGTTCAGGCGGCTCCCCGGCTGGATGCTCACCGCGGCCGGACTGGCCGTGCCGTTCCTCAAGGAGTTGAAGGAGATCCGCTACCAGTTCGACCGGCCGTTCATCCTCGACTCCTCGGCGTCGGAGGCCGCCCTCGATCTCGCGCCCACCCCGATGGACGACGCGCTCAAGGAGACCCTCGCCTGGTGGCGCGGCCGCTGATCTGTAGTGTACCGCTGAAATTTCATGGTACGCGACTTCCATATCGTGTACCGCGCCTCTTGAAAGGTGGACAGCCCGGCGTTTAGCCTTACAGCATGACGGACGAAGTCATCAGCGTCGGAGTGCGGGAGTTGCGTGATCGGCTCGCGCACTTCCTGCAGCTGGCCCAGGCGGGGACCGTTGTGGAGATCACTGAAAGGGGGCGGCCCGTGGCGCAGCTCGCGGCTCTGCCGCACGACCGCGTCGTCACCGAGAAGCTCGTCGCCGAGGGGCGGATGACGATGCCGGAGATCGAGATCGACTGGAACCACTGGCATGTCACACAGGGGCAGCCGGGTGCGCCGCTGCCGAGCGAGACGCTGGCCGATCTCCGGTCGACGGAACGATGATCTATCTCGACTCTTCGGCACTGGTCAAGCTCGTCGTCCTGGAGGCCGAGACGGCGGCGCTCGGGCAGTGGCTGGCGGCGAGGGCGACGCCCGTGGTCACCTGTGCCCTGGCGCGTACCGAGGTGCCGCGGGCGGTACGGCCGCACGGAGCCGAGGCGATCGCCGCCGCACGCGGCCTGCTGTCCAGACTGCGGATCATCGCCATGGATGACCGCCTCCTCGACGCCGCAGGGGTGATCGGGCCGCCTGGCCTGCGCAGTCTCGACGCCGTCCACCTCTGCGCCGCGCAGGCGCTCGATCGCGCGCTCGACTGGTTCGTCGCCTACGACGAACGCCTGCTCGCAGCCGCCGAGGGCGCTGCTATGCCGACCATCTCTCCGGGAGTCATATGAAGATCGGAATCATCGGACTGGGCGACATCGCGCGCAAGGCCTATCTGCCGGTGCTGGCGGCCACGGCGGGGATCGAGCCGCACCTGTGCACACGCGATCGGGAGGTCCTCGGCCGGCTGGGCGACGCTTACCGGATCGGCGCCAGGTTCACCTCGGTCGACGAGCTGGTCCGGGCGGGGATCGACGCGGCGTTCGTCCACGCCGCCACGGAGGCCCACGTGCCGATCGTGTCCGCGTTGCTGGAGGCGGGCGTGCACGTCTACGTGGACAAGCCGCTCGCCTACGATCTCGCCGACGCCGACAAGCTCGTACGGCTGGCCCGGGAGCGGGACAGGTCGCTCATGGTCGGCTTCAACCGCAGGCACGCCCCCGGCTACGCCGCGCTGCGTGAGCTGCCACGCGACCTGATCGTGATGCAGAAGAACCGGTCGGGCCTGGCCGCCGACCCCCGTGCGGTGATCTTCGATGACTTCGTCCACGTCGTCGACACGCTGCGCTTCCTCGCCCCGGCCGAGGTGACGGACACGGTCATCAGGACCCGGGTGCGCGATGGGCTGCTGGAGCACGTCACGCTCCAGCTCGGCGGCGACGGCTTCACCGCCGTCGGCGTGATGTGCAGGGTCAGCGGCGCCGCCGAGGAGACCTGCGAGGTCATGGGCGGCGACGTGAAGCGGAGGGTGGTCAACCTCGGCGACGTGATCGACTACACCGCGGGCGAGACGCTCGCCAGGAGGGCCGACTGGACCCCGGTGGCCCGGCAGCGCGGCATCGAGCAGGCCTGCGGCGCGTTCCTCGACGCGGTACGGCAGGGCCGTACGATCAGCGCGGATGACGCCCTTGTCACCCATGCCATCTGCGAGGACATCGTCGCCGCCGCCGGCTGAGCCGTACGCCACCGGGTCACGGGCCGGTGTCACGCGGTCAGCTGATCACCGGGAGGACAGGTACCGCTCGCCGAGTGCGCGGAGCCGGGAGTGGGCCGACTCGTACGCATCCGGACAACCGAGGTACGCCTTGGGTAGCTTGGCGACCATTGTGTAGTTGGTGTCCACCACGTTGCCCACGGGCGCCTCGCCGCCCTGGCTGATCAGCTGGTAGGCGTCGAGCGTGTCGAGCCCGGTGAGCGAGGCCGTCCAGGTGACGAGGTCGTGCTGGCTGATCCGGTAGGCGTCCTCCAGCGGCCGGGCCGAGCCGGTCGACATCAGGTGGTCGTCGTCCTCCAGTCGCGGCCACGGTGTGCCGACGCCCTTGACGAGCTCGACGGCGACGACCGTGTTCATCGCGGCCTCGACGGCGGTGCCGCAGACCTCGCCGTGGCCCTGGCGGCAGTGCCCGTCGCCGACGGAGAACAGCCCGCCCTCGACGTTGACGCCCAGGTAGAGGGTGACGCCGGCCCGCAGCTCGGGGGTGTCCATGTTGCCGCCGTGCGCGTCCGGAGTGATCGTCATCCGCGACTCGGACGCGGCCGGGGCGACCCCAACCGTGCCGTGCATCGGGTCGAGCGGCATCTCCACGCTGAAGTCGCCGCGCCGCGCGTGGTAGCGGACGACCCCCTTCTCCACGTCGACGTCGTACATCCAGACCACCTCGTCCAGCGGCGGGTGCAGCATCGCCGTGGTGTGGGTCGTGGTGAGCGCCCCGAAGTGCGGAAACGTGGTGGAGACCGCCCAGTCGCGGGCCGGCTCTATCGACACGAAGTGCAGCGCGATCGTGTCGCCGGGCTCGGCCCCCGCCACGTGGAAGGGCCCGGTGACCGGGTTCAGGTACGGAAACTCGCAGACCCGCGACGGCAGGTCCGCCGGGCCGCGCACCCGCCCGCCGAAGCAGTCCTCCGTGTAGATCTCCAGGATCGTGCCCGGCGCGATAGTGGCCACGGGCGGCCGCCCGCCGAAGGTGTAGGACAGCTCTTCCGGCGTGGGCCGGTAAGAGACGACGTTCACTCGGAGACCTCCGTCTCGTCGGGAAGGGAGGGGCGACGGCCGAGGAGAGTCAGCACGCCGAGCGTGACGATGCCGAGCGCCAGCCAGATCAGGCCGACGGTCTGCGCGGCGACCTTGGCGTTGATCACGACGTACAGCAGGATCAGGAAGCCGATGCCCGGGGCGATGAGGCGCCGCCACCAGTCGCGGCTGCCCTTGCGTACGACGTAGTGGACGACGACCGAGACGTGCAGTGCGAGGAAGGCGGTCATCGCGCCGAAGTTGATGAGCGAGCTGAGCAGGTCGATCCCGTCGTCGCGCGAGGACATGTAGACGCCCAGGACCAGCGAGACGGCGGCGACCAGCAGCGTGGCGTTGACCGGCGCCTTGTGCTTGGGGTCGATCTTGCTGAGGAACCGAGGGAGCTGCCGGTCGCGGGCCATCGCGAACAGCAGGCGCGAGGTGGCCGCCTGGGCGACCAGGGAGTTGGCGAAGCCCCATGCCACGGCGGTGGCGACGGCGGTGAGCACGCTCAGCCAGTGGCCGCCGGCGGCCTCGGCCGCGTTGTAGAACGCCGTGCCGTCCGGGTCGCCGTTGGCGAGCAGCTCGGCGCGGTTCGGCACGAGCAGCGAGGCGACCCAGGTCTGGGTGATGAACAGCAGGCCGGCCAGCATCAGTGCGCCGAACATGGCCCGGCCGAGCTTGCGGGCGTCCTCGCGGCTCTCCTCGGCGAGCATCGAGATGCCGTCGAAGCCGAGGAAGGAGAGCACCGCGATCGACACCGCGCCGAACGCGAGCTCCCAGGTGAACGTCGAGGAGTCGAAGATCGGGCTGAAGAAGTCGCCGTGGCCCTTGCCCTGCGCGAGCGCGACGACGCCGATGACCAGGAAGATCGCCAAGACGATCAGCTCGCCGATCAGCATGATCTTGTTCATCCTGGCGGTCATCTTGATGCCCAGGGAGTTGACCACCGTGTTGAGCACGATGAACATGATCATCCAGGCCCAGAGGGGCACGGCGGGCACGAACGACGCCATGGCGGCGCTGGCCACCAGGTAGAGCAGTGCGGGCACGAGGATGTAGTCGGCCAGGATGACCCAGCCGGCGAGGAAGCCGACCGGGGCGCCGATGCCGCGCCCGGCGTAGGTGTAGACCGATCCAGACATCGGGAACGCCTTGGACATCTGCGCGTACGACAGCGCGGTGAACGCCATCGCGACCATGCCGATCGCGTAGACGAGCGCGACCATCCCGCCGGAGGACTGGAAGACGCCGCCGAAGATCCCGAACGGTGCGATCGGCACCATGAAGATCAGGCCGTAGATCATCAGGTCGGCGAAGCTCAGCGACCTGTTCAGCTCCTGCTTGTACCCGAAGCGTTCCACTCCGGAGGGGGATGCCGCCGGGGCCGGCGACTCGGAGAGGGATGACATTCGTGCTCCTTCGCGTGGGGGGCAGAGCGTACGATAGAGCTAATCCTTGAATTAGAAAAGGTTTCTCTAGAAACTTTCTTGCGAAAACCCTTACAAATCGACGACCGGGCAGGTCAGCAGGAGGTCACGACATCGAAGTCCAGGCCATCGGCTCGTCCCAGGTATACGCGCTGCCGTACGTGCCGCCCGGAAAGGGTGAGCGGCCCCCGGCCGCTGACGATCGAGGTGCCGTCGGAAACGGCGTCGATCGCCGGCACGACGAGGGCGCCGGCGCGCTCGGCGAGGGCCGCGAGCATGAGCACGCCTTCGTAGCAGCCGTGTCCGTGGCCGTTGAGCAGCGGAGCCTGCGGCCCGAACCGCCGGGTGTAGCGTTCGCGAAGGCCGAGGTTCGCCTCCGTGGCGATGCTGCCGAAGTAGCCCATGGCGGCGTACAGCTCCCCGCTGGTGTCGCCCCCGATCGCCAGCAGGCCGTGCTCCTCCAGCGCACCGCACAGCCGGGCGCAGCCGAGCCCGCTCGCCGCGAACTCCCGGTTGAACCCGACGAGGTCGCTGCCGATGAGGTTGAGCAGCACCGCGTCGGGCCGCACCGCGGCCAGCTCCTCGATCAGCGGGCCCATGTCGCGGATGCCGAACGGAACGAGCCGTTCACCGACCACGGTGGCCGACCGCGACAGCAGATGGTCCCGCGCGGCGGCGTGCACCAGCCGCGGCCAGACGTAGTCGTTGCCCAGCAGGAACCAGCGCCGTGCCCGGCGGTGCTCGATGAGCCAGTCGAGTCCCGGCCCGACCTGCCGGGAGGCCGGCTCGCCGAGGAAGTAGACGCCGGGACGGCGGACGCCGCCTTCGTACGGCGGCGCGTAGACGAAGGGGACCATGCCCCGCAGCGAATCCTCGATCGACACCCGCACGTCGCTGGCGTGGGTGCCGACGACCGCCTGTACGGCCCCGGCCCGCGCCAGCTCGGCGACCTCTTCGGCGACCAGCGCGGGTGGGCGGCCGCCGTCGACCAGGACCAGCTCCACCGGCCTGCCGAGCAGCCCGCCCGCGTCGTTGACCTCCCCTGCCGCCAGCATCGCGCAGTTGATCGCACCCGGGCCCACGAGGCCGAGTACGCCGGAGACCGGCACCACCAGGGCGAAACGGAGCGTGTCGGCCCTGAGCAGGTGCGCCTCCAGCGGTTCGAGGAGGGCTGCGGCAAGATCGGCCACGGAGAAGAGTATGGTCCATCGGCACCAGCCGGGGAAAGGATGAATCGATGGTGACGGCCGGGCGCGACGGTGACGACGGCGCCGGAGTCTCCCGGGCGGCGCCCGCCGACCCCGGCTCGACCGGGCCAGGCTCGACCGGACCAGGCGCAACGGGATCCGGCTCGACCGGACCGGGCTCCTCCGGGCTGGGCTCCTCGCTCGCCTATCTGCTGAGCCGCGCCGAGCGCGGCGTCAACCGGGGGCTGGCGGCCGCGCTCGCCGCGGAGGAGGTCACCGTCGAGCAGTGGCGCATCCTCCAGGCCCTCGCGGACGGGCGTGGCCACACCATGGGCGACCTCGCCGAGGCCGCGCTCATGCCGCACCCCACGCTCACCAAGGCCGTCGACCGGCTCGTCGACCGGGCCCTCGTCTACCGGGGGCGCGACCCCGTCGACCGCCGCAAGGTGGTGGTCCTGCTGGCGGGCCGGGGCAGCGACCTGCTCGGCCGCCTGGAGGCGGGGATCGCCGAGCACCACCGGGTGATCCTCGGGACGTACGGCCCGGCCAGGACCGAGCGGCTCATGCGCGAGCTGGAACAGCTGGTGCGGTCGCTGGAGGGCGAGCCATAGGCCGTACCACCCTCGCCGGTCCGCGCCATCCTGGCCGGTTCCGCCGTCAGAACTCCTTCAGCGCCTCCGCCAGCCGGTCGACCGCCCAGGACAGGTCCTCACGGGAGACGACGAGGGGCGGCGCGAGCCGGATCGTCGAACCGTGGGTGTCCTTGGCCAGCACGCCCCGGCGCATGAGCGCCTCGCTGATCTGGCGGCCGGTGCCGAGGGCGGGGTCGATGTCGATGCCCGCCCACAGGCCGCGCCCGCGCACCGCCACCACGCCCCGGCCGACCAGCTCGTCGAGCCGCTCGTGCAGGAGAACGCCCAGCTCGCGGGCCCGTGCCTGATATTCGCCGGTACGCAGCAACCCGACGACCGCGATGCCGACCGCGCAGGCGAGCGGGTTGCCGCCGAACGTCGAGCCGTGCTGGCCGGGCCGGATGACGCCGAGCACGTCGGCGTCGGCGGCCACGGCCGAGACCGGGACCACCCCGCCGCCCAGGGCCTTGCCCAGGACGTAGATGTCCGGCACGACCCCCTCGTGGTCGCAGGCGAACGTGTCGCCGGTGCGGCCGAGCCCCGACTGGATCTCGTCGGCGATGAACAGGATCCCCTGCTCGGAGCAGAGCTCGCGGACCGAGGCGAGATAGCCGTCCGGCGGCACCAGCACGCCGGCCTCGCCCTGGATGGGCTCCAGGAGCACGGCGACCGTGTTCTCGTCGATCGCCTCTCTGATCGCCTCGGCCGAGCCGTACTTGACGATCCGGAAGCCGGGGGTGAAGGGGCCGAAGCCCCCGTGGGCGTCCGGGTCGGTGGAGAAGCCGACGATCGTCGTGGTGCGGCCGTGGAAGTTGTCCTCCATGACGACGATGTTCGCCCGGTCCGGGGCCACGCCCTTGACCTCGTAGCCCCACTTGCGCGCCACCTTGATGGCGGTCTCCACGGCCTCGGCGCCGGTGTTCATCGGCAGGATCATGTCCTTGCGGCACAGGTCGGCCAGGGCCGTGGCGAACTCGGCGAACCGGTCGTGGAAGAACGCCCGGCTGGTCAGCGTCAGCCGGTCGAGCTGTTCGCGTGCGGCGGCCAGGATGGTGGGGTTGCCGTGGCCGAAGTTCAGCGACGAATATCCGGCCAGGCAGTCGAGGAAGCGCCGGCCGGCCACGTCGGTCACCCAGGCGCCCTCGGCGGAGTGGAGCACGACGGGCAGCGGGTGATAGTTGTGCGCACCGCGGGTCTCGCTGATGCGGATGAAGTCTTCGGCGTTGGAAGGAGTGTTCACCGGATCTCCAGGGTGCAGCACTTGGGACCCCCGCCGGACTTGCGCAACTCGCTCAGGTCCACGGGGACGACTTCGAAGCCCCGGCGCTTGAGCTCCAGGATGAGCCCGGTCGCCTCGGCGTTGACGACCACGTTCCGCCCGTCGCTGACCGCGTTGAGGCCGAGCACCTCCGCGTCGGCGGCCGAGGCGATGACGGCGTCGGGGAACAGCCGCTGCAGCACGCGCAGGCTGCCGGCCGAGAACGCTCCAGGGTAGTACGCCACGTTGTGGCCGTCCAACGGGAACAGCGCCGTGTCGAGGTGATAGAACCTGGGGTCCACCAGCCGCAACGTGACGACCGGGCGGCCCAGGAACTCCTGGGCCTCCATGTGGGAGGCGACGTCCGTACGGAACCCGGTGCCGGCGAGGATCACGTCGTCGAGCGTCAGGTAGTCGCCCTCACCCTCGTTGGTGAAGGACGGCGCCAGCGTCTCGTAGCCCCGCCGGATGAACCAGTCGAGGTAGGCCGGGCCCTCGGCGGCCCGCTCTGCGTGGGCGAACTTCGCCCCGTAGACCCTTCCCTCGACGACGAGCGCGCCGTTGGCGGCGAACACCATGTCCGGCAGGCCCTCGATGGGGTCGATCAGGCTCACCCGGTGCCCGAGGCTCTCGTACGCCTGCCGCAGGCTCTCCCACTGCCCTACGGCTCTCGCCGTGTCGGTCCCCTCGCCGGGGTCCATCCACGGGTTGATGGAGTAGGAGACCGTGAAGAACTCCGGCCGGCACATCAGGTAGTGCCGAGCCGTGCTCGTACGGTCGCTGCGCGAGATCTCAGCCGATGGCGCGAGTGACATTCAGACTCCATCCGAAAAACACCTCAGCTAACGGATCTTCAGGTTAGGAATCCGGGGCCGTGGGGCCAATGGGTGCTCGTTGCGCCTTCGGGTGGATCGGTTGCGTCTTCGGCCGAATTTCGGCGATCCGTTAACCCGGGGGCGCGGGGTGGTGGTGGGTCCCGCTGATCAGACGGGACAGGACGATCGAGCTCTTGGTCCGCACGACGAACGGCTCGGCCGCGATGCGCTCGATGACGCGCTCCACATGGCGTACGTCGGTCGCGCGGATGTGCAGCAGGGCGTCCGCCTCGCCGGTGACCGTGCAGGCCGAGACGACCTCCGGGTGCCGGGCGGCGGCCGCTCCGATCTCCGCCGGCGAGGTCTTGCCGCGGCAGTACAGCTCGACGTACGCCTCGGTCGTCCAGCCGAGGGCCGACGGCTCGACCCGGGCGCTGAAGCCGGTGATCGCGCCGGTCGCGACCAACCGGTCGACGCGGCGTTTGACCGCCGGAGCCGACAGCCCGACCTGGCTGCCTATCTCGGCATATGTCGCGCGCGCGTCCTCTACGAGAGCCCTGATGATGGCGCGGTCCAGCTCGTCCACCTTCACGGGACCTGTATACCGGTCCGCCGTCCGCTGCACGTCACGCGGCGGCGGCGCCGCGGCCGCTTCACCCGTCCGTGGCGGGACGTAGCGCGTAGTCGCCGACTCCGTGCTCGAGCAGGTCGAAGGCGATCTCGGCCTGGGCCCGGATGTCGGAGACGATCCGATCGCCGTCCTCCCCGGCCATCCTGCGGACCGCGAAGTGGCGGGTCAGGGTGGTGACCACCGAGCAGATCTGGGCCGCCACCAGCCAGGGCGTGACGTCGTCGGGGTCGGCGTCGGTCTCGTCGGCGAGCGCCTCGGCGAGCAGCTCCTCCCGGCGGCGGGTCATCAGGCTCAGGCGGGCCTGCAGGGCGGCGCTCTCCCGGACGCGCCGGGTGAACAGGTCGGCGCCCTCGTGCATGCCGTACCGCCAGTCGCCGTCGCGCAGGGACTCGAAGAAGTCGCGGCGCACCGCCCCGACGGCCGACTCGCCGGGCCGCCGGTCGAGGATCACCCGCGCCAGCAGGTTTTCGACGTCCTCGCTCCGGTCGAGGAACAGGTCCTCCTTGGTGTGGAAGTAGTTGAAGACCGTGTTGACGGACACGTCGGCGGCCCGCGCCACCTCGGCCACGGTCACGTCGTCGAATCCCCGCTGCAGGAACAGCCCCATCGCGATGTCGGCGATGCGCTGCCGGGTCTCCCGCTTCTTCCGTTCACGCAGGCCCTCCATGCGGACATTCTAAGGGTCGCAACAATTTTTCAGTGACTCCAAATTTGGTGTTACTCTACCAATCATGATTCACGCCAGAGGACTCACCAAGACGTTCGGCGACGTCGAAGCCGTGCGCGGCATCGATCTCGACGTGTCGGCCGGGGAGATCGTCGGTCTTCTCGGGCCGAACGGGGCCGGCAAGACCACGACGATGCGAATGCTGACCACCCTGCTCCGGCCGACATCGGGCACGGCCGCCGTCGCCGGATGCGACCTGCTCGCCGACCCGGCGGGCGTCCGGCGGCACATCGGCTACGTCGCCCAGGGCGGCATGATCGGGCCGTTCTCGCCCGTGGGGGAGGAGCTAGAGCTCCAGGCCCGCCTGTACGGCATGCGCCGTACCGAGGCCGGGGAACGGGTGACCCGCCTGCTGGCCGAGCTGGACCTGAGCGGGGTGGAGCGGCGGATCGCCGCGTCGCTGTCCGGGGGTCAGAAGCGGCGGCTGGACATCGCGATGGGCCTGCTCCACCGGCCGGACCTGCTCTTCCTCGACGAGCCCACGACCGGGCTCGACCCGCAGAGCCGGGCCGACCTGTGGGAACGCGTACGGCGCCGGCGCGAGCAGGACGGCCTGACCGTGTTCCTGACGACGCACTACCTGGAGGAGGCCGACGCGCTGTGCGATCGGGTCCTCATCGTCGACCACGGCCGGATCGTCGCCTCGGGCACGCCGCGCGAGCTCAAGTCGGCGTACGGCGCCGCCACGCTCGACGACGTCTTCCTCTCGGTCACCGGCCGGGAACCGCGTGAGGGAGCCGCGGCATGACCACACTCACCGGGCCGACCACCGCGCACACGCTGGCCGCGCTGATCGGCTACTACCTGCGCGGCACCCTCAAGAACAGGTTCGCGATCGTCTTCGGCGCCGTGCAGCCGTTCCTCTACCTCGTGCTGTTCGGTCCGCTGTTCGACCGCAGCGGCGTCGGGTCGTGGGCCGTGCTCGTTCCCGGCCTGCTCGTCCAGCTCGGGCTGATGAGCGCCGGGATGGTGGGCTTCACCATCGTGTTCGACCAGCGGTTCGGCGTGTTGGAGCGGCTCAGGGTCACCCCGGCGAGCCGGGTCGCGCTGCTGCTCGGCCGGGTGTTCAAGGACGGCCTCGTGCTGCTCGTCCAGGCCGTGGTCATCATCGCGGCGGGGTTCTTCCTGGGGCTGCGGGCGCCGCTTCCCGGCGTGCTGCTCGGCCTGCTGCTCATGGTCGTCCTGTCGGTCGGCATGGCCTCGCTGTCGTACGCGGCCGCCCTCACGATCAAGCAGGAGCTGTTCGCGCCGGTGATGTCCACCGTGGCGATCCCGCTCATGCTGCTGTCGGGGGCGCTGCTGCCGATGTCCCTCGCGCCCGCGTGGCTGGACGCGGTCTCCCGGCTCACGCCGTTCCGGTACGCGGTCGAGGCGCTGCGTGCGCTGTTCGCCGGAGCTTACGCCTCGCCTGACGTTCTGTGGGGCGTGCTCGTGACGTCGGCTTTCGTCGTCATCGCGGTCGCCATGGGCACCCGGATCTTCCAGCGGGAAAACTCCTGATCATCGGCGCGGAAAGTCAGCGGAAAACCACGCGAACTTCCTTCCGGTTGCGGCAGCGCGTACACGACTGAGGCGGTCACAATGGTTGCGTGGCGGACGTCAACTTCACACTCGTCCAGCTGCGTTACTTCGTGACGGCGGCCGAGCTCGGCAGCATGACCGCGGCCAGCAGGGAGCTGATGGTGGCGCAGTCGGCGATCTCGGCCGCCATCGCCCAGGTCGAGCGGGAACTCGGCGTCCAGCTGCTGATCCGCCATCATGCCAGGGGGCTGTCGCTCACCCGTTCGGGGGAGCGGTTCCTCGTGGAGGCCCGTGAATTCCTGTCACACGCCGCCGCGCTGGCCCAGTCGGCGCGTGGGCTCGCCGGCTCGCTGACCGGGGAGCTGTCCGTCGGCTGCCTGACCGCGCTCGCGCCGTTCTACCTGTCCCGGCTGCTGCGCGAGTTCGCCGGCCGGTTCCCCGGCGTCCGGGTCACCGTGATCGAGGGGGAGATCTCCGCCATGGAGGCCGCCCTGCTCGACGGCCGGTGCGAGGCCGCCCTGGTCTACGCGACCGACCTCGCCCTCGATCTCGACCTCCGGCTGCTCACCCAGGCCAGGCCGCACGCGCTGCTGCCGCCGGGGCACCGGCTCGCCGAGGCGGAGGCGGTGTCCCTGGCCGACCTGGCGGGGGAGCCGATGATCCTGCTGGACCTGCCGCGCAGCCGCGACTACTTCCGCACGCTCTACGCCAGCGAACCCCGGGTGCGGTTCCGCACGTCGAGCTTCGAGACGGCCAGGTCGTTGGTGGCCGGCGGGCACGGTTACTCGATCCTCACCCAGCAGGCCGCGACCGATCAGACCTACGACGGCGGCCGGGTGGTCAGCGTGCCGATCAGCGACGAGGTGCCGCCGCTCGACGTCGTGCTGGCCTCGGTGCGTGGCGTACGGCCCACGGCCCGCGCGGCGGCCTTCGCCGAGACGTGTGCGGCGTTCTTCGCCGCGATGCCTGAGTGATGACAATTGCACGTGCAAGCGCGCTTGCATACGCAAGGGTCAGGGCAAGATACACGATGAAGGGAAGCTCACATGAGGTGACGGGTGACGACCTGAGGGAACGGCGATGACCGCAGATCTGGCAGGGCCGGGAGCAGCGACAGCACCTTCATGGCTGACCACGATGTTCGAGCAGGACGACTTCCCGGATCTGCCGGTTCCGCCGTCGGTCGTGTGCGCGCTTCCGGCCGGAAGCGTTTCCCCCGCCGTCGCCCGGGACTTCACCGCCGAGACGCTGCGCGCGTGGGGTTTCCCGCGGCTCGTCCCCGACGCGCTGGTCGTCGTGTCCGAGCTGGTGACGAACGCGCTCCGGCACGCACCCCGATGTTCGCAGCGCCAAGATTCACAGCGCCAAGATTCACAGTGTCGCGATTCCCAACGCCGCGATCCCGACGGCCCGCCCATCCTGTTGTGGTTGGTGAACCACGTGGATGTGACGGGCCGCTTTCATATCGGCGTCGGCGTCGGCGACGCCAGCGAGCGGGTTCCGGCACTGAGCCGGGAGTGCGATCTGTCGACGGAGACCGGCCGGGGCCTCCACCTGGTCGACGCGCTGAGCATCGCATGGGGCTGGATCCTCACCGGCGACGGCAAGATCGTGTGGGCGCTGTTCGACGGCCACGCCGACTGAGCTGCTCAGATTCAGGCGGCGGCGCGGACTGAAGATCAGCGGGGTGCCCCCCTCGCCCTACCTGCACCGACCCGTCGTCCGGGACGTCGTGCCCGTGCTGGAGCGTCCCCGGCGGCACGGGCGGGCTCTCGCCTGCAGGCGTGAACCGGCTGCCGCGGCGACGGCAGGCCGGCCACGATCCGGTGGCGGGCCCCGCCGCCGCTGGTCAAGATCGCTGCATGCGCATTCTCCATGAACTCACCCGGGCCCACTGGGAGCAGCGCCGGTGGCCATGGCCACCCAGCCGAGATCGCGGCGATTGCAGACTTGCCGGTAGGGACGGGTACGGCCACCGCGATCATCGAGTGTCGTGCTGACAATCAACGATCAAGCGGTGGCCGCAGGCCATGCCCCCTCGCCTGGAGACCGGAGAAGGAGCCGGGCTAGGCCGGGTCGGCGTCGCCCGTGAGCTGCTCGGCCGCCTCCTCGGGCGACTGCTCGAGATCCTGGTCGGCCTGAGCCTGGGCCTGGGCGGAGGCCTTGTCCAGCCGCACCCAGCTCACCACGCTCTCCACGGCGAACAGGACGAACAAGTAGGCCGTGAGGACGGCGACGACGGCGGTCAACTGACCGGCCACCGCGCCCACACCCAGGATCAGCAGCCGGCCCTCCCAGCCGAGCCCGGCGCGGAACAGCCACGCGGGCGGCCAGATGCCCTGCCTGGTGCGATAGACCGTGTCGTACGTGTGGTAGCCGACCACGTAGAGTAGCACGAACAGCAGCCACTTGGGGGTGTCCTCGGCCAGCCCGAGCAGGATGATCGTGAGGAACTCCGCGCCCCGCAGCAGCGGCGGGGTGAGCCAGTCCAGCCGTCCGAGGTGGTCGCTCGGCGCGCTCGGCACGACCAGGGCGACCAGGATCAGCACGGGCGCCAGCAGGATCGGTCCCTCGTCGAGCACGCCGCCGACGGCCAGGGCCACGATGGCGAGCAGCGCCACGAGCGTGAACGGCACGGGCGGCAGGCCGCGGCCCAGCACCCCCTTCAGCGTGGTGGCGATGGGGCCGTCGTCGCGATAGGCCAGCAGCCGCTCGGTCTGTATGCGGCGGCGTTCCTCGTCCGGGTCGGGAATCGTGGTGGTCTGCGGCTGGGTGATCATGCGAGAGACCTCAGGATGCGTCCGGTGAGGGTGTAGATGGTCGCGACGCCGCCCCAGATCACGAGCGTGAGGAACGTGACGCGGGGGTCGAAGAAGGCCGCGGTGATCGCGATGGCGGCGAAACGCTCCCCGATAGGGAACACGATCATCTTGCGCGCCCAGTGCACGGGACGGAACCTCCCGGCCTTGGTCCAGAGCTTGAGCAGGCTGCGGATGCCCGAGTTGCGGCGCGCCTTGCGCTCCTCCAGCGCCTCGCGCAGCGGGCGGTCCTCGGGGACCGTCAGATCGAGCGTGGGCAGCGGGACGGGCGCCCTGCGCCGGTTGGCCGCGCCGAACGAGAAGTCGAGCAGGTGCTTGACCGACTGGAGCGCCAGCGCCACCAGGGCGAGGATCCAGATGCCCTCTCCGTCCCCGAACTGACCGGACACGGTCGCGCCGACGGCGAGGCCGACGAAGACCGCGTACTCCTTGAACCGGTCGAACGTGGCGTCCAGCCAGGCTCCCAGCACGCCGAACTTCCGTGCGTATCGGGCGACCTGCCCGTCGACGCAGTCGAAGACGAACGCGAAGTAGATGAGCACCGCGCCGGCGATCGCACCCCACCGGGTGCCGGTCGCGAACGCGCCGGCCGACAGCAGGCCGAGAAGGATCGAGATGAGGGTGACCTGGTTGGGGGTCAGCCCCCGGCGGGCCGCCCAGCGCGCGATGAACCTCGAATAGGTGCTGACGAAGAACGTGGTGAAGAAGCCGTCGGCGCCCTTCACGGCGTGGTTCAGCCGGGCCCGGTCCTCGTCGAACCCGGCCATCTCCGCCAGGGCCTCGTCCGCCTCCCGCTGATCGTGGACCCGGCGGTAGAACAGGTCCCTGCGGCCGCGGATGCCGACCGACACGCCGCGCCGTACGAGACCCAGCACGAGCAGCTCGACGACGTCGTCCTCGGGGCCGAACAGGTGGGCCATGTCCGCCAGCTCGCGGGCGGCCTCGGCGAGCACGGCGGCGTGCCGCTGGTGGAGGCGGAGCGGTCCGAGCAGCGCGGCGTTCGGGCGGGTGACGGCGTGATAGGCGGTGCCGACCGAGATGATCCGGCCGCGGCCGGCCCGGGTGCGCTGGGGGAGACCCTCGATCACCTTCTGGCCGATCTCGGGCTCCGCCTCCTCGATGGGCGGCTCCTCCGGCGCGTCCTCGTGCCGCTCCTCCCGGACGATCAGTGCGAGGGCGTGCCGCTTGGCCTTGTTGATCTGGTAGATCAACTCGTCGTGCACCAGCGACTGCGCGGGCAGGATCAGCAGGTTGTCGGCTGAGTCCTCGACCGCGTCGGCGAGCGCCCGAAGGTCCCCGGCTACGTCCGGGCTCTCCACGACCCGCCTCGAATGGCGTCGGAAGGCGGGAGCGTCGGCAGGCCGGGCGATGGTGATCGGCTCGGGATCGAGCGAGGCGAGCTGCTCGAGCAGCCTGCCGTACACCGAGGGGGCTCCGGGAAGCGACGCCAACGTGATGTCCGCCGGCGACACGGGCTGGCCGCCTGGCGGTGGAGAACCGATCGGGCCGGGCGGCGAGCCCAGCAGGACCACGCGGGTCATGGCAACCTTTCAAGCGACAGGGGGATCAGGCCACGGTCGCGGCCCGTGGATCTTCTGGACCTACCTGCGTCGCTACGGCGAAGACCCATCGGGACACTCCCTGGGCGTGCCCCGGGATCGTCGCCGTGGCGAGACCCACGGGACACTCCCTGGCTTGACCGGCGCGGAGAAATCCGCCGGAGGCCAAAGCTTAGTGACCTTTCGGTCGAACCAGTGCATCCCAGGCACACCGTACGACCGACAAATGCCCGAGCAGCCCAATCATTACCGAATTTTCATCATAATGAGCCCGGCCGTCGCCGCTCTCAGCCGCCGCTCCAGGCGCCGATCGGGACGGCCATAGGATGGGACGATGAGCCTCTACCGGGACGAGGGCGTCGTGCTGCGCACCCAGAAGCTGGGCGAGGCCGACCGAATCATCACGATCCTCACCAGGCGCACCGGCAAGGTCAGGGGCGTGGCCAAGGGCGTACGCAAGACCAAGTCGCGGTTCGGCGCGCGGCTGGAGCCGTTCTCCCACGTCGACCTGCAGATGCACGCCGGCCGGTCGCTCGATGTGATCACCCAGGCCGAGACCCTGCGTCCGTACGGCGAGGCACTCGTGATCGACTATCCCCGCTACACCGCTGGCACGGCGATGCTGGAGACGGCCGATCGGCTGATCATGGGCGAGAAGGAGCCCGCCCTGCGCCAGTTCCTGCTGCTGCTGGGCGGGCTGCGCACGCTCGCCGAGGGCGGGCACGAGCCCAGGTTGGTGCTGGACGCGTTCTTCCTGCGCTCGCTGGCCGTGGCGGGCTACGCCCCCGCCCTGTCGGGGTGTGCCAGATGCGGGGCAGAGGCCGTACGAGCCTTCGCGATCGCCGCGGGCGGCGTGGTCTGCGGCTCGTGCCGCCCGGCCGGAGCCGCGGTGCCCGCCGCCGAGACGATCGCGTTGATGATCGCGCTGCTGCGCGGCGACTGGCCGGCCGCCGACGCCTCCGAGTCCCGGCACCGGACCGAGTGCAGCGGTCTCGTCGCGGCCTACCTGCAGTGGCACCTGGAGCAGGGCATCCGGTCCCTCCGCCATGTCGAGAGGGAGTGGCACGAGCGCGAACGGCCGGAGCGCGGCCGGGCGTTCCGTCCGGAAGAGGCCGCCGCGAACCACGGCGATGTGCGGGCCGGGCGGCCGGGTCCTGCACGGGATCCGCACATCTTCCCCGTCTGAGGACCCCCGCGGAAGCAATACGCTCGGAACATGGTCCGTCCTCCGACTCCGCATCCTTCCGGCGCGGTCCCGCCCGCCATCCCCCGCGGCCTCGTCCCACGGCACGTCGCGATCGTCATGGACGGCAACGGCCGCTGGGCGAAGGCCCGAGGGCTGCCGAGGACAGAGGGCCACAAGATGGGCGAGGCCTCGCTGTTCGACGTCATCGAGGGCGCGATCGAGCTCGGCGTCCCCTACCTGTCGGCGTACGCGTTCTCGACCGAGAACTGGAAACGCTCGCCCGACGAGGTCCGCTTCCTGATGGGGTTCAACCGGGACGTGATCCGCCGCCGCCGTGATCAGCTCAACGAGATGGGGGTCCGGGTCCGCTGGGCCGGGCGCCCCGGGAGGCTCTGGAAGAGCGTCATCAAGGAGCTCGAGGACGCCGAGCGGATGACGACCGGCAATGCGACGTTGACGCTGCAGTTCTGCGTCAACTACGGGGGCCGCGCGGAGATCGTCGACGCGGCCGTGAAGCTCGCGCGGGACATCGCCGCCGGCCGGGTCAATCCGGCGAAGGTGTCGGAGAAGGCCTTCGCCCGCTATCTCGACGAGCCCGACATTCCCGACGTCGATCTCTTCATCCGGTCGTCCGGCGAGCAGCGCACGTCGAACTTCCTGCTCTGGCAGTCCGCCTATGCCGAGATGGTCTTCCTCAACCGGCTCTGGCCGGACTTCGACCGCCGGGACCTCTGGCAGGCCTGCGAGATCTACGCCAAGCGCGACCGGCGGTACGGCGGTGCCGTACCGAACGAGGTCCGTCCGGCCGCCGAGCCCCTGCTCGACCGGACCGTCTGAGATCCACCGGCGGCACCGGCGGCACCGGTGGCAGGGGTGGCATCTGGAGGGTCACCCCAGCGCCGGGCGCTTCTTCCCCTGACCGGACTCCGGGCGCCGCCGGGCCCGATAGGCGGCGACATGCATGCGGTTTCCGCAGGTGCGGCTGTCGCAGTAGACCCGGGAGCGGTTCCTCGACTCGTCCACGAACACGTTGTCGCAGTCCGGTGCACGGCATTTGCGCAGCCGGTCCCACTCGTCCTCGGCCAGCACGTGCGCGAGGGCGACGCCGCAGTCGGCCGCGAGATGCTCGGCGAGCGACGCGCCGGGGGCGAAGTAGTGGACGTGCAGCGGGAAACCGTCGTGTTCTGTGAGCCTCGGCGTGATTCTCGTGCGGCCCAGCAGCTTGTTGAGCCGGGTCACGACGGCGGCCCGGTCGGGAGCGGTGAACACGTCGTGGAAGTCGGCGCGGAGCATGCGCACCTCGGCCAGATCGCGGCCGGTCACCGCGCCGACGCCGCTGACCCGGCGGCTGCGTACGAACGCGCGAAGGTCGTCGATGTCGGTCAACCCGTCGTGGTCGCCGGTCGCGGTGTTGATCAGCTCCACCACGGTGGCCAGCGAGTAGACCATGTCATGACCGAAGGGCATGGCAGGCACTCCTCTTTAGCGGCGCTGGCAGCGTACCCCGCGGGAGCCACGGGCGTGGCGAGATCAAGAACATCGGCGGACGGAACATTCGCCTGGTCATGGGAGGGTCACTGCGAGGCGGCCTCCGTCCGGCAGGAGTCGGTGCAGGAGGCGCAGGTGCCGAAGACCTCCACGGTGTGGGTGATCTCGGTGAAGCCGTGCTCGACGCCCATGAGCTCGGCCCAGCGCTCGACGTCGGGATTGGCCACCTCGACGGTGAGCCCGCAGCGACGGCAGACGAGGTGGTGATGATGAGACTCGGTCTCGCAGGCCCGGTAGACGGACTCGCCTTCGTCCGTGCGCAGCACGTCTACTCGGCCCGCGTCCTGCAGCGACTGCAGTGCCCGGTACACGGTGGTCAGGCCGATTTTCGCACCGTCCGCCCGCATTTCGGCGAACACGTCCTGCGCACTGCGGAAGCCCGGGCTCTGACGCAGGATCTCGTGTACGGCCTCGCGGCTCTTGGGACTCCTGGTCATGATGACTCCTGTGTACGGCTTCGCCCTAAAATCTACCGAATCAGTGGGGAGGCCAGGACTCGGACCAAGCCGATCAGATCAGACCGAAGCGGGTGGCGGCGAGCAGGACGAGGAAAGTGACGAGCGCGACCCGCAGCAGACGTCCGCCGGCGCGCAGCGACGGCCACGACAGGTATGCCAGCCAGACGACGAACGCGAGCACGGGCAGCACGGCCAGCGCCCCCCGCCAGTCCGGCACGACGAGGCCGACGAGCAGCAGCACGACCATGACGACCGGCAGCACCCAGCGCGGCAGCTGGAACAGGAACACCAGCGGCGCCGCGCTCTTCACCTCGGCCGCCCGCCTCACGCCGGTCGCGCCGGGCGTGAAGAACGACTCGCCCGCGGGCAGCGGCCGTCGCGCCGGCCGCTCCGACGCCGGACGCGCGGGCCTGCGCGCCAGCGGGTGGGCCGGGAGCGAACGGCCCTGGGCCGGGGGCCGGCGTTTCGGATCGGTTTCGCTTCCCACAAGCCGAGCCTAGTGCCCCTCCAGGGTCCCGGGGCATGTTCTGCCAGGCCGCGGGCGGCTGTGGGCGGCCGCGGGAGCCGTACGGCGTGCATGGCATGCTTGGACCCGTGATCGCGTTGATCCGTTACTCGGTTCCCGGCTCCCGCACGGAGGAGTTCACCGCGGGCGCGCGCGCCATCCTCGAGGTGCTGGCGGCGCAGCCCGGATACGTCCGTGGGCAGTTGGGGCGGTCGGTCGACGAGCCCGCGCTGTGGGCGCTGGTCAGCGAGTGGGAGGGCGCGGGGTTCTACCGGCGGGCGCTGTCGGCGGCCCGGATGGACATGTACCCGCTGATGACCCTGATGATCAATGAGCCCAGCGCGTTCGAGGGGGTTTACGGCCTGCCGGAGCCCCCTCTCGGCGGCGTCTGAGCGAGCGGGCGCCGAAGTCCCCTAAGCTTGTCCACAGATTCGGGCAGGTGCCCGGCCGTACGGCTGCCTTCGGACGCGCCTCTCGCCGACCTGACCCCTGACCCCGATCTGGTTCGATCTCAACGCCGACACCCAGCCGGATGGAGTTCCACTGATGGCACGTCGCACCGACGTTCTGGACACGATCGTCAGCCTCGCCAAGCGCCGCGGGCTCGTCTACCCGTCGAGTGAGATCTACGGAGGACTCCGCGCGTCCTGGGACTACGGTCCGCTCGGTGTCGAGCTCAAGAACAACGTCAAGCGCGAGTGGTGGAAGGCCGTCGTGCAGGGCCGCGACGACGTCGTCGGCCTCGACTCCTGCGTCATCCTCGCCCGCGAGGTGTGGCAGGCCAGTGGCCACGTCGACACGTTCACCGACCCGCTGACCGAGTGCCAGTCGTGCCACAAGCGCTTCCGCGCGGACCACCTCCTGGAGGCGTACGCCGAGAAGCACGGCGCGGAGCCGGCCGGCGGCCTCGCCGACATCACCTGCCCCAACTGCGGCAACAAGGGCACCTTCACCGCGCCGCGGCAGTTCAGCGGGCTGCTGAAGACCTCCCTCGGCCCGGTCGAGGACGAGTCGGGCCTGGCCTATCTGCGGCCGGAGACCGCCCAGGGCATCTTCATCAACTACCTCAACGTGCAGCAGTCCGCGCGCCGGAAGGTCCCGTTCGGCATCGGCCAGGTCGGCAAGTCCTTCCGCAACGAGATCACGCCGGGTAACTTCATCTTCCGCACCCGCGAGTTCGAGCAGATGGAGCTGGAGTTCTTCGTCAAGCCGGGCACCGACGAGGAGTGGCACCAGTACTGGATCGACGAGCGGCTGCGCTGGTACGTCGACCTCGGCATCAACAAGGACAACCTCCGGCTCTACGAGCACCCGAAGGAGAAGCTGTCCCACTACGCGAAGCGCACCGTGGACATCGAGTACCGGTTCAACTTCGCCGGCGGCGAGTGGGGCGAGCTGGAGGGCATCGCCAACCGCACCGACTTCGACCTGACGTCGCACAGCAAGGCGTCGGGCACCGACCTGTCGTTCTTCGAGCAGGAGTCCGGCGAGCGTTATGTGCCGTACGTCATCGAGCCTTCTGCCGGCGCGGACCGGGCCACGCTGACCTTCCTCGTCGACGCCTACACGGTCGACCAGGCGCCCAACGCCAAGGGCGTGATGGAGGAGCGGACCGTGATGCGGCTCGACCACCGCCTGGCCCCGGTCAAGGTGGCCGTGCTGCCGCTGTCGCGCAACGCCGACCTCTCGCCCAAGGCCCGTGACCTGGCCGCGCAGCTGCGCCGCCGGTGGAACGTCGACTTCGACGACGCGGGGGCGATCGGCCGCCGCTACCGCAGGCAGGACGAGATCGGCACCCCGTTCGCGATCACGGTCGACTTCGGCACGCTGGAAGACCACGCCGTGACCATCCGCGAGCGTGACAGCATGATGCAGGAGCGGGTCGCCCTCGACCAGGTCGAGGACTACCTCCGCCGCCACCTCAACGACTGAGCGAACCAAACCACCAACAGGTGGTGATCTTGCGAATTCTGGCAGGGGAGTGCGCTGAGCTGCGCATTCCCCTGTCGTGATCTTGCAGATAATCGCAGGCAATGCCGCTGACCAGGGCGAATGTGCTTCCTGATCCTGCAGTTGCGACTGCAAGATCAGGAAAGGTGTAACCGCAGATGGATCGGGTGGTCTGCGAGTTTCTGCAAGATCACCACAGGGATCGGTGTTGGTCAGCGGTCATCCCTGCGAGCAACTGCAAGATCACGCCCGGGGGAGGGGGGGAGAGGGGGGCTACTTGGGGCAGCGGAGGCCGTCGGTGGGGACCTTGCCGTCGAGCAGGTAGGCGTTGACGGCCGAGTCGATGCACTTGCTCTGGCCGTACGCGCCGTGGCCCTCGCCGTCGAGGGTGAGCAGCACGGCGGTGCGGAGCTGCCTGGCGAGCCGCGGCGCCCATTGATACGGCGTGGCCGGGTCGTTGGTCACGCCGACCACGACGATGGGGTTCGATCCGGAGGCGTCGATGTGCTTGGCGGCGTTGTCCCCGCGCACCGGCCAGACGCTGCAGCTACCGGCGCTGACGATGGTGGGGGCGAAGATGGGCGACCGCTTCTCCATCCGCCGGGCCAGTGCCTCCGCCTGGGCCACGGTCGGCCGGTCGGTGGAGTCCACGCAGAGCACGGCGGGCAGGGAGAACTGCAGGGTGGCGTAGGAGCCGTCCGGCCGGCGTCCGCCGTACTGATCGGCCAGGGTGAGCAGCCCGCGGGCGTCGCCCTTCTTCGCCGCGTCCCTGAGCGCCTCGGTGAGGAGCGGCCAGGTGAGCTTGCTGTAGAGCGCCTGGATGATCGCGGTCCTCGTGACGTCCTCGGTGATCTCACGGTCGCCGACCTTCAGCGGCTTGCGCTCGACGGAGCGCAGCAGCTTCAGCACGGTGTCGTTCGCCGCCGTGGTGTCGGCCCCGAGCGGGCAGCTCGTCGTGGTCTTCGCACAGTCGGCCAGGTAGTCCTCATAGGCCTTCTGGAAGCCCAGCGCCTGCGTCTTGGCCATCTCCAGCATGCCGACCTTCGGGTCGACGGCCGCGTCGAGCACCATGCGGCCCACGTTCTTCGGGAAGAGGGTGGCGTAGACGGAGCCGAGGTGGGTGCCGTACGAGAAGCCGAAGTAGTTGAGCCGCGGGTCGCCGAGGGCCGTGCGCAGGGACTCGAGGTCGCGGGCCGCGTTCACGGTGCCGACGTACGGCAGGATCTTCTTGGCGTTGCGCTCGCATCCCTTGGCGAAGTCGGTGACGAGCCGCTGCTCCTCCGCCGCGGTGTCGCCCGGCTCGTTGGCGAGGTAGCGGTCCATCTGGGGGCCGTCCAGGCACTTGATCCCGCTGCTGCGGTCGACGCCGCGCGGGTCGAAGCTGACGAGGTCGTAGCGGCGGTTCAGCGCGCTGAACGCCTGGGCGGCGTTGAGCAGCGTGCTGACGCCAGAGCCCCCGGGACCGCCGAAGTTGAAGATGAGTGAGCCGAGCCGCTGGGCGGAGTCCTTGGCCTTCACCCGGATGAGGGCGATGTCGAGCTTTTCGCCCTGCGGTTTGTTGTAATCGAGCGGCACCGGCATCTTCGCGCACTCGAATCCAGCGGGGGACGCGGCCTCCTCGCAGTGCGACCACTGGAGCCGGTCGGTGCCGGTCGGCTGCCCGGTGGGAGCGACCTTCTGGCCGGCGCAGGCCGTCGCGGCCAGCGCCAGCGCGCCGAATCCTGCCACCGCGGCCAGTACGGCACGCCCGCCGCCTCGCGAAACGATCACTCCCGACACGCTCACCCCTATGTAATCGAATGTAATCAGAGGGTCACCAACTTATACCGTACGGCGACCTGAGTGGTGGGGAAGGCGCACCGGGATCTCTCGGGTGGGCGTCATGGAGATCCATATCCATCCGCCGATCTCTCTGTCGATCTCTCTGCTGAGAAATGGTCTACACCTTTTGGTCTACACCATTCGCGGGAGAATTGGTTCATACCAATGTGACCGGTGAGAAAATTTGCCGATCTTTTCGCGATCGCGGATTGGATTAGACCTCGTTGCGGTCCACTACCTGCAGATATGTCTAATCCATCCGGGTGTGATGTTTGATGCGCCTTTTGATAGGTAGAGTCCCCGTGCGGGGTGGATCCGCGGGTTTTAATTTGAAGTCGCGAAGGAGCTCAAGTGCCCAAGTACGTTTACGACTTCACCGAGGGCAACAAGGATCTCAAGGACTTGCTCGGCGGTAAGGGTGCGAACCTGGCGGAAATGACAAACCTCGGTCTCCCGGTTCCTCCGGGTTTCACGATCACGACTGAGGCCTGCCGCCACTACCTGGGCAACGGGGGCATGCCGGACGGGCTCGGCGAGGAGATCTCGGCTCACCTCGCGGATCTGGAGGCCCAGATGGGCAAGCGGCTCGGCGACCCCGGCGATCCGCTGCTCGTCAGTGTCCGCTCCGGGGCGAAGTTCTCCATGCCGGGCATGATGGAGACCGTGCTCAACATCGGGCTGAACGACAGCTCGGTTCTCGCGCTGGCCAAGCAGTCGGGCAATGAGCGTTTCGCCTGGGACTCTTACCGAAGGCTCATTCAGATGTTCGGCAAGACCGTGCTGGGCATCGACGGAGAGTTGTTCGAGACCGCGCTCGACGAGATGAAAGGCGGCCGGAAGGACACCGATCTCGGCTCCGCCGACCTGCAGCGGCTCGTCGAGATCTACAAGGGCGTCGTGAGGGCCGAGACCGGCCGCGACTTCCCCGGCGACCCACGTGAGCAGATGGACCTCGCGATCCGGGCGGTCTTCGACTCCTGGAACGCGCCGCGCGCCGTCCTCTACCGTCGCCAGGAGCGCATCCCCGCCGACCTGGGCACGGCCGTCAACGTGTGCGCCATGGTCTTCGGCAACCTCGGCATGGACTCGGGCACCGGCGTCGCCTTCACCCGCGACCCCGGTTCTGGACAGCAGGGCGTGTACGGCGACTACCTGCAGAACGCCCAGGGCGAGGACGTCGTCGCCGGCATCCGCAACACCGTGCCGCTCCAGGAGCTCGAGAGCATCGATCCGGAGGCGTACCGCGAGCTTCTCGACATCATGGCGCGGCTGGAGGGGCACTACCGCGACCTGTGCGACATCGAGTTCACGATCGAGCGCGGCAAGCTGTGGATGCTGCAGACCCGGGTCGGCAAGCGTACGGCCGCCGCGGCCTTCTGCATCGCCACCCAGCTCGTCGACGAGGGCCTGATCGACATGGATGAGGCCGTCACGCGGGTGACCGGGGGGCAGCTGGCGCAGCTCATGTTCCCGAGGTTCGCCGACACCACCGACAACCGGCGCCTGACCACGGGCATGAACGCCTCGCCGGGAGCGGCCGTGGGCAAGGCCGTGTTCACCTCGGAGAAGGCGGTCGAGCTGGCCGGGCGGGGCGAGCCCGTCATCCTCGTGCGCAGGGAGACCAACCCCGACGACCTCGCCGGCATGATCGCGGCACGCGGCGTGCTCACCTCGCGGGGCGGGAAGACCTCGCACGCCGCCGTCGTCGCCCGGGGCATGGGCAAGACCTGCGTCTGCGGCGCCGAGGAACTGGAGGTCGACGTACGCGCCCGGCGCTTCACCGCGCCCGGCGGGGTGACCGTCGAGGAGGGCGACGTGATCTCCATCGACGGCTCGAGCGGCGCGGTCTACCTCGACGAGGTCCCCGTCGTCGCCTCCCCGGTCGTCGAGTACTTCGAGGGCGGGGCGGCCGAGGACGAGCTGGTCGTGGCCGTGGACCGCATCATGACCCACGCCGACTCGGTGCGGCGCCTGGCCGTACGCGCCAACGCCGACAACCCCGAGGACGCCGCACGCGCCCGCCGGTTCGGCGCGCAGGGCATCGGGCTGTGCCGTACGGAGCACATGTTCCTCGGCGACCGGCGGCGGCTGGTCGAGGACCTGATCCTGGCCGCGACGCCGGAGGAGTGCCGGGCCGCCCTGGACGCGCTGGAGCCGATGCAGACGACCGACTTCAGGGGTCTGTTCGAGGCGATGGCCGGCCTGCCGGTCACGATCAGGCTGATCGACCCGCCGCTGCACGAGTTCCTGCCCGACATCACCGACCTGTCGGTCAAGGTCGCCCTGGCCGGGGACGGGGCGACCGAGCGGGACCGCAGGCTCCTGGAGGCCGTCAAGCGGCTGCACGAGCAGAACCCGATGCTCGGCCTGCGCGGTGTACGGCTCGGCCTGGTCATCCCCGGCCTGTTCGAGATGCAGGTGCGGGCGATCGCCGCGGCGGCGAAGGAGAGCGCCGACGCGCGGGCGGAGATCATGATCCCGCTGGTCGGCGCCGTACAGGAGCTGGAGATCGTACGCGAGGCGGCCGAGCGGGTCCTCGCGGAGGCGGGCGTGTCCGCGCTCATCGGCACCATGATCGAGGTGCCGCGCGCCGCGCTGACCGCTGGTCAGGTGGCCGAGGCGGCCGAGTTCTTCTCCTTCGGCACCAACGACCTCACGCAGATGACCTGGGGCTTCTCCCGGGACGACGTCGAAAGTGGATTTTTCAGTAAATATCTCGATCTGGGGGTGTTCGGCGTTTCGCCGTTCGAGTCGATCGACCGGGACGGCGTCGGCCGGCTCATGCGGATCGCGGCGGAGGAGGGCAGGCGGACCCGTCCCGGCCTCAAGCTCGGCATCTGCGGAGAGCACGGCGGAGACCCCGAGTCGGTGCGCTTCTGCCACGAGATCGGGCTCGACTACGTGTCGTGCTCGCCGTTCCGGATCCCGGTCGCCCGGCTTGAGGCGGCCCGCGCCGCCCTGACCGCGGAGGGCTCCGACAGTCGCTGACTCCGTGGACCCGTAGATGACCGTCCGCACCCCCGGAACCCGCGTGAAGCGAGGGTTCTGGGGGTCTGGGACGAATCGTCGTGACTCATTGTCGTGGCGAGCGGGTACGCTCCTTCTCCCGCCGCGGGGGTGCCGTGAGGAAGGGAGGACGCATGGCCCGTTACGACGAGCACGATCAGGCACGATGGGTGCCGGAGCCGCAGAGCGGCGCCGAGCGCAGCGCCTTCGAGCGGGACCGGGCCCGTGTGCTGCACAGCGCTTCGTTGCGCAGGCTCGCCGCCAAGACGCAGGTGGTCACCCCGGCCGACTACTCGGGTCTGTACAGCCCGCGCACCCGGCTGACCCACTCGCTCGAATGCGCCCAGATCGGGCGGGAGATGGGCAAGGTTCTCGGCCGTGATCCCGATCTGGTGGAGACGGCCTGCCTCGCCCATGATCTGGGACATCCCCCGTTCGGCCACAACGGCGAGACCGCACTGAACGAGATGGCCGCGTCGTGCGGCGGATTCCAGGGCAACGCCCAGAACCTCCGCCTGCTCACCCGGCTGGAGGCGAAGGTCATCACCGAGGACGGCCGCGGCGCCGGGCTCAACCTGACCCGGGCGACGCTCGACGCGGTCTGCAAGTATCCCTGGGCCGGTCCCGGCTGCCCGGATCCGGAGGTGCCGCGTGCCGCCGAGGGCATGCCGTACTGCGTCTATCCGGACGACCTGGCGGTCTTCCGGTGGGTCAGGGAGGGGGCTCCTGGCCGCACGCCGAGCTTCGAGGCCCAGATCATGGACTGGGCCGACGACGTGGCCTATTCGGTGCACGACCTCGAGGACGCGCTGACGTCGGGCCACGTCACGGCCGAGGCGCTGCGCGACCCCGAGGAGCGGCTGGCCGTCTGCGACCTCACCCGCGAGTGGTACGCCCCCGACGCCGACCGGGGCGAGCTGGCCGAGGTCTTCGGGCGGCTGGTCGCCGGGCCGCTGTGGCCGGGCCGGTTCGACGCCGGGCTCGTCGATCTCGCCGCGCTCAAGCGACTCACCAGCTCGCTCATCGGCCGGTTCTGCCGGGCGGCGCAGGAGGCGACCAGGGAGGCGTACGGCTGCCACGCCGTGCCGGAGACCCCGCCGGGCCGGCACGGGGCCGACCTCGTCGTGCCGAGGACCACCCGGCTGGAGTGCGCCCTGCTCAAGGGGGTGACCGCCTACTACGTCATCACCCGCGCCGACCATCACGCGATGCGGGCCCGGCAGCGCGAGCTGATCGCCGAGCTGGGGCACCTGGTCATGAGAGGGGCGCCCGCCACGCTGGCGCCGACGCTGCGCCCCGAGTTCGAGCGCGCGCCGGACGACGCGGCGCGGCTGCGCGTGGTCGTCGACCAGATCGCCTCGCTGACCGACGCATCGGCCGTGGCCTGGCACCGCCGCCTGTCGCTGACCGGGGCCGGGGTCACTCCGGCGTGACGATCACGACCTCGGGGTCTTTGCGCTTCCTGGGCGGCCTGCGCTCCTCCTGCTTCTTCGTCTCCTCCTGCTTCACGGGGACCGCCTTCGACGCGCACAGCTGGGTGCAGGCCGGGAGCTCGCCGACGCGCTCGCGCAGCTTCAGCATCTCCGCGCGGGGGGACAGCGTGCGGTTGCCGTCGTCCCAGGCGTCCAGATAACGCCACGGCTTGACCATGCCGCGGCGGACCCACCAGTACTGCGGCGGCGTCGGCCACGACATCGCGAAGTAGAGGTTGGTGGCCATGTCGCGGGCGTTGCCCGAGTTGCCGACCGTGCCCAGCCGCTGGCCCGCCTTGACGCGCGTGCCGGGAGCGAGACCCGCCTCGACGGTGTCGAGGTGGCCGCCGAGGTAGAGCACGCCGTCGTCGCCGGTCACGCTGACGAACCTGCCCTCCCGGTCCCTGCCGTGGTCGGTGGTCGGCGACCACCTGTTGGCCGTGTCGACCTCGCGGATCACGCCGTCGACCGGCGAGACGAACGCGCATCCCCTGGCGGCCCAGATCGTGGTCTTCGGCAGCACCAGCAGCTTGCGCGAGTACGTCACCTCGCATCCCTTCACCGGGAACACGTAGGTGAACCGGGACAGCTTGGGCGGTGGGATCCGTACCGGACCCTCCACCTGGGGCGGAGTGTCCGCCGCGGCCGTGGCGACGGCGGTGTCCGCAGCGGGGGACGCCGGCGGCAGCGTGCTCACCCCGGCCACTCCGGAGGGCGCGCCGCAGGCGGCGGCCAGGCAGGCGGTGCCCGCGAGGACGGCCAGTGCCGCGGTTCTCCCCGATCGCATGGTATCCACCAGGTCGACGTTACCGAACCTTTCCTTTGTACCGGGAAATCCGCATTCGTCACGACCGGTTCCGGGAAGTTCTCTCCTTCTCGTTATCGGACACCCCATAGACTCGCAGCGTGGCAGGGCGGATCAGGGATGAGGACATCGCGCTCGTACGGGAGCGGTCGCCGATCGCCGACGTCGTCGGCGAGCACATCCAGTTGCGCAACGCGGGCGGCGGCAACCTGAAGGGGCTGTGCCCCTTCCACGACGAGAAATCGCCCTCGTTCAACGTCACCCCGGCCCGGGGCTACTACTACTGCTTCGGGTGCGCGGAGGGCGGCGACGTCATCACGTTCGTCCGCAAGATCGAGAACCTGACGTTCGGCGAGGCCGTCGAGCGGCTGGCCCGGCGCGCCGGGATCCAGCTCCGGTACGAGCAGGGCGGCTACGTGCCCGGCCGCGAACAGGGGGAGCGGCGCCGCCTGATCGAGGCGCACCGGGCCGCCGCCGAGTTCTACGCCGCGAGGCTCGCGGCGCCTGACGCCGCTCCCGGACGGCGTTTCCTGTCGGAGCGGGGCTTCGAGCGGGTCGACGCCGAGCACTTCGGAGTCGGTTACGCGCCGGCCGAGTGGGAGGTGCTGACCAGGCACCTCGTGGCCCGCGGGTTCACCCCCCAGGAACTGATCAAGGGCGGGCTCGCCCGGGAGGGCCGCCGGGGACCGGTCGACCGGTTCCGCGGTCGTCTCGTCTGGCCGATCCGCGACATCACGGGCGACGTCATCGGGTTCGGCGCGCGCAAACTGCTCGACTCCGACGACGGCCCCAAATATCTGAACACGCCGGAAACCCCGATCTATCACAAGAGCTCGGTGCTGTACGGCGTCGACCTCGCCAAGCGGGAGATCGCCCGGCGCTCCCAGGCGGTCGTCGTCGAGGGCTACACCGACGTGATGGCCTGCCATCTGGCCGGTGTGCCCACGGCGGTCGCCACCTGCGGCACGTCGTTCGGCGAGGAGCACATCAAGGTGCTGCGGCGGCTGCTGCTGGACCAGGCCGAGTTCCGCGGCGAGGTGATCTTCACGTTCGACGGCGACTCGGCCGGGCAGAAGGCCGCGCTGCGGGCGTTCCAGGACGAGCAGAAGTTCGTCACGCAGACGTTCGTCGCCGTCCAGCCCGACGGCCTCGACCCGTGCGATCTGCGGGTCAAGCAGGGCGACGCCGCCGTGCGCGATCTCATCGCCCGCCGGGAGCCGCTGTTCGCGTTCGCGATCCGCAGCGTGCTCGCGCAGTACGACCTGAACACCAACGAGGGCCGTCTCGGCGCGCTGGACGCGGCCGCGCCGATCGTGGCCGGGATCAAGGACCCGGGGCTGCGCAAGACCTACGTGGTCGACCTCGACCGCTGGCTCGGGTTCATGGACGAGCGCTTCGTCATCCGGCGCATCCAGCAGGTGGCCGGGCGGACCACCGGCCGGCCCCAGGGCAGGGCGGGCCGCCCGGCGGGCGGGACGGACGGCGGGCCGGTCACGCGGACACAGCGGGGAGCCCCCGCAGGCGCGGCGCACGATCCGGCCGCGCGGCTTGAGGCGGAGGCGCTCAAGCTCGCCGTGCAGCGGCCGGCTCTGCTGGGGCCCGAGTTCGACGCGCTCGGGCCGGACACCTTCACGGTGCCCGAGCACATCGCGCTGCACGGGCTCATCACGGCCGCCGGCGGGACCGTCGCGGGCGGGCCGGGCGGCCGGGAGTGGGTCGATCACCTCCTCGCCCACGCCTCGTCGGCCGGGGCGTCCCCCGAGGGGACCGAAATCGACCTGCAGGCGCTGGTGACCCGGTTCGCCGTCGAGGCCCTGCGCGCCGACGTGAGCGTCGAGGAACGGTACGGCGCGGCCGTACTGGCCAAGATCCAGGAGATCGCGGTGGGCCGGGCCATCAATCAGGTGAAGTCGCGGCTGCAGCGGCTCAACCCCGTCGAGGAGCAGCAGGACTACAACCGTCTCTTCGGGGAGCTGGTAGCCCTGGAACAGCAGCGGCGGGTGTTGCGGGAGCGCGCCGCCGGGGCGTGAGCGGCCGGACCGGAATTAATGACCATTTCCAGTTCCTCCTGCGGCCAAACATATATCTGATATCGATTCGATATTGTTCACTGCCTTACCTTGAGTGACAAAAATAGGCCTGCCATTTTCCTGTGTCCATACCGCACACTGTGTTGCGTGGGTGCATCGGTGCTGCCAAGCAGGCCGCCATCGGTCGAACGACAGGTGGCGGACCTCGTCGCGAAGGGAAAGGAACGCGGCGGAAGCGTCACGATCGACGACGTCGCCGCCGCGCTCGATCGATCCGAGCTGCCTACCGACGCGTTGGAACGCGTCGTGCGCATGCTCGCTGAGAACGGGGTCGAGGTACGCGAACCTCAGGGGGACGAGGAGCCCAGCAGACCAGACGATGAGGATGTCGGAAAGCGGGCGCCGACCAACGACCTGGTCAGAATCTACCTACGGGAGATCGGCAGGGTTCCGCTGCTCACGGCCGAGGACGAGGTGGAGCTCGCCAAGGCCATCGAGGCCGGGCTGTTCGCGGAGGACAAGCTCTGCGCGACCCCGGCCGCTCGGTTCGTACGTCCGGAGCTGGAAGACCTCGTCTGGGAGGGCGTCCGCGCCAAGCAGCGGCTCATCGAGGCCAACCTCCGGCTCGTGGTCTCGATCGCGAAACGTTACGTGGGGCGGGGAATGCTGTTCCTGGATCTGATCCAGGAAGGCAACCTCGGTCTCATCCGCGCGGTCGAGAAATTCGACTACACGAAGGGCTACAAGTTCTCGACATATGCCACATGGTGGATTCGCCAGGCCATCACCCGCGCCATAGCCGATCAGGCGCGGACCATCCGGATTCCGGTTCACATGGTCGAGACGATCAATAAATTGGTCCGGGTGCAGCGTCAGCTCCATCAGGACCTCGGCCGGGAGCCGACCCCGGAGGAGATCGCCGCCGAGATGGACATGCACATCGACCGGGTGGTGGAGATCCAGCGCATCGCGCAGGAGCCCGTGTCGCTGCAGTCGCCGATCGGTGAGGAGGATTCCGATCTCGGCGACTTCATCGAGGACGCCGACGCGGTCGTGCCGATGGAGGCGGCCGCGTTCATCATGCTCCAGGACCAGCTCGACGACATCCTGGCCACGTTGTCGGAACGGGAGCAGCGGATCATCCAACTCCGGTTCGGCCTGTCGGACGGTCACCCTCGGACGCTCGAGGAGGTCGGCAGGGAGTTCGGCGTGACGCGCGAGCGCATCCGGCAGATCGAGTCCAAGACCCTGGCCAAACTACGCCACCCCACCCGTGCCCAAATGCTCCGGGACTACCTGGACTGATCGACCGGACGACTCGACCGACATGGACCCGGGCCGACGCCCGATCGTATCTTGGCTCTGATGGCTGAGAACCAAGAAACGAGGTAGTCGGTGACCCGAGACTCGCGACGTACCGTCGTGGCGGTGGACGGCATGGGGGGCGACCTCGGCCCGGGCCCCGTCGTCGAGGCGGTGCTGGACGGCCCGGAGGACGTGGAGATCCTCCTGGTCGGCTCGGTGCCGCACCTGCGGCGACACCTGGGCGACGGCGGCCTGCCCGGACGCGTCACGCTGCTGCACGCGCCCGAGGCCGTCGCGATGCACGACGATCCGGTGCGCGCGACGTGGAACAAGCGCGGGTCGTCGCTCCTCGTCTGCGCGCAGGCCGTACGATCGGGCCGCGCCGACGCCATGGTGAGCCCGGGCAACACCGGCGCCGCCGTGCTCGCCGCCGCGGCCCGTCTGCGCCGCCTGCCGGGGGTGCGCGCCCCCGCGCTCGCCACCACGCTGCGCGGCCCAGAGATGGGTCCGACCGTGCTGCTCGACATCGGGGCCACGGTGACCGAGCGCCCGGAGTGGCTGGCGGAGTTCGCCCTGATGGGCATGCGCTTCGCCGAGGCGCGCCTCGGCGTCGAGAACCCGCGGGTCGGGCTGCTGTCCAACGGCGCTGAGGACGTGAAAGGGGGGCCGGCACAGCGGGACGCCCACCTGCTGCTGTCGGCGCTGCCCGCCTACGTCGGGCAGATCGAGGCCTATGACGTGTTCAGCGATCGGGTCGACGTGGCGGTCACCGACGGCTTCACCGGGGACGTGCTGTTGAAGACGTACGAGCGCACGCTCGACCTCACCGCACTGGTCGCGGTCTCCGCCGTACGCTCCGGCGGCGGCCCGCTGGCCGAGCAGAATGCCCAGGCGATATCCCGGCGGGTGCGGGCGGTGCTGGCCGCCGATCCCGGCGGTGTGCTGCTCGGCGTGCGCGGCGTGTGCGTGGTGTGCCACGGGGCGGCGCCGGCGCGCGACATCCGCGCGGCGATCCGGCTCGCGGCCGAATGCGTGCGCACGGGCGTCGTGGAGCACGTCGGCGCGGCCTTTCCCGACAAGAGACCGGCCGAGCCTCTAACTTGTATCGCCTATCTGTGATTAAACTCGGCATTACCGAAGACAGATCCAAGGGAGGCGCGTGGTGTCCGAGTCTGTGCTGCAGAAAGACGCCGGCCAGCTCCTCATGGAGCTCATGATGAAAACTCCCGAGACCGTCCGGGATCCCTACCCTCACTACCACGCGCTGCGCGCAGCCGACCCCCACTACCGGATGGTCATCCCCGACCACGGCGCCGGGTGGGTGCTCACCACCTACGACGACTGCAGGTTCGCGATGAAGAGCCCCGCCCTGGACAAGTCCGGGGTGCGCCCCAGGCTCGGCAAGGAGCGGGGCGACGAGCGGATCAGGACCCTGCTGTTCATGGACGGGCCGGAGCACACGCGGCTGCGCGGGCTGATCAGCAGCGCCTTCACCCCGCGCCGGGTGCAGAAGCTGCGCCCCCGGCTCGAAGCGCAGGTGGCGAAGCTCATCGATCCCATCGTGGCCGGCCTCACCTCGGCCGGAGGGGTGTTCGACCTGGTGGAGACGTTCGCCCGCCCGCTGCCCATCGCGGTGATCGGCGAACTCGTGGGGGTGCCGGAGCAGGACTACGCGATGCTGCGCGACCTGACGAAGAAGGCCAGCGCGGCCGTCGACACCATCGACATCCACGACCCCGAGATGCTCCGAGCAGCGGACGCGGCGATGTTCGAGATGGAGCAGTACTTCGTGAGCCTGCTGGAGGAGCGCCGGGCGAATCCCAAGGACGACCTCATCTCCAACCTGTCGACCGTGGAGATCGACGGCGACCGGCTGTCGACGGAGGAGCTGGTCTCGGTCGTCGTGCTGCTGTTCAGCGCGGGCTTCCACACGATGACCGACCTGATCAGCCTGGGCACCCGGGCCCTGTGCGAGAACCCCGGCGAGATGGCCAGGCTGCGCGCCGACCGGTCGCTGCTCGCCTCGGCCGTCGAGGAGTTCCTGAGGTACGACTCGCCGATCCAGATCACCGGCCGCTCGTTCATCGCCGACACCACGCTGTCCGACGGCACCCCGGTCCCGGCCGGCGACCAGGCGGTCGTCGTCATCGGCGCCGCGAACCGCGATCCGGCCCGGTTCGCCGACCCCGACCGGCTCGACATCGGCCGCTACGCCGCCGGCGGGACGACCGAGCCGCCGCTCTCCTTCGCCTGGGGCGCGCACCACTGCCTCGGTGTGCAGCTGGCCCGGCTGGAGGGCGTGCTCGCGTTCGGCGCGCTGCTCGACAACTTCGCCGACATCCAGCTCACCGGTGAGGACCTGCGCTTCAAGTCCAGCGGCATGTTCCGCGGCTTCGACGCGCTGCCGCTGCACGTCGTCCCGGCCGAGGCCCCGTGACCGCGCCGGTCGCGGGAGTGATCGGTCGTCCGTACCCTGCTGACCGTTTCATCCGTTCTATTCGTTCTATCCGTGATTCGCGGGCCGTGCCGGGCGGAGGGTGACGAGCGTGGGGGATCTGGCGATCGACTCAGCGGTGACGCCCGTCGGCGAGGGCCGCTACGCCGCCACCCTTTCTGAGGAGTGGAACGTCTGGGGCCCGATCGGCGGCTACCTGGCCTCGGTCGCGCTGCGCGCCGCGGGCGCCGAGACGCGGCTGACCCGTCCGGCGAGCATGAACTGCCAGTTCCTCAGCACCGCGAGGTTCGAGCACGTCGACGTCGCCGTCGAACGCCTGCGCGCGAGCCGCAGGGCCGAGGCGCTGCGGGTGAGCATGTCGCAGCACGGACGCGCCGTGCTGCACGCCACGGTGTGGGCCGTCGCCGGAGACCTGGCCGGCCCACGTCAGCGGCTCGCCACTCCGCCGCAGGCGCCGCCCCCGCACGGCCTGCCCACGATCGAGGAGCGCGCCGCGACCGAGTGGGGCGGCATCGCCCTGCCCCACCTCGCTCATTGCGACACGCGGCCGGTCTTCTGGCTGGAGGCCGTGCCCGAGCGGTACGGCGAGCCGAACCAGCGGGGCTGGGTGCGGCTGCGCCCGCGTGCGACGTTCCCGGAGGACCCCTGGCTGGACGCCTGCCGATCCCTCATCCACGTCGACATCACGCCGTTCCCCTGCGTCATGCTCGCCAGCCCGAACGACGTGGAACCGTTCGTCGCGCCGACGATGGACCTGCAGGTGATCTTCCATGACGCCGCGCCGGAATCGGAGTGGCTGCTCGTGGAGGGGCACGCCAGCGCCCTGTCGCACGGGCTGGCCGCCGGGCGCGCGGCGGTCTGGTCGCCCGACGGCCGCCTGCTCGCCACGGGCGCCCAGCAGATGCTCTGCCGGCTCTTCTCCGCCCCCGAGCAGGCCGGTGAACCGGCCGCGACGAGCGCGGGCGCCGAAGCCGGGGGCGGGCCCTGATCCGGGCGGTGCCCGCCGTACGGTGCCCGGATCGTGGGCCGGGAGCGGTCTCAGCGCATGAGGCCGCTGACGTGTTCGCCGATCATCATGCAGGACAGCGCGTTCGGCGCGCGCAGCGGCACCGGCACGATGGACGCGTCGGCCACCCGCAGCCCCTCGATACCGCGTACGGCGCACCGCTCGTCGACCACGGCCAGCGGATCGGAGTCCGGGCCCATGCAGCAGCCGCCGAGCGGTGACCAGCGGCTCGTCGTGGTCATGCGCAGGACGGCGTCGAGCTTCTCGTCGTCGGCGATCGTGGCGTCGTCCAGGAGCGCGAAGCGGTCCACCGTCGCCGTGAACGCCGCCTGGTGGGCGATCTCCCACGCGGTGCGCAGCGCTCCGCGCATCCGGGCGAGGTCGTCTTCGGCCGAGTAGAAACCGAGATCGACGAACGGGTGCTCCTTCGGATCCGGCGAGCGCAGCGTGATGCGGCCGCGTGACGCGGGCGCGAGGTCGCCCGCGCTCACCACGGTGAGCAGATCGGTGCCGACCAGCTCGGCCAGCGGCGGGATGTCGATGCCGGAGAAGAGCACCAGATAGAGGCTGTCGTCGGCGGGGAACCCGGGGATCTCACGCAGCCGGCCGGTGACCTGGTTGGTGGGCCACAGCTCGGCTCCGGCCGAGCGGGTCGGCACGACGGGGATGCCGGCCCCCGGCTGGTCGACCACGCGCTCGCCGACGCCGGGGGCGTCGAGGACGACCGGGATGCCGAGGGCGCGCAACCGGTCGGCGGGGCCGATGCCCGAGCGCAGGAGCAGGGCCGGGCTGAACGGGACGCCCGCGCACAGGACGACCTCACGCGCGGCGATCTCCTCGCCGTCGGCCTCGACGCCCACGGCGCGACCGCCGCGTACGATCACGCGCGACACCTGGCAGTCGCCGCGCACCGTCAGATTGGGCCGTGATCTCGCGCCGGCGAGGAAGGCCAGGTTGGTGGAGACCCGGGCCCGACCGTCGCGGTTCTGCGGATATATGGCGACCCCGGCGGCGTCGGGCGCGTTGAGGTCGTCGCACAGCGGATGCCCGGCGGCCTGGGCGGACTCCAGGAAGGCGGCGGCTCCCGGGACCAGCTCGGAGTGGTCCCACCGCACGATCGGCAGCGGCCCGGAGTTCCCGTGGTAGGGACGGTCGCCGAACTCCCGGTCGGTCTCGATGCGGCGGAACGACTCCAGGACCCGGTCCCAGCTCCAGGCCGGCAGACCGAGCGCGGCCCAGGCGGCGAAGTCGGCGGCCGGCGGGCGGATCGCGCCGCGCGCGTTGGTCTGGGAGGATCCGCCGACCACCCGCCCGCGGGCCAGCAGTGAGGTGTTCCCCTCGCAGAGCCGCGCCTCCAGCCCCCAGTCGTAGGCCGGATCGACGACCTGGAACTCGTCGTGCAGCCGACGGGGCAGGCTCGCCCCGTCGGCGAAGTCGGGCCCGGCCTCCAGCAGCAGGACCCTCTTCGTGTCGTCCTCGCTCAGCCGGGCGGCGAGCACCGCGCCGGCCGACCCCGCGCCGACCACGAGGTAGTCGACGACCTCCATCAGCGGCTCCCGTCCCTCGTATCTACAGCATCTCCGGCAGCGGGTGCCCTAGGACATCTCCGGCCGGTAACCGCCGAAGCTCCACACGTTTCCCTCGAAATCGCGGGCGGCGTAGCCCTTACCGCCGTAGTCCTCTTCGCGCGGCTCCTGAATGATCTCCGCACCCGCCGCCACGGCCCGCTCGTGGTGCGCGTCGACGTCGTCGACCACCACGTAGATCCAGGCGGGGCCGTGCGGTACGGCGAGACGGCCGTCCTCTCCGTCGGAGGCCGGGCCGAGCATCACCATCCCCGTCCCGTAGGTGAGCTGCGCGTGGGCGACCGAGCCGTCATCGGTGCGGGCGACGAACGCCTCGGTCAGCCCGAAGGCCTCGCACAGCCAGCTGATCGCCTTGGCCGGGTCCTGGTAGCGCAGGGTCGGAATGACAGAAGGTGCGGCACCCCTCATGTGCCATCTCCTTAAGATGCGGGAAAGGAGTCGGTCCTCGGGACTAGTCTTACACACCATCACGACGCCGGTCAGGCCATCGGCGCGTGTCCGGAGGAACCGGCATACGAGATACTCGTCTCGCCGGAAAGGGCGGGCGGCGGCGCCTCCGTGCCCCGGCAGGCGGGCTCAAAGACCCAGGTGGGCCAGCGGGACCGGAGCGCCGCCCGCGACAGCGGCGGCGGCGGACAGATAGCCCTCCAGCATGTCGGACGCGGTCGAGGGCGCCAGCCGCGCGGTGTGGAAGAGCAGGACGCGCATCCCCGCGCCGTGCGGCGTGACGGCCAGCTCGACGCCGAACCTGCTGCCGATGTCCTCCGGCACCAGCAGCTCGAACTCGAGGTCGCCGACGCGGCCCACGTGGTCGAGCTCGGCCATCATCTGGAACACCACGTCGTCGGCCCTGCCGCCGCCGAGGCTCGCCGGGTCGAGCGGCAGCGTCTGGTAGGGCTGCTCCTGGTAGGCGAGCGCCCCGGCGACCGTCTCGTGCGCGGCGCGCACCAGGGCGGGGAACGTCTGCCTGCCCGTCGCCGTCGTGCGCAGCACCACCATGTTGGCCAGGAAGCCCACGGTGTCGCGCGCCTCCTCCCGCGACCGGTTGGCGAACAGCGACGCCACGGCCAGGTCGTCCTGCCCGCACACCTGCCGCAGCACCGCGTAGTAGAGCGCCAGCATGACGCTGAACAGGGTGGCCCGGCAATCACGCGCGAGGCGGCGCAGCCCGGCCGCCACCTCCGGGGGGATGTCGGCGCCGGTCACGGCCGACGGGCCGCTCGCCTCGCGGTAGGGCAGGCGCGGCAGCCGCAGGCCGGCGAGCCTGGCCCGCCAGTAGTCCCGATGCCGGTCCAGCCCGGTGCCCTCGCACAGCCGCGTCTGCCAGTCCACGAAGTCGCGATACTGCCAGCGTGGCGCCCGGATCGGGGAGGCCGACCCGAGGGCCAGGCCGTACCGTGCCCGCAGCTCATGGAAGATCAGCCCGGCCGACCACGCGTCGGTGACCAGGTGGTGCATGTTCAGGCAGAGTGCGTGGTCGGCCGGGCCGAGCCGCCACAGCGTGGCCCGGGTCGGCCAGTCGGCCACGTCGATGGGCGTGGCGAGCTCCCCGGCCAGCGCGGCGGCGAGCTCGGCCTCACCCGCGAGATCGACCCGGGCGAGCGGCAGCGTGCGCGGGGCGTGGATGACCTGGGTCAGCCGGCGGCCGCGCCCGGCGAACGCCGTACGCAGGGCCTCGTGCGCGGCGGTCAGCCCGTCGAGCGCCGCCCGCAGCGCGTCGACGTCGAGCGGCCCGCGTAGCCGGCACACCACCGGGCAGTTGAGCGCCCCGTGCCCGGGACGGTAGTGCCCGATCATCGCCAGCAGGCGCTGGCCTATCGACGCCGGTACCTCGATGGAGCCCACGTGCGCAGCGTACCGGAGAACACTAGATACATGATACGAGCTGGGGTCTGGTATCTGAATGCGTCTGTGGTTAGGCTGATCGCATGTCCGGTCTCTTGGTCAACGTGCCGGTCGACGCACGGCTCACATGGAGATACGAGTCCGAGTCGCAAGCGATCCACTCGCTCTACGAACGTGCGAAGCAGGCCCAGTGGAACGCCACGACCGACGTGGACTGGTCCATCGAGGTGCCCTTCGGCGCGCCGCTGCCCGATGACTCCTCCTTCGCCATGGCGTCGTTCGCCGCTTCGCCGCTGGCCCCCGCCGGCCGGCAGATGTGGGACGTCTTCCGCTGGGAACTGCAGACCTGGATGGTGAGCCAGTTCCTGCACGGGGAGCAGGGGGCGATGGTCGTCGCCGCCCGCCTGGTCGAGGTCGTGCCCGATCTGGACAGCAAGTACTACGCCGCGAGCCAGGCGGCCGACGAGGCGCGGCACGTGGAGGTCTTCTCGCGCTATCTGCGGGAGAAGGTGCCGCACTTCTACCCGATCACCGCGCCGCTGAAGGAGCTCCTGGAGGACCTGCTCTCCGACACCCGCTGGGACATCACGGCGCTGGGCATGCAGATCGTGGTCGAGGCGCTCGCCATGGCGGCCTTCCGGCTGGCCAACAGCACCTTCCACGACGATCTGATCTGCGACATCACCCGCCTGGTCGCGCGGGACGAGGCCAGGCATGTGACCTTCGGCATCCTGTCGCTGTCCGGCATCTACAGCGAGATGAGCTCGGCCGAGTTGTCCGACCGCGAGGACATGGTGCTCACCTCCGCCTCCCTCATGCGCCGCCGCTTCCTGCTGGAGGACGTGTGGGAGCGGCTCGACGTCGACCGAGCCGAGGGCATGGAGTTCGCGGCCCGGGACGAACTGATGATCAAGTATCGGCAGGCGATCTTCTCGAAGGTCATCTCCTCGCTCGCCAACATCGGCCTGCTCACCCCCCGGGTGCGCGACGGGCTGGAGAAGCTGGAGCTGCTGGGATTCGCGGACCGTTCGATCCGTCCCGGCTACCGCCGGGGCCCGCGTGGATAGGGCGTACACATGTCGATGAGCGACCAGCGGGAACACGTGGACGCGCCGCTCACCCTGGAGCGCATGCGGCAGGACGTCGCCGAGCGGCTGGGCCTGCCGCCGGAGCGGGTCGGCGACGACGACGATCTGCTGCGTCTCGGCCTGGACTCGATCGGCCTGATGCGCCTGGCCGCCGCGTGGAGCCGCGCCGGGGCGCCGGTGACCTTCGCCGAGCTGATCGAGCACCGCACGCTGGGCGAATGGTGGCGGCTGGCGGACACCACGGCGGCCGTCGACGGCCGGAACGGCCATGACGGTCGTAACGGCTCCGGCTCCGGCTCCGGCTCCGCCGCCGCCGAGGTCGACGAGGCCGCGCCGTTCCCGCTCGCGACGATGCAGCACGCCTACTGGGTGGGCCGCACCGACGGCCAGGTCCTCGGCGGTGTCGGCGCCCACTTCTACAACGAGTTCGACGGCCGTGGCGTGGACCCCGTCCGCCTGGAGCGCGCCGTGCACGCGCTGTTCCTGCGCCACCCCATGCTGCGCTGCCGCTTCCTGGACGACGGCACGCAGCAGATCATGGCGGAGCCGGCCTGGTCCGGCCTCGCCGTACGCGACCTGCGGGGCCTGCCGGACGGCGAGGTCGCGGAGATCCTGGCGCGGGTGCGCGACGAGAAGTCCCACCGGCGGTTGGACGTCGCCTCCGGCGAGGTGTTCGAGGTGTCGCTTTCGCTGCTGCCCGGCGGCGCCACGCGCGTGCACGTGAAGATCGAGATGCTGGTCGCCGACGCGCACAGCTTCCGCGTGCTGCTCGCCGACCTGGCCGCGCTCTACCTGCGCCCGGACGCGCCGCCGCCGCCCATCTCCTACAGCTACCCGCGCTATCTCGCCGATGTCGCCGCGCTGCCGGCGGCGGAACACGACGCCGCCCGCGAATACTGGCTCCGCCGCGTGCCCGAGCTGCCGGGCGGGCCCGACCTGCCCGTGGCGACGCCGCCCGAGCGGATCACCTCGCCCACCGTCGGCCGGCGCTTCCACTGGGTGTCGCCGGAGGACTGGGAGCGGCTGTCCGCCCGCGCCCGCGAGCACGGCGTCACGCTGTCGATGGTGTTCCTCACGGCGTTCGCCGAGGTGCTCGCCGCCTGGAGCGCGCGTCAGCGGTTCGTGCTCAACCTCCCGCTCTACGACCGCAGGCCGCTGCACCCCGAGGTGCCGCACCTCGTGGGCGACTTCACCAACCTGCTCCTGCTCGAGGTCGACGCCGAGGGCGACCGCGGTTTCGCCGAGCGCGCCCGCGACCTGCAGGAGCGCTTCGCCCGTGACGTACGGCACAGCGCCTACTCCGGAGTCGAGGTGCTGCGCGACCTCGCCAGGGCGGGCGGCGGCGAGGCCGTGCTCGCGCCGGTGGTGTTCACCAGCGCGCTCAGCCTCGGCGAACTGTTCGGCCCGGACGTGCGCGACTGCTTCGGCGCCCCCGGCTGGACCATG
>NZ_BCBX01000054.1:22025-63267 GCF_001417795.1 Sphaerimonospora mesophila | reverse complement strand
GGTGTGGAACACCGTGCCCGCCCTGCTCGACATGCTCCTCGTCGCCGCGGGTTCGGAATCGCTCGGACCGCTCAGGCTCGCCCTCGTCTCCGGTGACTGGGTGGGGCTCGACCTGCGCGACCGTCTCACCGCGCTCGCCCCGGACGCCCGGCTGATCGCACTCGGCGGCGCGACGGAGGCCGCCATCTGGTCCAACTACCACGAGGTGCGGGAGGTGCCGCCGCACTGGCGGTCGATTCCGTACGGCGTGCCGCTGCGCAACCAGATGTTCCGGGTGGTGGACGGGCGTGGGCGTGACCGTCCCGACTGGGTGCCGGGCGAGCTGTGGATCGGCGGCGCCGGGGTGGCGCTGGGGTATCGGGGTGATCCGGAGCGGACGGCCGAGCGGTTCGTGACCTCGGGCGGGGTGCGCTGGTATCGGACCGGTGATCTGGGGCGTTACTGGCCGGACGGGACGCTGGAGTTCCTGGGCCGGGCCGACTTCCAGGTGAAGATCCGCGGGCATCGCATCGAGCTGGGAGAGATCGAGGCCGCGCTGACCGCTCACCCGGGGGTGCGCGACGCCGTGGTGATCGCGGTCGGGCAGGCCACCCGCAAACTGGCCGCCGCCGTGGTCACCGAGCCGGGTGCCGACCTGTCGGGGGTCGAGGAGTTCCTGCGCGAGCGGCTGCCGTCGTACATGCTGCCCGACCGGGTGCTGGTGCTGGAGGCGTTCCCGCTCAACCACAACGGCAAGATCGACAGAACCGCGATCGAGCGGCTGATCGAGGCGGGAGACGAGGAACCGTCCGACGAGCCCCCGCGCGAGGGCATCGAGGCCGAGCTGGCCGGGCTGTGGGCCGAGCTGCTCGGCACGCCGGTGCGCGGCAGAGGGCAGAGCTTCTTCGCACTCGGCGGCGACAGCCTCACCGCCACCCGCGTGATCGCCGCCGTGCGGACGCGCTACGGGGCCGAGGTGCAGTTACGCGCCCTCTTCGACCGGCCGACGGTGGCCGATCTCGCCGAGGTCGTCGCCGAGCAGCTCAAACAGACCGACCCGGTGGACTACGAGGAGGGCCTGCTGTGAGCGTCGAGAAGCTGATCCTCGAGCTCGACTCCCTTGGCGTACGGCTGTGGGAGGAGGACGGGCGGCTCCGCTTCCGGGCGCCGAGCGGCGTGATGACCGAGGAGCGCAAGGAGGCGCTGCGCGCGAACCGCGACGCGGTGCTCGACGCGCTGCGCGGGCCGGTCGCCGTCCCCCACCCCGAGCAGCGGCACGAGCCGTTCCCCGTCACCGACGTGCAGAGCGCCTATCTTCTCGGCCGCCGCGACAGCTTCGCCTACGGCGGAGTGGGCTGCCACGGCTACGGAGAGATCGACGTCACCGGTCTCGACCCGGCGCGCCTCGAAACCGCGTGGAACACGGTGATCGCCCGGCACGACATGCTCCGCGCGGTGATCGACCCCGGCGGCGTGCAGCGGGTCCTTCCGGAGGCGGAGCCGTACCGCATCCGGGTGGACGAGACCGGCGAGGACGGGTTCGAGGCGACCCTGACCGAGAACCGGGCCGAGCTGGATCACCGGGTCTACCGCACCGACGAGTGGCCGCTGTTCACGCTGCGCGTCACCCGCGGGCCGCACCGGGCGGTCCTGCACTTCTCGATCGACTTCCTCATCTGCGACTTCGTCAGCCTGCAGATCCTCCTCGACGAGCTCTACCAGGCCTACCGCCACCCGGACGAGCCGCCGGAGCCCCTGGAGATCACCTTCCGCGACTGCCTGCTCGCCGAGGCGGGCACCCGCTCCGGGCCGCGATATGAGCGTGACCGCGACTACTGGCTGTCCCGGATCGACGAGCTGCCGCCCGCGCCCGAGCTGCCGCCGGCCGCGGGGGGATCGAGGACGCCGGGCGCCGAGCCGTCCCCGCCGCGGTTCCGCCGTCTGGCGCTCACGTTGCCCGAGGCGGAGTGGGCGGAGCTGCGCCGCCGCGCCGGCGAGCACGGCATCACCCCCTCGGGCGCCGTGCTGGCCGCCTTCGCCGAGGTCATCGGCGTCTGGAGCACCAAGCCCGACTTCAGCCTCGACATCACGCTGCTCAACCGGCCGCCGGTGCACCCCCAGGTGAACCGGCTGGTCGGCGACTTCACCTCGGTCGACCTGCTCGCGGTGGAGCGGCGGCCGGACACCACGTTCGCCGACCGCGCCAAGAGCACACAGGCCACCCTGTGGACCGATCTCGACCACCGGCTGTTCTCCGGAGTCGAGGTGGTGCGGGAGATCGCCAGACGGCGTGGCGCGGCGGCCGCGCTCATGCCCGTGGTCTTCACCAGCGCCATCGGCCTCGACGACGGCAGGGGCCGGGAGGGCTTCACCCGCCTCGGGTACGGCATCAGCCAGACGCCGCAGGTGTGGATCGACTGCCAGAACATCGAGCGCGGCGGCGAGTTGTGGACCAACTGGGACATCCGGGAGGGCGTCCTCCCCGACGGGCTCGCCGACGACATGTTCCACGCGTACGAGACGCTGCTGCGCGGGCTGGCCGCCGCCGACGCGCCCTGGCGGGAGATCGCCCCCGTGCCGCTGCCCGAGGCCCAGCGCGACCGGCGGGCCCGGGTCAACGACACCGCTGCGACGCTGCCCGGGCACTCCCCCGGGGACCTGCTGCATGAGGGGCTGCTCGACCGGGCGCTGCGCACGCCGTGCGACCCCGCCGTGGTGGCGGGCGAGGTCACGCTGAGCTACGAAGACCTGGTCGTCAGGGCCGACGGCGTCGCGGCCGAGCTGCTGCGGCAGGGCCTCGCGCCCGGCGAGCTCGTCGCCGTCGTGGCGGACAAGGGGTGGCAGCAGATCGTCGCCGTGCTGGGCACGCTGATGGCCGGCGGGGTCTACGTGCCGATCGACACCAACCAGCCGCCCGCCCGGCGCGACCTGATGATCGGCTCGGCGGGCATCCGGCTCGTCCTCACCCAGCAAGATCTGGCCGCCGGGCCGTGGCCGGGGGACTGCCGGGTCGTCGCCGTGGACGGCCTGCGCGGCCGCATGCCCGACCGGCTGCCGGAGCGGCGGGTGAGCGCGGACGACCTGGCGTACGTCATCCACACCTCGGGCTCGACCGGCTCCCCCAAGGGAGTCATGATCAGCCATCGGGCCGCGCTCAACACGGTCGCGGACATCGACCACCGTTTCGGCGTGAACTCCGGTGACCGGGTGCTCGGCCTGGCCAACCTCGGCTTCGACCTGTCGGTCTACGACATCTTCGGCCCGCCGGCCGCGGGCGCCCGCCTGGTGCTGCCCAGCCCGGCGCGCCGCGGGGACCCCGTGCACTGGGCGGAGCTGATCGCCGAACACGGGGTGACCCTGTGGAACTCCGTTCCCGCGCAGCTCCAGATGCTCGCCGACTATCTGCGGGCCGCGCCGGCGGTCGAGCTGCCCACGCTCCGGCTCGCCCTGCTCAGCGGCGACTGGATCCCGGTGCCGCTGCCCGACCAGATCCGCGGCAGGCTGCCCGGCCTGCGGGTGGTCAGCCTGGGCGGGGCGACGGAGGCGGCGATCTGGTCGATCCATCACCCCATCGAGGCGGTCGATCCCGCCTGGCGGAGCATTCCGTACGGCGTGCCGCTGGCCAACCAGACCTTCCACGTCCTGGACCACTCGATGCGCCCCCGCCCGGACTGGGTGCCCGGCGAGCTCTACATCGGCGGGTCGGGGCTGGCCGAGGGTTACCTGAACGACCCCGGCCGTACGGCGGAGCGGTTCGTCACCCACCCGGTCACCGGCGAGCGGCTCTACCGAACCGGCGACCTCGGCCGCTATCTGCCCGACGGGGCCATCGAGTTCCTCGGCAGGGAGGACTTCCAGGTCAAGATCCGGGGCCACCGCATCGAGCCGGCCGAGATCGAGGCCGCGCTCGCGGCCCATCCCGGCGTGGCCGGATGCGCCGTGGTCGCACACGGCGACCAGCCGCTCGAACGCCGGCTGGTGGGATTCGCCGAGACGGCCAGGCGTGAGCCGCCGCCGCTGCCGGAGGCCGCCGGGCTCACCGGACCCGCCGTCGCCGCCGGACGCGAGCCGCTGCGCGGCGTCGACCTGCCGGCCTATCTCGACCACCTGCGCCGGCTCGACGAGGTGTCGCTCGGCACGATGCTCGACGCCTTCCGCGCGAGCGGCCTGTTCGTCACCGAGTCCGACACGCACACGCTCGACGAGATCAACGCCAAGGCGGGCGTCACCCCCCGGCACCGGCGGCTGGTCCGCCGTTTCCTGCGCGCGCTCACCGAGGAGGGGCTGCTCACCGGCGACGCGCACCACGGTCACCGGCTGACCCCGGCCGGCGCCGCGGCCGACACCGCGACCGCCTGGCGGCGTGTGGGGGACGCGCCGGCCGCGGCCGGGCGGGCCGACGCCGACCTGCTCGGCTACTTCCGCGACAACGCCGCGAACCTGCCCGCCCTGCTGCGCGGCGAGGAGGACCCCGCCCGCCTGCTGTTCCCCGAGGGCCGCTTCGACGTCTCCGACCGGTTGTACGCGGGGACGCTGTTCAACCGCTGGGCGGCTCGTACGGCCGCCGCCCTGGTGCGCGGTCTCGCCGACGATCTCGCGGGGGACCGTCCGGTGCGGATCCTCGAGGTGGGCGCGGGCGCGGGCGGCACGACCGCCGAGGTGCTCGACCTGCTCGACGGGGTGCCGTACGACTATCTGGTCACCGACCTGTCGCCGTTCTTCCTCGACGAGGCCCGGCGCCGCTTCGGCCACCACCCGCAGGTCGGCTTCGCCGCCTTCGACCTGGACGCCGACTTCCCGGCCCAGGGGCTGTCGCCGAACAGTGTGGACGTCATCGTCGCCGGCGACGTCCTGCACGCCACCCGCGACGTCTCCGAGACGCTGTCGAGGCTCAGGGAACTGCTCGCGCCCGGCGGATGGCTCGTCTTCGTCGAGATGACCCGGGACCACTACCAGATCATGACGTCGCTGGAGCTGCTCGTCCGCCTCGACGAGACCCTGGGCGACTTCGCCGACCTGCGGCGGGGCGCCGACCAGACGTTCCTGCGCGAGGACCAGTGGGCCGAGGTGCTCGCCGGGGCGGGGGCCGAGGCCGCCGTACGGCTGCCCGAGGCCGGGGACCCGATGGCCGAGGTGGGCATCCGCGTGTTCGCGGCCAGGTTCAAGGCCGACCGCACGCCGCTCGACCCGGCCGGGCTGCGCGACCACCTCGCCGAGCGGCTGCCGGACTACATGGTCCCGGCCGCGATCCAGATCGTCGACGCGCTGCCGTACAACTCCAGCGGGAAACTCGACCGGGCGGCACTGGGTCGTCTGCTGCCGAGCGGCGGGCCGGCCGCGCCGGCCGGCGGGGAGGCGCCGCGCACCGACCTGGAACGGCGGGTCGCCGCGATCTGGGCGGACGTGCTCGGCGTCGAGCAGGTGGCCCGCGACCACGACTTCTTCGCGCTGGGCGGCGACTCGCTGCAGGCGGCCAAGCTGAGCGCCCGCATCGTCGACGAGGTCCCGGAGGCGGCGGGCGTGTTCTTCGACGAGCTGCTGCGGCAGGTGCTCGAACACCCGTCGGTCGGGGCGCTCGCCGCTCACCTGGCCGGGCAGGCGGACGCCGACGCGCCGGCCTTCGGCGTGCCCGGCGGGCCGCCCGCCGACGACGGGCCCGAGGCCGCGCTGGTGCCGCTCGGCGGCAGCGGCCCGGCCCGCTACCTGCTCGCACACGACGCGTCCGGCAGCCTTCTCGGGCACCCCAGGCTGCTGCGGGCCCTGCGGGAACGCGGCGCCGTGCTGGGCGTCTCCGGCGAGGCAGCGGCCGGCCGCGGCGATCTGCCCGCGCCGACGCTGCGCGAGCTGGTGGTCGCCGAGACGGTCGCCGAGGTGCCACGCGACGACGCCTACCACGTCGTGGGGTATGGCAGCGGCGGCCCGCTCGCCCTCGAGCTCGCCCGTCAGCTCACCGAGAGCGGGATCGAGGTGACGGCGCTCACCGTCGTCGATCCGCCGGCCGGTGACGAGCCCGCCTCCGTCTACGCCGGGGACGTCGCGCTGATCCTGGCCCCGGACACGCCGGACGACTCCGCCGCCGTGCGCTGGTGGCGGGACGCCTGCCTGGGCGAATGCGCCGTACGCCGCGCCGCCGACGAGGCCGCCGAGATCGGGCGGGCGCTGGACGGCGAGACCGGCCGATGACGGCGGGCCCGGGTGCTCCCCCCGCGCCGGGAGGAACCGAAGCGGAGATCGGCATAGTCGGCTCCTACGGAGACGTCGGCGCCGCGGCGGCGGCCTGGCTGCGCGACGCCGGCGCCGGACGGCTGCGCCTCGGCGGGCGGGACGCCGCACGCGCCGAGTCACAGGCCAAGGAACTCGGCGGCGCGCGGGCGCTGCGGGTGGACGCGGCCGACCCCGCCGCCCTGGCCCGGTTCTGCGCCGGGTGCGACATCGTCGTCAACTGCGCCGGCCCGGCCCGGGTGATCGGGACGAGGGTGGCGGCGGCCGCGCACGCGGCCGGGGCGGCCTACGTCGACGCGGCTGGCGACGACCCGCTGCACGCGGCGCTCGGCGCCCTGTCCTGGAGCCGCCCGGCCGTCGTGTCGGCGGGGATGATGCCGGGGCTCAGCGGCCTGCTGCCCAGGCTGCTCGCCGACCCGCTCGTCCCGGGAAGCGGAGGGCGGACGCTCGAGGCGTACGTCGGCGGCCGCGACACCTTCACCGCCGCCGCCGCGCTCGACTATCTGGGCGCGTCCGGCGCGGGGTACGGCGCGGCCAGGGCGGCCTGGCGTGACGGACGCCGGGTCGCCGGCGCGCTCGGCACCCGCACCGGCGTCCGGCCGCCCCGGTTTCCCGATCGGGTCACGGCCGTGCCGTACCTGAGCACCGAGACCGAGCGGCTGGCCGCGCGGCTGGAACTGGACCGGGTGGACTGGTGGTCGGCCTTCCCCGGCGAGCACGTGGTCGCGGCGCTGTCGAGGGGCGCAGCCGGGGACGAGGCGGCGCTGCGCGCCGCCGCCGACGGGCTGCGCGCGGCGGCCGAGCTCGACTGCTTCGGGCACGACCGCTATCAGCTCATGGTCTTCGGCCTCTCGGACGGAGCGCGCACCAGGACGCTCGCCCTGCGGGCCGTCGGCGCGGGCGCGCTCAGCGGCACCACCGCCGGGCTGGCCGCGCTGGCCGTCGCCGGCGGCCTGGTCGGGCCGGGCGTGCATCACCTGGCCGACGCGCTCGATCCGCGCTGGGCGGTGGACCTGCTGCGCGGCAGCCGGGCGGTCACCGCGCTCGAGGTGTTCGACGGCGATCCGGACGAGGTGGACGAGGAGGGCACCATTTGAACGGGCAGACGGATGGGTCGGAAGAGGGTCCGCTCAGGGTTCCGCGGCCCCGTGTGCTGGTCGCGGGCACCAAGTTCGGCCAGGTCTACCTGCAGGCGTTCCGCCGGCCCGGCTTCCCCTTCGAACTCGCCGGGATCCTGGCCAGGGGAAGCGAGCGGTCGCTGGCCTGCGCCGAGCACTACGGCGTGCCGCTCTACACCGACCCCGGCCAGGTGCCCGGAGACGTCAGGCTGGCGTGCGTGGTCATCCGCGGCGGGCTGCTCGGCGGTCCCGGCGCAGAGGTGGCCCAGGCGCTCATGGAACGCGGCGTCCACGTGCTGCAGGAGCACCCGCTGCACCACGACGAGCTGGCGGCGTGCCTGCGCACGGCGAAGCGCGCCGGGGTCGTCTACCACCTCAACTCCTTCTACGTGAACGTCGCCCCCGTGCGGCGCTTCCTGGCCGCCGCGGCCGAACTGCTGGCCCGGCGACCGGCCCGCTACGTCGACGCCGCCTGCGGCTTCCAGGTCGCCTACGCGCTGCTCGACATCCTCGGCCGGTCGCTCGGCGGCGTACGGCCCTGGGCGTTCACGCCGCCGGCGCCTCGTGACGCGGCGGCGGCCCGGCTGACCACGCTGGACGTCCCGTTCCGCGGCCTCGACGGCGTGCTCGCGGGCGTGCCGCTGACGCTGCGCGTGCAGAACCAGCTGGACCCGGCCGATCCGGACAACCACGCCCATCTCCTGCACCGGATCACGATCGGCACGGAGGCGGGCAATCTCACTCTGGTCGGCACGCACGGACCCGTCGTGTGGAGCCCGCGGCCGGACTTCCCGCGCGAGGTCCAGGACGCCGCCACCGGCACCGTCCACTTCGCGGAGGGCCCGCCGGGCGGCGCGGACTCCGGCGCGGCCGGTGACCACCTGGACGTGCCCAGTGCCGTACCGCTGGGCCCGGCCGAGGCGCCGAGCTACCGGCGGATCTTCGACACGGTGTGGCCGGAGGGGATCGAGCACGCCCTCCGGCGGCTGCACGCGGCCGCGTCGGCCGGCACGTCTCCCGCGCGGGAGGGGCAGTACCACCTCACCCTGTGCCGGCTCTGGCAGGACATCACCGCGCTGCTCGGCCCGCCAGAACTGGTGCGCGGCGAGGAACCGCGGATGCTCGGGCCCGACGCGGTCAAGGCACTGGCGACGGCGGCCGAGGGGGCGTCATGAAGATCGAGATGGGCCCGGCGACCGGCCACGACTGGCTGCGCGGCTATCTGCCCCGGCCCCTCGCCGCCGCACGGCTGATCTGCTTCCCGCACGCGGGGGGCAGCGCCGCCTTCTACCGGCCGTGGGCGCCCCTCCTGCCCGGCCACGTCGAGCTGCTCGCCGTCCAGTATCCCGGGCGCATGGACCGCGCCTCCGAGCCGCTGGTCCGGCGGATGACCGAGATGGCCGACCGTGCCGCGCTCGCCGTGGCCCCGCTGGCCCGGCGGGGGCCGGTCGTGCTGTTCGGCCACAGCCTGGGCGCCTCGGTGGCGCACGAGGTCGCCCGCCGCCTGACCGCACGCGGGACGGCACCGGCCGCGCTCGTGGTCTCGGGACGGCCGGCCCCGCACCGGCTGCGCGCCACCACCGTGCACCTCGCCGACGACGACACGCTGTGGGCGGAGACCGGCAGGCTCGGCGGCACCCACGAGGACGTGCTCGGCAGCGCCCTGCTGCGGCAGCTGTCGCTGCCCACGCTGCGCGCCGACTACGAGGTCGCCGAGACCCATCTGCCCGGCCCGGCCGCACCGCTGCCGGTGCCGGTGCTCGCCTTCTACGGCGACCGCGACCCGGAGGTCACCGAGGACGAGGCGCGGGGCTGGTCGGCCTGGACGTCGTCCGAATTCACGCTGACCGCCTTCCCCGGCGACCACTTCTATCTCGTCTCCGAGCAGGCCTCGGTGCTGAAGGCGATCACGGCGGGCGTGGCCGCGCTCGCCTACCGCGAAGGGGGAGGGCCGTGAGCTTCGCCTACCACCGCGCCGAGTCGCTGGCCGAGGCGCTCGCCGTGCTGGCCGAGCACCCCGGGCGGGTCACGCCGCTGGCGGGCGGCCAGTCGCTGCTGCCCGACCTGCGTGCCGGACGGACCCGCGCCGAGGTCCTGCTCGACATCGGCCGGGTGCCCGAGCTGTCGTTCGTCGAGGACCGCGGCGACCACATCGCGATCGGGGCCGCCACCCGTCACCACGAACTGGCCGCGAGCGGCCTGCTGGCCGCCCGGCTGCCCGCCCTGCGTGCGGCGGCGGCCGCGATCGGCGACCCGCAGGTGCGCCACATGGGCACGATCGGCGGATCGCTCGCGTACGCCGACCCGGCGGCCGACCTCGCCGTCGCCGCGCTCGCGCTGGACGCGCGCGTCGTGCTCGACGGGCCGGGGGGCCGCCGCGTGCTGCCCTTCGACGGGTTCGCCCGCGCGCGGGGGAGCACCGTGATCGCCCCCGGTGAACTGCTGGTCGAGGTACGCGTCCCGGCGCCGGCCGTACCCGCCGCCTGGAGCTACCGGAAGTTCAGCCGCGACGCGCTGGAATGGGCGGTCGTCGCGGTGCTGGCGGTCGCCGGGGAGACGACGCGGGTGGCGCTGTCCGGGATGAGCCCGACGGTCGTACGGGCCGGGGAGACCGAGGCCGCGCTCGCGCGGGGCGAGGGGGCCGAGGCGTCCGCCGCGCTGGCCGACGCCGGCACCGCCCCGCCCGACGACGTACGGGCGAGCGGCGGCTACCGCCGGCATCTGGCCCGGGTGCTGACGCGCCGGGCGCTCGAGGAGATCGGCGTGGAGACAGCGGGGAGGGGAGTGGCGCCATGAGCGAGCCGCCCGGACGGACCAGGCTCACGGTCACGCTGACGGTGAACGGGTCACGGCAGGTCGCCGACGTCGAGGCGGGCACGACCCTGCTCGGTCACCTGCGCGACGGGCTCGGGCTGACCGCCGCCAACCACGGATGCGACACCACCTCGTGCGGGGCGTGCACGGTGCTGCTCGACGGCAGGTCGGTCAAGTCGTGCACGGTGCTGGCGGCCCAGGCGGACGGCCGCGAGGTGGTGACCGCCGAGGGCCTGGCCGCCGACGACCGGCCGCATCCCGTCCAGGAGTCCTTCCGTGAGCACCACGCGCTGCAGTGCGGCTACTGCACGCCGGGCATGGTGCTGGCCGCGGTGTCCCTGCTGCGGGAGCAGCCGGACGCGGGCGAGCGCGAGGTGCGCTGCGGGCTGCGCGGAAACCTCTGCAGGTGCACCGGCTACCACAACATCATCCGTGCCGTGCTGGCAGTCGCCGCCCGCGGCGGGCCGGACTCGGCGGTGAAGGGAGATCGCGATGCCGACGGGCTACGTGCTGGGAGTGAACATCGGCTTTCATGACTCCTCGGCCGCGCTGCTGCGGGACGGGGCGTTGCGGGTGCTGATCGAGCAGGAACGGCTGAGCCGGCGCAAGCACGCGGTGGGCCAGCCCCCGGCAGAGGCGGTCGCCGCCTGTCTGGCCGCCGAAGGCATCGGCCCGGCCGACCTGGACGCCGTGGCCATCGGATGGGACTTCCGCGTCCTCCCGCTCGGCCGCAACCGGCGGTTCACCGACGAGGGACTGCGGGCCATGCTGTTCCCCGGGGCCGACGACCTGGTCATGCCGCCGGTGCGCTGGGTCAAGCACCACATCGCGCACGCCGCGAGCGCCTATTACAGCGCGGGGGTCCGCGACGCCGCCGTGCTGGTCATCGACGGAGCGGGGGAGACCCAGGCGACCTCGGTCGGCAGCGCGCTCGACGGCGACATAGAGATCCTGCGCGAGTGGCCGGTCACCCAGTCGCTCGGCTTCTTCTACAACGCGGCGGCCGAGTGGGCCGGCCTCGGCTACTGGGGCACCGGCAAGCTCATGGGCCTGGCGGCGTACGGCCGTGCCGGGCAGGACATGCCGCTGCGCGCCGTGCCGGGCGGCTACGAGATCAGGCACGACGAGCAGGCCGGGAAGGCCGGCGTGCGCAGGTCGGCCGCCGGGCCGCTGCTCGCCTACTACCCGGTCGTCGCCGAAGGGGTGAATCCGGCCTTCGCCCGTCATTTCCCCTTCGTCCCCCGCACCGGTGAGGAGCCCATCGCGTACGCGGACTTCGCCGCGTCGGTGCAGGAGGCGCTGGAGGATGCCGTGCTGGAGCTGGCGGCCGAGGCGCGCCGCCGTACGGACGTGCCGGTGCTCACGCTCTCCGGCGGGGTCGCGATGAACTGCACGATGGTCGGACGGCTGGTGCGCAGCGGCCTCTTCGACACGGTCTACGTGCCGCCGGTGCCGACCGACGCGGGGGTGTCGCTGGGCGCGGCGCTCGTCGTCGCAGCCGAGGCGGAGAACTTCAGCCCGACCGTGATCGACCACGCGTACTGGTCGCTGGACATCGATCCGGCCGGCGCGGCGGCCTCGGTCTCCGAGGCGGGGCTCGTCGCCCGGCGCCTCGATCGCGACGCCCTGGCGCGGGCGGCGGCCCGCAGCCTCGCCGAAGGCAAGGTCGTGGCCTGGGCTCGCGGACGGGGCGAGATCGGCCAGCGCGCGCTCGGCACGCGCAGCTTCCTCGCCGACCCGCGCGACCGCAAGAGCCTGGAACGGCTCAACGTGATCAAGGGGCGGGAGATGTGGCGGCCGGTCGCGCCGAGCATCCTCGCCGAGCACGTCGAGAGCCTGATCGAGGGGCCGGTCGGCCCGCCGTCGCGTTTCATGCTGGCCGCCGCGCGGGTCCGCGCCGACGCCCGGCTCACCGTGCCCGCCGTGACCCACGTGGACGGCTCGGCCCGGCCGCAGACCGTGCACCGGGAGACCAACCCCGACTACTGGTCGCTGATCGACGCGTTCCGCGAGATCACGGGGGTGCCCGCGGTGGTGAACACGTCGTTCAACCTCGCGGGCGAGCCGATCGTCGCCTCCGCGGCGGACGCGGTCTCGACGTTCGTCCGCGGCAAGGAGCTGGACCTGCTCGTCCTGGGGGACACCCTGGTCGCCCGGAGCGAGGACGACCTCCCCACCCCGTGATCTTGCGAATGCTCGCACACAGGTGCCGCGAGCAGGCGCTTTTCCTTCCGTGATCTTGCAGTTTCTCGCAGACCTGGCCGTTGAGCAGCGAAAACGTCGTTCGTGATCTTGCATTCCATGTCCAACTGCAAGATCACGAAACATGTAGGAGCAGGTCGGAGGGCTTGTCTGCGAGAATTCGCAAGATCACGCGATGGGTACGCGCAGGTCAGGAGGGTGATCTGCGAGAATTCGCAAGATCACGGGCAAGGGGGGTGGGGAGGAAGGGGTGGCGGGCGCCGGCCCGGCGTGCGGCCCGCCACTGCTCGCGCAGCCGCCCCGCGAAGAAGTCGCGGTTGACCCAGTAGAGCTCCAGCCAGATGTCGTCCGGATCGCGCAGCCAGATCTGCGATCCCGCCTCGTGCGCCGAGGTGGTGATGCCGGAGTGGCCGACGCCGACCGCGTCGAGGTGGTCGGCCCACAGGTCGAGGTCGGCGCGCTCCGGCACGTGGTAGGCGAAGTGGTGCAGCCCGATCCGGCGTTCGTCGAAGGTCCCGCCCGCCGCGCCCTCCTCCGGTCGGCCGAGCACGACCGAGGCGAAGGACGCCGGGTGCACCAGGGTGCGGAAACGGAATCCCGACCCGGGCGGCGTGACGTCGTTGACCTGCACCATCTCGAACACCCTGCCGTACCACTCGGCGCTGATGTCGAGGTCGGTGACGGTCAGGTTGATGTGGGTGGCGCCGTCAAGGCGTGGCATGGCTGCTCCTCCGTGCTGTGCCGGCCGTGGGGCCCGACTCGGTTCTGGTCTCTCGTTTCCGGTCCGCGGCTTCCCGCCCGTGGTCTCCGGCTCGTGGTCTCCGGTTCGTGGTTTACGCGCGCCAGGGCGGACGGGGCCGTGTTCAGGCGGCGGTCGCCTCGATGACCGACATGGTCGGGGTCTCGGTCACGCGGGTCATCCGCAGACCGGCGCCGGCGAACAGTGCCTCGAACTCCTCGGGCGTACGGGTGTGCCCGCCGAACAGCGCCAGCGCCTTGACGTCCATGATCTTCCCCACGTCGTAGCCGTCGCCCGGGTGGCGCACGGACTCGACGACGAGCACCCGGCTGTCGTCGCGCATGGCCGTACGCACATTGCGCAGGATCAGCGAGGCACGCTCGTCGTCCCAGTCGTGCAGGATCGTCTTGAGCAGGTAGCCGTCGCCCAGCGGCGGCACCGACGTGAAGAAGTCGCCGCCGACGACCTCGCACCTGTCGTCCAACCCGGCGTCGGCCAGCACCCGGGCGGCCTCGGCCGCGACGTGGGGCAGGTCGAGCAGCACCCCACGGGTGCCCGGCAGCCTGCCGAGGACTCCGGCGAGGAACGTGCCGTGGCCGCCGCCCACGTCGACGAGCGTGCCGATGCCCGACCAGTCGACGGCGGGCACGAGGGTCCGCAGCACGAGCGGGTTCACGCTCTCGGCCGACCGCTCGAAACGGAGGCACTCGTAGGGGTGGTCGGCCATCCACTCGTAGTAGCGGGTGCCGTGCAGTTCGTCGAACGATGTGCGTCCGGTCCTGATGCCGTCCGACAGCCGCGCCCAGGAGTGGATGTCGGGCGGCATGAGCGGGAAGCACTCCCGCACCGAGAACGGATGGTCGGAGCGCAGCGGCTCGGCCAGCGGGGTGAGACCGAAGGTCCCGGGGGCGGTCTCGGTGAAGATGCCGCGGCCCGCGAGCGCCCGCAGCACACGGTGGAGGGACGGGGCGTGCGCGCCGGTCGCCTCGGCCAGCTGCTCGACCGTGCGCGGGCCCTCGGTCAGCTCGTCGGCCACCGCCAGATCGCAGACGACCCTGATCGCGAACGGCACGATGTAGTCAGCGAGCTCGGTGAGCTGGACGACCGACGTGATGTCGATGCGGGGCCGTACCGGCATGCTGGTTTCCTCTCCCGAAGACACGACACTGGTAACAAGATACGAGAATGTTGGTCCGGAAGGTATCTTCGGCGACGGTCCGTATGTAGCGTTTGTGTCATGCACCTGAACGTATTCACGCAGTGCTCTCCCTCGCCGCAGTTCAAGGGGTTCTGGCGGCATCCGGCCGACCGCACGGCCACGGGGTACCGCTCGCTGGAGTACTGGACGGAGCTGGCCGGGCGTCTCGAGCGCGCCTGCGTGGACGCGCTCTTCTTCGCCGACATCCACGGCGTCTACGACAACTACCGGGGTTCGTGGGGGCCGGCCGTACGGCACGCGGTGCAGATCCCGTCCATCGATCCCGTGCTGGTCATCCCGGCGGCCGCGGCGGCGACCAGGTCGCTCGGGTTCGCCGTGACGTACTCCACCACCTATCACGCGCCGTACGAGTGCGCCCGGCTGTTCAGCTCGCTCGACCACCTGACCGGCGGCCGGATCGCGTGGAACATCGTCACCTCGTATCTGCGTTCCGCCACAGCCAACGGACTGGGCGACTATCTCGACCACGACAGGCGATACGACCGGGCCGACGAGTACGTCGCGGTGGCGCGGGCGCTGTGGGAGCGCAGCTGGGAGGACGACGCGGTCGTCAGGGACGCCGCCGCCGACGTGTTCGCCGACCCGGCGAAGGTGCACGAGATCGACCACAAGGGCGACTGGTTCGAGGTGCGCGGGCCGCACCAGTGCGAGCCGTCGCCGCAGCGCACGCCCGTGCTCTACCAGGCGGGGTCGTCGCCGCGCGGGCTCGCCTTCGCGGCGCGGCACGCCGAGGTCGTCTTCCTCACCCTCTCCGACCCCGAGAACGGGGCGGAACAGGTCTCCCGGCTGCGCGGCCTGGCCGCGGAGGCCGGCCGCGACCCCCGCTCGGTCAAGGCCCTGCAGGGGACGATGGTGATGGTGGCCGAGACCCGCGAGGAGGCCAGGCGCCGCGCGGAGGAGTACGTCACGCTGTGGAGCGGAGAGGGACAGCTGGCCAAGTGGTGCGGCTGGATGGACGTCGACCTGGCGGCCTACCCCGATGAGACGCCGGTCTCCGAGGTGGCCGGGCAGGGCAGCCAGAGCTTCGTCGGCTTCCTCAAGCGGCTCGGCCCGGGCCGTGAGTGGACGGTGGGCGACGTGCGCTACCTGGTGGCGACCCCGCGGCGGCCGCGCCGGAGCAGCCCGGTCACCCTCTTCGGCACGGTTACGGAGGTCGCCGACCGGATCGAGGAGTGGCTGACCGTTGCGGACGTCGACGGGTTCAACCTCATCCCGTGCCCGACCAGCCAGGGCATCGACGACATCTGCGACCTCCTCATCCCGGAGCTGCAGCGGCGCGGCCTGTTCCGCACCGCCTACGACCCGGCGGAGCAGACCCTGCGGGAGCGCTACTTCGGCGCCGGCGTGACCGGGGTGCAGGCGGTCCCCACGCCCTGAGCCCCGAGCCCGTCCGGACCCGTCCAGCGGGGCGGTCACGTGGTCGTCGGCCGGGGTGGCAGGGAACGGAGCGCGGGACGGCAGGGAGCGGAGCGCGGAACGGCAGGGAGCGGAGCGGGAGGGAGCGAGGACCGCACGCCGGGCCCCGCTCGGCGGGGCCTGGCAGCGGACCGGAGCTTCCTCCCGGCGCAGCGACCGGAACCGATAAGGGACTTCCTCAAGGTGTCGTTACTCGACCGATGTTCTGGAGGATCTCAGAAGCCGGCCGGGTCGACCTTCTCACCGACGAGCAGGGCGCCCACCGTGGCGTAGAAGTCGCGGCCGTTGACGAAGTGCTGGGTGGCCGTGTGGATGTCCCGCAGCCGGCGCTGCAGCGGGGAGGTCTGGTAGACGGCGGCCCCTCCGGCCAGCTCGTGCGCGGTCCGTACGGCCCGGGCCGCGAGGTCGGTCACCTTGGCGGCCGTCGCGCGCAGGCACGCCCGGCCCAGCGGCTCGGCCACCCGCCCGGCCGTCGCGGTCTCCCACGCCGCGCCCGCCTCCTCGTGCAGCAGCGCCCGGGCGGCGCGTACGGTGAGCCAGGCCTCGCCGAGCCGGTCCTGGAACACCGGAGAGGAGGCCATCGAGCCCCGGCTGAACGAGCGCCGCCGCCCGCCCTCCGCCAGCTCGGCGATCTCGTCGAGCGCGCCCTGGGCGATGCCCAGATCGACGGCGGCGATGAGCAGCCCCGCCTGTGCGATCGAGAAGACGGCCTGCCGTACGCCCGGTGTGTCGCCCTGCAGGCTGAACCCGCGCCTGCCCGGGCAGAAGGCGCCGCTGACGCGGACGTCGTGGCTGGCGGTGCCGCGCAGCCCCACGACGTCCCAGGTGTCGAGGATCTCCAGCTCGGCGGCGGGGAACAGCGCCATCCTGGTGAGCGGCACGCCGCCCGGCCCGACCTGGGGCGTGCGCCCCTCGACCACCATGCAGTTGAGATAGACCCACTCGGCGTGGGTGCATCCGGTCACGAACGGCCACTGTCCGGTGACCCGCCAGCCGTCTCCGTCGGCGGCGGCCCTGCCCTTGGGCGCCACCGCGCCGGCGCCCGCGACGTCCGGGCCGCCGGCGTAGATCTCCTTCTGCGCCTGCTCGGGAAAGCAGGCGAACAGCAGATGCGCGAGCCCGATCTGGCCGATCAGCCAACCGGTCGAGCCGTCGGCACGGGAGATCTCCTCGATCACCCGGAGCGCGTCGGCCAGCGGCAGCGCGTCGCCGCCGTGGTGGGCGGGCACCAGCATGCGCAGGCAGCCCGCCTCGGCGAGCAGACCGACGACGTCGGCGGGCACCTGCCGGCCCTGCTCGATCTCCGCCGCGCGCTCACGGATGAGCGGTGCGACCTCGGCGACGTTGGACAGGGTTTCGCTCACCGGGCGCCTCCACCGGGCCGACGAGACCGCGGAGGTCTCGTATCTTGATTTGCCGCTGGTATTTTCTCAGCATATTAGATAAATCTTGCTTGTTGTATTCTGTCGCTGACCCTGAGGGGGCGGGACATGCCGACCGAGACGGACGCACACGAGACGCTGCTCGGGTGGATCGCGGCACCGGACGCCCGGCGCGGCATCCGCTTCGCCCGCGACGACCACTGGGAGTTCTGGTCCTACGAGCGTCTGGCCGGGCTGGCCGAGCGCGTCGCCGCCGGGTTGCGCGCCCACGGTGTGCGCCGGGGCGACGTGGTGTCCGTCGTCCAGCCGGCCGGGCCGCACTTCGTGGCCACCCTGTTCGGCGCGCTGCTGGCCGGGGCGGCGGCCTCGCCCGTCGCCCCTCCGCTGGCGTTCACCGACCGCGACGTCTACCGCGGCCACGTCGCGGGGCTGATCGGCACCGCCGCCCCCGCGCTGGTCGTCGCCGAGGCCCACCTCGTCCCGCGGATATCGGAGATCGCCGCGACGGCGGGCGCCGTACGGGTGGTGGCGACGGAGGAGGTGATCGCGGCCGGTGACGGGCCGGTGCGGGCCGACCCGGGAGAGGTGGCCCTGCTCCAGTTCACCTCCGGATCGAGCGGCCACGCGCGTGGGGTCGCCGTGCCGTACCACGCGCTGGCCGCCAACGTGGCGGCGATCCGCGCGTGGCTGCGCATGACCCCCGGCGACGCCACCGCGTCGTGGCTGCCCGTCCACCACGACATGGGGCTGATCGGCTGTCTGATCACACCGGTCGTGGGCGGCGGCGATCTGTGGCAGCTCCCGCCCGAGGAGTTCGTCCGCGACCCCATCCGCTTCCTGCGCTGTTTCGACGCCGGAACCGGTGACCTCGGCGAACCTCAGGCCGTGCTGACCTCGATGCCGAGCTTCGGGCTGGGCTACATCGTGCGCAGGGCGAGGCCGGCCGCGCTGGCGGGCCTCGACCTGTCCGCGCTGCGCGCCGTGATCGTCGGGGCGGAGCGCGTCGACCCCCAGGTGCTCGAGCGCTTCTGCGCGCTGCTCGAGCCGTACGGCTTCGACCGCCGCGCCATCCTCCCGGCGTACGGCCTGGCCGAGGCGACCCTGGCCGTGACCGGGCTGCCGCTGGGGGAGGGCTGGAGCATGCTGCGGGTGCGGCCGTCCAGCCTCAACCTGGGCGCCGCGATCGCCGACGCCGACGCCCACGCCGACGCCCACGCCGACGCCGACGCCGACGCCGATCCGCGTGGCGCGGCCGACCCCGGCGGAGCGCAGCCGGTCGTCGGGTGCGGCAGACCGCTCGACGGCGTACAGGTGAGCGTGGTGGACGAGGACGGCGCGCCGCTGCCCGACGGCGTGGTCGGCGAGATCGTCGTGCGCGGCGAGTCGGTGACGCCGGGATATGTGGCGGGGTGCGCCGCAGGGTCGGGCTCGCTCACCTCGATCGAGGACGGCGTGCTGCGCACCGGCGACGTCGGATTCCGGCACGACGGCCAGCTCTACGTCCTCGGCAGGCTGGGCGACAGCCTCAAGCTGCGCGGCCGGGCGCTGTTCGCCGAGGACCTCGAACTGGCCATGAACCACGCCGGCATCCCGGAGCAGCGCATGGCCGCGCTGCTCGGATACAGATCGGGCACCGCCACCGTGGTGGCGATGTTCGAGCAGGCGCAGCAGTCCTGGGTCGAGGCCGCCTCCCGGCTGCTGTCCATGCGCACGGAAGGGGCCGAGGTCGTGCTCGTCAGCGCGCCGCGCGGGGCGATCGCCAGGACCTCCAGTGGCAAGCCCAAGCGTCGCCAGCTGTGGCAGGCGTTCATCGACGAACGCCTGCCGGGAACCGTGATCACAGCTCAAGCAGGAGGCAGAGATGACTGATCAGTCGACCGCCGTCGAGGGCCGCTCAGAGCAGGACGTGCGCGCGTACGTCAGCGAGATCGTCCTTGAGCTCGCGCCCAACCCGGATCAGGCGGAGGCCAGGGCCGGCAGCCGCCTCGTCGAGGACCTCGGCTTCCACTCGCTGGCGCTCCTGGAGCTGGCCTTCACCCTGGAAGACGAGTTCGACCTGCCGCCGATCGACGAGAACACCGCCCGGCAGATCACCACGATCGACGCGGTGGCCGGGCACGTGGTGTCGAACCTGCGCGCCCGCGGCGAACTGGCGGAGTGACTTGACCGCACCGCCGCCCGGCGGCCGGGCCCGGGCCCTGAACGTCCGGCTGTTCATGGCGATGCTGCACACCCAGGAACTGCTGTCGGGTTACCTGGGCGTGCGGCTCGGCCTCTATCAGGCGCTCGCGCAGGCTCCGGCCACGCCGGCCGAACTGGCCGCCCGCGCCGGGGTGTCGCGACGGTACGCCCGGGAGTGGCTGGAGCAGCAGGCCGTCGCCGGGTTCATCGAGGCGGCCGACCCGCCGGCTGCGCCGTCCGGCGGTCCGTCGGCCGACCCGGAGGCGCGCAGCTATCGGCTGCCGCCCGAGCACGCCGAGGTGCTGCTCGCCTCCGACAGCCCGCTGTCCATGGTCTCGCTGACCATGCTGCCGCTGGGCGGGGTCGCCGCCGCGCTGCCGCGGCTGCTCGACGCCTTCAGGACCGGGGCCGGCGTGCCCGACTCGGCGTACGGCGACGACTGGCGCGACGGGCACTCCGGGGCCAACCGGGCGCTGTTCACGCACGCCCTGCCGGGATGGATCCGTACGGCCCTGCCCGAACTGCACGCCCGCCTCCGGGCGGGACCGGCCCGCGTGGCCGACGTCGGCTGCGGCGCGGGCTGGGCGGCCGTCACGCTCGCGAAGACCTACCCGTGGGTCGCCGTCGACGGGTTCGACCTCGACCCGGAGACGGTGGCCGCCGCCACGGCCAACGCGGCCGAGGCCGGGGTGCGGGACCGGGCCGCCTTCCACGTGGCGGACGCGGCGGCCGTGGATCCGGGCGAGGGCTACGACCTGGTGTGCGTGTTCGACACCCTGCACGAGATGAGCAGGCCGGTCGAGGTGCTGCGCGCCTGCGGAAAGCTGCGCGCGCCGGACGGCGTCGTGCTCGTCCTCGACGCCCGGGTGGCGGAACGGTTCACCGCGCCGGGCGACGAGATCGAGCGGTTCCAGTACGCGACGAGCGTGCTGCACTGCCTGCCCGTCAGCCGTACGGACTCGAGGGCGGGCGGCACGGGCACGGTGCTGCGCCCCGATGCGGTCCGATCGCTCGCCCGCGAGGCGGGGTTCGGCGACGTGCGGGAACTGCCCGTGGGGGACCGCTTCCACCGGCTCTACCGGCTCCTGGACCAGGCCGACGTCCACCCATAGGTCTTCCCGTACGTCCTCCGGCTCTTCGGCTTCGAGCCGGAGGACGTACGGGAGCCGTACGCGACGACGTCGCGGCCGGTCTCAGCGTCTCTGCGCGGGATCCGCCCGGTCGGCGAACCGCCGCCGCAGCGTCACCTTGTCGATCTTGCCGATGCTCGTGCGCGGCAGGGCGTCCACGAACCGCAGCCGGTCCGGCAGTTTGTACTCCGCCAGCCCCCGGGCCTGGACGAAGTCGCGCAGCCCGCCCAGGGTGGGCGGCTCGGCGCCCGCCGCGGCGACGACGACGGCGCAGGTCTTCTCGCCCAGCGCCCGGTCGGGGACGGCGACGACCGCGACGTCCCGCACCGCCGGATGGGCGAGCAGGTGCTCCTCCACCTCCTCGGCCGGCACCTTCTCTCCGCCCCGGTTGACCACGTCCTTGATCCTGCCCTCGACGACCAGCTCGCCCCGCTCGGTGAGGCTGACCAGGTCTCCGGTGCGCAGGTAGCCGTCGGGGGTGAACGCCCGCTCGTTGTACTCCGGCGCGCGGTAGTAGCCGCGCAGCAGACACGGCCCGCGCGCGATCAGCTCGCCCACGGCGCCCGCGGGCACGTCCCGGCCGTCCTCGTCCACGACGCGCATCTCGTCGTCCGGGCACAGCGGCCGCCCCTGGGTGTGCACGGGCGCCTCCGGCGGGTCCTGCGGGCGGGTGAAGCACAGCAGTCCCTCGGCCATGCCGAACCAGTGCGTGAGCGTGGCGCCCAGCTCGGGCCGGACGCGCGCGGCGATCTCCGGCTGTAGCTTCGCCCCGCCCACCTCGATCACCAGGTTGGACAGGTCGACGTCGAACAGGTCGGCCAGGTCGAGCCAGAGCGGCAGGAACGCGGGCATCAGCGTGGTCAGCGTGACCCCCTCGCGGGCGATCAGCGGGAACACCTCGTCCGGGCTGGGACTGCCCGCGAGCACGGCCGTACCACCCGCGCGCAGCGCGCCGAGGACGCCGGGACAGCCGAGCGCGGCGTTGTGCGCGATCGGCAGCGCGGCCAGATAGACCCCGTTCTCGTCGAATCCCATGGCCTCGGCGGTGGCGCGGATCTGGAACGCATAGTCGTCGTGGGTGCGCGGGATCAGCTTGGGCAGGCCGGTCGTGCCCCCGGACAGCAGGAAGAACGCCACCTCGCCCGGATCCGGGGCGGGCAACTCGGCGGGGACGGCCTCGGCCACCTCGTCGAGCGAGCGGAACCCGGCGGGGTCGCCCGCCACGAGCACGTGCCGCAGGCCCGGCGCGTCCCGCCCGATCTCCCTGGCCATCTCGCGGTAGTCGAAACCCTGCACCACGTCGGGGCAGACGTAGGCGACGGCCTCGGTGAGCGAGCAGAGGTAGCCGATCTCGCTGCGCCGATGGGCGGGAAGGGCCAGCACGGGAGGGGCGCCGAGGCGGAACAGAGCGAGGCAGAGCACCACGAACTCGACGGAGTTGGGCAACTGCACCACCACTCGGTCGCCGGCCCGCACGCCGAGCGCGTGCAGTCCCGCGGCGAGCCGGTCCGCCCGCTCGTTCACCTCTGCGTAGGTGTGCCGCCGGCCCCCGGCGACGATCGCGATCCTGCCGGGATCGCTCTTGGCCGTCTCGGCGGTCAGGCCGCCGAGCACCTCGCCCCGCCAGTAGCCGGCGGCGCGATAGCGGGCGGCCGCCTCCTCGGGCCACGGCACGCACCCCTGCAGCATGGTTACCTCCGACCTCTCGCAGGAAAAGAGCCACAGATACTCGATGACAGGACGGACACTCACACGCTAGTGTTTTCTTGGATTCAAAGACAAGATACGAGTATGGTCCGAGGCGAGGACGGGGGTGCGATGACGGTACGGCCGGCTGAGGCAGCCGACGGCGACGCGATCGCCGAGTTGCTCCGGTTGGCCGACTACATCGTGCCGTTCGCGATCCGCACCGCCTGCGACCTCGGCCTGGCCGACCTGCTGACGGACGGCCCGCGCCCGGTGGCCGAGCTCGCCGAGGAGACGGGCACGCATCCGCCGTCGCTGCACCGCCTGCTGCGCGCGCTGGCGAGCACGCGGGTGTTCGCCGAGGTGGCGCCGGGCGTCTTCGGACTCACCCCGCTGGCCGAGCCGCTGCGGTCGGACCATCCGCTGTCGCTGCGGGACGCCTACCCGCTGCTGCCCGCCGACATCAGGGCCCTGGGCCGTACCGGCCACACCCTCAGGACCGGCGAGGCCGCCTTCGACCTGCTGTACGGCCGGGACTACTGGGCCTATCTCGGCGCCAACCCGGAGGAGGGCGCGGCCGTCGACCGGTGGATGGAGAGCCTGAACCGGCTGCATCTGCGCACGGTCCTGTCCGCCTACGACTGGTCGGGTGCGCGCACGGTCGTCGACGTGGGCGGCGGCAACGGAGCGTTCCTGGCCGGTCTGCTGTCCCGCCACCGCGACGCCCGTGGCGTACTGCTCGACCTGCCGCACGTGGTCGCCGCGGCGCCCGCGCTGCTGTCCGAGGCGGGCCTGGCCGGCCGGTGCGAGGTCGTGCCGGGCAGCTTCTTCGACTCGGTGCCCACAGGGGCCGACCTCTACGTGCTCAAGACCGTGCTGCCCGGCTGGCCCGACGAACCGGCCGAGCGGATCCTGCGCAACGTGCGCGCCGCGATGCGCCGGGACAGCAGGCTCGTCCTCCTCGAGGCGATCATCCCGGACGGCGACGGCTTCGACGTGGCGAAGCTGGTGGACGTGCACACCATGGTGCTCACCGGCGGCAGGCACCGGGACAGGCACGAGCTCGGCCGGCTGCTCGCCCGGGCCGGCCTGGAGCTGCTGCGGGCGGTCCCGACTCCGACGCTCACGCTCCTGGAGGCGCGCCCGAACGGCACGTGCCCCACCCCTCGACAGGAAGAGAGATGACGGGATGACCGTGAAGACCCGCCCGCGCATTGACATCCAGTCCGTCTTCCGGCTGACCGAGCTGGCCGACTACATCGTCCCGTTCACCATCCGCGCCATCTGCGACCTCGGTGTGGCCGACCACCTCACCGAGGGGCCGCGCCCGGTCGAGGAGCTGGCCGAGGCGACCGGCTCCCACGCGCCGTCGCTGCACCGTGCGCTGCGGGCGCTGGCCGCCAAGGGCATCTTCACCGAGGTGACGCACGGCGTCTTCGACCTCACCCCGCTCGCCCAGCCGCTGCGCTCCGACCATCCCGTGTCGCTGCGCGCCGCCTATCCCCTCCTGGTGCCCGACATCGAGGCGTGGGCGGCCTTCGACCACAGCGTCCGTACCGGCAAGGCGGCCTTCGACCAGGTGTACGGCCAGGGCTACTGGGAGTACATGGAGCAGCACCCCGAGGACAGCGCGAGGTTCGACGCGTCCCAGCAGGCCGCCACCCGGCTGGAGCTGCGGACCGCGCTGCCCGCCTACGAATGGGGGTCCATGCGGACGCTGGTCGACGTCGGCGGCGGCAACGGCGCCTTCCTCGGCGGCATCCTCGCCCGTTTCCCCGATCTGCACGGCACCGTCTTCGACCTGCCGCACGTGGTCGCCGGCGCCCATGAGCGGCTGGCGGAGTACGGCGTGGCCGACCGGTGCGAGGTGCGCGGCGGCAGCTTCCTGGAGGAGGTCCCCGCCGGGGCCGACGGCTACATGCTGAAGCGGATCCTGTACGGCTGGGACGACGAGCAGGCGCTCGTCCTGCTCCGCACGGTGCGCAGGGCGATGCGCGAGGACAGCAGGCTGCTCATCCTCGAACCGGTCGTACGGCCCGGCAACGAGTTCGACGTCGGCAAGCTGTACGACCTGCTGCTGCTGTGCATGGTCGGCGGCGGCGCCCGGTCGCAGGAGCGGATCGAGGAGATGCTGGCACAGGCCGGCCTGCGGCTGGAGCGGACCGTGCCCACCATGATGTTCCCGATTCTGGAGATCCGTCCCGTCTGAGCGGCGGCGGCCCGTAGGAGGTCTGCGAGATGCGTGTGATCACGAACCGGGCGCTGTGCGAGGGGCACTCGGTCTGCGAGAGCCTCGTGCCCGAGGTGTTCGAGGTGGGCGAGGACGACCGCGTCCACCTGCTGACCGAGCAGGTCGAGGGGGCGGTGGCCGACCGGGTGCGCACCGCCGTCGGACGCTGCCCCAAGCAGGCCCTGTCGGTCGCCTCCGACTGACCACCCCCGCTCTCCCCTCGAACGACCGGGTGATCCCCGAGTCGGCCAGGGGCGCCGATAGGTGGAGGTCAGACCGGGAGCGCCCGCGTGTGGGTCGTCAGCCGCCCGTCCTCCCAGACATGCAGCGAGACCGCCGGTCTCCTGGAAGAGTTCGCCGTGGACGAGCCGATCCGCCTGCCCGCAGCGGTCGGGACAGCGATCAACGGTATCCCGGCGAACCCGGCGGGAGCGTCTGCCCGATCAGGTCGCGGACGGAGAACGTCTAGAACTCCCGCCAGGTAACCGATATCCGGGGGTAGGGAGCGAGGACCGCACGCGAAACCCGCGACCGGCGGGTTTCGCAGCGGACCGGAGCTTCCTCCCGGCGCATCCCGGGCCCCGCGGAAATTCCGAGCCTGCGAGGAATTTTCGTGGGTGGAGGGACCGAAGCCGCCGGATACCGGTGACATTACGTGACCGATGCTCTATGGGGTGGGGGTGGCGTTCTGGAGCGCCTGCCAGACGCGTTCGGGAGTCGCGGGCATGTCGATGTGGGTGACGCCCAGGTGGGAGAGCGCGTCCACCACGGCGTTCTGCACCGCGGGCGGCACGCCGACGGCCCCGGACTCGCCGATCCCCTTCACGCCGAGGGCGTTGCCCGGCGCGGGGGTCTGCATGGCCAGCGTCTCGAAGAACGGGAGCTCCGCCGCCGAGACGAAGGCGTAGTGGTGCAGGTCAGGGTGGAGCGGTGTGCCGTCGGGGCCGAATCCCGCCTCTTCGAACAGGGCCTGTCCGATGCCCTGGGCGAGACCGCCGTGCACCTGGCCCTCGGCGAGGAGCGGGTTGAGCAGCACGCCGGCGTCGTCGACGGCGACCAGCCTGACCAGGCGGGTCCTCCCGGTCTCGACGTCGACCTCGACCACCGCCAGATGCGCGCCGGACGAGCAGGTCCCGCCGCCGGGCCGATAGACGGCCGAGCCGCGGATCGGCCCGTCCGTCGCCAGCTCCGCCCAGCTCAGCTCCTCCCGGCCCGGCTCGGCCCCGTCCTGCCCCGGCGTGAGGAAGCGCCCGCCGTCGAAGGCGACCAGCTCGGCGTCGACGCCGAGACGCTTTCCCGCGCGCATGCGGGCCTCCTCCACCAGCGCGAGCGCGGCCTGGTGTACGGCGAGGCCGCCCGTCTGCAGCGAGCGCGAGCCGCCGGTGCCGCCGCCTTCCGGCAGCGCGTCCGTGTCGCCCTGCCGCACCTCCACCTGGCCGGGCTCGACGCCGAGCGCCTCGGCGGCGAGCACGGCCCATGCGGTCGGATGCCCCTGGCCGTGGCCGCAGGTCCCGACGGTCGCCACGAAACGGCCGTCCACCCCGAGCGTCACCTCGGCGTGCTCGGGCCGCATGTCGGCGCCGGTCAGCTCGGCGAACACCGACAGGCCCAGACCGAGCTGCAGCGTGTCGCCCCGCTCTCGCCTGCGGAGCTGCTCGGCCCGCAGGGCGGGGTAGCCTGCCGCGGCGAGCAGCCGCTCCAGCGCCGCGTGGTGGTCGCCGCTGTCGTAGGTGGCCCGGGTGAGCGTGGTCCAGGGGAACCGGTCGCGGGGGATGAGGTTGCGGCGCCGCACCTCGGCCGGGTCCATGCCGATCTCGGCGGCGAAGCGGTCCACCATCCGCTCCAGCGCCGCCACCGCCTCCGGCTGACCGGCGCCGCGGTAGGAGCCGACCGGCGCGGTCGTGGTGACCACGCTGGAGGAGGTGAACCGCGCCTTCGGGATGACGTACGGACCCGTCAGCATCGTCCTGGTCCAGAACGGCAGCACGGCCCCGATGCGCGGATAGGCCCCGGCGTCCTGGACGACCGACAGCCGGTAGGCCAGGATGCGGCCGTCGCGGGTGCCGCCCAGCTCGGCCTCCTGCACCTGGCCCCGGCCGTGTCCGCCCACGGTCAGGTTCTCCGTACGGCTCTCGCGCCAGCGCACCGGCCGGTCCAGCCGCCGGGCGGCCCAGCAGACCAGCACGTCCTCGGTCGCGGGGAAGGCCTTGGAGCCGAACGCCCCGCCCACATCGGGGGTGACGACCCGCACGGCGGAGGGTTCGACGCCGAGGGCGGCGGCGAGGGCGTCCCGCCACAGATGCGGGGCCTGCCCGCCGGCCTGGTAGACGAGCCGCCCGTCCTCCCATCGGGCGATGCCGCCGCGGGTCTCCAGCGGGCAGGCGGCGACTCGCTGGTTGACCATGCGCTGGCGCACCACGATCTCGCAGCCGGAGAAGATGTCGGCGCGGCCGGGCGGGCGGGCGAAGGCCAGCTTGAGCGCGGTGTTGGTGCCGGCCTCCGGATGGAGGAGCAGCGTGTCGGCCGCCGCCTCCTCCGGGTCGACGAGCGGCGGCAGCGCAGTGAGGTCCACCGCGACCAGCGCCGCGGCCGTCTCCGCCGCCGCCCGGCTCTCCGCGACGACCGCCGCCACCGCCTCCCCCACATAGCGGGTGACCGGACCGGCGAGCAGCGGCTGGGGCATGTCCTGGCGCAGCGTGCTCGCCGGGGGGAGCAGCGGGGGCAGGTCGACGTCGGCCGCGGTCAGCACGGCCACCACGCCGGGGACGGCTGCCGCGGCCTCGGTGCGGATCGCCTCGATCCGGGCGTGTGCCGCCGTCGAGCGCACCGGCACCAGGTGCAGGCAGCCCGCCAGCACGATGTCGTCGGTGTAGACGCCGCCCGTGGTCAGCAGCTTCCGGTCTTCCGTACGCCGGACGGACCGTCCGATCAGGCTCATGACATTCCTTCCCGGACGCCGGGAGCCCCGGGTCGCGGCAACACGATCGCGGTCAGCAGCAGGTCGGGCAGCGCCAGGAAGCGGCCGTCGAAGCCGCGCGGCGGCACGCCGTTCATACGCGGTGGCGGCACGTGCAGGGCGACGCGGAACCGGCCGGTCACGTGCGCGCCCGCGACCTCGGTGATCTCGGCGGGCTCGACGGTGACGGTCGCGTCGAGGAACCCCAGCCAGGCGCCGGTCAGCGGCGCCCAGGTCTTGTACACGCTCTCCTTGGCGGAGAACAGCAGCCTGTCCCAGTGCACGCCGCCGGGCGCGGCGCCGATCCAGCGCCGCTCGGCCGCGCTGGAGATCCGGGGCAGCACCACGGCGGGCAGCGGCTCGTTCGGTTCCGCGTCGATGCCGATGGACAGGTACGACACGGTCGGACCGGCGGCGGCCGCGCAGTAGCCGCGGCAGTGGGTGATGGAGCCGACGGTGCCGGCCGGCCAGCCGGGCGCGCGGTCGCCCCGGCGGGGCAGCTCGGCCCCCGGCCGGCCGAGTGCGGACAGCGCCGCACGCGCGCAGTGCCTGCCCGCGGCGAACTCCCCGGCCCGGGCGGGGCCGACCGGGCCGAGCGACGTCTCCTCCGCCGCGGGCAGCGGCCCGGCGGTGGAGAAGTCGCGCAGGTGGGCGCCGGCGACGCCGGGCGGGAGCAGGTGTTCGATCACGTCGGGTCCGCGTGGTCAGGCGGGGGTGACGGCGAGCGGAATGCTGGAGTAGGACCGGAACAGGGTGCTCGGCACCCGCACCGGCGGGCGCGCCGCCTCCATGGTGGCCACGTGGGCGGCGAGCCGTTCGAAGACGACGCCGCCCTCGACGCGGGCCAGCGCCGACCCGAGGCAGCCGCGCACTCCGCCGCCGAACCCCACGTGCGGGTTGGGGCTCCTGCCGATGTCGAGCCGGTCGGGGCGCTCGAAGACCTCCTCGTCGTGGTTGGCGCAGCCCAGCAGCAGGAAGACCGACCTCCCCTTGCGGATGAGCCGGTCGCCGATCCGGATGGGCTCCAGGGCGAGCCGCGCGGTGTACTGGATCGGCGCGTCGTAGCGGACGAACTCCTCGGCGGCGGTCGTGGCCAGCCGCGGAGTCTCTCGCAGCCGCAGCCACTCGCCCGGGTTGGCGGCCAGGGCCGAGCAGCCGGTGCACACCATGTTCATCGTCGTCTCGTAGCCGGTGAAGCAGAGGAACAGCACGTTGTCGACGATCTCGTCGCGGCTGTAGGAGCCGGGGTCGTCCGCTCCGGCGGCGAGCAGCCGGCCGAGCAGGTCGCCGTCGGGGTCGGGGCGGCGTCGCCCGGCCAGCTCGTGCACGTACGCGCGCAGCCACTCCAGGGCCTCGTCGGCCTCCTTGCGGTCGCCCTCGGGCAGGAACGGGGTGAACGCCTTCGCCAGGGCGGTGGAGCGGGGCCAGATCTCCGCCCGCGCCTCCCGCGGAATGCCGATGAGCTCGAGGACCACGGTGGCGGCGAGCGGAAAGGCCAGGTCGGCCACGGCGTCGAGGCGGCCGGTGTCCAGCGAGGGGGCGATCAGCTCGTCGACCATCTCGACGATGCGGGCGCGCATCCGCCGGGCCACCCCCGGGCTGAACGCCTTGATGACGAGGTGGTGGAGCCGCCCGTGGTCGGCGGCGTCGCGGGTGGGGATGATCCGTCGGAACACGTCGCGCGCGAGGTTCTCCGCCATCCGGAACTGCGGGTCGTCGGCGGGGAACTCGTTGCCCAGCCTGCGGTCGCGCAGCAGCGCGGCCACGTCGGCGTGCCGGGTGACGCCCCAGCTCGCCGGGTGCACCCGGCACACCCGTCCGGCGGCCCGCAGTTCCGCGTACGCGGGATAGGGGTCGGCGATCACATCGGGGTCCAGCGCGTTGAACCTGGGCGCCCGGCTCGGCGCCCCCGGAGATCGGGCGCCGGTGGGCCGGGCCTCCACCGACCGGGCTCCCCGGTCCGGCCCGGTGCCCTCGCCGGACTCGGGCGCCTGTGGCTGCCCGTCCGCGGTCGCCATGATCCCTGCCTTTCCGGACCGTACGGTCCCGGTCATGAGTCGGCGGCCTCGACCTCGATCGGCACCCGGGCGTACGCCCGGAACGTGCCGTCCCGCCGGGTGGCGGGAGCGGCGGGGGCGAGGACGCGGAAACGGCGCAGCAGCGCGCGGAACACCACGTCGGCCTCGACCCGCGCGAGCGCGGCGCCGAGGCAGGTGTGCGTGCCGCCGCCGAAGGCCAGATGCGGATTGGGGTCCCGGGCGACCAGCAGCTCGTCCGGGTCGTCGAAGCGGGACGGGTCGCGGTTGGCGCTGCCGAGCAGCAGGATCAGCACGCGGCCGGCCCGGATCGTACGGCCGCCTACCTCGACCGGTTCGCGGACCATGCGGGCGATCCCCTGGATCGGGGAGTCGTAGCGCAGGAACTCCTCGACGGCACGGGGCACGAGGCCGGGATCGGCGCGCAGCAGCCGCTGCTGGCCGGGGTGGTCGAGCAGCGCGGCGCAGCCGGTGGCGATGAGGTTGGTGGTCGTCTCGAAGCCGGCGAAGAAGGAGAAGACCGCGTTGTCCACGATCTCCTCGTGGCTGAGGCGGTCGCCGCCCTCCTCGGCCTGGAGCATGCGGGTGAGCAGGTCGTCGCCGGGGGAGGAACGGCGCCGGTCCAGCATCTCGCCGAGGTAGCCGCGCAGCCAGGCGACGGCCGCGTCGGCGGCCGGCCGATCGGCGTCCGGCACGATGGCGGCGAACGCCTTGCCCAGGTCGACCGCGTGCGGCCGGATCAGCTCGTGGTCCGCCTCGGGGATGCCCATCAGCGCGCAGACCGCCATCACGGGCAGCGGGAAGGCCAGGTCGGCCACGGCGTCGAAGGAGCCGCGCGCGGCCACGGGGTCGAGCAGCCGGTCGACCATGCGCTCCAGGTCGGGGCGGAAGGCCCGCACCAGGGAGGGGCTGAACGCCTTGCCGATCAGGCGGCGCAGCCGGGTGTGCTCGGGCGGGTCGCGATAGAGCACGATCCGCCCGAAGAACGCTCCGGCGGCGCCGTCACCGGCCGACATGCGGTGGTAGCTCTCGGGGAACCGGCTGCCCAGACGGGGATCGCGCATCAGACGGACCACGTCGTCGTACCGGGTCACCCCGAAGCTCCCGGGCCCCATCCGGCACAGCGGGCCCGCCCGCCTGAGCTCCCGGTAGACCGGGTAGGGGTCGGCGGCCACCTCGGGATCGAGCGCGTCGAACCTGGGCGGAAGGCCGGACACGGCTGTGGACATGCCCCAAGTATTGTCTTCTATCTTCGTTTTAGGCAATGGCCGAGAACACAAGAAACGCACCTTGTTCGCGCTGGCGAGGTCGGGTTAGTGTGGCGAAGCGGGTATCGGAATAGCAGATACTCCATCGGATCGGAGAGTGCCTGTGGGACAACCGGTGATCGTGGAGGCGGTCCGCACCCCGATGGGAAGGCGCGGCGGAGCGCTGGCCGGTCGCAAGGCGGTCGAACTGCTCCGCCACGTGCTGGTCGAGGTGATCCGCCGGGCCGGCCTCGAAGCGGGGCAGGTGGAGCAGATCATCGGCGGCTGCGTCACCCAGTCGGGAGAGCAGAGTCTGAACGTCACCAGGAACGCCTGGCTGAACACCGGCCTCGACTACGAGGTGGCCTGCACCACCGTGGACGTCTCGTGCGGCTCCGCCCAGCATGCCAACCACCTGGTCGCCGCACTCATCGCCGCCGGCGTCATCGACGTCGGCATCGCCTGCGGCGTGGAGTCGATGAGCCGTGTCCCCATCGGCACCAACCTCTACCAGGGCCCCGGCCACTACAAGACCCCCGACTATCCCTGGGACGACCCGCCGGAGGCGCAGTTCGGCGGGGCCGAGCGCATCGCGGCGCGCGAGGGCTTCACCAGGCGCGAGCTCGACGAGTACGGCCTGCTGTCCCAGCGGCGCGCGCGTGCCGCGTGGGACGCGGGACGCTTCGACCGCGAGGTCGTCCCGATCGACGGCGTGACCGCCGACGAGGGGCTCAGGGACACCTCGGCCGAGGCACTGGCCGGGCTGCGCACGAACGTCGAGGGCGGCCTGCACACGCCCGGCACCACCTCCCAGATCTCCGACGGCGCGGCCGCGATCCTGTGGATGTCGCGCGAGCGGGCCGACGCGCTCGGCCTGCGGCCGCGGGCCAGGCTGCTGCATCAGGTGGTCACCGGCGCCGATCCCTACTATCTGCTCGACGGACCGCTGGTCGCCACCCGCAAGATCCTCGACCGGGCCGGCATGGACGTCGGCGACATCGACCTGTTCGAGGTGAACGAGGCGTTCGCCGCCGTCGTGCTGGCCTGGGCCGCCGCGTACGACAAGGCGGACCTGGAGACCGTCAACGTCAACGGCGGCGCGATCGCGCTCGGTCATCCCCTCGGCTGCTCGGGGACGCGCCTGCTGGTGACCGCGCTGCACGAGCTGGAACGCACCGGCGGGGAGACCGCGCTGGCCACGATGTGCTGCGGCGGCTCGCTGGGCACCGCCTCGATCCTGGCCAGGGTCTAGCCGTGGACCGCGAGACCTTCTACCGAGACGCGCGCGGCGACCTGCCCGGGCCGCTGCACGGCGTGCGCGTGCTCGACCTGACCAAGGTCTGGTCCGGTCCGTACGCGTCCAGCATCCTCGCCGACCTCGGCGCCGACGTCATCAGGGTGGAGATGCCCGGCAACCGGGAGGGGCAGGCGCTGCCCGAGCTGCCCGGCACCGGGCTGCCCTGGTGGCGCCAGATCGTGCACCGCGGCAAGCGCAGCATCGGCCTCGACCTGCGCAAACAGGGGGCGGCCGAGGTGTTCCTGCGGCTCGTGGCCAGCGCCGACGTGCTGCTGGAGAACTACAAGCCCGGCACGCTGGCGGCCTGGGGGGTGGGGTACGAGCAGTGCCGCGCGGTCCGGCCCGACCTGGTGTTCGTCTCCGTCTCCGGCTTCGGGCAGTACGGCCCGCACTCCCGCCGCCCCGGCTACGACCCGGCCGTGCAGGCGGCCGCCGGCTGGATGTCGCTGAACGGCGAGCCGGACGGGGGCCCGCTGAAGGCGCCCACGTTCCTCGCCGACGACCTCGCCGGGCTGCACGCGGTCATCGGCGCCCTCGCCGCGCTGCGCCACCGCGACGCGACCGGCGAGGGGCAGCACGTGGACGTGTCGATGCTGGACGCGATGCTCGCCACCAGCGACGGAAACCTCACCCTGGCCGCCACCGGCGCCCGCCTGGAGCGCACCGGCAACGCGGCCGGCTTCGTCGTGCCGGCCGGCGCCTACGGGTGCGCCGATGGCCACGTCTACATCGCGATCGGGCTGGACAAGGAGTGGCGCGCCTTCGCCGAGGAGCTCGGCCGGCCCGAGCTCGGCCGGGCCGCGGGGTTCGCCACCAATGCCGAGCGTGTCGCCAACCGCGAGGCGGTCGACGCCCTGGTGGGCGACTGGTGCGCGGGCCGTACGGCAGAGCAGGTCGAGGCCGCGCTGACCCGTCGCGGCCTGACCGCGCAGCGGGTGCGATCGTTCGCCGAGGTCGCCAAGGACCCGCACGTCGCCGAGCGGGAGATGCTGCAGGAGACCCGGCTGAGCAACGGCTCTGCCGCCCCCCTGACCGGCCCGGCCGTGAAGTTCTCCCGCACCCCGTCCCGGGTGCGGGCCGGCGCGCCGGAGCCGGGGGCGCACACCGCCGAGATCCTGGACGGTCTCGGCCTCGACGGCGCGGCCCGCGCCCGGCTACGCGATCTGGGGGCGATCTGATTGAGCGAGACCGTCACGGAGGCCCGGGAATCGGGATCCGTACTGGTGACCGGGGTGTCGCGCGGCATCGGCAGGGCCGTGGCCGTACGGCTCGCGGCCGAGGGCTACCGCGTCGCCGGCTGCTTCAGCACCGACACGGAGGCGGCGCGCAAGGCATGCGCGGAGATCGAGTCCTTCGGGACCCGCGGCTACTTCGCGGCCTGCGACGTGCGCGACGACGAGGCGGTCGAGGAGTTCGTACGGCAGGCGGAGGCGGCGGTCGGGCCGCTCACCGCGCTGGTCAACAACGCCGGGGTCACCCGCGACCGGCCGACCGTGCTGATGTCGCCGGAGGACTGGCACACGGTCCTCGGCACCAACCTCACCGGCACCTGGCACCTGTGCCGCGCGGTCGCCTTCCGCTTCGTGAAGCGGAAGGCCGGGGCGATCGTCAACCTGTCGTCGATCGCCGGTGTGCACGGCAACGCCGGGCAGTCGAACTACGCGGCGAGCAAGGCCGGGATCATCGGGCTCAGCAAGTCGCTGGCGCGGGAGGTCGCCAGGTTCGGCATCAGGGTCAACGTGGTCGCGCCCGGTTTCGTCGAGACCGACATGACCGAGGAGCTTTCCGGCAGGCTCCGCGCCCAGGCCCTGGAGAAGATCCCGCTCGGCCGGTTCGGCGAGCCGGCCGACGTCGCCGAGCTGGTGGCCTTCCTGCTGTCCGATCGCGCCTCCTACATCACCGGCCAGGTCATCCAGGTGGACGGGGGGATGGTCCTGTGACGGCGCCGCCGCTGACCGCCGTGGAACACGTCGAGTGGGACCGCGAGCCCGACGGGAGGCTGACGGTCCGGGCCGGAAAGACCGTGACGTCGGCGGATCCGTACATGACCGGGCACTTCCCCGGGCTGACCGTCTATCCCGGCGTGTTCATCCTGGAGAGTGTCGAGCAGGCGGCCGCCGCCGCGCTCGGCGGCCCGCTGCGGCTGACCCGGCTGCGGTCGGTCCGCTTCCTGTCCCCCCTGCTGGACGGTGACGCGTTCCGGCTGACCGCCGTGATCACGCCGGGCGACGACGGCTTCGAGGTGGACGCCCGCTGCGAGCGGGACGACGGGAGTCTCGTCGCGACGGTACGCGTGCGGTTCGCACCGGAGGTGGCCGATGGCCGTTGACCTGTCCCGGAGGCTCGACCACGCGGCCATCCGCGACCTGCTGCCGCACCGCCATCCGATGCTGCTCGTGGACCGGGTCGAGACGTTCGTGCCGGGCGAGTCGCTGGTGGCGGTCAAGGCGATCAGCGCCTGCGAGCCCTGCTACCGGTCCCTGCCCGAGGACGCCGGGCCCGCGGGACACGCCTATCCGGCCAGCCTGCTCATCGAGTCGTTCGGGCAGGCCGCAGCGCTGTTGTGGCTGCTGTCGGTGCCGCGCGCCGAGCCGGCTCCGCCATCGGTGCCGATGTTCGCGGCGGCCCGCGACTGTGTGATCGAGCGTCCCGTCCACCCCGGAGACGTGGTGCGCCATCTGGTCCGCCTGGAGCAGGTGGTCGACGGCGCCGCCTTCGCCGGCGGGGAGAGCAGGGTCGGCTCCTCCCGGGTGGCGTCCTACGCCTCGCTGATGGCGGTCATCCGGCCCACGGACGTCGTGCTCGCCGCAGGGGCGGCCGACGGCGACAACCCTCACGACAGAAGGAGCAGCAGATGAGCCAGCCCGCCGGACACCTGGAGGAACTGCGCGAGATCGTCGCCGAGGTCCTCGAACTGGAGCCGGAGGAGGTCGCCGACGGCGGCGACTTCGTCGAGGAGTACGAGGCCGACTCGCTGCGGGCGATCGAGATCCTGGCCCGCATCGAGAAGAGGTACAAGGTCGAGATCCCGCAGTCGGAGCTGAACGAGATGCGCAACCTCAAGGCCGTCTACGACGTCGTCGCCCGGTACGCGGGCTGGGGGGAATGATCGGATGAGCCGGGTCGTGGTCACCGGCCTCGGTCCCGTGTCGAGCATCGGGATCGGGGTGACCGCATTCCTCGGCGGGCTGCGCGCCGGGCGTTCCGGCGTCTCCCCGATCGAGAGCTTCGACGCGTCGGGTTTCCCGCACCGGCACGCGGGGGAGACGAAGGACTTCCGGCCGGAGGCCGTGCTGCGGCGGCTCAAGCCCGAGGCGTGGGGGCGTTCCTCGCAGCTCGCCGCGGCCGCCGCACGCCTCGCCGTACGGGACGCCGGGCTCGACCCGGGCGGCTCGTGGACGGGCGGCGCCGGCGCGGTCATCGGCACCACGAGCGGCGAGTCGCAGGTCGTCGAGCTGCTGGTCGCCCAGCAGCTCGCGGACGGCTTCGCCGGGATGGACCCCGAGGCGATCAGGCGGCTGCCCGCCGAGCGGCTGGCCTACGCGGTCGCCGAGGAGCTCGGCCTGACCGGCGAGGCGCTCACCCTGGCCACGGCCTGCTCGGCGGGCAACTACGCCATCGGCTACGCCTACGACTGCGTGGCCGGTGGCGAGGCCGACGTGATGCTGGCCGGCGGCGCCGACTCGGTGTGCCGCTGGGCGCACGCCGGCTTCTACCGGCTCGGCGCGCTCACCGAACGCGAGTGCCGTCCCTTCGACGCGGGCCGCAGCGGCATCCTCACGGCCGAGGGCGGCGCCGTGCTGGTGCTGGAGAACGCCGACCACGCTGCGGCACGCGGCGCGCGCGTCTACGCCGAGGTCCTCGGCTACGGCGTCAACTGCGACGCGGGACACATGGTCGCGCCGGACGAGGACAGCATCGCGGCCTGCATGCGCATCGCGCACGGCAACGCCGGGATCCGCCCGCAGGACGTGGACTACATCAGCGCGCACGGGACCGGCACGCCGGCCAACGACCTGGTGGAGGCCAGGGCCGTACGCCAGGTCTTCGGCGACGGCGCGCCGCCGATCAGCTCGATCAAGTCGATGCTCGGGCACACGATGGGCGCGGCCAGCGGATTCGGCGCGATCGCCACCGCGCTGGCCATCGCCGAGGGCTTCCTGCCGCCCACGATCAACTGGACCACCCCCGATCCCGGGATGCCCTGGGTCGATCCCGTGCCCAACACGGCCAGGCCGGCCGAGGTGCGGGTCGCGCAGAACAACGGGTTCGCCTTCGGGGGCAACAACGCGATCACGATGTTCGGAGCGGTGCGATGACCGGGGTGCCGATCACGGGGTGCGGGGTGCTCACCGCCGCGGGCGAGGGACCGGCCGCGCTCGCCGCGCCGGCCGTGGCCGCCGCCGGCGCCCCGGCGGTGCGCGTGGACGTGACCGGGCTGTACGAGGACCTGCCCCGCCCGACCGCCTCGGCGATCGCCGGCTTCGACGTGCGGGCGACCCTGGGCCGCAAGGGCACCAGCTTCTTCGACCGGGCGACCGCCCTGGCGATCGTGGCGTGCGGCCATGCCGTACGGGACGCCGGGCTCGACCTCGAGACCGCCGACCCGGCGCGGATCGGCCTGGTGCTCGGCACCACGACGGGCAGCCTCGGCTCCACCATGGACTACTCCCGGGAGACGCTCGTCCAGGACCGGCCCTATCTCGTGAACCCCGTGCTCTTCCCCAACACCGTGATGAACTGCGCCAGCGGCCAGGCCGCGATCTGGTACGGCTTCAAGGGGGTCAACGCCACCGTGGCCGGCGGGCCGCTGGCGTTCCTCCAGTCGCTGCGCTACGCGATGAACGCGCTCGACCGCGGCTTCGCCGACACGATCCTGGTCGGCGCGGTCGAGGAGTTCACCCCGCAGGCGGCGTGGGCCGCCGAGCTGGCGGGGGCACGGCCGGCGGGCGAGGCGGCCGCCGTGTTCGTGCTCGACCGCCACGCCCGGGCCGGCGGCCCGGCCCTCGGCGAGGTCCTGGCCGTCACGACCGGCTTCAGCCCCACCGGCGGGCCGTCGGTCACCGAGACGCTGGCCGGATGCGTCCGCCGGGCCCTCGCCCGGGCGAACGTCAGCGCTGACGAGGTCGGCGCGATGGCCACCGGCGACCTGCCGGGGGAGACCGCCGAGTCTGACGCGGTGACCACCGTGCTCGGCCGCCCGGTGGCGCACCTCGGCGTCGGCGACGCGCTCGGCGACTGCCGCGCCGCCACCCAGGCCGTGGCCCTGGCCCGGGTGCTGGCCGAGCACAGGTGCGGCGACGCGCCGGACGGCGGGCTCACCGTGATCACGGGCCGCGGCGCCGACGGGGCGGTCACCGCCGCCCTGGTGAGGGGATGGCGGGATGCCGGTACGCATCGCGGGTAGCGCAGTGCGCAGCTGCTTCGGGGACGGCCCGGCCACCTTCGCCGCGCTGCTGCGCGCCGAGTGCGGCGCCCGTCCGCTGCGCCACCAGGACCCCGCCCGGTCGGGCGTCGAGTACGGCTACGAGATCCACGACCCCACGCCCGGTCCGTTCCGGGCGAGCGCCTGGCTGGCCGACTGCGCGCGGGAGGCGCTCGCCGCGGCCGGAGTCGACCCGGCGGCCCGCCGTACGACCGCCATCGTGGGCACCGGCCTGCGCGAGCTGCCCGCCGTCGAGGCCATGGCCGTGGGCGAGGCACGCTTCCACACCGAGTCGCTGCACTTCGGCGCGGCGCTCGCGGGCGCAGCCCCCGGGATCGGCGAGGTCCACACGCTGGCCGGGGCGTGCAGCGCGGGCGGGCACGCGCTGGCGCTGGCCCAGGACCTGATCGAGCTCGGCGAGGCCGACGCCGTGCTCGTCGGCGGCACCGACGCGATGACGGTCTCGATGCTGGCGATGATCGGCCGGGTGGCCGAGACGCCGACGACCCGCGTGCGGCCCTTCGACGCCGACGACCACGGCGTCCTCCTGGGAGAGGGCGCCGTCGCCGTCGTGCTGGTCCCCGACGACCCCGCCGGATCCGCCGGGGCGGCCGGGCGGGCGGGCCACGTGCGGCTGCTCGGCACCGGCCTGTCCTGCGACGCCTGGCACGAGACGGCGCCCGACCACACCGGCATCCTGCGCGCCATGCGCGACGCGTTCGACCGGGCCGGGCGGACCCCCGGCGACGTCGGCGTGGTCTACGCGCACGGCACGGGCACCGCGCTCAACGACCCGGCCGAGGCGAGGGCGCTCGCCGAGCTCTTCGGCGAGTGCGACCCCGGCCCGCTCGTCACCGCCGTCAAGGGCGCGGTCGGCCACACCTCGGGCGGATCGGCGCTGCTCAGCCTGGCGATGGCCGTACACGGCCTGGAGGCGGGGGTGGTGCCCCCGGTGAGCGGGCTGCGACGGCCGCTGCCCGAGGCGGCGGGGCTGCGGCTCGTGCGCGACGCCCCGATGCGCACCGCGGCGTCGACCGTGCAGATCGACGCCTTCGGCTTCGGCGGTGTGAACGCGGTCGCCCTGATCGAGGCGGCCTGAGATGGCGGCGCCGTCCCCCGCGCCCGCGCCGCCCGTAATGTCGGCCGCGGTCACCGCCTACGCCCTGCACGTGCCGGGGGACAAGCCCGGCACGCTGCCCGCCGCGCTGCGCGGGCCCGCCTGCGACGGACCGGAGGCGGCCGAGCTGCTCGGGCGCAAGGGCCTGCTGGCCAAGGACCAGGCCACCCGGCTGGCGCTGTGCGCGGTGCACCGGGCGCTCGGCCGGCCGCCGCGCGCCCCGCGCCCGACCGGCCCGGCCGACCCCGGCGCCGCCGTCGTGGTGAGCTCGAACCTGGGCAACGTGGCGACCGTCGCCAAAATCGCCAGGGAGACCCTGGACCAGGGGCCGCGCGCGGTCAGCCCGATGGACGCGCCCGGCGCGTCGAGCAACGTGATCGCCGGGGCGATCGCCGTCTGGTTCAGGCTCGGCGGGCCCAACCTGACCGTCTGCTCGGGCGCGACGGCGGGACTCGACGCCGTCCGGCTGGCCTGCCTGCTGCTGCGGGCGGGACGGGCCCGGCGGGTCGTGGTCGTCGGCGTCGAGCCGGACGACGCCGACGCCGCGCTGCTGCACGCCGCCAGGGCCGGCGCGCCGCCGGGCGTCCCGCTGCGGGCGGCCGCCGCCTGCCTCGTGCTCGAACCCGCCGAAGCGGCCCGCGCCCCCGTGATCGAGCTCGGCCGCTTCGCCGGCCGGGAGGACGCGCCGGCCGCGTGGACGCCGGGCGAGCTGGCCGGCGACCTGGGCGACACCTACGGCGCGGCGGGCGTGCTGCTCACCGGGCTCGCCGTCGCCGACGTCGAAGGCGGCGGCGGCCCCACCCGGGTGATCTGCGGCGACCCCGAGGACGGCCGGCGCGAGCTGCTGGTGAGGCCGCGATGACCGCGCCGCCCAGGTCACCGCTGTCCCAACCGCCGGGAACGCCGCCGGGAGCGCCAGGTGGAACACCGCCCGGTACGCCGCCCGCGTGGCCGCGGCTGCATCCGCTCACTCGCGGCGACGACGGCGGCGACGTGGTCGTGCTCGTCCACGGCATGGAGGACGAGTGGCGCGGCTGGACCGCGCTCGCCGGGCTGCTCGACCCCGGCTGGCGGCTCTACGCGGCGGAGATGCCGTGGAAGGCGGGCTCCGACCACGCCTGGCGCAGGTACGGCACCCCCGGCGGCTGGCTGCGCGCCGCCCTGGCATCGCTGGACGCCCCGGCCGACCTGCTGATCGGGCACTCGCTCGGGGCCAACGCCGTGCTGGAGGCGCTCACGGGCGGGCCGTCCCCGGCGGCCGCACGCGCGGTGCTGGTGACGCCGTTCTACTGCCCGCCCGAACTGGAGATCTCCTGGCCGGTCTTCGAACGCGCTCTGCGGGACTTCGAGCAGATCATCCGCGAGGGGCTCGAACTGCGCCTCGGCCGCCGCCTCGGCCGGATCGATCCCGACGTGGCCGAGTCGATGCTCGCCAAGATGATCGACCGGATCGGCCCGGTGGGCTTCACCGTGCTGTTCGACCAGTTCCTCGCCACTGCCGAGCTCGATCTCGCCGCCGTGACCGTGCCGTCGCTGGTCATCGCCGGCGGGCTCGACCCCGCGCTCGACGGCGGGCGGGCCGCCGCGCTCGGCCGGCGTCTGCCGTACGGCGAAATCGCCGTGGAGCCGGACTTCGGCCATTTCTGCCAGGTGAACCAGGCCGAGGCGGTGGCCGCGCACGTGCGGTCGTTCGCCGAGCGAGTGCGCGTCCCGGCCCCGCCGGGCGTGCCGACCAGAGAGGAGAACCGGTGACGGTGACCGTCGGGGCCGACCGGACGAGCACGCTGCGCGGCCGGCCCGGCTACGAAGGGGCGAACATCCGCACCTGGGTCGGTTTCAAGCACTTCGGCTATCTCGTCGAGGCCGCCGTCCTGCAGTGGTTCCGCGACCGCGGCCTGGGGCCGGGCCGGCTCTACCACGAGTTCGGCCTCGGGCTGGAGATCGCCGACTGCTCGATGCTGCTGCCCGCCGTGCTCGACGTCGACGACGAGGTGACCGCCACGGCGAAAGAGGTCAGACCGGGCCGCTTCGCCGTACGACTGTCCGTCCGGCGAGGAGAGCCGGGCGAGGAGGTGACGATCTGCCGGGCGAAGGCGACCGTCGTACTCGTGCGTGAGCGGGACGCGCCGGGCGAGGCCCCCCTCCCGGACGGCCCGGTGGCGGCGATGGTGACCGACGGGGTGGCCGGCGCGGGCGGGGAGGCCGCCGACCTCGCGCTGCCGCCGGGGGCCGACCCGATGGAGACGCTGCTCGGCCGGGACCCCGCCGCCTTCGGCTGGTCGCGGCGGGTGCCGTACTTCCACTGCCACTTCTCCGACCGGGTCGCCTACTCCGGATATCTGCGGACGCTGGAGGAGACCGTGGACCGGTTCCTCGCCGACCGTGGCATCTCGGTCGGCCGGATGCTCGTGGAACGCGGCTGGATCCCGGTGGTCTCCAGGTCGCGCGTCACGCTGCTGGCCGACGCGCACATGGAGGAGACCCTGCTGACCACGTTCCGGGTCGAGGAGGTGCTCGGCGGCGTCAGCTACGACGCGCGGATGGACTGTCACGTCCGCCGCGGCGACCGGCTGGTGCACGTGGCGACCGCCCGCATCCTGCACGGCTACGCGGTCAGCCGGGGTCCCGAGGCGGGCCGCCTCGCCGAGCTCGACCCGCCGGTGCTCGCGGCGCTCACCGGAGCGCCGTCGTGAAGCGCGGGCCACGGGTGCACTTCTCCTTCCGCAGCCCCTACAGCTGGATGGCGATCAACCGGCTGGAGAAGGAACTCGGCGACCCGCACCGGGTGCTCGAGTTCGTGCCGTTCTGGGACCCCGACCCGGTGACCGGCAGCGGCCTGGAGGCTC
>NZ_BCBX01000054.1:0-21808 GCF_001417795.1 Sphaerimonospora mesophila | reverse complement strand
CTACGTGCAGATGAGCAAGGCCAAGCACCTGTACATCCTGCAGGACACCAAGCGGCAGGCCGCCCGGCTCGGCCTGGCGATGCGCTGGCCGATCGACGTCGATCCGTGGTGGGAGCTGCCGCACCTGGCGTTCCTCCGGGCGCGCGAGCTCGGCGCCGGCGCGGAGTTCTACACCGCGGTGATCGGCGCGCGGTGGGAGCGCGGCGAGGACGTCTGCACGCCCGAGGCGATCGAGCGGCTGGCGCGCGAGTGCGGGCTGCCCCCGGGGGAGCTGGTCGGCGCCCCCGCCGACCAGCGGATCCGCGCCGCCGGGGTGGAGTGCCTCTATCGGGCCTATGAGGACGACATCTTCGGCATCCCCTATTTCCGCGTCGGCCGCCACCGCTTCTGGGGCCTGGACCGGGTCGACGCCTTCCTGGCCGAGCTGGCGCGCGACCACGTGCCCGCCGGCGCCGCCCGGCCGTCGGCCCTGGCAGAGACACAGGCAGAGACACAGGCAGAGACACCCGGCGAGGCATACGACACCGACACCGCCGGCGGCTGCGGCTGAGCCGCCCGGCTGAGGAGGAACGATGGGCGATCGGCGGGTTCCCCGCACCACGGCGGAAGAGCGCGACCACCGGCGGCTGCAACTCGTCGTCGCGCTGCGTGCGTTCGCGCAGGCCGGCTTCGACGAGGGCGCGGGCGGCCACCTCACCGCCCGCGACCCCGGCCGGCCCGACCACTTCTGGATCAACCCCTTCGGCCGGCACTTCGGCCACGTGCGGGTCCGCGACCTGCTGCTCGTCGACCACGACGGTGTGGTGGTGGAGGGCGAGGGCAAGGTCAACCCGGCGGGCTACGCCATCCATTCCCGCATCCACCGGGCCCATCCCGACGTGGTCGCGGTCGCGCACACCCACTCCGTGTACGGCAGGGCCTTCTCGGCGCTCGGCCGGCTGCTCGAACCGCTGACCCAGGACGCCTGCGCCTTCTACGAGGACCACGCCGTGCACGACGAGTACGGCGGGGTCGTTCTCGACGGCGACGAGGGCGAGCGGATCGCCGCCACGCTCGCCGGCCACAAGGCGGTGATCCTGCGCAACCACGGCCTGCTCACGGCGGGCGGCTCGGTGGAGGAGGCGGCGTGGTGGTTCCTGGCCATGGACCGCTGCTGCCAGGTCCAGCTGCTGGTCGAGACGGCGGCGGGCAAGGCCGAGCCGATCGGCCCGCCGGCGGCCCGGGCGGCCCGCGACCTCATCGGTTCACCCGCCGTCGCCCGGCTCAACTTCCGCCCGGTGCGCGAGCACGTACTGGCCACCTGTTCCGACCTCACCTGAGATCCCGAGGGGACGGCGCGGACCGGCCCCTGCCCTGCACATCCGCCGCGCGACGCGCGCGCGACGATCGCACGACGAGGAGCACCACATGGCCGAACTGCTGGCGGCGCGGGCCGCGGATCGCGGTGACGAGATCGCCCTGGCGGACGAGACGGGAAGCCGCACCTGGCGGGAGCTCGACGAGCGGGTCGATCGGTGGATCTCCGCCTTCGCCGCCGCCGGGCTCGAGGTCGGCGACCGGGTCGCGTTCTTCCTGGGCAACCGCATCGAGACGTACGAGGCCCTGCTGGCCTGCATGCACACGGGCCTGGTCGCGGTGCCGGTCAACTGGCGGCTGACCCCCGGCGAGATCGCCTACATCATCGACGACTCCGGCGCCAGAGCGCTGATCACCGAGTCGGTCCACGCGGAGACGGCGGCGCGTGCGGTCGCCGAGGCGACGGCCCCCGTGCCGGTCAGGATCTGCGTGGACGCCCGGCGGGACGGTTTCGAACCGCTCGACCGGCTGCCCGCCGCGCCGCCGCCCGAGCCGCTGTCCGGCGCCGTCCTGCTGTACACCTCCGGCACGAGCGGCAGACCGAAGGGCGTGGTGAACGCCAGGTTCAAGGTGGGCGCGCCGGTGAGCCACACCGCCCTGGGCGCCGCGAAGATCTGCGGCGGACTCGGCATCCCCGCCGAGGGCCGGGCGCTGCTGGCCGGGCCCTGGTATCACTCCGCGCAGATCTTCTTCTCGCTCTATCCGCTGCTCAACGGCTGCTCGCTGATCATGCGCCGCAGGTTCGAGCCCGTGGAGGTGCTCGAACTGATCGACCGGGAGCGCATCTCGATCTCGCACCTGGTGCCGATCCAGTTCATCCGGATGCTGCGCGCCCCCGAGCGGGCACGCGAGGCGTTCGGCGGCGCGAGCCTGCTGCGCATCTGGCACGGCGGCGCCCCCTGCCCGCCCGACGTCAAGCGCGCGATGATCGACTGGTGGGGGCCGGTGTTCACCGAGTACTACGCGGCCACCGAGGCGGGCATCGTCACGCTGATCGACTCCGAGACGTGGCTCAAGAAGCCCGGCAGCGTCGGCACCGCGGTGCCGCCCAACGAGGTGGTGATCGTCGGCGATGACGGCGCGGCCCTGCCGTACGGGCAGGAGGGCCGGGTGGGCATCCACCGGTCCTCTGGCGCCGGGTTCTCCTATCACCGCGCGCCCGACAAGACCGCCGGGGCGTTCGTCGCGCCGGACACCTTCACCGTGGGCGACGTCGGCCACCTCGACGAGGACGGCTTCCTGTTCCTCACGGCCAGGTCCGTGGAGATCATCGTCTCGGGCGGCGTCAACATCTACCCGGCCGAGGTCGAGGCGGCCCTGCTCCGGCACGCGGCGGTCCGCGACGCGGCCGTGCTCGGCATCCCCGACGCGGAGTTCGGCGAGCGGGTCAAGGCGGTCGTCCAGATCGAACCCGGCGCCGAGGCGACGGCCGCCGAGCTGGACCGGCACTGCCGGGACCTGCTGGCCGGTTTCAAGGTGCCGAGGTCCTACGACTTCGTCGAGGAGCTGCCGAGGGAGCCGACCGGGAAGCTCGCCCGGGCCAGGCTGCGTGAGCTCTACTGGAGCGGGGAGGGCCGCCGCATATGACCCACGCGCGCGCGGTCTCCCTCGCCGACCCGGCCGAATACGCCCGCGGCGTGCCGTACGGCGAGTTCGCCCGCCTGCGCGCCGAGGACCCGGTCGCGTGGGTGGCGGAGGTCGATCTCGTACGGCACGGCGCCGACGGGGCCAGGACGCACCGCGGCACGGGCTACTGGGCGGTCACCAGGCACGAGGCCGTGCTGGCCGCCTCCCGCGATCCGGCGGTCTTCTCCTCGGCGGAACGCGGCGCGTTCCTGGCCGACCCGCGCACCAGGGAGGACCTCGAACGCAACCGGCGGCTCCTGATCAACATGGACGCGCCGCGGCACACCCGGATCAGGCGGGCGGTGAGCGGCGCTTTCACGCCGCGGGCCGTCGCCCGGCTGCACGACATGGTGCGCGGGCACGCGGCCGCCGTCGTGGCGCGCGCGGTGGCGGCCCGCGACGTCGACGTCGTCACCGATCTCGCGGCCGAGCTGCCGCTGCTGGTCCTCGCCGACCTGCTCGGCATGCCGCGCGAGGACAGGAAGCTGCTGTTCGACTGGAGCAACAACCTCGTCGGCTTCGACGACCCGAGGTACGGCGACGGCCGGATCGACACCTACCGGCGCACGTTCGTCGAGGCGCTGCGCTACGCCGCCGAGCTGATCGCCCGGCGGCGGCGCGACCCCGGCGACGATCTGGTGAGCCGGATGGTCGCTGCGCAGGCGGGCGGGGAGGGACCGACGGACGCGGAGCTGGGCCAGCTGTGGCTCCTGCTCGTCATCGCGGGGAACGAGACGACCCGCCATCTCATCTCCGGCGCCGTGTCCGCCCTGCTCGACGACCCGGCCGAGCGCGACCGCCTGGTCGCCGACCCCGGCCTGGTGCCCACCGCCGTCGAGGAGTTCCTGCGCTGGGTCACGCCGGTCATGCAGTTCCGCCGCACCGCGACCCGCGACACCGTGCTGGACGGCCGCCGGATCGGCGCCGGGGACAAGGTCGTCCTCTACTACGCGTCGGCGAACCGCGACGCGAGCGTGTTCGCCGACCCCGACCGGCTCGACCTCGGCCGCCGGGACAACCCCCACCTGGCCTTCGGCATCGGCCCGCATTTCTGCCTCGGCGCGCATCTGGCCAGGATGGAGGCGGCGGAGATGCTGCGCGCCCTCCTGCCGCACCTGCCGGGCCTGCGGCGCACCGGTCCCGACGAGCGCATGCGGTCGAATTTCATGAACGCCATCACCCGCCTGCCCGCCCGGTTCGGCGCGGACGGCGGACTCGGATGAGGAGCGCACCTTGGCCCTGCAACTGCACTGGTTCCTTCCCTCGCACGGAGACGGCAGGGACCTCGCGGAACGACGTGACAGGGGGAAGACCGCGGAACCGGTCACGCGGGTGACCCGGCGCAGGCCCGACCTCGCCTACCTGGCCCAGGTCGCCGGCGCGGCCGATCGGCTCGGCTTCGCCGGCATGCTCACCCCGATCGGGCTGTTCTGCGAGGACCCGTGGGTGGTGGCCTCGGCCCTCGCCGCCCGGACGGAACGGCTGAAATTCATGATCGCGCTGCGGCCCGGCCTGATCTCCCCGCTGCTGGCGGCGCAGATGGCCGCGACCTTCCAGCGGATCTCCGGCGACCGGCTGCTGCTCAACGTGGTCACCGGGGGAGACCCCGACGAGCAGCGGCGTTACGGCGACCGGCTCGACCACGACGGCCGGTACGCCAGGACGGCCGAGTTCCTGCGCGTGCTGTCGGGCGTCTGGGCCGGCCGGCCGTACGACTTCGACGGCGAGCACTACCGGGTCGAGGCCGCGCTGCTGACCCGCCCACCGGGCACACCCCCCACGGTGTTCCTCGGCGGGTCTTCCGAGTCGGCCCAGCGGGTGGCCTGCGACCTCGCGGACGTCTACCTCGCCTGGGGCGAGCCCCCCGGCGCGATGGAGGAGCTGTTCAAACGCGTGCGCGGGCGGGCCGAGGAGCAGGGCAGGACCGTACGGCTCGGCACCCGGTTCAACGTGATCGCCCGCGACACCGCGCGGGAGGCGTGGGCGGAGGCCGACCGGCTGGTCAGCGGCCTCGACCCGCGGACGATCGAGGCCGCCCAGCGCAGGTTCCGGCGGACCGAGTCCGAGGGTCAGCGCCGGATGGCCGCGCTGCACGGCGGCAGCGCCGATCGGCTGGTCGTCCACCCCAACATCTGGATGGGCATCGGGCTGGTCCGCCCGGGCGCGGGCGCCACCCTGGTCGGCAGCTACGAGGAGGTGGCCGAGCGCATCGCGGAATACCACGCCATCGGCGTCGACCACCTGATCCTCTCCGGACAGCCGCACCTGGAGGAGGCATACTCCTTCGGCGAGGGCGTCATGCCGCTGCTGCGCCGCGAGGGACTGCTGGAGGAGGCCTGACGCCCGCGCCGGGGCCTCCTCCCGTGAACTACCGTGCGCGCCTGCGGTAGGCGCGCACGGACAGCAGTGCGCACAGCCCGCCGAGACCCACGGCCCAGGCCAGCGTCTGCAGCAGCGGCGCGGCGACCGGGCCGCCGCCGGTCAGGCCGATGAGCGCCTCGCTCGCGGTCGACAGCGGGTTCACCCGCACGACGGGCTGGATCCAGCCGGGGAACGCGGTCACCGGGATGAAGCCGGAGGACAGGAAGAAGGCCAGCGTGGCCGGCGTCCCCAGCGCGCTCTGCACCGTGTCCTCGTCCGGGCCGGTCAGCGCGACCAGCAGCGAGACCGACGTGCACATCGCCCCGAACACGGCGACCACGCAGAAGAACCCGAGTACGCCGGCCGGGCCGGCGGTGAACCGGAACCCCGGGATGTGCGCCACGGCGATGGCCACGACGGCGACCGCGACGATGCGCAGCACCTCGCCGACGATCCGGCCCGCCACGGTCGAGGCGGCGCTGATCGGCATGGTGCGCAGCCGGTTGAAGATCCCCGCGCGGAAGTCGGCGTAGAGCCCGGCCGCGCTGGGGGCCATGCCGAAGGTCGCGGTGGACAGCACGATCAGCGGGGCGAGGCGCTGGATGTAGTCGTCCCCGATGAGCCCGCCGTAGAGCGGCAGGATCGTGAACATGAGCACGACCGGGAAGACGAAGGCGATGATGATCAGCGGCGGGGTGCGCAGGAACCGCTTCATCGTCCGCCCGCTGAGCAGGAGCGCCGTACTCGTCATCACGCCCTCCGGAAGGCTCGGACGGCCGCCAGGCCGAAGAACAGGGAGAGCCCCACGATCCAGGCGAGCGGGGGCCACCAGGAGACCGGCTGCCCCGCGGCGAGGGCGCGCAGCGCGTCGACCACGACGCTGTACGGATTGATCCGGATCACCGGCTCCAGCCAGTCGGGGAAGACGGACATGGGCGCGAACACGGTCGACAGGTTGATCAGGGGCAGCATCGGCAGGAAGAGCGCGGAGGCCGACGACTCGGGATCGGGCGACCGTATCGCCACGACCGCGGCGCCGAGGCAGAAGCTCAGCGCGAAGGCCACGGCCAGCAGGGCGAAGCCGACGGCGGACGGCACGCCGGCGAAGCGGAAGCCGATGACGTGGCCCGCCGCGACCAGCACCACGATGGGGATCAGGCTGCGGACGGCGTCCGTAGCGAGCCTGGCGATCAGCACCGAGAGGCTGTTGATCGGCATCGTGCGGCACCGGTCGAGCATGCCGCTCTGCCGCTCCCTGCCGATGAAGAAGGCGGTGGACACCGGCGCCAGACCCATCGCCATCATGACGATCGCCGGGGGCAGGAACTGGCCGAAGTCGACCCCGCGGAGCGTCAGCAGCCGGTCGAGCACGATCGCGAACCCGGCGAAGAACACCAGCGGGCTGACGACGAGCTGGAAGAAGGACCTCGTCGTCAGGGACAGGCGCAGGTTCCGGCCGATCAGGACGCCGGTGTCGTGGATCACTCGGGCCTCCCGGTGAGCGACCGGAAGACGTCGTCGAGCGTGGGTTTGCGCAGGGCGAGGTCGTCGGGCTCGATCTTGGCGGCCTCCAGCGTCTTGACGATGCCGGCCAGCGCCTCCACACCCTCGGCGGGCAGCACGATCGGCCCGTCCTCCCCCTCGGCCGACCGGCCGAGCACGGCCATCGCCTTCTCCCGGACGCCGGGGTCGGCGATGCGGATCTCGCACACGGCTCCGCCGCCGACGCGGTCCTTCAGCTCCTGAGCCGTGCCCTCGGCGACGACCTTCCCGTGGTCGATCACCACGATCCGGTCGGCGAGCTGGTCGGCCTCCTCCAGGTACTGGGTGGTGAGCAGGATGGTGACGCCGGTCGAGCGCAGGTCGCGCACCGTGTCCCACAGCGTCTCGCGGCTGACGGGGTCGAGGCCGGTGGTCGGCTCGTCGAGGAACAGCACCGGGCGCGGGACGACCAGGCTCGCGGCGAGGTCGAGCTTCCTGCGCATGCCGCCCGAGTAGGTCTTCACCGGCTTGTCCGCCTCGGCGGACAGGCCGAAGCGCTCCAGGAGGCCGCCGGCCCGGTCTTTCGCCTCGTCCTTGCCCAGCCTGAGCAGCCTGCCGAAGAACACCAGGTTCTCGCGGCCCGTGAGGGTCTCGTCGATGGCGGCGAACTGGCCGGTGACCGCGATGTGGGCGCGTACCTTGTCCGGCTCTGTCAGCAGATCGTGGCCGGCGATGGTGGCGCTTCCCGAGTCGGGCCGCAAGAGCGTGGTGAGGCAGTTGATGAGGGTGGTCTTGCCGGCGCCGTTGGGCCCCAGCAGCCCTACCACGCTCCCTTCCGGTATGGCCAGGCTGAGCCCGTCCAGGGCGACCGTTGTGCCGAATGACTTGCTGAGATGCCGTAACTCAACAATGGCGGTCATAGTCGCCCACCCTCCAATTCCCCTCCGGCCCTTGTCAATAGATAGAAGATGGCAACTTGTATCTGTTTTCTTCGGTGGTCGAAACCGCCCGCGCGGCGGCGCCGGCGCATCCCCGCGGCCGCCCGTGTACGAGACCCCACACGACTCTGATGGGCACAAAGCGCCAGATATAGGACAGAAAGGCATGGTTGGCGGCAAAGTTTATGTGGTATTGACCCGATCTGGAGGGCGATGAGAGTCTGTCGGGCGGGTAGCGAGGGGCTGATGGAACCGGCGAACGTCAGCGGAGACCGGCGCCGTTTCCAGGAGGCCTTCCGGCGATGCTGACGCCGGGAGGCGTGCTCGCGTCCGTACACCCATTAGGAGATCGTCTTTCCCGGGGGGGGAGTTGACGTATGGCCTTGCGTCTGGTGTTGGATCGCCGATTACCGCCGAGTATCCGGCTGACGGTCTCCCCGATCGCAGCCGCCCTCGTCGGCATGCGCTTCGTGGACGGCCGGGGATTCGACGGATGCGGCGGCGACGCAGGCCCGGCGCACCGGTCGCCGCGGCTGCACGTCACGCCGTACGACCAGCCGCGCCGGCCCGGCGTCCAGCGCCCGATCAGGCCGGGACGGCAGGGGCAGGCGACGCGTGCGGCGCACACGCGTCCCGATCCCGTCGGGCGCTCCCGGTTCGTCGCGAGCCAGCTCGACCCGCGCGGCTTCGCCCACTGCACGGCGTCGAGTCCCCGCAGGTCTCAGGGGGGCGACGGGGCGAGCGCCGATGATTTCGCCACGGCCTGCGCCCGGCTGCGCGAACTGCTGGAGACCGACCTGAGATATCGCATGCGGCGGCTCGCCGAGGACGGCCTGCGCGGGCTCTTCGTCGACCTGCGGGTATGGGTCCGCTTCGAGGAGGGCGTGCTCAATGTGGACACCCGCTGCGACGGCGACATCAGCCTCGCCGCCGGCCGTCTCACCCTGATGCCAACGATTCTGCGCGACCGGATGGTGGTTCTCGTTTCTGAGCCGACGCAATCCGTGCTTCTGCTCTATCCGGTCAGGGCGGCGAGCGGATGCGGCGGCGGTGCGCTGCCGTCCATGGCCGAGCTGCGGATGCTGGCCGGCGGCAGCCGGCTGTCGCTGCTGCAGGACCTGCACGAGCCGCGCAGCCTGGAGGAGGTCACCCACCGTCATCGGATGGACGCGCAGAGCGCGCGGAAGGAGCTGGCCGCGCTGACCGCGTCGGGACTGCTCTCCTCCTGTCCCGAGTCGGCCGGGCAGTACGTGCGCACCGCCTTCGCCTCCGCGCTCATAGCGCCGTGGTGCGGCGCCTGCTCCTGATCGGTCGCCTGTCTCGCATCTGGCCTGTCCTCTTGATACGATTGCTCGATAACCACGAGTGTCCGTAGGGGCCCGCGTCGTACCGCTTGATCGGCCTGTGGTCTCGGCCTCGCACTTCGCGGTTTCCGTAGGAGAGGTTGTGGTGAAGCGATACACGGTGACCGTCGCCCCGACGGCGGAAGACGGCATCAGTGATGAAACAAGACCGCAGATGGTCGTTCAGATCGAGATCATCGACGGCAAACCGCACGTGGTCGAGCTGACCGTACGGGCGAACGCGGGTGCGGACCTGGCCAGCGGTCCCCTGCCTCTGGTCGACCTGGAGCACCTCGCCCGGGCCTTCGCCCCCGAGGGCGCGCGCGGCGAGCCCGGCGGCGAGCCCGGTGTCCTCGAGTCCGCTGCCGTCGGAGGGAGCCCCGTCGCCGTGGCGGCGGAGCAGCCGAGCGTTCCCAGGCCGCAGAGCGGCACGTCGAGCAGGCAGGCCGCCCGGGCCAGGTCGGGTCCGTCCGCCGCTTCGGCCGAGAGCCGGGTCGCCAGGGCGAGGGCCTACCGCAAGATGCCCGAGCCGAGCGAGCTCCAGCGGGTCTTCAGCGAGGTCGGCAGCATCACGGGCGTGGCCAAGCACTACGACGTGCCGGTGCACACGGCCCAGGGGTGGATCGGCCGGCTGCGCAAGCGAATCGCCGCGGTGACGGACTGAGACCCCCGGGGATACCGATGCGGTGGGACACCGCGTCGTCACCGCCGGAGGCTTCGGGTTAGCCTGCCGTTGGCAACGGTCGTCGTCTCGGGCGGTGTTCTGCTTGGCTGGTTCTCTGCGCTCCCTGTTCGGTCTCCGCCGCCTGCCGCGGGAGGTCCGTACGGCCCTGCCCGTCGAGCCGGGCGAACGTGTGATCAGCCACGCCCCGGCGGCCGAGGGCGGTCATGTCGTGGCCACCACCATGGCGCTGCATCTGCCCGGGGGCACGCGCCTGCCCTGGCATCTCATGGACCGGGCGTCCTGGGACGAGGCGGGCGCGGAGGTCACCATGACCGACGGCTCGGTCCATACGGTGCGGCTGCCGGAGCCGGGCACGCTGCCCGAGGTGATCCGTGAGCGGGTGACCGCGACGATCCTGGCGAGCAGGCACGTCCCCCTCGACGCGCGTGGGGGAGTGCGGCTCGTCGCCCGCAGGATTCCCGGCCACGACACGCCGCGCTGGGATTTCGTCTTCGACCCCGGCCTCGACCCGGCGGACCCCGGGCTGCGCACCCTGGCCGAGCTGGCCCTGGAGGATGTGCGCCACAGCCTGGGCATCTGACCGCGGAAGGCCTGCGGGGTGGACGTTCCGGAGGGACGGGCGGCCGGCGGGGTCAGGTGGTCCGGTCGGCCCCGGTCGTGCGGCCGGCCCCGGCCGTGGAATCCGGCCCGGCGTCGGGCCAGCCCGTGGCGACACCCACCCGCTCGGTCTCCCATGGATCCTGCCTGCGCAGGAACGGCACCCGGTCCACCAACTTCCCCGCCTGCGCGCCCACCAGCCCGGCCGCCTCCTGCACGGTCGGGCTGTCCGCCACCCGCTGCGCCATGCGCTTGATCTGCTCATAGCGCTCGCGGCCGGCCCGCGTGCCGAGGACGTAACCGACGGCCAGCCCGGCGGCGAACATCATCTTGTACCGCATCTTCCACCTCCGCGCTCGTGTGCCGCCCTTCTACCCCGAGGGCTCGCGACTATCCAACAGCAATCAATGTGACAGGCACCCCCCCGAGTGCGCTAATCTAGTTCTGCGCCGCACGGGAGGGCCGAAAGGCCGGAACGGATCGGTTCTCCGAGCCGATCGGCGCAGCGCAGCACGATCCCGTGTAGCTCAACCGGCAGAGCAGCCGGCTGTTAACCGGCAGGTTATAGGTTCGAGTCCTATCGCGGGAGCGATGAACCCCCGCCCATTCGGGCGGGGGTTTCGCTTTTCCGGCCGATCTCCGGCCGAGGCGCATCGCCGACCCGCCATCAGGCGAGACGGCGGGCGCCGGCGGCGGGCGTCGCGGTGAAGAACGTCGGCGGCGCCCAGCCGCGCTCCGCGTAGGCCTGCCCGACCCGGTCCCTGACCTGGTCGACGCGTTCCTCGGCGACGAGCGCGATGGCCGACCCGCCGAAGCCGCCGCCGGTCATCCTGGCTCCCCGGGCCCCACCCCTGATCGCCGCCTCCACGGCCACGTCGAGTTCCGCGCACGACACCTCGAACTGGTCGCGCAGCGACAGGTGCGAGGCGTTCAGCAGCGCGCCGATCTCCGGTACGGCGCCCGCCCGCAGCAGCCCGATCACCGCCTCCACCCGGTGGTTCTCGGTCACGACGTGCTGGGTCCTGGCGCGTTCCGCCCCGGTCAGCTCGCCCAGCGCCGCGGCGAGGTCGGTGACGTCCCGCAGCGCGGCCACGCCCAGACGCTTGGCGGCGTTCTCGCACTCCTGACGGCGTCTGGCGTACTGCCCGTCGGCCAGTTCGTGGTGCACCCCGGTATTGATGATCAGCAGCCGGAGGCCGTGCGCCGCCAGGTCGAGCGGGATCCGCCGGCTCGCCAGCGACCGGCAGTCGAGGAACAGCGCGTGCCCCTCCCGGCCGAGCGCCGAGGCCGCCTGGTCCATGATCCCGCACGGCATGCCGACGAAGTCGTTCTCCGCCCGCCGCCCGATCCCGGCCAGCTCCATCCGCCCGGTGTCCGATGCCGCCAGGCCCAGGCCGTACAGGTCGTCGAGGGCGAGGGCGGTGGCGACCTCGAGCGCGGCGCTCGACGACAGGCCGGCGCCGCGCGGCACGTCGCCGTCGATCACGATGTCGGCGCCGCCGACGGGCAGCCCCGTGCCGCGCATGACCCAGAACACCCCGGCCGGATAGCGGGCCCACCCGCGGGCCCCTTCGAGACCGCCGCCGAGATCGTCGAGGACCTGGACATCCCCCGGCTCCTGCAGCGACGAGAGCCGTACGACCCCGTCCGTACGCGGGCGGGCCGCCAGCGTGACCCCCCACGGCACCGCGAACGGCAGGACGAAGCCGTCGTTGTAGTCGGTGTGCTCGCCGATCAGGTTGACCCTGCCGGGCGCGTGCCAGATTCCGGTGGGTTCGCCGCCATAGGCATCCCGGAAGGCATCGGCAACGCGCATAACCGCACACTCCCCAACAAGTTCGACCGTCCCGCGTAGGTTAGCGGTTTCCGGTCGGCATCGCCCGCTCGTTCGGGACGCAGTGGGTCATCTTGAGCCCCGTGACGTCGCGCGGGCCGTTCTTGCCGAGGTTGGCGAGCCGCAGCCGGTCCTCCTCGGTCAGGTCCTGGCCCGGGAGCGGGTCGAGGTGCCCGACGTCGCCCGGCGTGATGCCGACGCTCTCGCCGACGCGCAGCCCGAGATCGTCCTCGACCAGCAGCAGATGCCAGATCATGCGCTCGGCGACCGGCCGGGCGCACTTCGACAGCGCGGCGGCGAGGTTCTCCACCAGGTCGTCGCGCTCCCACTGCTCCATGAGCAGGTAACGCTGACCCGGCTGCTTGTAGTCGTTGGTACGCGGGATGCGCCTGCGGGTGAGCCGCCCGGAGATGATCGGCCCGCACTCGAGGGGCATGGCGCTGTCGGCCTCCCGGAGCCCGCCGGTGATCGACGGCTCGTAGTTGACGTGCGGGTTGTCCCCGGCCTGGTCGATGTAGTAGGTCATCGGCGCGTCCCGCTGGTTGGTGCGCACCTCCGCGTTCCTGGCCTGGTTGACCGGCAACTGCAGATAGTTGGGCCCCACGCGATAGCGCTGGGTGTCGCTGTAGGAGAAGGTCCGCCCGATCAGCATCTTGTCCTCGGAGAAGTCCAGCCCGTCGACGAGGACGCCGGTGCCGAACGCGATCTGCTCGTTGTCCGCGAAGTTGTCGCTCAGCGTGCGGTCGAGCACCATCCGCCCGACGGGCAGCGCCGGGAAGTCGTTCTCGGGCCAGACCTTCGTGTCGTCGAGCGGGTCGAAGTCCAGCTCGGGATGCTCGTCGTCGCTCATCATCTGGACGAGCAGCTCCCACTCCGGGTGTTCACCCCGCTCGATCGCCGTGTACAGGTCCCTGGTGGCGTGTCCCAGGTCGTGGGCCTGCACCAGGGCGGCGTCCTCGGCGGTCATGCTGCGTACGCCCTGCCTCGGCATCCAGTGATACTTCACCAGCAGGGTCTCGCCCTGGGCGTTCACCCACCGGTAGGTGTTGACGCCGAACCCCTGCATGTACCGGTAGCCTGCGGGGATGCCCCGGGGGCTGAACAGGTTCACGATCATGTGCAGGCTCTCGGGCATCTGCGAGATGAAATCGAAGATCCGGCCGGGCTCCTGACGGAAGGTGACCGGATCGGGCTTGAACGCGTGGATCAGGTCGGGGAACTTGATGGCGTCCCGGATGAAGAACACCGCGAGGTCGTTGCCCACGAGATCCCAGTTGCCGGCCTCGGTGTAGAACTTCACCGCGAACCCGCGCGGGTCGCGGGCGCTCTCTGAGGACTCCCGCCCGCCGATCACGGTGGAGAACCGTACGGCGACGTCGGTCCGGTGGCCGGCCTCCTGCAGGAGGCCCGCGCGGGTGAACCGGGCGATCGGCTCGTCGCCCCACCTGCCGTACGTTTCGAAGAACCCGAACGCCGTCGTGCCGCGCGCGTGCACGACCCGTTCCGGGATGCGTTCCCGGTCGAAGTGACTGATCTTCTCCAGGAACTGGTAGTTCTCCAACGTCGCCGGACCCCTCGGGCCGACGGTGCGCTGGTTCTGGTTGTCGTAGACCGGGTGCCCCTGGCGATTCGTCAGAATCGGACGCTCGTCCCCAGGCCGCGGTCCCACGCTCGACGTCATCAGGACCGCTCCTTTCGGTTGGGTCTCTAGAGCATCGGTCGAGTGATGACACCCCTGAGGAAGTGTCGGCCTCTGATCGGCTTCGGTCGCTGCGCCGGGAGGAGCTCCGGTCCGCTGCCCGGCCCCGCCCCGCGGGGCCCGGCGTGCGGTCCTCGCTCCCTCCCGCTCCGCTCCCTCCCGCTCCGCTCCCTTCCCCCGGCTGACGATTACTTGACCGGCGCTCTGGATGATTAGTTCGTTCGACGGCCCCTTATCCGTTTTCTGATCGGCTATTCGGCTCAATCATTCAAGTTTCGGAACGGTTCGTTGATCGTCGCGGTCACCGGCGTGGCTCGCCGCGGTAGGTGCCGAACGACCAGTGGTTGCCTTCGGGATCGCGTACGACGAAGTCGCGGGAGCCGTAGTCGGTGTCCGCCGGTTCCCTGACGACCGTCGCCCCTGCCGCGGTCGCCCTGGCGAAGAGCCCGTCGGGGTCGTCGGTGACCACATAGGCGCCGAAGGTGCCGGGCCGCAGTTCCCATGCGTCGTCGCCGGAGTCCCGGACCAAGCCGAGCATGATGCCGCCGCCGAGGGGCCAGGCGAGCTCGGCGTGGGCCACCCGGTCGCCCTCGCCGTACACCGCGGTCTCCTCGAAGCCGAAGGCGTCGACGAGGAAGCGGATCAGCGCGCGGGCGTCGCGGGCACGTAGGGTCGGCCAGACCTGGGGAGCCGGCGTGGTGTCCTGCGTGATGTCTCGCGTGGTAGCAGTCATGGCTCCGAGTCTGCCGCCGGGCCTGACCGCACGGCTTGGACGTTTCGGAACCGGTCACTCGTCCTGCCGGTCCCGCTCCGGCCGGCCGGACTCCTCGGCCAGCCAGCGGCTGGGCGGACAGCCCGCGAGAACGCCGAACTCCCGGGCCAGATGGGCCTGGTCGTAATAGCCGCAGGCCGCCGCGACCTCGGCCAGCGTGCGGCGGCCCGCCCCCTCCGCCGGGTGCCGCATCAGCCACCGCGCGCGGTCGAAGCGGATCACCCGGGCGGCCTCCTTCGGGCCGAGGCCGATCTCCGTCCGGAACCGCTGGCTCAGGTGTCTGGTGCTCCAGCCCACCTGCTCGGCCAGATCGGTCACGCTCGTGCCGCCGCCGTCGGCCAGCAGCAGGCGCCAGGCGTACGCGACCTCCGGCGCGGGGGCGGCGGGCCGCACGCCGGCGTCGAGGATCCGGCAGAGGACGCGGTCGAGCGTCGCGAACCGCGCCGGCCATCCGTCGGCCTCCAGGAGGCGCTCGCGCAGTTCGGCCGCCAGCCGGCCGAGGACGACGGCGCCGTCCAGGTCCACACCGGCGAGCTCGCCCGCGGGCAGCCCCAGCAGTGTCCGCGCCCCCAGCGGCGTCAGGCCGAGTTGCACGCCGGACTGCGGGCCGTCGAGGGCGATCAGCACCGGCGCGGTGTGCAGTCCGCCGACCATCGTCTCGTACGTCCCGAGAGGGGTGCTCGGGTCGGGGTGCGCTGCGAGGACGAGCGGATCGTGCAATGTGATGATCAAAGTCAGGTGCGGCGAGGGCAGCCCGCGGTGCAGCCGCGGCGGCACGCCCGTCTCGCGATAGCCGATGTACCAGCTGATCAGCGGGCGCAGCGCGGGCGCGGGCCGCCGCCGGACGAACTCGGCTCCCTCGGGTGCTCCCATGACCCCAGTGTCGCCGACCGGCCTCCCGGCACGAGTCTTGACAAAACTTGCCGCTCGGGTGGAATGGCCGGTCGACCACCGGAGAATGCCAAGGATGGGCGGAAGGCGCTGGGGGCGGCAGGAGGACGGCCGGTTCGCGCGTGATTCACCGAGCCTCGCCCAGGTCCGCCTTCCGCCGAGACCCACCACCGCGAGGAGCGCAATCATGGATGGCATGACAGAGCCGGTCGCCAGGCTGCCGTTGATCGGCGACCGGGCTCCGGACTTCGAGGCCGAGAGCACCCACGGGCCGGTCCGGCTCAGCGACTATGCCGGCCGCTGGCTGGTGCTTTTCAGCCATCCCGCTGACTTCACCCCGGTGTGCACCACCGAGTTCGCCGCCTTCATCGCCCTCGCCGACGATTTCGCCGAGCGGAACGTGTCACTGCTGGGCAACTCGATCGACTCCGTGCACAGTCATCTCGCCTGGATACGCAACATCAAGGACAGGCTCGGGATCGACATCACGTTCCCGATCATCGCGGACATCGACGCCAGGGTCTCCCGGGCGTACGGCATGCTCCATCCGAACACCTCGAAGACCGCGACGATCCGGGCCGTGTTCGTGATCGACCCGGCGTCCGTGGTCCGCGCCATGCTCTACTACCCGATGAACGCGGGCCGGATGGTCCCGGAGATCCTCAGGCTGGTGGACGCGCTGCAGACGGCGGACCGGGACGGGGTCGCCTGCCCGGCCAACTGGCAGCCGGGCGACGACGTGCTCCTCGGGGCGCCGCGGACCCAGTCCGAGGTCGAGGCCCGTCTCGCCGACGACAGCATCGAGCTCACCGACTGGTATCTCGCCAGGGTTCCCGGCCGTCCCGCCTGAAGCGGCCGGTCACGCGTGCGCCGCGCCCGCGCGTACGGGAGCCGGGGTGAGATCCCGATCACGCCGGGGCGCCGGGCCGAGGGTCTGGTCGGAGGCGTGGCCCGGGGCCCGGCTCAGGGCCTGGTCGAGGTCGGCGATCAGGTCCTCGGGGTCCTCCAGCCCGATGGAGAGCCGCACCAGGCCGGGGGACGGGCGTGCCTCGGCCGCGACGGGCCGGTGCGTCAGCGCCGCGGGATGCTGGATCAGCGAGTCGACCCCGCCGAGGGACACCGCGTGGGTGAACAGGCCGACCCCCGAGGTGAGGCTCCCGGCCTGCTCGAGGCCGCCACTCAGATCGACCGAGATCATCGCCCCGGGGCCCCTCATCTGCCGGCCGAGCAGCCCGCGTGGGTCGCCGCCGAGCTCGGGATAGTGGACCCGGGAGACGCTCGGGTGGGTGCTCAGCCACGCGGCGACGCGCCGGGCGTTCTCCTGCTGCGCGCGGACCCGGATCGGGAGCGTGGCGAGGCCGCGGTGCAGGAGGTAGGCGCCGAGCGGATGGAGCAGTGCCCCGGTGACGGCGCGGACCCGGCGCAGCGCGGCGGCCGCCTCCTGGTCGCAGGCGATGACGCCGGCGATGACGTCGCCGTGCCCGCCGAGATACTTGGTCGCGCTGTGCAGGACCATCGAGGCGCCGAAGTCGGCGGGGTTCTGCAGGATCGGGGTGGCGAACGTGTTGTCCACGAGAACGGGGACGCCCCGGGCGGCCGCGACGACGGCGGAGATGTCGACCAGATCGAGTGTCGGGTTGGCGGGGGTCTCCAGGACGACCAGCGCCGTGTCCGGCCGGAGCGCGGCGGCGACGCCTTCGGCCGTACAGAACGTCGTCTCGGCGCCGAGCACCCCCGAGGCCAGCAGGTGATCGGTCCCGCCGTAGAGGGGCCGGACCGCGACGATGTGACCGCGGCCGCTCTCCCGCGTCGTCGCGAGGATCGCCGCGGTCATCGCCGCCATCCCCGATGAGAAGGCCACGGCGGTCTCGGTGTGCTCCATCCGCGCCAGCGCGGACTCGAACCTCGCCACGGTCGGGTTCCACAGGCGTCCGTAGACGGCGCCGCCCTCCGCGTGCGGCATGCCCCCGCCGGCCATCGCCTCGTAGGAGAGGCCGCCGGCCTCGATGTCGGGCAGCGGATTTGTGGACGAGAGATCGATCGGAAGCGCGTGGACGCCGAGCTCCACGAGATCCTCGCGGCCCGCGTGGACGGCGATGGAGTCGAGCCGCAGACGACGTGAAATCATGCCCGAACAATGGGCGGATCCACGGAGATTTTCAATAGACATTGTGAAAATCGGTGTGATCGGCCAAGATCGGTGAAGATCCAGCGAAGAGGAGGAGCATGTCCGACCGCCGGCCGAAGAAACCGCAACCCGCACCGGCGGCCCTGGACGGCACCGATCTGGCCATCCTCGCCGCGCTTGCGGAGGACGGCCGGATGACCAACGCCGCGCTCGCCGCCCGGGTGGGGGTCGCCGAGTCCACCTGCGCGTACCGGGTGCGCGCGCTCATGCGCTCGGGCGTCGTCGAAAGCGTCAGGGCCCGGCTCGACCTCGGTGCGCTGGGCCACCCGATCCAGGCGATCATCAAGGTCCGGCTGGGCAGCCACAACCGTGATCACGTGCGCAGCCTGTACGACAAGCTGGTCATGGTGCCGGGGGTGCTGTCCGTCCTCCACGTGGGCGGCGACGACGACTTCCTCCTGCACGTGGCCGTGCCGACCCCGGAGAGCCTCCGAGATCTCATCCTGGAGCACGTGACCATCTATCCGATGGTGCGCAGGACCGAGACCCAGCTGGTCTTCGAGGTACGCGAAGGCCGCGGCGTGCTGCCCGGGTGATTGGGGTGCGGCGCGGGGCGAGGCAGGTAAATTAGCCGCTATGACAATGCGCCTCGCCGACATCGCCGCCCAGGCGGGCGTGAGTGAGGCGACCGTCAGCCGGGTGCTCAACGGCAAACCGGGCGTGGCCCCCACGACACGGCAGGCGGTCCTCACCGCCCTCGACGTGCTCGGGTACGAACGTCCCGTCAAGCTGCGCCAGCAGCAGGCCGGGCTCATCGGGCTGATCCTGCCCGAGCTCACCAACCCGATCTTTCCCGCGTTCGCCCAGGTCATCGAGAGCGCGCTGGTCATGTCCGGCTACACGGCCGTGCTGTGCACGCAGACCCCGGGCGGCATCACCGAGGACGACTACACCGAGCTTCTCCTCGAGCGTGGCGTCTCCGGCATCGTCTTCGTCAGCGGTCTGCACGCCGACTCGCGGTCGGACCGCGCCCGCTATCGGCGGCTGGCGGACCTCGGCCTGCCGATGGTGCTCATCAACGGCTACCGCCCCGACATCGACGTCCCCTTCATCTCCAACGACGACGCCGCCGCGCTCGACATGGCCGTCGGCCACCTCGTCTCGCTCGGCCACCGCAGGATCGGCCTGGCCGTGGGGCAGGAACGGTTCGTGCCCTCGATCCGGAAGACCGCCGGGTTCCGCCGGGCCATGGCCGAGCACGCCGGCCTGAGCGACGCGGACGTCGACGACCTCGTCGTCAACTCCCTGTTCACCATCGAGGGCGGCCAGTCGGCGGCCCAGCAGCTCCTCGACCGCGGCTGCACCGCGATCTGCTGCGGCAGCGACATCATGGCGATCGGCGCGATCCGCGGCGCCCGTCAGCGCGGCCTGCGCGTCCCGGACGACGTCTCGATCGTCGGATTCGACGACTCTCCCATGACGGCCTACCTCGACCCGCCGCTCACCACACTCCGCCAGCCGGTCCGCGAGATGGGCCTGGCCGCCGTGGAGAACCTGCTGGAGGAGATAGCCGGGATCCGGGCGCAGCGCACCGAGCTGCTGTACCGGCCGGAACTGGTCGTCCGCCGCTCCACCGGTCCGGCGCCCGCGAAGATCTCAGCCGATGGTTAGCGAGAACGTCGCCTGACGGATCACCATGGTCGTCCTGCCCGTTCGGGGCGGGAAGCTCGCGCTCCCCGCCCCGGCCGTTCTCGCGGGAGGGCTACTTGAGGTACGGTCCGTCGACACCGACCTTGCCGGGAGCCGGGTTGCCGGGCAGGTCGAGCACGTAGGCGCGCAGGCCGCCCTTGCTGTTCAGGCTGATCGACAGGGTCCCGTCGGTGACGGTCCTCCTGTCTCCGGTGACGGCGTCCACGTACGTCCCGTTGGGGATGCCGGTGAAGGTGGCTCCGGAGGAGACGGTCACCAGGACGAAGCTGTCGGTCGAACCGCTGGTGTAGCGGCGCTTGTAGGCGATCTGCCCGTTGACGCCTTCGGTGGAGTACTGCCCCATCTGCAGGGCGGGGATGGCCCTGCGGATCTGGTTCAGCCGCTGCACATGCTTGACCAGCGGCAGGCTGAGGGTGGTCGCCACGGGACCGGAGGCGCTGGAGACCACGCCGTAGTCACCGGCGGTGACGCTGCCCTCGACCTTGTCGCCGTAGTAGGCGCGGCCTGTCGTGGCGAGCGGGCAGCTGGGCCCGCAGTCGATCTGCTTGCCCTTCTGGAACTCGATCTCCGATCCATAGTAGAGGGTGGGAATGCCGCGGAAAGTCCACATCAGGCTCATGTTCTCGGCCCAGGCGTCGGTGCCGCCGGCGTAGCGGTTGGACGACTTGTTGGGTCCGTAGTCGTGGGAGTCGACGTAGACGGTGTTGTAGGTGGCGTCGTTGGTGCTGTCGTCGGAGTCCTTGCCGTTGTTGAAGGCGTTCTGCGCGTCGGAGAAGTTCATGTGCATGCGCATGTCGATGATGTTCATGCCGGAGAACTTCGAGTGGTCCGGCGCGTGGTAATCGTTGCCGTTCAGGCGGGCGTTGGTGCTGGTGGGCTGGTTGCCCGTACCGAGCTGCTCCTCGTAGTTGTACTGCTCGATCGCGGCCTTCTCGTCGTCGGCGCTGTACTCCTTGCGCTCCTTCCAGGTGTAGAACTGCGCGGAGTGGTTGACAGAACCGCGGTTCCACTTGTCGTTGACGAAGGCGGCCACCTCGCCGAACACGTAGAAGTTCTTGGCCTTCTCCTCGCCGAACTTCTCCTTCACCCGGTCATAGATCGCCGGCAGGAAGCGGCGGTTCCAGGTGACGCGGGGGATGTGAATGGCGGTGTCGATGCGGAAACCGTCGACGCCCATGTCGATGTACCGGTTGTAGGCGTCGATGAGGTACTTCTGCACTTCGGCGTTCTCGGTGTTGAAGTCGGCCAGGTCATCGTGCAGCCAGCAACTGCGCGAGTCCTCGCCCTCCCAGTTGCCGATCCAGCACTGGTGGTAGTACTTCGCCGGGAACATGCCCGAGGTCGGGCTCGGCCACTGGCAGTTGTAGATGGTGTAGCCCTCGGGGCTGAACCACTGCGTCGGGGTCCCCCAGTTCTTGCAGGTGTTGCCCGCGGGCTCCTCGGTCGACCACAGGTCGCCGTTGTACGGCCGTCCCTTGGCCATCTCGTTCTGGGCGGCCGTCATGTCGGGGTCGTCGCCCTGGTGCTCCTCCATGGGGTCGTACTCCCGGCCCGCCTCCTTCTTGCTGTACATCCACTTCCACTGCTCGTCGCGCACGCCGTACACGGGAGGAACGAACAGTCCCTTGGCGCCCCAGCGTGAGCTGTGGTTGTAGACGACGTCCTGGTAGATCTTCAGGCCCTTGGCGTGCGCCTTGTTGATCAGATCCTGGTACGTGTAGCCCGGCGTCTCCAGCCGGGTGTCCACACGGTAGAAGTCCCAGCCGTGGTAGCCATGGAAGTCGTAGTCGGAGCGGTTCAGCACGACCGGGGTGATCCAGATCGCGGAGAAGCCGAGGGCCTTGATGTAGTCCAGCTTCTCGATGAGACCCTTGAAGTCGCCGCGGAACATCGGGTCGTCGTTCGCCGCGTTGCCGGACCGGATGTGCTGGCTTCCGCCCCTGTTGTTGGACGTGTCGCCGTCGTAGAACCGTGCCGTCATGACGAAGTAGATGGAGTCCTTGCGAGGATCGCCGCCGAGCGGAGTCCCCGGGGACGCCGGCGGCGGCCCGTCGCCCGTCTTCACCGAGACGGCACCGGTGTACGCGGACTTGTTGCCCGCGGCGTCCAGTGCTCGCACCTTGTACGTGTAGGACGTCTGGGGGTCCAGCCCGGAGTCCTTGTACGTCGTGCCGGACGTGGATCGGACGACCGGCGTCTCGTCGCCCTTGGCCCGGCTGATCTCGTAGCCGGTGACGCCCACCTTGTCGGTCGACGCCGTCCAGGTCAGCGTGACGTTCGTGCCCGACGCGGTCGCCGCCAGGCCCGTGGGCACGGTCGGCGGAGTCGTGTCCGGCGGCGGCTCGGCCCCACAGGGATCCGACGCCCCCGCGCTCACGACGCCGTT
>NZ_BCBX01000053.1:0-69611 GCF_001417795.1 Sphaerimonospora mesophila | reverse complement strand
TATTTGGCCCGGTGAGGACGTCGCCCGTCCTACACGTCGGCGCGAGCAGCCGCTTCCCGAAGGTGCTCGATGTCGGCTGGCTCGCACTGGAACTCACTCGGCCCGACGGTCTGCAGACCGTACCGCTGCCGGAACTCCAGGAGTTCCCGCTCGGAGAAGTCTTCCGCCGGCACGAGGTACAGCACGTGGGTGACCCATGTACTCTCCCAGCCAGAGACCTTCGCCCACTCCCGCTCGATCTCGGGAGGCGGGTACAGCTGACCCAGGCCCTCGGTACCCGCTGGTACCCATCCGCGAGGGTGTGGATGATGCTGGGCATCGGAATAGATGACGCCGATGGCCGTGGCTGTCTCGGTGTAGGGGTCAGGCTCATCTGAAGCAAACGGGTTACTGTTCATACAGAAATTCTGGCACAGCTCGGCAACATCTCGGCAACAACCGGCCCTGCCGTCAGACTTTCAAGCTTTCGGTGAAATCGCTCTGATTCGCTGACTCCCGTAGGAAGAGTTAGAAGAGTCACCTCATTAACGAGTAGCCCTCCACCCAAACATTCGATAAGACGCCACTATATTGCTAAACTCGCCTGCGTCCTGCAGTACCTCGTTTGGAGCTGTATCTGGATGGCGCCAAGCATCAATGGCGTCCCATGGTGTAAGGACAAGAAGGGTTAAGTACTCATCGCCATACGGCCATCTAGCAACCGTGTGAAACTGTGCAAGATGAAGGAGTGTGCGGCTAGCATCTGTGTATCCTATCTCTAGCGGTGCCCAGGAGCTACCATCTTCACAACTTATTGAATTATTTTGGCCATCTCCGTAGAATTGGATTGCAGGTAAGTCGATACTCCATGCGAAATCTCCATCAAAGTCGCCATTTCGCTGAGAGGGATCCACGACCGCTTCAACCCCTTTGGGTAACCTATTTAGTGCTTGCTGGTTCTTGCTTCTATCTGCGTCGCGCGAAGGAGTTTCACCTAGCCTAAAATTGGTCGCAAGCAAATGCCCGCCCATATCCAACATTGCTAGCGTATATAAGCTATATAATTGCCCCATTGTCCATCCTCCGTAAGGTTGGCCGAATATACGGGTCGTCTTCTCAAGTCGAGAGTCTCGCTGCATCAGGTATGCGTTGCCTAGACGATCCCGTCCTTCAGGGGTAGAGGCCCACTTCTCTGCCATGAGCTCCGCCGCCTGCTGATGACCGCTCCTCATTCCCATGGGCACGGACTGTAGCTCCTACCTCTGACATTTCCATTGCCAGATCTCAAGCGGTCGGCGTCTGTGCTCTATGAGTTTGCGAGGCCGACAGATGCCCAGGTCAGGCCGGCGATCTTGAGGTCTGTCCAAGCCGACCTCCTGTTCTTTCCAGTAGCCCTCACGATCGCCTTGCTATGGCTGGTCGCCGCACATGGTTGGGGCGATCGACGGGCCGGGGCTTCGTTCCTCAGCCCCGGCCCACCGGAAACCGGGTGTCTGTCCTCGTCTGTCTGGTGCGTGGTCCGCTGAGTTCTGAGACACCTTCGCCGTGCCAGCGCCCCGACACGTTGCCGAAAGACTCACCATGATGTGCGCGGGCGCGCTTGCCAGCGGATCGACTCCACCGAGTACGGGGCCGGTAGAGGGGGCGGGTATCGATCCGGTTTCGGGAGCCACCCTGGGAGCCACCCGGGCGGACGATCACGAACTGAGCCGGACGGATCTGAACGGCCGGAGTCCCGACGAGCAGCGACGCGAACGCCCCCGAACGACCCTGGAGATCGTTTGGGGACCTTGTAAACAGAAGGTCTGGGGTTCGATTCCCCAAGGCGGCTCGCAGGTCAAAGGCCCCCTGCGATCATCGCGGGGGGCCTTTGCGATCTACGTACAGCAGCGAAATACAGCAACATCCTCAGCCGCCACCGTCGAGGCTCTGACTCAGGCGGTCGAGAGCTTTGCGGGTGGCCGGCGACGGGATCTGTGTGTAGACGTTCATGGTCAGCGAGATCTGCGAGTGGCGAAGGATACGCATTGCCACGCGCGGGTGCACGTCAAGCCGCCGCCCGATGGGCGGCGGTGGCGCGGCGCGTTCGAACGCGGCCGGGCATGTGGCCTCTTCGGGCCGGTCCCGACCGCGCCGACGCCAGCCGCGCCCAACGAGCAGACGCATGACAACCGCAGGAAGCTCGACCATCAGGACGACGGACGCGACACCGGCCGCCGCAACCACGCGAGCGTGCCGCAGTGGGCCGGGGTCTTCTTTTGCCTCCGGCGGGGATCTCCGGCCCCGAGGTGATCGCGGAAAGCCGAGGTTCGTGAGTGGTGGGGGAGCTTTGATCACCTCGCCCGCCATCGACCCAGCAAGCCCAGCAGGCCAGCTCCTACGGCTCAAGCCCGGCCGTGCCGGTAGGCCAACCAGCGTGCGAGGAAGGTCACCGGGAACATGGAACACGCGAGGCCGGCTTGACCCTCCGTCGCGGCCCGCTGCCGCTCCGCGGTGGGTCGACGGCGTACGATGCGAGCAGGGCAGGGGAGCGTGTTCGGGGCCGCGCTTACTCGCTGAGTAGGACCCAGACGGCTGGCAGATCGGAGTATGCCGCGATCTGCCGCGTTACGACCGTCATAATGTCATCGGCGATGGTCTCGGGGAGATCTCCCTCAACGAACACCTGCCAGCCGATGTCCTCTGCAGAGAAAGAGATATCAACGTCTCGCACTCGAATTCGGTGATCGCCCCAGCCGTCGACAGGGGCGGCCTCCCATCCCTCAGGGGTAAGCACGCGTGCGATATCTTGCGCCTGGATGGGGATACACTCCGGCCCATCCTCTGGTCTGATCAGGTACGAACGAGTCTCCTGCATGATCCATACCGTGCCATAAGCGTGCCAGGCACACCGGAAATCATGGGAGTCGCGCGTATGAGCGGACATGCCACAACCGCCTCAGATCATCGGAGATCCCGCGCCAGCAGCTCTCCGGCGGCGGCCTGGACACGGGCGAGCCGATCCGCATCATCTTCAATGAAAGTGAGTGCTTCGTAGGCATAACTGGCCGACACGACAGAGCGCCCGGCGAAAATCTCAGCATAAAGCAGCCAGATCCCGCTCTTGGCGGCCTGTGTGCATTCGGCGACCAAGTCTCTGCCTGCGTGCGCGGCCTCGAATGACTGCCCGTTGTCTCCGACGAGGCAGAGCAGAAGCCTCGTGTACTCCTGCCTGGCATGGAGGGAGACGTCATCGGCCAACGCCGCCAGGGCGACGGAGACCGTGGGCACGGACGGTTCGAAGAGAACATCCGGAAGAAGCACGTGGCCGTTGTCGATTACGTCGGTGGTGCATTCGCTCGCCGTGTTGGCCCTAGCCAGTCGCAGGAGATCCGATGCGACGTGCGCGGCGGACCTCCCACAGCCGCACTCCAGCGCGGCCCAATCGTGCCGCTCGATCTCCAGCTCTACGAATTTCACTGGTTCATCCTAGGTACTGCAGGTTTAGTGGAGGTCGATACCCAACTCTCGTTAGGGACCGGTCAGAGCACCCTTGGGGGTCCGCGGTTCAAGGAAGGCGGGTATGAACCGTTCCCGGATGTGTCTCGGAACTGGCAGAATCCCATGACTTCGCCCTCCTTTCCTCTTATCGAAGGAGTCACGGTCGGAGTGCGGAGCGTTGCTGTACAGCAGCCGTACAGCAACGCCGCCGTACGCGTTCACATCCCACCGGCCCGCATCTATCGCTCGAGCAGGGCGGCAGGCTATCAACGAGGGACTTGCCCTTCCCTTGTAAACAGAAGGTCTGGGGTTCGATTCCCCAAGGCGGCTCTCACATGAAAGGCCCCTGACCAGCGGTTTCGCAGTCAGGGGCCTTCGCTTGTCCGGGGCATTCTGGCGATCTTGCTAGTACTACAGCCTGATTTCGTGATGCCTTAGCCAGCGTCGCCAAGTCGGGGGTGGGCGCATCGCATACACCGCGGGTCCTGCGCCTGGCCGCCGGGCCATTAAGCGGGGTGACGAGGGCATGGTGGTCGGCCCAGGAGTTCGGCGTTGCAACCGGGGATCATGGACGTATGCCCGATGAATCGAAGCGCTGTCAGACCTGTGGCCGCTTGCCCCGTCCGGTACGACCGACTGGTTGCTGGAGCTGTGCGGTCATGGTCTCACCGGTTCATGCCGCCCGCGCTGGCTGATGCGGCCTGGGTGCTCAACGCCATGTATGAGCTCGAACAGGGGCCGGCCGAGGTTGTCGTACCGCGAGTATCACCAGGTGCGTCTGATGGATGGGGGCATCCAGCCCGACATCGTTGCGGGCGTCGACCTCGAAGCTGTGGGTATTTTCATGGGAGGCGGCCTGGGCCGCGCCGAGCACCCCGGCCTCGGTTGGCGGCGGCTGCGCTGGGCGGCACTTCGCCCGACGGACCGGGGACCCGATCGTGCCCGATGGGCTGTTGCCCTCCTACCGTTGTTTTCCTGCGGTTAAGAAGGAGGGCAGTTGGGCGCTCGGCATTGATCCGCCCACCGAGGGGAGCCTGGACCGTGAGACCTGGAACCGATTGATCGGCATCCTCACTGAGTACAGTTTCGCGGGTCCGGACACTCCATGCCTGGCCTACTACAACCCGCTGTTACTCGGGGCCACCGACTTCGACAACCTTCATGTGCGTGCGGATCGCCTCGGCAATGCGGAGATCTTGTACGACAATCCCGAGGTCGGCTTTAGCCCGTCCAACCTCTTGGCCGAGGACCGCTCATTTACGGAAGGATCTTTTCTTGCTCACCGCTACGCGACTCATTCGCCGAGGTTATTAGATGAGAGAGTTAGACAGCGGCCGCTCCACTTCTAATCCGACGCCTTCGGCGTGCGGGGTGGCCATGGGACGGTGTCAGCGGCGCAGCATATGGCCTCAGGCCGTCAGCGCCTTCTCACCCCCCGCACCACTGGCAGCCCCGTGCCATAGTCGAGCACCAGGCGATCGCCGAGCGGTCGCGTAAGTGTAACGGTGATCGTGGCTGTCTTGAGCATCAAGAGGCACAGCTCGTCGGAGCCCTCCTCATCCACGTCAACCACCACCAGTTGGTCGGTCTCGTAAGCGCGTGCCCCGTGAATGCTGTCACAAGCGCCGTAGCCGTATTCGAGAAGCAGTTCGTTTGGCTTGTCGGCAATGAGGTCGAACGCCATCACCTCTTCGTCCCCTCCCGGAACCCGCTCGGGACGGGCGGTGACGGCCGAGGGGGCGACCGCCACGTGGACGTACTTCTGCTCGACCCCCTCGACGGTGAACAGCCATGCGGGCACCTGGATCGTGCCGCGGCTGGTCTTCAGCGGCACCTCGCCCAGTTCGGCACCGGCTACCCGGAGTGGGCGGCATCCCTTGGTCGGGCAGTCCTCCTCAATGAAGTCGGCTGGCTTGCTGAACTCCGTGTAGGCGCTCGCCGCCGTGATGAGGGGCACCTGCGAAGCTGAGCCGTCTGGCCATCGCACGTCCGCGTGGGTCGGGGAGTTCGCAGGCAGCTTGGTGGCCAACTGCCATGCGCCGTTATGTGCGCTTATGTTCACCCAGTGCGGAACGCGGCCCACGCGGGCCCATCCCCGCGGATTCATCGCTTCCAACGGTACGAACCCTTCGCGCCAGGCGCGGTCGTCGGCCGATCCCTGCCAGCGCGCCGCCAACTCCCGGGCATGAACCTCGAATGCGCCAGGCGAGACGCGATGGAACCAACTGCAGGAGGACAGGAGCAGCACCAGGGACAGACACGCAATCGTCCTTCGCACGAGACCTCCTCCAACCTGTGATTAGTCGTTCGTCTCGGTTGCGCGGCTCGACGGCGACCACGCTAGCCGGTCGCGTCCTGACAAACCGGGCGTATCGCTGAACGTGAGATTGCACCGCATCACCAGCGGCTCCCGGTCTGCGAATCAGCAGTTCAGGTGCGCTGCATGTGCCGGAACAGGCGGAGAACCGCACTCACTCACGATCCGCAGGCTGTGGGAGCCACCCTGGGAGCCACCGGGGTGGATGAGTGAATCGATGCGAACGGATCTGGACGGCGGAGAGGTGTCGAGTTGCACAGCGGACGAGGGCGAACGACGATCGCGCCGTCCTGCCTCCACAGAGAGGACAGGTCGGGCACAGCCCCTAGGCTCCCTTGATCTTGTGACAAGATCTCGGGATGCTGCGACTCACTGATTTCATCATCGACTGCCCGGACACGATGAAGCTGGCGGCCTTCTACTCCAAGGTGACGGGCCGCCCGATCAGGGAAGGCAGCCACGAGAACTGGGCCGGCATCAAGTTCGGCGAGATCGAGTTGGCCTTCATCCGCGTGGACGACTACCGCGCTCCGCAGTGGCCCGACAGCGAGCACCCCAAGCAGTTCCATCTCGACTTCGAAGTGGACGAGATCGAGTCCGAGCAGCGCCGCGTCCTCGACCTCGGCGCGACGCTGCAGCAGGACTTCATCGGCCCCGACGGCTACGGCTGGCGGGTCTACACCGACCCGATCGGCCACCCCTTCTGCCTGTGCCGCAACAAGGGCGTCATCTGGACCGACCAGGGCCTGATCTGGCCCTAGTGCGGTGACCACGAACGTTCGCCGGGTCGGTCAGGCGGCTTCGTTGGCGGGTCGTCCCCAGCGGCGTTGTTTCTCGCTGCGGATGCGGGCGCGTTCGCGTCGCTGGGCGGCGAGCACCTCGGGGTGGCGGGCGTTGGCGTTGCGCCAGCGCAGGTAGGCCTGCAGTTTGCGGGCCAGCACAGTGTGGTTGGGATGGTCCGAGTTGCCCATCACGAAGCTGCGTAGCGGCCCGAACTGCGCCTCGATGGGATTGGCCCAGGAGGCGTAGGTCGGGGTGAGGCACAGCTCGACCTTGTTCTTCTTGGCCCAGGCGCGGATCGCGGGGGTCTTGTTTGCCGACAGGTTGTCCATGATCACGTAGATCGGGGCGCCGTCGGGGCGGGCGGATCGGATGGACTTCAGCGCGGCCAGGGTGTGGTCGCCGCCCTTTCGGGTGCGGGTGATGCCCCACAGCAGGTCATCGCCCAGGCTGTAGCAGCCGTGGAAGTAGCGGATGCCGTGCGTGCGCCGGTAGGTGGCCGGCAGCCGATCGGGCCTGCCCCGCTTGGCCCAGGTGGTGCTGTGGCAGGGACGGATCGACAACGGCCCGAACTGATCGAAGGCGAAACATCGGGTGGGGAAGCGGGTGGTGACCTCCTCGATCCGGTTCAGCTTGGCTTCGCGTTCGGGGTCGGTGGACTCCTTCCAGGTGCGGGTCCGCTGGAAGGAGATCTTGTGGTGGTGCAGGATTTGCCGCAGCCGCTCTCGCCCGATGCGGACGAGGCGGGTGGGGTTGCGGTCAAGGTAGGCGGCCAGCTTGCGCAGGCTCCAGTGAGTGAACGGGCGGCCCAGCTTCTCCGGGCGAGTGCGGGCCGTCGCGACGATGAACGCCTCATCGTCGCTGGTGATCAGGCGGGGACGGCCACCCGCCCATTTAGGGTCCAGTGCATCAAGTCCTTTGTCGTTGAAGGCGTGGATGACATCCCGCACCGTGTCCTCATCCGCGGCCACGAGCTGCGCGATCGCCGGTACCGGGGTGCCGCTGGCCGAGGCCATGATGATCAGAGCTCGGCGGACCCGGATCGAGCCGTGCTTGCCGCGCCGGACCAGGCGTTGCAGGGTCTGGCCCTCCTGGTCGGTTAATCGCCGTGCTCGTGCAGGCTCGGCCATGCGCTCCTCCTGCCGTCGGTACCGATCACTGGTACCGACGGTGGAGGCAAACCCGATCAAAGGCTCGGAAGCGGCCCGGCGTGTCGCGACCCGGCGAACCTAAGTGGACACCCCACTAGCCATGGGTCAGCCACCACACCCGTACAGGTCGCGATAGCGCAAGGCGTTTGCTGCACGTGACCCGCGCCGGCGCGGTCACGGCCTCGGACCGGCCGGTGACCGGCCCAGCGACCCCGCCGCCGCTGAGTGCGCCTCGCGCAGTGTGGAATACCGTATCTCCCATGCAAGGTCGAAGTGGGAGAAGTAGAAAGGCGGGCGTTACGAGGCTGCGCCATCATGCGGACTTGATTGCACCATTCCAGGACGCGGAATTGGTGACGGCGGCGGCAGGTCCCGAGGGAGAACTGGCTGTCGTGTGGGCGTCGCAGGAGAACGCCGATGCGCTGACCGCACGGACCGTCCCACATTCACGTACGGCCGCGCCCGTTTCAGTGCATGTCGCCACATACAGACCCCAACAGGCGACGATGGTGTCCATCGTCGGGCAACCACGTGCACACAGCCATGTCCAGCCGCTACCGGACGGGGGTGTGCTCTTGGTGGGCGCGCGATGCCGTTGGTGTAACGGGGCTGCCGAGCCCAACGCAGCCATTTACGATGCCGACGGGGAGATCTTGCGAGAAGGCGTGCTGGGCGACGGAATTGCCGACGTGCAGACGACACTTTCCGGCGAAATATGGGTGAGCTATTTCGACGAGGGCGTGTACGGCAACTTCGGATGGGGGGTGACGGGCGGTCCTGCACCTATCGGCTCCCCCGGGCTGATCCGCTTTCGGTCTGACCTCGACATCGCGTGGCGTTACCCGTACGACGGCGAGTTCGGTGCGATCTCCGACTGCTACGCGTTGAACGTGGCCGGGGAGGAGGCCTGGGCCTACTACTACACCGACTTTCCGATCGTGCGGATCCGCGCTGCCACGATCGCCGGCTGGTCCACCGAAGTGCGTGGTGCTCATGCGCTTGTAGTCGCCGATGACCGAGTCGTTCTCGTCGGCGGCTACCGCGAGGATCGGTGGCGACTGGTCGCTGGGAGAATTCAAGGAGAAACCTTTTCTGCGGATCGTCCCGCAACGCTGGTGATGCCCAACGGGCGACCGATACCCAGAACGGCGACCGTGCTGGGTCGAGGCAGCGAGCTTCACGTTGTGGTGGGGCAGAGCTGGCTGAAGCTGGATTTCGAGGACCTCGCCGCAAGATGAGCGACCAACTGGGTGACAACCGAGGCGTACGGCCCCCGGACGTTCGCGGACTCCTGCGGACTTCTTCCGTACGCCACGGCCAGGCCATCCTTGAGGGATCATGGGGAAGTGGTAGATGGCAGGCTGAACCCCGGCTCTTCGGGGGAACTGACCGATCCCGACGGTCGTACCTGGCAAGTGCGAAGGCGGAAGCTTGACCCCAGGACTGTCCGGAGCCTGATGCGCCGGCGCGATGTCCCGGTATTGCTAGGCGAATCCGGCGGTTTCGACTTGCGATGGGTCATGGACCAGGAGCGGGGGGCACTGTCGGATTTGGTGCGCCGGAACTATGCATTCACGGCTGAGGCTGCGGCCTCCGACATCGTGTACATGGGCCACGAGTTCGTCCTTGAAACTGGGGAACGTCTGCTCTACATCGAGGAATGGTGCTGAGGCTCGCAGGGCTCGCGGGTTGCCGTCGGCCGGACCTCTCCCGCGCGTGGGCCGGCGTTATCGTGCCTCCGGATCGCAGCGAAGACGGCCAGTGCTCGCTTCACTGTGCCGGGAGTCGACTGGCTGCTGTTCTTCGTGGCCACAGACGGGCCCGTGTCCGGCCGTCGCGACCGGACGGACGGGGCCATAGCGGGCTGAGGTCCTGATCGCCGGATGGAGCGAATACTCGGGTCATCCATCCGGGAAGGGCCATTTGTACGTCCAGAGGCAGGAGACGACGAGAGGAATTCACTCGACTCTCGGATAACGCGCCATGTCCTATGACCAGGGTCTCAGCAGGTTGGGCGATGGAATCCCCAGCATCCATGATCGGCGAGGCGGGACTGCTCGTTCCGCTGTGTCCGCTTGTACGGCGGTGCCGCACTAAGATCGCGTCCCGTGCTTTCGGATAGTTTCTGGCGGCTTATCAGGACTGGATTAATAGGTCTGGTTCTTGGCGCGGCGGTCGTGGGCCTGGTGCTTGGCGACGCCTGGCTCTGGGTGGCCGTCGAATGGTCGCCGCCGGCCTATGCGGGGTTGGACGCACGCGACGGGCTTGACACCCCGACGACTGTGGCGCTGCTCGTGGCAGCCCTGGTGAAGGCCGCGCTCCTGTGGTTGATCCTGCGTGCCCCCGCGCCGGGACCGCTGGACCGCCGGGCGAAGGCGCTGCGCCGACTGCTATATCTGGCAGTGGCGTACATCTTCGTGCTGTGGTATCCGATCGCGCTGCTCCCAGACGCGGTCGATGCGGCATTCCAGCTCGCGCTGTGGACCGCGATCGACGTCCTCTACCTGCTCGTCATCCGCTGGCGGTCCCGCATGCTGCGCGCGGCGGCCGGAGCGATGTTCGCGGTCGAGTTGGCCGGGATGGCCAACGAACTGCTCGACGAACTCGACCTCCCAGAGCTTGGATCGGGCGGCATCGTCGCACTGGGCTTGGTACTGGGCGGAGTGGCGGCGACCATCATCACGGTCGTCGGGCAGCGGCGCGACGGCCGGTGGAGCCGCGGCACGCAGGCCGCCGGGTGGTTGTCGGTGGGCTTCTACGCGCTGGTGATCCCGCTCAACGTTCTCTTCGGAATGATCTCCAGCGGCCACCTGGCGATGCTGGTCGTGATGGACGCGGTGGAACTCGTCAGCGCCGTGTGGTTCGCGGCGACCGCCCGTGAACTGCCCGCTGAGGGCCGCCCGGCGGACCTTCCGCCCGCGCGGCGGCGCGTGATCCGCGTCGCGGTGGCGGCCGTGGCCGTGCTGCCGATCATCGCAATGATCCACCCGGAGCAGACCCCGCACCTCACCTACACCGGCTGGTCGATGGACTGCTTCGACCGGCCCAGCTTCGGCGACCTGAAACCTGCGGAACGCGACGGCGCGTTCCTGTGCCGGGCGCGGAGCATGGACGGCGGAGTCCCGCCCATGTTCCCCGACAGCCTGTCGGACCAGGAGATCCTCGCGTATGGGCGGGCGCTGTGCCGTACAAAGGACCGCGACGAGCAGGAGGCGATTCTGGCGCGGGCCGGGAGCGCTCGGCCCGCCTGGGGCGCGGACCCGTGGGACCTCGTCTACGTCTGCCCGGAGATCGTCGGCGTGACCCATCCCGAGTTGCTGAGGTCGACCGCGGAGGCGGAGGCGGCGAACGCCGCCTACATCGCCGAGGAGAACGCGAAGTGCCGCGACCCATGGCCCCGGACGAAGGGTGTCGTCCAGGCCACGGCCAGATACTTCCTGTTCGTCGACGGCGATGCCGGCTATTTCGTCTACGACCCCCAAGACGAAGCAGCCGACAAGGCGGCGGGGCAGGCGATGGACAAGGTCTACGACGACAGCAGCCGCATCGGGGTGGCCGGCAGCGCGGTGCTCATCGGGCATATCGAAGACGTCGTTGATCTGTGCCTTACAGTGAAGGCCTTCCGCACCCCGCCGCCACAGCGGACGGCCGGGTGGGATCTGGTCAACGAGGTGCCGATCGTCAGCCGCAGCGGCCGGCTCACCGTGCCGGAGATGGGCGAGGGCGGAGAGGTGGGTGCGGGTGCCCCCATGCCGAACCTGGCGATCGCGGGGAAGGGCCGCTACCGGCTCCGTGTCTACGTACGGGTCGACGCGGGAGAGGAGCAGCACCTGGTCGTCGTGTTCCCCGGTGCGTCGAGGAAGAGGCTCAAGCTGAAGCCGTGACCGGTGGCGAGTGGGAAGCCTGGTGGAGTCGCGACTAGTACTCCAGTGACACTTTGAGATCATGGTTGGGATCTGCGCTTGTAGTGGCATCGGCGGGCGGTGGCTTGATGGTGGTGTCGCCAGTGTGACCAGTGCAGGATTTCCTCGGTCCGGCGGTGTCGGGTGATGGTGAGGGCGGCCATCAGGCGGCGGATCTCGGGCATGGTCAAGGGCGGAAGCTTTTCGCCGCCGTCGGGCTGGGTGGCGGCCAGCGCGGCGAGGAAGGCCAGGGCGAGCATCGCCAGGGTGATGTGGCGGTGCCGGCCGTCCCGGCTGCGGACCTGGTAGTGGTCCAGCCCGACCTGGCCCTTGGCGGCTTGGAAGGACTCCTCCACCGCCCAGCGGATGCCGGCGATGCGCACCAGGGCGGCCAGCGGCACCGGGGTGGGTGCGTGGCAGCGGTAGAAGGCCAGTTCCCCGGTGGACAGATTGCGGCGGATCAGCAGCCACCGGTGACCGGGGCGGTGGGTGGATGCGGGTCCAGGCCCAGGCGTACCAGCGGTGCCCCTTGGCGCCGTGCCCGGCGCTGTAGTGGTGCCAGTGGTCGTCGGGGACGTGCGCGGCGATCTGGGCGGCCTGCCAGTCGACGCCCTCACATCTGACCCGCAGCGTGCCAGCGATCACCAGCACATACCCGGCCTGCCGCGCTTCCAGCAGCGCACGCAGGCGCGGGTCCTGGCCGTAGACCTCATCACCGGTCACCCAGGGCGCATCGATCCCGACGTCCAACGCCGCGACGATCATCTGCGCGGCCAGGGCGGGTTTGGTGGCGAAGGCGGTCTGGTCCGGGACACCCGCCGAACGGCAGCGGCCCTGGTCGGCCGGCCAGGAGCGCTCGGGCAGGTAAAGACGGCGATCGATCAATGCCCGCCCGCGTGAGGTGGCGTAGGCCAAGAACACGCCGAACTGGCTGTTTTCGATCCGGGCGGCCGTACCGGTGTACTGACGTTGCACCCCGGCCGATCGAAGGCCCTTCTTGAGGAAGCCGTTCGCGTCGACGATCAGGACACCGCCCTCGCCGGGGTGCTCGCTCACGTAGCCGCGCACATCGTCGCGTACGGCCTCGGCGTCCCAGCGTGCGGTGCGCAGCAGGCGCTGCATGGTCTGCGGGCCGGTCAGCCCGGCGTGCTCGGCCAGGTTCCAGCAGTTCTTCCGCTCGACGTCCGACAGCAGGCCCCGGACGTAGGCATTCGCGGCCCGACGGGGCTCTACTCGGCCGAATCGGTGCGCGATCCGTGTCATCAGCTCGTTGAGGGTGACGATCCAGCGGTCAGGGTCTACGCTGTCGGCCACGGCCATCACGCGATTTTCAGGTGTCTTCACAAACTCCGCATGATCACGTGATGGCCGTTCTCATGTCACCTCAACGGCGAAGATCGCGAAGTGTCACTGGAGTATTAGTAGCAGCGCTCCTTAACCGTGATGGTGACGGGGTCGGACAGGGTCTGTGTTCCGTCCGAAGCGGTCATCTGCGCCGTGTAGACGCCGATTGGGAGCGGGTCGAACTCTGCGAAGACCCAGCCGTTGACCGTCGTCGAACCGTTGGGCTTGGTGTGATTCGAGCCGGGAGGGATCTGGGCGGACTCGGTGACGACCCCCCCGGGAGGCAGGTTTTCCACCGTGACGTGGACGGTCGACGACCAGGTGCCGACGACAGCGGCCAGGAAGTAGGTCCAGTGAGAATAGCCCTGCTGGATGCAGATTTGATTTTCCCCCATGAGGTCCCATGTCGATGCGGAGGTGGGTGTGCTGCCGGCTAATGCGATGGACAGTCCTGCCGTCACACCGAGCGCAGCTCTGGCGGCGCGGTGACTCATTTTCACGGCTGCCTCCCTTGATTCTCGCAGAAACCTCTGACTCGGCAATCATTGATGATTCAACGACTCTTGGCAAGAAGTTTCTGGTTCTTATGAAATTTTCATTTCCGAGGGCGCCGCGACGCGGTCCCCGATCCGCGCAGCCGCCGGGGACGCCGCTATCGGCTCGGCTCGCGCTCGCGTTATCCCTGCTCGCCGTACTCGGAGGGGGCAACCTCCCGCAAGGGTCGTCACCGACGGCGGCCACTAACTGTTTCTCGTCAAGGGTGACCAGCCCACCCTGCATCGCAGGTGAAACATCACTTGACACTCCCCAGGGGGCGCTTGTCGGAGTGCTCATCGGTGTGCGGTCGCGAGGACGGCGCTGACGACGGCCGGGGTGTCGCCGAGGTCGGTGAGGACGGCTCGGCGCCCGCCTCGCGAAGGGCGGCCGCGTCGTAGGTCCCGGTGGCGACGGCGATCACCCGGGCGCCGCCCAGGTGCCCGGCCAGGACGTCGTTCGGGGTGTCGCCGATGAGCACGGTGTTGCCGGCGGTGAACGCCTGGCCGTACTTGCGGGCGGCCCGTTCCTGGGCCGGGCGGACCAGTTCGGGGCGTTCCTCGTGGTCCATGCCGTACGCGCCGACCTCGAAGTCCACGAAATGATCGAGGTCGCCGCGCACGTCCCCGGCGACCATTGGCACCTCTACAGCGCCGGGCACGGCGCCAAGGGGCACCGCTGGTACGCCTGGGCCTGGACACGCATCCACCCACCGCCCCGGTCACCGGTGGCTGCTGATCCGCCGCAATCTGTCCACCGGGGAACTGGCCTTCTACCGCTGCCACGCACCCACCCCGGTGCCGCTGGCCGCCCTGGTGCGCATCGCCGGCATCCGCTGGGCGGTGGAGGAGTCCTTCCAAGCCGCCAAGGGCCAGGTCGGGCTGGACCACTACCAGGTCCGCAGCCGGGACGGCCGGCACCGCCACATCACCCTGGCGATGCTCGCCCTGGCCTTCCTCGCCGCGCTGGCCGCCACCCAGCCCGACGGCGGCGAAAAGCTTCCGCCCTTGACCATGCCCGAGATCCGCCGCCTGATGGCCGCCCTCACCATCACCCGACACCGCCGGACCGAGGAAATCCCGCACTGGTCACACTGGCGACACCACCATCAAGCCACCGCCCGCCGATGCCACCACAAGCGCAGATCCCAACCATGATCTCAAAGTGTCAGGAGTACTAGGTTGGTCTTCTGGTACCGCCAACGCACTGGATCTTGCTCGCGCCAAGGGGAGGTGCTGTGAATGCTCGTTGACATGCTGATCGTTTACGCTCTTCCCGTGGTCGTGACCGTCCTGTCTCTGCTGGTCACGTCCTCGCGACCGTGGCGCAAGGTCCTCTACCTCACGGCTTCCATCGGTGTCTGTGTCCTGCTGGCGGTGCTCGGCGGCCTGCTCATCGAAGACCGACCAGGGTTGTGGTTGTTCGTCTTCGGCCCAGCGGCGCTCATCACCGGAATCCGGTTGATCGTCACAGCCGTCCTCGACCTGCCTGCCTCGGAGCATGTCGCAGGCTGATCGTCGGATCATGAGCGGGCTCCGAAAGGGTGGCCGGTGCCATCGGTTCAGCGATCACACCTTATGGATGGTCTTGTGCCGATGTGTGCGGATTTGCCGCAGGGGTACGGATAGGCGCTAGGCGTGTTCGCGACCGCCGGTGCACCTCCGCGGAAGGGTGAGAAGACTTGACGACCATCGACCAGCTCGACGACAAGGAACTGCTGGAGCTGTCCCGTCGTACCGACCCGCTCGGTGTGCTGTCCCTCTATGTGAACGCCGACCCGACCGGGAGCCCCGAGGCGGCGGCGATCGACATCAACAATCGGTACAGGGAACTGCAGCGCCGGATCGGGGAGGATCGCACCTCCGAACGGAGCCGCGAGGTGAGCGCCGCGCTGGAGCGGCTGAAGCCTGAGCTGGAGCTTCTCACGCGCCCGGCCACGCCTGGCCGCGGCCGCATCGCGTTCGCCGCGCTGTCCGGCGACTGGATCCTCCGTCTGGACGGTCAGATGCCGGTGCCCAACCGCGTCGTGCTCGATGATGGTCCCTTCGTCCACCCGTTGCTGGAACTGCTCGACGAAGGCCGGCCGGCGGGCGTGATCCTGGTCTCGGGCCAGGACGCACGGCTCCTGGAATGGCGTCTCGGCAAGCTCCGACTCGTGAGCCTGCTGGAGCAGGAGGAGGCCGAGGCGTCGCACGAGAGGGCGGGCCAGATCGGAGGCGGCCCCACCGGCCAGTTTCACACCCCCATGCTCGAGCAGCGGCAGGCTCGTCAGCAGGAGCGTGCGCAGCGGTTCCTGGACCGGGTGGCGGAGACCGCCACGGACATGATGGATGAACGACGGTGGGAGCGGATCCTGGTCAGCGGTGGAGATCGCTGGACGCAGCCGGTCGCCGCGAAGCTCCCCGAAGCGCTCCAGGACCGGGTGATCCAGGACCTTCGGGTGCTCACGGGTATGGATGACGAAGGGCTGCGGAGCGCCGTCACCGAGCGGCTGCACGAGGACCACGCCTTGCGGGAGCGGCGGCTGGTCGAGCAGGTCCGGGAAGCCGCCCTCGCCAGGACCGGTGCCCTGGGCCTGTCGGAGGTGGCCGCTGCGCTGAACGAGGGTCGGGTCGCCCACCTGGTGTACGACCCGGAGGTCCGTTATTCGGGGTCGGTCGGAACCGATGGCGCGTTGTACGCGGGCGCCGAGGTCGGCACCGATGGTGGACCCGGCACACCCGAACCCCGCTTGACCGAGCGGCTCGTCGAGCGTGCGTTCTCCACGGGAGCGCGGGTGAGTCCGATCGAGGGCGCCGCCACCGGCGCGCTCAGCGAGGCGGTCGGCATCGGCGCGCTCCTGCGCTGGTGAGGCGCGGGTCGCAACCCGCAAAGGTCGTCGCGCCGGCGCCTCCCGGAGATCGCGATATCGCCGAGTGCTCTCCGGAGCCAGGGACGTATGCTCTCGATCATGCGCCGAAGCGTGGTGACGGTCCTGGTCGTGCTGGCGGTGGCGGGCTGCACGGCCGCGCCGGAGCAGCCCAAGCCACCTCCTGTGGTCGCGTTCACACAGGAGATGGCGGAGGCGGTCCTCGCCGAGGTCGTGGCCGGAGTCGGCAAGAACGGCATCGCCGATTTCTGCGCCGAGTTCGCGCGCAGTGAGGAGACCTGTGCGACTCTCCTGGAGGGTGCCTTAAGGGAGTGTCTGCTACCCGGAGACAAGCCCACCGTGAGGCAAGCGGTCCACGAGTCGGCCACGCGCGAGTACGAAGAGACCTGGCGGTTGGTCGTTCAGGGCAGAACGCTCGACGGCCAGCAGTACGTCTCGGATTTCCCGGTCGTCCTGTCGGCGGGTGAGCCGAAGGCGGCATTGGGCATCTACTGGACGGGTCAGGGGTCTGGCAGGGATATGAACGACCCTTCGAACCACACGGTCAACCCGAAGAACGCTTGTCCCAGGTGACCACTCGCCTCGCTGCGGATCGTGGGCGGAGACGTACTCAAGGGGCAACGGGACAAGCGGTTCGTCCGGGTCGGGGGACCTACGCCCGCGTGACGGCCGCGAACACGCCCCGCGCGGTCGTTCCATTCGGCCAGGTCCATCCGGCGATCAGGCGACCCGGCGATCCGTCCGCCGTCTCACCCGGCCGAAGGACGCGGTTGACCTGCACTTCGAGCCCGTCTTCAGGGCCGATGCCGTGCACGATGACGGTCGGGTCCGGGGTGTCGCTCTCGCTCTGATGCTGCGGTGTCGTCTCGCCGCGCAGAAGAGCGCGCAACTGCGCCACCACCACCGGGTCGTGGACACCGTCATAGATCCACCGGGTGCCGAGCACCCCGTGTTCGGCGGTGCCGATCAGCGCCCCGCCGGGGACGCCCTCCAGAGCCGCGCCACGGTAGCTCATCGGCACCAGGTACGCCACCGGCTCCTGCCCGGCGGTGTCCGTCACGACCATGAACTCGATCCCGACCTCGCCCTCCGGATCGTCCAACCGGAATCCACCGGCCTTGGCCAGTTCGGGCCTGGCCGATTCACCCGCGTACCAGCTCTGCTTCGGCAGCCACTCGGTGAGCAGCTCCACCTTGCCGGGTGTCATGGTGGTGCGGTGGATGTAGGCCATGTGGGTCCCTCACATGCGATTCCGGGCTCGTCTTCCAACGGTGTGATTGAACCTATAGAAGTCGATGATGCTTCCCGAAGCGACTGAAAATGGGCCGCCCGGCCCATGGGGGATCGCCGCCGCGCGGCCAGGCCGTCAGGAGTAGGCGGCGATCATGCCGACCACGATCACCACCAGGGACAGGGCGGTGAGCGCCGTTCCCATCCTCAGGGCGATTTTGCGCCCCTGTCCGGCTCGGAAGACGTACAGCAGCACATAGGGCAGGAAGGCCAGCGAGCCGAGGCCGGTGGCGGGGAGCGTCATCGCCCGCAGCACGCCCTTCGTGCCGGACGGTAGGGCCCGATCCCGCTCAGGGGTGAGCCGGGCCCGCGTGACGTCCCCCACCTCTGACTCGGGCGGTACGGCCACCATGATCGCGTCTCCGCCCCCGTCAGGGACGAACCTGCCCGCGCAGTCGTACCGTCCTCGTCCGAGGGAGACGCAGGAGACGACGGTGAGGGTGCCCGGGGTGCCGATCTTCCCGGTCGCGAGCCGGAGGTCCGGCGCCGCGGTCACGATCGGCAGCACGCCGAGCGTGAGCCAGCAGATCAGGAGGACGCTCATGCCGAACTTTCCCGGCATGCGGCGGCCCGGGGTCGCGGTCGGGGTGGGCTCCCCGGCGGCATCGGTCAGGTCCATGGAGTCAGCTTGGATTCGCGGACTTGGGGCTGACCTGTGACCGGCTTGCCGGACCGCGAGGCCGTTGCGGATCCCGGGGTGGTCGCCGTCTCACCTCGAGCGAAAGGCTGCCGTGACCGACGCGGCCTGGGCAGGCGGGAGGCGAATCGCTGGACAGAGCATTGACCGGACAAGGTTGTGCGTCCCCTGGACTGCCATAACGTCAGATAAGGCTCTGTCGGTCCGAGGATCTGTCCACCGCTCGTCATGATCGGGCGTGGATGTCCGTGAGTGGTGGCAGGGAACAGGGGACTCCTGTGATTGAAAAGGCACGGCCGATCGCCCTGCTGCTCGCCCGCCTCGCTCTCGGCTTCATCTTCTTCGCGCACGGATGGGAGAAATTCGCATCCGGCATCGACGCCACGGCCGCCTATCTCCGGTCGGAGGGCGTCCCGCTTCCCTGGCTCTCCGCCCTGGGGACCGCCGTCCTCGAACTGGTCGGCGGCGTCGCCCTGGTGCTCGGACTGCTGCTGCCGGTGTTCGGCACGTTGTTCACGCTCGACATGCTGGGCGCGTTCGTCTTCGTGCACGCGAACAAGGGCATCTTCGTGAGCACCGATGGCTTCGAGTTGGTTCTCGGCCTGGCCGCCGCGAGCCTGGCCATCGCCTTCACCGGCGGGGGCGCCCTGGCCGCCGACGACCTGTGGCGAGGCCGCCGGAACAGAGCCGCCGAGCACCCGGTGCGTTGAACCTCTCCGGTCCGGCTTGCCCACAAGGATGACGGGACACTGATTTAATCTAATCGTCTTTAGTCAAAATCGTCCCATCACTCACCGGCAGCAGGGAGCACGCGAGATGGCACAGTCCACGTTCGTGATAGTCGGAGCGAGTTTGGCCGGTGCGAAGGCGGCCGAGGCGCTGCGCGGACAGGGGTTCGACGGACGCATCGTGCTGATCGGGGACGAGCAGGAGCCGCCGTACGAGCGTCCGCCGCTGTCCAAGGGATATCTGCAGGGTAAGCAGGAGCGAGAGAAGATCTTCGTACACCCGCCGGAGTGGTACGCCGAGCAGCGCGTCGATCTGCGCCTGGGCCGTACGGTCGACGCCATCGACCGGGATCGGCGCGTGGTCACCGTCTCCGGCGGCGACCAGGCGGGTCTCGACGAGATCGGCTACGACAAGCTGCTGCTCACCACCGGAGCCTCCCCGCGCCGCCTGCCCGTCCCCGGCGCCGACCTCGACGGCGTCTTCTACCTCCGCAGCGTCGGCGACTGCGAGCGCATCCGGCAGGTCTTCCAGACCGCCTCCCGCGTCGTCTTCGTCGGGGGAGGCTGGATCGGCCTGGAGACGGCCGCCGCCGCCAGGCAGGCCGGCGTCGCCGCGACCGTCGTGGAGGCGGACGAGTTGCCGCTGCTGCGTGTCCTGGGTCCGCGTATCGCGTCCGTCTTCGCCGACCTCCACCGTGAGAACGGCGTGGACCTGCGACTGGGTGCGCAGGTCACCGAGATCGTCGGCGAGCGCGGCCGCGCCACCGGAGTGCGGCTCGCCGACGGCACCCGGATCGACGGCGACGCGGTCGTGGTCGGCGTCGGCATCACGCCGAACATCCGGCTCGCCGCCGAGGCCGGCCTGAAGGTCGGGAACGGCATCGTGGTCGACGCCTCGCTGCGGACCGGCGACCCGGACGTCTACGCCGCCGGAGACGTGGCCAACGCCTACCACCCGGTGCTCGGCAAGCACATCCGGGTGGAGCACTGGGCGAATGCCCTGAACCAGCCTCAGGCGGCCGCGCGGTCGATGCTGGGCGAGCCCGTGGCGTACGACCGCATTCCGTACTTCTTCACAGATCAGTACGACCTGGGCATGGAGTACGCGGGCTACGCCGAGCCCGGTCAGTACGACGACGTGGTCGTACGCGGTGACCTCGCCCGGCGGGAGTTCATCGCGTTCTGGCTGGCGGACGGCCGGGTGCTGGCCGGGATGAACGTGAACATCTGGGACGTCATAGGGCAGATCCAGGGTCTGATCCGGTCGGGTGCCCAGGTCGACCGGGACAGGCTCGCCGACCCCGACGTGCCCCTGGACCAGTTGACGGCCGGCGGGTGACGCGGGGCAGCAGCCCTGGCCGGGATCTGGACTAGCTCGAGAGATCCGAGTAAGGCGGCACCGGTACGTTCGAGGTGCCGCCTCAGCCAGGGACCCGGGCCCGTCCGAGGGGATGGCGGTAGGAGGGCGGCGATGCCGTCGAGGACGAAGTCCAGGCCGGGTGCGAACCGTTCCTCCAAGGTGGGGCCTCCGGCGTGGCGAGCCACTCCGTCAGCTCGTCACCCCCGACCGGTCCGCGCTCGATCAGCGTCATGCCATCGAGTGGGCGGCGCCGAACCACCCGGCCATGGCCGTACGGAGCCCGTCACGTTCCCGTTCGTCGGGGTACGGCGAGGCCGAGGCCCACGCCACGTAGCAGTCCGGACGGAGAAGCAGGGCGGACGGGGAATCCGACGGCGCCGTGGTGGGCCGGGGGCGTGCCGCGATGGCGTCCACCCGGTCGTGCCGACCGGACACCGCCTCGGTGAGCGATCCGTCGGGGGTCATGTCAAGAAGCAGCGGCCGCGCGGTCCTGGTCAGCTCGGCGAGCCGTACGGTGCCCTTCTCCGTCTCCAGGAGCAGGTCGGGGGCCCACCGGCCGACCAGCGGGTGGGCGTCGGCGGAGCCCGGGGCGTACCTGATGTCCGCCCCCGACATCATGTCGGCGATGTGCCGGACGTTCCTGCGGTCGCGCAGCAACTCGGCGAACAGCTCGCGCAGCGCGGTGACCTCGCTGCCGGGGGCGATCAGCGCCGACTGCGCCTGGGTGTGCATGACCACCCGTTCGGCGGCCGGCCGCCGCTCGGTCTCGTAGCTGTCCAGCAGCCCCGGAGGGGCCCAGCCGTGAATCTCCGCGGCGAGCTTCCACCCCAGGTTGATCGCGTCCTGCAGGCCCAGGTTGAGCCCGGGGCCGCCGAGCGCGCTGTGCACGTGCGCCGCGTCGCCGACCAGCAGCACATGACGGTCACGGAACCGGGCGGCCAGCCGCGTGTTGCCGCCGACCACGCGGCGCAGCAGGTGAGGTCCCGGGCCGTCGGGCGGGCCGAGCGGCACGTCGACCCCGAGCACCCGGCGGATGCTCTCGCGCATCTCGTCCAGCGTCAGCTCCGGGGCGGACCCGTCGTCGGTCCGGTCCGGCTCCCACTCCAGCGTCGTGACCAGGGGCGAACGGGGTGGAAACGATGCGAACGCGAATATTCCTCCGCGTTCTGTGCGGTGGTGCATGTTCAGCGGGATGAGTCCGTAGCCGGGCACGTTCAGCCCGCCGGTCGTCGGGTCGACCAACTCGGGCGGCACGCTGACACTGGCGGTACGCGAGATCGTCTCGTCCCTGGTCACGCCGGGGAAGCCGATGCCGGACAGCTTGCGTGTCACGCTGCGCCCGCCGTCGGCGCCGACCAGATAGCGGGCGCGCAGGCGGTAGGCGCCGCCGGGCCCGGACACGTCCACGACGACCGCGTCCTCGTCCTGCTGGAGCCCGGTCAGCTCGTGACCCCGGCGGATCTCCACGCCGAGTTCGACGGCGCGTTCCTCCAAGACCTGCTCGATGCGGAGTTGCGGCACCGGCAGCAGGTGCAACGGGTTGTCGGCGCCGAGCGGGCCCAGGTTCAGGGGGAGCGCGCCGAACATGTACCGCGGCGTGGGCCGGGGCGACTCGTCGCCGCCGAGGCGCTCGTACAGACCGCGGCGGTCGAGCATACGCACGACCTGGCCCACCAGGCCGTTGGCCCGGTTCTCCGTGGTGCGTTCCGGCAGGCGCTCCAGCACGATCGGCCGTACGCCGGCCAGGGCCAACTCGCAGGCGAGCATCAGCCCGTTCGGGCCTGCTCCGGCGATCACGACGTCGATGGACATGACGGTCCTCCTCGGGGACGTGTTCGAAGGCATGGTGAACCGACCCGGCGGCGCGCGGACTCGCGGACGGGTGATCGGTCGCGGCGGGGTGATGGCGTCGCGGCGGACGACGCAGGCTTGGGTACGGAAGCCCGGGTATGGAAACCCGACTACGGGAACCCGGGTACGGGGATCGGGGTCAGGGTTCTGGCAGCCCGGCGGAGAGCCGGCGGAGCGCGTCCTCCATCAGCGATGTGATCGGCACCGGCGGCTCGGCGTGCAGCCACTGCTCCGTGACCACCCTGATCGCGGCTCCGACCGCGCCCGCCACCAGGCGTGGATAGAGGTCGCGGGCGGCGTCGGTGCCCGTGCGTTCGGCGATCGTCGCGGCCAACTCGGCCTCGATGATGGTGCCGCCCTTGAGGAAATCGCCCTGCAGTGACGGTTCGCTCATCATCACGCGAACGCCGTCCTGCCACTGCTGGTCGGGCAGGTCGGGGCCGGGCGTCGGCCCCAGCGCGAGTCGTGTCAGCACGGCGGTGGTGATGGCCTCCCACAGGGGCTCGGAGGCCGGGCGACGGCGCAACTCCTGCATGATCAGGCGGGCTCGGTCGAGGTGCCGGGCCACGATCGCCTCGCCTTTGCTGGAGAAGTAGTTGTTGAAGGTGCGTGGAGAGACACCGGCTTCTGCGGCGATGTCCTCCACCCGGACGTTGTCGAACCCCCGTTCCACGGTGAGCCGGATGGCAGCCCAACTCAGCGCGATGCGGGTCTCCTGCTTCTTGCGCTCGCGCAGACCCATTCGCTCAGCGGGCTCATCCATGCTCACGGACACCACCCTAGCAAACTTTGCGGGTCACGCAAAGATACGCGTCACGCAATGGTGCGTGACGCGCAAACTTCTCGAGAGTTCGGAACCGGGTTCCCGTCGCTACCCGCGGCCGCCCTGCCGCGGCAGATCGTCCAGCGCCTCGAGGAGCCGGTCGACGTCCGAGCGGTCGTTGTAGTGGACGAGTCCGGCCCGTACGGCGGAGCCCTCGTCGCGGATGCCGAGAGCCTGTGTGAGCTCCCAGGCGTAGCAGTGTCCGTCCCACACGTTGATCTTGCGGGCCGCGAGGTGCTCGGCGACCCGCTGCGGCGAGTGTCCGGCCACGTTGAAGTAGACGGTGGCCGTGCGACGGCTCGGCGAGCCGATCGGTCTGACGTGCGACAACGACGACAGCCCCTTGAGCAGATGGGCCAGCTCGGCCTGCTCGTACGCCTCGACCGCCGCCATCGAGGCGAGCAGCCGTTCCCTGCGGGTCCCGGTGGCGTCCGGATCCAGCTCGGCGAGGTGATCGACCGCCGCGGCGACCCCGGCCAGGTCGGCGAAGGGCAGGGTGCCGGTCTCGAACCGGTCGGGCACCTCCGACGGGGAGGAGGCCAGTTTGTCGGGCCGGAGCCGTTCCAGCAGCTCGGGCCGGGCGATGACGGCTCCGATGTGCGGGCCCGACCACTTGTACGAGCTGGTCGCGTAGAAGTCGGCGCCGAGCGCGGCCACGTCGATCGGCTTGTGCGGGGTGGCGTGCACGCCGTCCACGTACGTCAGCGCTCCCACCGCGTGGGCACGTTCGGTGATCCGCGTGACGTCGGGCATGGTGCCCAGGATGTTGCTCGCGGCGGTGACCGCGACGAGCCTGGTGCGTTCCGTGACGAGCTCGTCGTACTGCTCGGCGGGCAGTTCTCCGCTCGGCACGTCGACGGAAGCCCAGCGGATGCGGGCTCCGGCCCGGGTCGCGGCCTGCACCCACGGCCGTACGTTGGCGTCGTGGTCGAGCCGGGACAGCACGATCTCGTCGTCCGGCCCCCAGTCCTTCGCCAGCGCGTACGCGAACCGATAGGTCAGCGTGGTCATATTGGGGCCGAAGACGACGCCGCGTGGATCTCCGCCGACGAGGTCGGCGACGGCCTGCCTGGCCCGGCCCACGATGGCGTCGGAACGCGCGCTGGCCGGGAACGCCCCGTGCGAGTTGCCGATGCCCGTGGTGTAGGCGGCGGCGATGGCGTCGATCACCGGCTGGGGCACCTGCGTGCCCGCGGCGGCGTCCAGCCAGGCGTAGCCGTCGGACAAAGCGGGATAAAGGGCGCGGACACGTTCGATGTCGAAGCTCATGGCTCACCAGTGTCGTGAGATATCGGGCCGGAGGGAAGGGGCGGATATCCGTCGATATCGGGAGGAACATGGCGAAAGTCGTGATCGCCCTTGGCGGCACGATGGTCGGTCTCAACCGAGACTCCTGGCCGCGTGGCCGAAACCTCCCTGATCGATCTTCCGTTCTCTTGATACGCAGAGTTGAGCTGGGAGAAAGAGTTGAGCTGGGAGAAAGAGTTGAGCTGGGAGAAAGAGTTGAGCTGGGAGAAAGAGTTGAGCTGGGAGAAAGAGTTGAGCTGGGAGAAAGAGTTGAGCTGGGAGAAAGAGTTGAGCTGGGAGAAGGAGTGCGTCGAGGCGGACCTGACCATCGACGGGACCACGATCCCCAGTGTCGGGGTCCGGCTCACGGGCAACTCCACGGAAGGGGCGGTGCCGGACACATGGCACCCAGAAGCCCCTGGCCGACGGGACCGCCGGCGAACTGCTGGACGACATCGTGGCGTCCTACATGCTCGACGCCCGGGCCGATGCCGCCAGGGCCGAAACCGCGGCCGACACTCTCCGCACCACCCCCGAGGCGAGGACCGAGCCGTTGCGCGCCGACGAAGCAATCGCCGGTTTGTAGCCGATTAATGGCGGGTGCTGTCGGACGCTGCCGGGTTCATCGGCGATGATTCCTGCACAGGAGAGCTTCCGCTGTGTCTCACGTCTTTTGCATATCTGACCTCCGGAATCGAGATTCCGTCGACGGACCATTCGGCCTGCGACCCGTCGAAGCCGAACCCGGCGCGCTCGTAGAAGCGTCTCGCGCGGTGGTTTTCGGCCAACACCCACAGGGTGAGAGCAGTGAACCCGGCCCTTTCCGCCCGCCTTATCAGTTCTTCCATGAGCGTGCGGCCGACCCCTGTGCCGATCCGCGCCACTGCCACGTACAACGCGTACACCTCACCGTCGGTGTCGGTGGCGTCGTCGTCACGGCAGGGGCCCAGGACTCCCCAGCCCACCACACCCCGATCGTCCTCGGCGACGACGTTCTGGATGCGGGGATCCTTCTGGAACACGCTCCTGCGACGCTCCGCGTCGGCCTCGACGCTGAGTCCGTCCAGATAATCGTCGGGAACGATCCCGCGATATGCCGTTCTCCAGCCGGTGACCCGTAGCGTGGACACCGCCCAGATGTCATGGGCGGCCATATCGCGGGTGCTGACACCACTCACGAGAGCTCTCCCCGGTCAGGCGAATCCGATGCCGAGATCCTATGGTCGAGATGAAATCCAGCCAATCGGATATTCTCAGTGGCCCTGATCGTTGCCTGACGGCGTGTCCATCGGCGAGGAAGAGGAAATTCATGGCGCCCCGACATTTTCCGGCCGTTGCGATAGGCGTCCTGCTGGCGGGCCTGGTGACCGCGGGTGTCGCCACTGTTTTCAGCAGAGGTAGCGCAGGGGCGGACAGGTCGTCGGTGCCGGTGCCCACGTCCACCGCCGACCTCGTCCTCCCGATGGACGCCCACGACCTGACGCCCGCGCAGCAGCTGGAGGTGGCGCGGGCTTATGCCGAGCTTGTCGAAGAGTGCATGCGGGTGTTCGGGCACGACTTTCGGATCAAGGTGGCCGACTCGACCCCTTATCCCCGAAATGTGGGCTATATCACCTGGCTCGGCGACAATCAGGTTGAAAGATACGGTTACGGGACACCGCCGGGTCGAGTGGACGATCCATACGAATCCCGTAGTGTTTCGGACGCGGAGTTTCGCGTTCTGGAGGGCAAGGCCGCCCACGTGGGCGGCAAGAAGGTCCCCGTCGGAGGATGCAGCGGTGCGGCCGAAGGAATCCTCAACGCCGGCGCGCCGAGCTTCGACGGCCGGAGGACGCCAGGGAGGGTGGACGCCTTGCGCCTCCCGAACTTCATGGACGACGTGTCCTGGTCCGCGCACAAGGATCCAGGACTCCACGTTGCCGATGCGGCCTGGGCCGAGTGCATGCACCACGCCGGTTACGCCTACTCTCAGCCGCTGGAAGCCGTGGGCGATCCGCGCTGGGCCATCACGGCCAAGAACGACCATGATCCCCCTCCGCAGGGGACTCCGGCGGAGATCCAGACCGCGGTGGACGACCATCGGTGCCGCCTGGAGACCAACTACTACGGGAAGCGCCAAGCGATCTACGCCGCGTACCAGCAGAAAATCATCGATGCGAATCCGCGGTTGTTCGCCGACTTGCGGATCCTGATGGACACGCGCCTGCGCAACGCCCGGCAGGTCAACAGCGGCGCACCGGCCGTACGTCCCTGGGACTGAACACCGCGCCTCCGGATTTCGACGGACGGACGAGGGAAAGGGCGAGCCGCCTTCACCTCACGCAGTCGACGTAGATGAGCTGAACCTGGTGATCGTCAGTCCGAATATTCGGGGTGGGAGTGTCAGGGCGGCCAGGCCAGCGGCCAGTACGGCACCCGCCGCGATCCAGGACCAGCCGTTGTCGTAGACCTGGAACTGCCAGGCCCACCAGTGGGGGTGAGCCCCGTCGACCCCCCCAGAAGTCGACGATAACGAAGTCGGCGATCGGGAGGATCCACGAGAGTGACCGGCCGAAGAGACGGCCAGATACGAGTGCGAGTCCGGCGTAGAGGGCAAGATTCCGGATCGCCTCGACGGCACCGCCGACAGATCCGGCCACCACTGTGACCGTGCTGATAAGCGTGGCAGCGAGCAAGAGCGATAGCACTACATGTACCACTTCGGCTCTCACCAATCGCTGGGTGGCCGCCTGTTCAAGTGATCCCATGGAACTATGAAGGCTACCTGCTGCGAAGGCGGCGAAGGGAATAGTCGTCGCGGCCACGCTCGCCATCTCGGACCATCCTCGGCTGTTGGCGGCGGGTAGGACGATATCGCCACTACCCGCCCAGCAGGCGATCGCTGTCGCCGCCGCATAGCCGATCAACATCTGCGGGAGATGATGTGCCCGAGAATAGAGCAGGGTATTGGCCAACAAGTCAGCCATGACAGTTTGCGCCGATCTGCCGGATTGCCGTCAGGCGGTCCTTTATCCAATCGGCCTGCCCTGACTCCGGCAGGTGAATAACCTGCACGATCTCCTTTATATCGACCCCCGGTGGGCCGCCGCCCTCCCCCAGGGCTGCGGCGTTCCCAAAAGTTCGTACCTGCAGATATGCGTCAAGGCGGAAAACCTCGTGGCTGAATTGCTGCTCGACGTCCTGGGGTACTTCACAGTCGGGCACTGTGCGCGCGGTGACCGCTGATGACAGGAAGAAGGGCACTGACACAGGGCCGGCGAGGATCTGGAAATCTGATCCTGCTTCGGGAACGGACGCGTCGCGTAGCCCTCGTTCGTAGAAAGTGTCCGGGAGTTTGAGCATGCCGTTCGGAAGAGCGACCAGTCGAGCGACCATCGCATCGATCGTTCCGAGGTATTTCCTGTTCTCCGGCCATACGCATACTCTTGGAGATTCGTCAGAGCACAGGGGATCAGCGGGAGCGGGTCGGGCAACTAGTAGAGGCCCCGCCGTGACCACCGTGGCAAGGCCGGAAAACAGCATGGCCGCCGCGATCCCCCTGATAGGAGCAGTATTCAGCCGCCATCCCGCATCGCGGACAACCTGCCGTGGTGGAAGTGTCAACGCCATTGCGGTCAGTAAGAGGGTGAGGGTGAATCGGGTGATGAGTGCGGAAGGCGAAACCTCTGCCTGGACATGTCCTGAAAGAACGTAAAACCGTATGGGAGGAACCATGACCTGCCCGAACAGGCATACCGCGACCGCGATGGGCGGGATGAATCTGGACTGCCAAAGCTTGCCGGCCAGGTGCCCGATGCTGACGCTGAGTGTTATCAGACATGCGCCGAGGAGGAGATAGGACGGCCAGAGGAAACCCGGTCCCGCGTCCGGCGCACTCACGATGAAGGCGAGCGCCACGCCGGGAACGTAGGCGATCAGCCCAAAGATCAACGAGCTTAGCCATACCGGCAGTTCGATCCGCCACCGCGGCTGCATGGCGGCAGCGAGTTGCTCTGTGGTGCCTGCCCGGTGGACTCGTCCAGCGGTCCAGGCCGCGCCACCTCCAAGGAGGATTCCAAAGAAGAACGCGGGAAGTTGGGCCGCCGCGCTGGCCTCCGGCCAGACACCGATCCACCAGGTGCTCCTGCCGAACAGCATGGCAAGGTCCAGAGCGATGAGCAGGGGTAGCAACCAACGCAGCGGAGAGCGACGTAATTCTATCCGTAGCACATGCCTCATGCGGACACCCTCAGCCCTGCAAGCAGACTCATGTAGCCACGTTCCAGAGGGGTGTCGCCGTCGGAGGTAGGGTGGGCGGCGGCGGCAAGGCTATCCGGATCGCCCTGCCAAATCAGACGTCCATTCGCCATCACCGCAATGTCGTCGCAGACTGCTGCCACATCTTCCACGAGATGAGTGCTGAGTACGACCCCGGTCCCAGAATCACGGAGCTTGCGCACTACGGATCGGAATTCCAATCGCTGAGCTGGATCGAGACCCACGGTTGGCTCATCCAACAGCACAAGCCTCGGCCGTCCCACGATCGCCGAGGCGATCCCGCATCGGCGGATCATCCCACCCGACAAAGACTTCATTTTGGCTCTCGACCGATCGGAGAGATCGACGAAGGCGATGGCCTCGTGCGTTGCGGCATCAGCGGCGGAATCTGGCAGGCCGCGAAGCCATGCGCAATATCGGACGAAGTCGTGTACGGTGAAGCCTGGATAAAAACCGAAATGTTGCGGGAGATATCCAATATGTCGCCGTGCTCGCTGCGCATCGCGCTGCGACTCCACAGGAACCCCGCAGATCCACACAGTGCCGCGGGTGGGCGGCACCACGGTCGCCAAAGTTCGCAACAGTGTGGTTTTGCCGGCACCGTTCGGTCCTAGCAGGCCGAGAACTCCCGGACGCACGTCTAGATCCAGATCGAGGATCACTTCACGTCTGCCGTATCCCTGCCCGACACCCCGAAGTATCGCGACTGGTCCCACGTATTCCCCCTAGCCCTGTCAACGACCCATTAGTACGGGTGCCCACAACTGTGGGCACCCGCTGAGGAGATCGTGCTCTCTCGTTCTGTTGAGAGCTTACGCGGAGGGCTAGTACTTCAGGCCCGGAACCACCCGCAAGCTCTCGCATTCATTACCAGAACTCGAGCCACGCCCTGTTCACCTTGAACGTGCACTCGTTACTGTCGAAGGTACCGGAGAAACCCTTCTGGATGGTGAACGGGCCATCTTCCTTGTCTAGCTCCCAGTCGCAGTCACCCTCGACGTAGACGGGCCAGATTGTTTGGGTTGCCTTCGAACACTTGCCCGCAAATGCGGTGTTCCACCACTGCGCGTAGCAGCCATACGTCGAAGGTGAGGTACCGGCGGCGCTTGCGGTGGGAGCTATTCCGACCACGGCTCCGGCGACCAGTGCGGATCCGAGAGCCAGGCCGACTCCGGCCCGCTTGAGGCCCAGCAGGGGTCTCATTTGGTGATACTCTCCTTACTGCATCGTAGATGCGCTGCGGGCGCTGATTCTTCGCGGGACTGGCGTCCGCAGCTCTGACGCGCCTAAGCGGATCATAAAACTCTGTGACATTGCAAGCGAGGCGCACAAAAAGGGTCAAGTTGCCAGTAAATGTATGGCTGTTGACGCTGGTCTAGGCTCAGCCGCTCAGGACCTCGGAGTCGCGATCTGCCTTGCCGGTTGTCAGGTTCGCAGACAGGCCCCGTTTCGAAGTGATACGAGATGAACGATCTGGCCATGCATCGAGGTGTCCCGAGCCTTGGCGGGCAGAGCGGCCGGCAGATCCGACGCCGAACCTCGTACGGATAGAGATCGTTGCTCTCTGGCGGTCAGGCCGCGCCGGTCTGCTTGTGGCGCATTCTCGCTGGCATGCCGCAAGGCAACCATCGATCCGGCGCCGCCTGGCAACGGACCGTAAGACCGAGATCAACTGTTGTGCTCGGTCACGCCGGCGGAGCCGGACGGCCAGACCTGCCCAAATGACCTGCGGGATCTCGGCTGGGGTGGGTTTGGAATCCGCGGGACCCGTGTTGGCCGCCGTCGATGGGGCGGGGGCGGTTTCCCTGTATGGCAAAGGAACACTCCGGGAGGCCGCCCGTGCAAGCCACACGCCGGCGGGCGGCAGACGGGTTCTGATCGACCCGAGACCAAACCCTGCGACTCGGGGCTATCAGGGCCCAAGGCAGGGGCCCGAGGAAAGCGCCATCCGGCGGGTCGCGGCGGATGGCCGATGCTTCACCCCCTCCGCGTCACATAATGGTGGACGATGGATACGGAGCGTGATGGAAGGGTCGACGTCAGCATCGTGGTGCCGACGTACAACTGCCGCGCGCACCTCGACGACTGCCTGACGTCCCTCCTCGTGCAGCGCGTCAGCAAAGAGATCATCGTCGTGGACGACGGCTCCCGTGACGGCACGCCCCGGCTCCTCGACCTCTACGCGACACACCATCCCCGCCTGATCACCGTGATCCATCAGCGGCACGCCGGCCTGCGCGGCCGGCTGCGCAATGTGGGGCTCGCGGCGGCGACCGGGCGCTATGTCCTCTTCTTCGATCCGGCGGACCGGCTCGGTACGGAAGCGCTGCGGCGGATGGTCGCCATGGCCGACCGGAACGGCTCCGACATCGTGCTCGGGAAGAGCGTCGGCCGGGGCCGTACCGTTCCCCGTCCGCCCGCGGCGCTCTACCGCGAGAACGTCGAGCGAGTGTCCTTACGCGGCGGCGCCGTCTACGACGATCTCTCCTGCGCCAAGCTGTTCCGCCGAACGCTGCTCGAACGGCATGACATCCGCTTCGACGAGACACTCCGCCTCGGTGCGGACGCGGGGGCGGACTCCGCGGTGGATTCCGACACGGACGCCGCCCTGGACATGGTCTTCGCCGTGCACGCCTACTGCCATGCGCGAGTGATCTCGGTGGTCGCCGACCACGACTGCTATCACCGGCATCCCCATGCCGTCCGCTTCGACATCCAGGCCTCGGATCCGGATCAGGACGGTCCCGACCCTGAGCCGGTGCGCCGGCAGTCGCCGCCGGCGGGCCCGGAACCGCTCGCCTGGCTGCGCATGGTCCGTACGCCGATCGAGCTGATGGCGCGGCATGTCCCGCCGGGGCCGCTGCGCGATCACCTGCTGCTGCGTCATTTCCGGCTGGACGTCTTCGCCCAGCTCGGCGCGCCGTTCCTGGCGGCCGGCGAGGCCGAGCGCGAGAAGATCGCGCATGAGGTCGCCGGCATCTGCGCCGACTGGCTGACCGAGGGGGTGCGAGACCGGCTGGACGGCGCCGACCGTGCCAGGGCCGGGGCGCTGCACGATCCAGAGCGGCTCGTACGGCTCGCGCGGGTGGAGACGGCACTCCTGCGGCACCGCCTGACCGGCGTCGAGTGGCACGGCGGCCGAATGGTGGTCTCCGGACACATCTCGCTCGCCGGTCTCGGTGGGCGGCCCGGGGTCGTGCTGCGTGAGCGTACCTCGCTCGAGGAGCGGCGGCCCCCGGTCACGCGGGTGGCCGACCTGTTCAGTGCCGTGATCGAGGCGTCCTCGCTCCCCACCGGCGTGTGGGACGTGTACGCGGCCGTGGAGTGCGAGGGCGCGTGCAGGTCGGTCAGGCTCGGCCGCAGGCGGACCGCCGACCTGTGCGTTCCCGGTCCCCGGTTCGCCGACGGCGTCGTGGTCGTGCCGTTCCTCACCCGGGCGCACGGCCATCTCAGTCTCGACGTCGGAGGCCACGTATCCAGGGTCCCCGGCTCGGTACGGCTCACGCGCACCCGATGGGTGGGCAGACGCCTGCGGATCGAGGGCAGCGTGCACATCGGCAAGGCGCCGGGAGCGGCGGCGGCACGACGGCTGATCTGGCGCGAGCGGGCATCGGGCCTGGAACGCCGAGCGGTGGTGCGGGCGATCGGGCCGCAGAAGTTCGCGGGGGAGACGGGCCGCCTCCGCCCCGGGATCTGGGACGCCCATCTGGAGCTCGACGTGGGCGGCCCGCCCGCGAGGTTCCCGGTGAAGGTGGTCGGTGGGCCGGAGACGCTGGAGCGGCCGCTGCGCTGGTGGTACGGCCCGGCGCAGTGGACGGCCAGGCCGTACGCCACGGCGGTCAACCGCCGTCTCAGCGTCGCGGTGCGCGTGGCCACCCCGCTCACGCTGCTCCGGCGGGCGCTTCGCCGCTTCCGCCTCTGAACGTCAGAGCCCACCGACCCCTGCCCGTGATCTTGCGAATACTCTCACTTCGAGCCATGAGCAGGGATTTCACATCCGGGATCTTGCGGTTTCTCGCCGACTTATCCCCTGAGCGGCGAAAACGCTCTTCCTGATCTTGCACTCACGACTGCAAGATCAGCGTGCCCATAAGCGCAGGTCGGGCGACTGGCCCGCGAGTATCTGCAAGATCATGGATTCTGTTTGTGCAGGTCAAAGGTGTGGCTTGCGAGAAACTGCAAGATCACGGGGAGGTTGTTGGGGGGATAGGGGGAGTAGCTGCAAATCATTTGCAACTACAATTCGATGTCTTACAGTTGGCGGGTAGCCACCCACCATCGAGGGGGTTCGCCGTGCACGTGCCCGATGGATTCTTCGATCTGCCCGTATCGGTCGGCGCCGGTGCCGTCGCCGTGGCCGGGCTGGCCGTCTGCCTGCGCGGCGCCCGACGCGAGCTGGACGACCGGACCGCGCCGATGGCCGGTCTGGTGGCGGCGTTCATCTTCGCGGTGCAGATGCTCAACTTCCCCGTGGCGGCCGGGACCAGCGGGCACCTGCTCGGCGGGGCGCTGGCGGCGATACTCGTCGGGCCGTACACCGCGGTCTTATGCGTGTCCGTGGTGCTGCTCGTCCAGGGATTCTTCTTCGCCGACGGCGGCCTGACCGCGCTGGGCGTCAACATCACGCTCATGGCGATGGTGACGGCGATCGTCGGCTGGGGCGTCTTCCGGCTGATCACGCGGAGCGCGCCGGGCAGCCGTGCCGTCATCGTGGCCGCGTCGTTCGTGGCCGCGCTGGTGTCCGTGCCGGCCTCGGCGCTCGTGTTCACGCTGCTGTTCTGGATCGGCGGCACCGCGCCCATCGACGTCGCGTCGGTGGCCGCCGCGATGGGCGGCGTGCACGTGCTCATCGGGATCGGGGAGGGGCTGATCACCTCGCTCACCGTGAGCAGCGTGCTGGCGGTCCGGCCCGATCTGGTGTACGGCGCACGCGGCCTCGCCAAGCGCCTGGTGCTGCGTACGGCCGAGGGCATCGAGGCCCCGCTCGTAGCGGCTCCGGCCACGGGAGAGGCTCCGGTCGGTCGCATCCGTCCGCTGCTCATCGGCGGCGGCCTCGTCGCGATCCTGCTCGCCGGCGTGGTGTCCTTCTACGCGTCCGGTTCCCCCGACGGTCTGGAGAAGGTCGCAGCGGACAAGGGGCTGAACGCGCACGAGGAGGAGCACGGCCTGAGCGACGCGCCGCTTGCCGACTACGGCGTCAAGGGCATCGAAGACGAACGGCTCTCCGTCGGACTCGCCGGGGTGGCCGGTGTCGGCATCACCGTTCTCGCCGGTGGCGCGGTCTTCTACACCGTACGGCGCCGCCGCCGGCACAGGGCCGCCGTGTGATCATGGAACGTCAGTGAGCGCCGGGCACCACCACCGGCTCTATCTGCCGGGTGACACTCCCGTGCACCTGCTGCCGCCGCAGTGCAAGCTGGTGGCGGTGGCGGCGTTCGCGGTGGCCGTGGTCGCGACGCCGCGCGAGCGGCTGTGGGCCTTCGCGGTCCACGCGCTGCTGCTGACGGTCGTGGCGGCGGTGGCGCGGGTGCCGGCCGGGCTCATCCTGCGTCGTATGGTCATCGAGGTGCCGTTCGTACTGTTCGCCGTGGCGATTCCGATCATCGGCACGGGTGAGCGGACCGAGGTGCTGGGGATGTCGCTCAGCGTTCCGGGTATGTGGGCGGCGTGGAACATCCTGGCCAAGGCGAGCCTCGGCGTGGTCGCCTCGATCCTGCTGGCGGCGACCACCGAGCCCCGGGCGATGCTCCTGGGCGCGGAGCGGCTCCGCCTGCCGCCGCTCCTCGTGCAGATCGCGTCGTTCATGCTGCGCTATATGGATGTGATCCTCGACCAGATGCGCCGGATGCGGGTCGCCCGGGAGTCGCGGGCGTTCGTGGCCAGGGACCTCCGCCAGGCCCCGGTGCTGGCCAGATCGGCGGGTGCGCTGTTCATCAGGTCGTACGAACGGGGGGAGCGGGTGCATCTCGCCATGCTGAGCCGGGGCTACACCGGGGAAATGCCGATAACGCGGGATCTGTCGGCGTCGGGACGAGACTGGGGGATGGCCGCCGTGCTGCCCTGTCTCGCCGCGGCGACGGCCGTGCTCTCCTGGAGTCTCACGTGACGGGGACGGGCGCGCCGCCGTCGCTGCGGGTCAGCCGGTTGGCGTACGCGTACCCCGACGGCACGCAGGCGCTGTTCGGCGTCGACCTGACGATCCGGCGCGGAGAGCGGGTCGCGCTGCTCGGCCCGAACGGCGCGGGGAAGACCACGCTGGTCATGCACCTCAACGGCATCCTGACGGCCGGGCACGGCACGGTCGAGGTGGCCGGGCTGCCGGTGCGCAAGGACACCCTCCTCGAGATCCGCCGCCGGGTCGGCCTGGTCTTCCAGGATCCCGACGACCAGCTCTTCATGCCGACGGTCCGAGACGACGTCGCCTTCGGCCCGGCCAACCTCGGGGTGCGGGGCGACGAGCTCGACCGGCGGGTGCGGGACGCGCTGACCAGGGTCGGCATGCTGGATGTGATCGACCGGCCGCCGCACCATCTGTCGTTCGGACAGCGGCGACGGGTGGCGGTCGCGACGGTGCTGGCGATGGAGCCGGAGATCCTCGTGCTCGACGAGCCCTCGTCCAACCTCGATCCCGCCTCGCGCCGCGAGCTGGCCGACATCCTGAAAAATCTGGATGTGACGGTGCTGATGGTCACGCATGATCTTCCGTACGCGCTGGAACTGTGCGAGCGCTCGCTGATCCTGTCCGACGGCGTGATCGCGGCGGACGGACCGACGCGTTCGCTGCTCGCCGACGCCGATCTGCTCGCCGCCCACCGCCTGGAACTGCCGTACGGCTTCGCCGTCCCCGCTCTTCAGCAGTGATCGCCCAGTAAAGTGGGCCTCGTTGGGAGGTGGGACGATGAAGCTGCGGCTCGCGCGCCGTTCGCTCCCCGATGCCGTCGTCGTGGTGGCGGTGGAGGGAGAGCTGGATCTCTTCACCGCCCCGTTCCTGCGGGACGAGGTGCGCGACGCCATCCAGAAGGACGGCCCGACACTCGTCCTCGACCTCACGGATCTGTCGTTCATGGACTCGAGCGGGCTCAGCGTGCTGATCGAGGCGTGGCGGCTGGCCACCAGCGAGGGCGGCATCGTCTCCCTCGCGGCGCCGCAGCCACCCGTGGCCCGAATATTGCGCACTACCGGTCTCGATCGGCGCATAAAGGTATATCCGGATGTCGAGACCGCGATTTTGCCCGACCCTGAGTAGAACTTCATTCGGTTGCCACGTTAAGGTCCGGCTATGGATCTGAACGGAGCATCAGCAATCGTCTCAGGTGGTGCGAGCGGCCTCGGCGAGGCCACGGTACGCGAGCTGGCGCGGGTCGGCGCGACAGTGGTGATCGCGGACCTGAACGCCGAACGCGGCAAGGCGATCGCCGACGAGATCGGCGGTGTGTTCGCGCAGACGGACGTGTCCGACGAGGCATCCGTGCAGGCGGCCGTGGAGGCGGCGGTCGCCACCGGCAAGCCGCTGCGCGCCGTGATCAGCAGCGCGGGCATCGGCTGGGCGCAGCGGACCGTCAACCGCGACGGGTCGCCGCACGACCTCGCGTCGTACCGCAAGGTGATCGACGTCAACCTCATCGGCACCTTCAACCTCATGCGCGTCGGCGCAGCGGCCATGGCCAGGACCGAACCGGTCGACGCCGACGGCGCGCGCGGCGTGGTCATCAACACCGCCTCGGTCGCCGGCATCGAGGGCCAGACCGGTCAGGTGGCGTACTCGGCCTCGAAGGGCGGCATCATCGGCATGACGCTGCCGGCCGCACGCGACCTCGCAGCCATCGGGGTGCGCGTGCTGACCATCGCGCCCGGCATCATCGACACCCCGATCTACGGCAAGATCGGGGACAAGAACGCCGATGAATTCAAGGCGAAACTCATCGCCCCGGTGGCGTTCCCGAAGCGGCTGGGCCACGCCTCCGAGTTCGCCCACCTGGTCCGCTCGCTGATCGAGAACGACTACATGAACGGCGAGGTCATCCGCTTCGACGGCGGCATCCGCTTCCAGCCGAAGTGAGCCAGTCCGACTCAAACGCCATCGGCGGAGGTGTGCATGTCCGATGAGGTTCTCGTAGCGGTCGACGACGGGGTGGCCGTCATCACCATCAACCGGCCCAGGGCCAGGAACGCGATCAACGGCGCGGTGGCGCGCGGGATCGCCGCCTCCCTCGACGAACTGGACGAGCGCAAGGATGTGACCGCGATCGTCATCACCGGGGCGGGCGGCACGTTCTGCGCCGGTATGGACCTGAAGGGCTTCCTCGGCGGCGACTTCCCGGTCGTCGAGGGGCGCGGGTTCGGTGGGATCATCGAGAGCCCGCCGCGCAAGCCGCTCGTCGCGGCCGTCGAGGGATACGCCCTCGCCGGTGGTTTCGAGATCGCACTCTCCTGCGACGTCATCGTCGCCTCGCAAGAGGCGAAGTTCGGCCTGCCCGAGCCCAAACGCGGCCTGGTCGCCGCCGCGGGCGGGGTCATACGGCTGCCGCGCCGGATTCCCTACCATGTGGCGATGGAGATCGCGCTGACCGGCGATCACTACCCCGCCGCCCGGCTCTACGAGCTGGGGCTGGTCAACCGCGTCACCCCGGTCGGCGAGGCGCTGGCAGGGGCGCTCGAGCTGGCCCGCAAGATCGCGGCGAACGCGCCGCTGGCCGTCGCCGCGACCAAGCGGATCGTCGTCGAGTCGGCCGACTGGTCGCGGGAGGAGATGTTCGCGAGGCAGAACGAGATCACCGGCCCGGTCTTCGCGTCGAAGGACGCGATGGAGGGCGCCGCGGCCTTCGCCGAGAAGCGCTCCCCCAACTGGTCGGGGGAGTAGCTCTCCTCGGTCCTACGATCCCGGCGCGGTTCCCGCCTTCCGCGCCGGGATTGTCGCACCCGTTCCGGCCCGTCACTGCGTACGGTAAAGGCATGAGTGATTTCGGGCCGGGGCTTCCCCCGGCGGGCCGGCCGACGGGTGGTCGCGTCCTCGGCCTCGTGAGCGGGGCGCTGGGCAGCGCGGTCTTGATGATCGCCCTCGTGTCCGCCATGTGGCTGATCGAGTTCGTCGACTACTTCGGCGGCATGGGGCTGGACAACTACGGCATCGTCTCCCACGAGGTGGACGGCCTGCCGGGCATCCTGCTCGCCCCGTTCCTGCACGCGGGCTTCGACCACCTCATGGCCAACACGCTGCCGCTGCTCATCCTGGGCTTCCTGGCCGCCATCCGGGGGATCGGCAGGTTCCTCGCGGCCAGCCTCGTCATCATCCTGGTCAGCGGGCTGGGCGTCTGGTTCGTCAACGCGCCCGACACGCTGACCGTGGGCGCGAGCGGCCTGGTGTTCGGCTATTTCGGCTATGTCGTGGCCCGCGGCCTCTTCGACCGCCGGGCTCTCGACATCGTCCTCGGCGTGCTCGTCGCCGTGCTCTACTACTCGATCCTGTGGGGGGTCCTGCCCACCCAGCCCGGCATCTCCTGGCAGGGGCACCTGTTCGGCCTCGTCGGCGGCGTCCTCGCCGCCTGGCTGCTGCGCCGCCGCCCGGCGGCTCTGTGAGCCGCCGAGTCACGCCAGGCCGTACGGCACGGGCATGCGCGAGCCGTACGGCACGGACACGCCTGGAGCCGTGCCGTACGGCCTGTGCTGCGGAGGCTCAGAGCCGGTCGACGACGTAGTCGACGCAGGCGGTCAGCGCCTCGATGTCGGCCGGGTCGATGGCCGGGAACATGGCGATGCGCAGCTGGTTGCGGCCGAGTTTGCGGTACGGCTCGGTGTCCACGATGCCGTTGGCGCGCAGCACCTTGGCGACCGCGGCGGCGTCCACCTCGTCGACGAAGTCGATCGTGCCGACGACGTTGGAGCGCTGCGCCGGGTCGGCCACGAACGGCGTGGTGTAGGAGGTCTTCTCCGCCCACGTGTACAGCCGGGAGGCCGAGTCGGCCGTCCGGGCCGTCGTCCAGGCCAGGCCGCCCTGGGCGTTCATCCACTCGATCTGGTCGGCCAGCAGGAACAGCGTGGCGACCGCCGGGGTGTTGTAGGTCTGGTCCTTCACCGAGTTGTCGATCGCGGTCGGCAGGCTGAAGAACTCGGGGACGTACCGCCCGCTTTCGGCGATCTCGGTCACCCGGGCCAGGGCCTTCGGCGAGAACAGCGCGATCCACAGGCCGCCGTCGGAGGCGAAGCTCTTCTGCGGCGCGAAGTAGTAGACGTCGAACTCCGACGCCGAGACCGGCAGGCCCCCGGCGCCGCTGGTGGCGTCGACGAGCACGAGGGAGTCGTCGCCCTCGGTCGGCCGCTTGATCGGCATGGCGACGCCGGTGGAGGTCTCGTTGTGGGTGAGCGCGTAGACGTCCACCCCGTCCTCGGCGACGGCGGCCGGGTGGCTGCCGGGGTCGGCCTTGATGACCGAAGGATCGGCCAGCCAGGGGGCCTTCTTGGCCACGGTGGCGAACTTGCTGGAGAACTCTCCGAAGTGCAGGTGCTGCGACTTCTCCCGGATGAGCCCGAAGGCCGCGATGTCCCAGAACGCCGTGGTGCCGCCGTTGCCCAGCACGACCTCGTACCCCTCGGGGAGGGAGAACAGCTCGGACAGGCCGGCCCGGACCCTGCCCACGAGGTTCTTGACGGGCTTCTGGCGGTGGGACGTCCCCATCACGCTCGCTCCGGCATCGGCGAGAGCCGCGAGCTGCTCGGGACGTACCTTCGAGGGCCCGCAGCCGAAGCGGCCGTCGGCGGGCTTGATGTCAGCGGGAATCACGATGTCAGCCACGGGTTCCAGAGTAGTGAGCCGCGGCGGTGGTCCAGACCGCAGGTCCGGATGGTGAGACGGATTGTCCGTGAAACCGCTGCGGCCCAGGTAGAAGCACGTGCGGCCGGTGACGTAAGAGAACAAGGAGGCCGAAACGGTGAAAAGGGCCCGCGGCGGTAGGCGGCCGCGGGCCCTCAGGGGGTCGTGACGTCAGTCAGGGCTTGCCGATGACCTCGGCGGCGCCGGGCACGTCGCCGATCGAGCGCTTCGGCGGGCCCACGTAGTTGGCGCTGGGGCGGACGAGCCTGCCCGTGCGCTTCTGCTCCAGGATGTGGGCGGCCCAACCGGCGGTGCGGGCGCAGGTGAACATCGAGGTGAACATGTGGGACGGGACCTCGGCGAAGTCGAGGACGACCGCCGCCCAGTACTCCACGTTGGTCGCGAGCACCCGGTCGGGCTTGCGGGCGTGCAGCTCCTCCAGCGCCGCAGTCTCCAGCGCCGCCGCGACCTCGTAGCGCGGCGCACTCAACTCCTTCGCGGTACGGCGCAGCACCCGGGCGCGGGGGTCCTCGGCCCGGTAGACCCGGTGGCCGAAGCCCATGAGGCGGTTGCCCCGGTCCAGCTCTCCCTGGACGTACTTGCGCGCGTCGCCCAGCTTCTCGACACCTTCGATCATGTGCAGCACCCGGGCCGGAGCGCCGCCGTGCAGCGGGCCGGACATCGCGCCGACCGCACCGGACAGGGCGGCGGCCACGTCGGCCCCGGTGGAGGCGATCACACGTGCGGTGAACGTCGAGGCGTTCATGCCGTGCTCCGCCGCGGAGGTCCAATAGGCGTCGATGGCCTTGACATGCTTGGGGTCGGGCTCACCCCGCCAGCGGATCATGAAGCGTTCGACGATGCTCTCCGCCTCGTCGACGCGCTTCTGCGGCACCATCGGCAGGCCGAGACCGCGCGCCGACTGCGCCACGAAGGACAGGGCGGTCACCGAGGCGCGGGCGAGGTCTTCGCGTGCCTGGGTGTCGTCGATGTCGAGCAGCGGCCGGAAGCCATAGGTGGGCGCCAGCATCGCCAGCGCGCTCTGTACGTCGACGCGGATGTCGCCGGAATGGACGGGAACGGGGTACGGCTCCGCCGGAGGCAGCCCCGGCAGGAACTCGTTGTCGACGAGCAGCCCCCACACGTTGCCGAAGGGGACGTTGCCCACGAGCTCTTCGATGTCGACGCCCCGATAACGTAGGGCGCCCCCTTCTTTGTCCGGTTCCGCGATCTCGGTCTCGAACGCCACCACGCCTTCGAGCCCGGGTTTGAAGTCGGACATTCTCGGCCGCCTCCCTCTCTTGTGAAGTCCAGAGCCTTGATGTCGAGATACCGGCGCGTCAATTTAACCCTCACGGTGACCTTGCCGTGCCGCCGCCCCTCCCTAACGCCGTTCTCCCTGGTAGGGGTGATGCTCCGGGCATGCGCTGAGCGCGCAACAATACCGTTCCGTGGACAGCGCGCATCTGCCGGGGCTCCGGCACAGCTACGAGGGAGAGCCCCTGCTCGAATCGGATCTGGCCGACGACCCGGTGGCGCAGTTCACGCTGTGGTTCGCCGACGCGGTCGCCGCCGGTCTGCCCGAGCCCAACGCCATGGTCCTCGCGACCAGCTCGGCCGGGGGGCGCCCCTCCGCCCGCACCGTCCTCCTCAAGGGGTTCGACGAGCGCGGTTTCGTCTTCTTCACGAACTACGAGTCCCGCAAGGGGCGCGACCTCGGCGAGAACCCGCTCGCCTGCCTGCTGTTCCCCTGGCATCCGATCAGGCGGCAGGTCAGGATCGAGGGCCACGCCGTACGGCTCCCGCGGGAGGACAGCGCGGCCTACTTCCGGTCTCGCCCGTACGGCTCCCGCATCGGCGCGTGGGCCTCCCGCCAGTCGGCGGTGGTGGAGTCGCGTGAGGCACTGGACGCCCGCTACCGGGAGCTCGCCAGACGGTGGCCGGAGGATCCGCCGGTGCCGGACTTCTGGGGCGGGTTCCGCGTGGTGCCGTCCGAGGTCGAGTTCTGGCAGGGACAGACCGACCGCATGCACGACCGCATCCGCTATCGGCTGACCGGCGGCGTCGGCGCGCGCGACGGCTGGACGCGGGAACGCCTGGCTCCTTAGAGACCTCCCGGCACGGGCCGAGATCACGTGATCGCGGCGGCGGCCCGCAGGTCGGCGAGGAACCCGGCGTAGGCCGTGTCACGGTCGGGCGCCCGCAGGATCGCCGACGGATGGATCGTGGCCACATAGTAGGCGCCGTCGCGGCGGGGCACGGGCTCGCCACGGTGCCGGGTCACCCGGAACGACGGTCCGAGCAGCGCGCGTGCCGCCGTCGCGCCCATCACGATCGTCACGTCCGGGTCCACCAGCAGCATCTCGGCCTCAAGCCAGGGGCGGCAGGCGCCGATCTCGGCCGCCGTCGGTCTCTGGTGGATCCTGCGTCCGCCGCGCGGCTCGAACTTGAAGTGCTTGACGGCGTTGGTCAGGTAGACCGCTTCCCGGTCGATCCCCGCCTCCTCGAGCGCTCTGTCGAGCATCCGGCCGGCCGGTCCGACGAACGGGGCGCCGCGACGGTCCTCCTGGTCGCCGGGCTGCTCGCCGACGAGCATGAACCGGGCATCGGGGACGCCCTCCCCGAAGACGGTCTGCGTGGCGTTCCGGTAGAGATCGCAGCCCTGGCAGCGGCGTGCGGCGTCCGCCAGCGCGGGCAGGTTCAGCTCGGCCGGAAGGAATCGCTCCGCACCGATGTTTCCCATCCTGAGACGCTTCCCCAATATGGTCAGCTGGGAACGCGCAGAAGGTCGTAGCCTCATTTACAAGGACTGGAGGAGCCTTGACCGCACACGGCCTGATCGATACGACGGAGATGTACCTTCGCACGATCTTCGAGCTTGAAGAGGAAGGCATCGTGCCGCTGCGCGCCCGGATCGCCGAGCGGCTGCAGCAGAGCGGACCGACGGTCAGCCAGACGGTTGCGAGGATGGAGCGTGACGGTCTTGTGAAGGTGCAGGGGGACCGGCACCTCACCATGACCGATCTCGGGCGCAGGCTCGCCATCAGGGTGATGCGCAAGCACCGGTTGGCCGAGTGTCTGCTCACCCAGGTGATCGGCCTGCCGTGGGAGGAGGTCCACGTCGAGGCGTGCCGTTGGGAGCATGTGATGTCCGAGGCGGTGGAGACCCGGCTTGTCGATCTTCTTGGCAACCCTCAGATCTGCCCGCACGGCAACCCCATCCCGGGTCTGGCGGAGCTGGGCGTGGCGCAGTCCGCTATGACCGGGGATGAGACGATCTCGACCATGGCGAGCGTCGCCGGGCCGGGCCCGATCCCCGTTGTAGTGCGGCGAATCAGCGAACAAGTGCAAAGCGACCCCGCCGTGATGCTTAAACTCAAGCAAGTTGGGATACAACCCGGACGCGAGGTGACGCTCGCGGCTAGCGACGACGGTGTGCGGGTGACGGGTGATGGTGAAGCGGGCGGCACTGCCGTGGACCTACCGCGGGACGTCGCCGCGCACGTCTTCGTCACCAGACGATGACGGAAAGAGTTGTGCCTGGTTGAATCCGGATAGGGAGTCTCTCCTCCTCTCTCAGACCCAGCAGCCCCTCATGACCTCAGGAGCCCCTGCAGGAGCGCATGTGGCAGCCATAGCGAACACGCGTCCCCGGGGGGTGGCCGGGGGATGAAACGTTGGGGAGACCTGTCCCAGGAGACGGCCGACCATCTGACCGCCGGATCGGTGCTCGACCAGGCTGAGATGGCGGTGGTCGTCACCGACCGTTTCAGCAACGTCCTCTACTGGAATCCGTACGCCGAGCGACTGTTCGGCAGGACGGGGACACCATCCGGCGACGAGCCCCTGGTGTCCCTCGGAATCATGGAGAAGGACCACCCGCACGCCATCGACCTGGCCAGGCACGTGCTGCGCGGCGGGGTGTGGGAGGGCACGTTCGACGTCGTACGCGACGACGGCACGGTGGTCTACGTACGGGCCCAGGCCGTACCGCTGCGGCACCCGTCGGGTCCGATCAGCGGCATCGTGGTCATCGCGCGCGAGGCGATGCGCAGCAACGAGCGGGAGAAGGACCGGTTCGGCCTGCTCGAGCGCATCGGCGAGCGGCTCGCCGGATCCCTGTACGTCGAGGAGACGCTCAACCGGGTCGCGGAGATGCTGGTCCCGCAGTTCGCCGACCACTGCTTCATCGAGCTGGTCCAGGGCGACCGGCTGGTGCGCAAGGTGTCCAAGCACGTGCACGGCTGGATGCCGCCGCCGGGCACCTGGCTGCCGGTGGGCTCGGAGATCAGATATCCGCTCGGCCACTACGCCGACACCGCGCTGCGCCGGCAGGAGACCATCCTCGTCGAGGACTTCTCGCAGGTGAGCTTCCCGATGCCGAGCGAGGGCTCGGCCCGGCTGTTCGCCGAGGTCGGGATGACCTCAGCTATCGTCGCGCCACTGTGCGTACGCGGTGAGACGCTGGGCCTGATGTATCTCGGGCTGTCCAACCTCACCGACCGGCGCTCCCCGCACTACGACACCTTCGACCGGGACTTCCTGGGCGCGGTCGCCACCCGGGTCGCGCTCGCCGTGGACAACGCGCTGCTGTTCGAGGAGGAGCGGCACACCGCCGAATCGTTCCAGAAGCATCTGCTGCCGCGTGATCTCCCCTCGTTCGACGGGCTGGAGATCGCCCACCGCTACTGTCCCGCCGCACCGCTCGCCTCGCACGGACAGGGCATTCAGACCCAGGTGGGCGGCGACTGGTACGACGTGATCCCGCTGTCGGCCGGCCGGGTCGGCATCGTCATCGGAGACGTGGAGGGGCGGGGCGCCAAGGCGGCCGCCGTCATGGGCCAGCTCAGGGCCGCGTTGCGGGCCTTCGCGCAGGACGACAAGCCGCCCGCCGACATCCTCGCCCGGCTCGACGAGTGGACCCGGGTCGTGGCCGCGCCGGAGCGCGACGACTTCGGCGCCGACATCACCAATCCGCCGATCGTCACCTGTCAGTACCTCGTGTACGACGCGTGGTCGCGGCAGCTCTCCTTCGCCAACGCCGGTCACGCGCCGCCGCTGCTGATCGTCGACGGCAAGGTCACGGAGCTGGACATCACCGAGGTGGGTCAGCCGCTCGGCGTCCGGGCCAAGGGCGTGCACGCCGATCTCGTCTACAAGGAGGAGACCCTGACCCTGCCGCCCGGCGCGACGCTGCTCCTCTACACAGACGGCCTGGTCGACCGCCGCCCCCTCCGTGACTTCGGCGGCCCCTCGTCCGAGGACCCGGAGGAGGACGAGGCGCTGCGGATGCTCCGCGACGAGCTCGCCAAGGTCTCCGCCGAACCGGTCGAGCGCATCGCGGACGCGGCCACCGTCGCCGTTCCCGGCGAGATCGACGACGACATGGCGATCCTCGTGGTCAGGTCGGTCGGCACCGAACTGGAGCTACAGGAGCGTACGTTCCCCGCGCAGCCGATCATGGTGGGGGAGGCCCGGCGGATGGCGTCCGAGGCGTTCGAGCGCTGGCAGGTACCCCAGGAACGGGCCGACCTCGCCTGCCTGCTGGTCTCCGAGGTCGTGACCAACGTCGTGCTCCACGCGGCCGGTGCCAGTGTGCCACGCCGTGAGCTGGTGCTCGAAGGCCCGCCGCTGCCGTTCGACGAGTCATGGGACGTGCCGGGTTTCGAGGAGGACATCGCCGGCGAGAAGGAGTTCACGCTCCGGTTGCGCTGCGGCAAGGACGCGATCTGGGTCGAGGTGTTCGACCAGGATCTGCGTCTGCCCCGCATCCGCAGCGCCGCCGAGACCGATGAGGGCGGCCGGGGCCTCTACCTCGTCGACCAGCTCGCCAAGCGCTGGGGTTCCCGGCCGACCAGGGAGGGCAAGGCCGTCTGGTTCGAGATCCCCGTCGGCGGTCGCTGAGCGTTTCCGCCGACGGCTGGGCCGGTTGCCCGCGCGCACAGGGGAAAACGGCCGCATACTGATCGCATGGACCCTGGACTCATCCTTCTGGTCTTCCTGGCGTTCCTGTTCGCGTGGCTGCTGAACCGGGTCCGCAGGTTCTTCCGGCTGGGACCGATGGGCTACGCGGGCGTGATGATCGTTTTCGTCATCGTCATGCTCGCCATCTGGGGCCAGCACGTCACCTGACCCCTGACCGCACCCCCACCGACCCCATGCCCGTGATCTTGCGAATTCTCGCACTCCGGGTCCCTGAGCAGGCCGGGCGACCTTCGTGATCTTGCAGAAACTCGCACGCGATGCCTGCGATCAGCACGGATATCGTTAATGACCTTGCAATGGGAGATCGCGTACGGCACGGTCGCAGGCGGGCGACGTCCCTCAGAGGCGCCAGGGCATCGGCCGAGTAACGGACACCGCTGAGGACGTCCCTGATCAGTTCCGGTCGCTGCGCCGGGAGGAAGCTCCGGTCCGCTGCCAGGCCCCGCTGAGCGGGGCCTGGCATGCGGTCCTCGTTCCCTCCCGCTCCGCTCCCTGCCGCCCCGGCTGACGACTCTTGACTGACCGACCCTCTAGAACTCGACGGACCTTCTAGAACTCGACGGATCTTCTAGAAGTCGAAGGAGCGACCGATGATCTCCTTCATGATCTCGGTCGTGCCGCCGTAGATGGTCTGGACACGACTGTCCAGCCAGGCCTTGGCGACGGGATATTCGAGCATGTAGCCGTACCCTCCGTGGAGTTGGAGGCAGCGGTCGATCACCTTGTTCTGCAGCTCGGTCGTCCACCACTTGGCCTTGGCGGCGTCCACGGCCGTGAGTTCGCCCGCGTTGAGGGCGAGCACGCACTTGTCCACATAGTGGCGGGCGATCTCCACCTCGGTGGCCAGCTCGGCCAGCAGGAACCGGGTGTTCTGGAACCGGCCGATGCTCTTGCCGAACGCCTTGCGGCCCCGGCAGTACTCGATGGTCGTTTCCAACGCGGCCTCGGCGGCGGCCACCGCCGCCACCGCGATCGACAGGCGCTCCTGCGGCAGGTTGTTCATCAGCTGGATGAAGCCCTGGCCGTCCTCGTCGCCGAGCCGGTTGGTCACCGGGACGCGGACGTTCTCGAAGAACAACTCGGCGGTGTCCTGGGCGTGCATGCCGACCTTCTCGAGGTTGCGCCCGCGGGTGAACCCCGTCATGCCGCGCTCGACCACGAGCAGCGTGGTGCCGCGGGCGCCCGCCGTGGGGTCGGTCTTGGCGACGACCACGACCAGGTCGGAGTTGATGCCGTTGGTGATGAACGTCTTCTGTCCGTTGACCACGTAGTGGTCGCCCTCGCGAATGGCGGTGGTACGGATGCCCTGCAGATCGCTGCCGGCCCCCGGCTCGGTCATCGCGATCGCCGTGATCAGCTCCCCGGAGACGAACCCGGGCAGCCAGCGCCGCTTCTGCTCGTCGTCGGTCAGGTCAACGAGGTATGGCGCCATGATGTCGTTGTGCAGGCCGAACCCCAGACCGGTGGCACCCGCCCGGATGATCTCTTCGACGATGACCGTGTTGTAGCGGAAGTCCGTGATGCCGGCCCCGCCGTACTCCTCCGGGACGGAGAAGCCGAACATGCCCAGCTCGCCGGCCTTCTTCCACACCTCGCGGGGGACGATGCCGTCCTTCTCCCACTGGCCGTGACGGGGGATCACCTCACGGGCGAGGAATTCGCGGACAGTCTCGCGGAAGAGCAGGTGCTCCTCGTCGAAGAGGTCTCGCCGCATCTGGTACGCCTCCGGTTCGTGGGCTGGACGACTGGACGGATCGGGCGACCCGACCAGAATACGATTCTGTTACCGATGGGTCGATGGGTCGATCGACATGGTCACCCATCCCATTGGGGGCATGGGGTCACAAATCCGCCAACATCACTGCATTCGCCCGTGTAGGTCCAGGGCCAAGCCGTAAGATCTACCTTCGATTTACTGTGCTCTCGCCTGTCTGGGGCGGCCCCTCGCGATCGGAGTGTGCGGTGGTTCGGTGGAATGCGCGGCGGCGCAACGTGCTCGCCGTCGCGGTCGTGAGCGTCGTCGGAGGTGGTTTGCTCGCGCTTCCGCTGACCACGGCCCAGGCGGAGATGGCCCAGGTCGACCTGATCTACAGGTGCACCAGGGGCGTCGCGACGACGCCCGACAGTCGGCCGGTCGAGTTGAAGGTCACCCTCACCGTGCAGACCGCGCTGGCCGTCGGGGAGCCGCTCAACGTCAAGTGGAACGTGGCCTACCAGAACAACACGAGCTTCCTGTCTCCCGGCCTGTTCCAGCCGGGCGGACGCCTCCTGGCGACCGGCAAGGTCGGCGTCCTCGGCGATCCATGGCAGGGGGAGCTGCACTCGCTCGGCGCGAAGGACCAGGAGCTCCTGCAGGCCGGAGGGAGCCTGGCGCTGCCCGAGGCGATCTCCGGGGCGGTGAGCACGACGGAAAGCGGCGTGTTCGAGATCGAGCCCCGCAACCTCCTCATCGACTTCACTCCGCCGGCATCGGAGGAGGTCGTCAACGACGACGCCGGTGTACCGGTGATCGAATATCACGGTGACGGCTGGCAAGACTTCAACGATCGCGACCCCAAGTTCAATGACATCCACAACGACGTACACGCGACCGAAAAGAAGTATTCGACGGCGACGTTCAAGTTCACCGGCACGGGTGTCGACTTCATCACCGAGCAGGACCATCGTGCCGGCAAGGTGGGGTTCAAGATCGACGGCAAGCCGGGCATCCCGGCGACCGCCGACGCATCCAAGGACGCCAATGGCAATCCGGTCGTGGTCGTCAACCAGGGCAACCACACGCTCTGGGGCGTGCGCGACCTGCCGTACGGCGAGCACAAGCTCGTCGTCGAGAATCTCGACGACAAGTGGATGATGGTGGACGGCTTCCGGGCGGTCACGGAAGAGATCCTCACCCCGCCGAAGCAGTTCCAGGCGACGTGCAAGCCGGTGAAGAAGCCGACGGCCATCAGGGTCGTCATCGGCGGGGGCTCGGCCACGAACCCACCGGAGAGCCCGGGAACGACACCGTCGGTCACCCCTTCGGGTTCGGACGGCCCCCCGACGAGCCCAGCGACCAGCCCCGGGCAAAGCCCGAACGGCAGCTCCAGCCCCAGCCCCGGCACGAACAATCCCGGGACCAACGGGAGCCCGCGTCCGACCGTGACCGTGACGAACACGGCGACGGCGTCGACCTCGCCGAAGCCGACCACGACGACCACGGTGACGATGACCGCGACGCCGACCGTCGCCCAGGTGGAGGTGACCCCCAAGGGCGGGGCGCAGACCGGTGAGGCTCCGGAGGACGCCTCGTCGGGAGGGCTGCTCCTCGGCTCGGGCGGTCTGATGCTGCTCGTCGGCGTCTGGGGCGGCGTGGCGCTGCTCAGGCGCAGGGCCGCCCACTCGGGTGAGTCGGCGGAGACGCTCTGAGGGGATCGCGACGATGACGTCCACTCCAGCCGGTGGCCCCTCCCCAGGGGAGGGCGCCGTACCCGCCGAAGGGGCTTCCCCCGCCACAGCCGCCAAGCCGGCGCGTAAGTCGCTGCCGCAGCCCGTCCTCGCGACGTTGCTCGTGGGCGGCTCCTTCGGCGGGATCATCGCGGTGATGATCGGGATGCTGGCCGTGCTGTCGCCGTCGTCCCCGGCTGAGCCCGATCCGCTGCCCGGCGGGCGGGTGAACGTCCAGGGCGCGGGCAACATCGCCTACCTTCCGCCGACCGTCGGGCCCGGGGGGCCGGACGCTCCGCTGACCGCGGCCGACCCGGCGGCGCCTCCGCCCTCTCCGGCGCTCGAGCCGTTCCCCCCGCTCACGCTCACTCCGAAAACGGCCTCGGCGGCGTCGAAGCGGGTGTCGGCGGCGAAGAAGGCCAAGGGCAGGCCGACGAGGATCAGCATCCCGTCGATCGGGGTGTCCGCCCCGGTCGGTTCGATCGGCGTCGACAAGAACGGCGAGATCGAGGCCCCGCCGCTGAGCAAGCCCAACCTCACCGGTTGGTACCGTTTCGGCCCCGCGCCCGGCGACCAGGGTCCCGCGGTCATCCTCGGCCACGTGAACACCCGGCGTGGCGCCGCGGTGTTCAGCCGGGTGCGCGAGCTCAAGCGCGGCAACAAGATCGCCGTGCGGCGCGCGGACGGCAAAACCGCCATTTTCACCGTGGACGGGGTCGAGCAGGTCAGCAAGCTGAAATTTCCGACCAATCGGGTGTACAGCAACACCGCCACGGCGTCGCTTCGACTGGTCACCTGCGGCGGGGTCTTCAACGCCAAGGCGCACCACTACACCGACAACATCATCGTGTACGCCACACTGACCTCGACCCGCGGCAAGTGACCCCCGCTGTTCGATCGCGACGTACCGCCGCCCGAGCGGTCTCCCCGCACATCGATGTCGTGATCGATCAACTGACACGGTGGGGGAGGGGGTTGACTGATAGATTGCATAACTGTGGGGAGATCATGACAGTTCCGCGTTCCGCGCACCGATCCCGGTACATCTCCGGTTGTGCGGATCGCTACCCAAGCGTGACCGAGTCTGAGATCCTGGTACGCCGGTTATTGGGGTGATTTGGGATGGGAGACAAGCCAGTGCCGAGATCGGGGTTGCGGGGTCCTGTCGTCAGGAAGGCCGCCGTAGCCGGGGTGGTCGGCGCGGGTGTCGTCTTCTTCGGGCTGCCCGCCCTGGGCACGCTGGCGCCCTCTCCCCGAACCATGTCGTACGCCTGCACGCCGACGACGGGGGACGCCCCGTCTCCCGAGCTGCTGGTCACGCTGGGCGGCCCCGCGAGCGCGACGGCCTCCCAGGCGGTCACGCTGACCTGGTTGAGCACCCAGTCGAACGACACGACCAAGCAGCTCAAGGCCACGGCCCAGATCCCGACCACCGAAAAGATCGTCATGACGGGCGAGCTGGTGATCATCGGTCCCAGCCCCAACGCGACGGCCACGGTCACGGCGACGGCGACCGGCGCGCCGCTGACGGGGGAGATCCAGGCCGGCTCGCCCATCCCGTTTCCCACGGTCACCGCCACGGTGACGCCGAACGTGGCCGGGACGATGGTGGCCAAGGCCGACAAGTTCACCCTTCGGATCGGCCCGGAGACCGGTGGCGGCGTCACCTACACCTGCGTGATCGGGACCGCCGGACACACCGTACCGGCGGAGGTCTCCGTCATCGTCTCGCCCTCCTCGTCGAGCTCGCCCAGCACCTCGCCCAGCGCCTCGCCGAGCGCCTCGCCCAGCCACACGCCGAGCCCGACGCCGACGCCCAAGCCGACGAGGACCATATACGTGACGGAGACCGCCACTCCGTCGTCGACGGCGACGAAGAAGAGCAAGGGGCAGGTGACCCACACACCCGGGGGTGGCGTGTCCACGGGCGGCGGTGGCGAGGTCGGGCCGGACGCGCGGGTCCTCATCCTCACCGGCGCGGGACTGATGCTCGCGGCGGCCACCGGAGGACTCGTGCTGCGCGCCCGGCGCCGGACCGTACGGCACTAGAGCGGGCCCATGGGTACGCCACCGCCCGGACACCATCCGCCGGACGCGTCCGGCGGGCCGTACGGGTCGCCCGCAGGCGACGCCGGGCCCCAGGGCACACCCGGTGTGTTCGCGCCGCAGGGTTATCCCCAGCCGGTGTACGGCCAGCCCGTCTTCCAGCCGGTCATGCTGCCCCAGCTTCAGCTCCAGCCCCAGCAGCGGCAGGAGACCGAGAGACCGGACGGGGGCGGCACGCAGGCGATAAGGGGCGTGCTCATCCTGGCCGCGGTCGTCGGCCTGGTGATCGTCGTCATCGGCGTCGGTTTCATGATCATGTCACCCGACGAGTACGCGTCACCGGATCGCACGTCGTTGCAGCGGCCGGGCGGCGTGGACCGGATGGCGGCCACGGTGGGGCCCGGGGGCCCCGGGAACCCGCTGACCCAGGCCGACCCGAACGCACCTCCTCCGGTGCCGGCGCTGCCCGCCGCTCCGCCGATGCAGCCGTCCTCGCCCAAGCGGCTGATCATCCCCAAGCTGCACGTCAACGCGCCGATCAAATCGGTCGGTACGGACAAGTCCGGCGCCATCGAGACTCCGCCGATCAGCAACCACAACCTCGTCGGCTGGTATCGCGGCGGCCCGACCGCCGGCGAGGTCGGCCCGGCCATCATGCTCGGCCACAAGGACACCCAGACCCGCAGCGCGGTCTTCAGCAGGCTGCACGAGATGCAGTACGGAGACAAGATCGAGGTCGTCCGGATGGACGGCACCGTCGCGATCTTCACGGTGGGCGGCGTCGAGCAGGCGGCCAAACAGACGTTCCCCACCAACAGGGTGTACGGCGACGCCGACAACGCGGAGCTCCGACTGATCACATGCGGGGGCACGTACAACCGGACGACCGGTCATTACGTCGACAATGTCATCGTTTATGCCGTCATGACGGGAACGCGACTTGCCAAGGCCGCATCCTGACCCCGTTGAACGTGCACAGGCCTGTGGAACGGCTCGTGGAGCGTACCCGGTTGCGGCTAAGGTCTCATCGAGCGATCACGAGGAGGAGTTGTGGGCTGGTTCTCCGATCTCCTGCTGCCGGGCCGGCTGCGCACCGGACCCACCGTGCTGCTGCCCACCCGGCCGGATCCGAAGACACTGCTGGCCGTCGCACAGCTCGCCGATCCCGAGGCGGTCTTCGACGGTGACGACATCATCGCGGGCGGCTCCCGGATCCTCGCGGCCATCGAGCTGACCGGCCCGATCCTGGCCAAGCTCGGCATCCGGGACGAGGAGCGGCTCTGGGCGTGCCGGATCACCGCCGAGGGACCACTGCCGGTGGACTTCTTCGACAAGAGTCTCGCCGAGGGCATCGCCTTCCGCCTGGGCGGCTGGACCCTGTGTCAGGGGGAGCCGACCGATCCGGCGGAAAGCGAGCGGCGCGATCCCGTCGTCTACCTGCCGGCGGCGCCCTCGCCGGAGGAGACCATCGAGATCCTCAGGGAGTTCGTGAGCCCGGCCGAGTCCCTCGACGCCGACCGCTGGCCGGACGGCGAACTGGTCGACGGCATCGTGCGCGTCCCGCTGAGACAGGGCGTGCTCACGGACGTCTACATGGGGGCCGACACGGTCGTCACCATCGAGGAGGGCCGCAGGATCCCCCCGGCCGCCCGGGCTCGCTGGCCGTACCTCACCGAGATCGTGATCGCGAAGATCTCTCCGCTCGCTCCATCGGACGCGGACGAGCCCGCCGGCGCGACGGACGACAACACGACACCCGCACCCGAGACCGGCGACGTCACCGGCGACGAGGCCGCGGACGCGACCCCCGGCGAAGCCTCCGGCGAAGCCCCCGACGAGACTTCCAACGAAGCCTCCGTCGAGACCTCCGACGAGACCTCCGGCGAGGTTCCCGGCGCGACCGGTGACGAGACCGCGAGGGAGGCCGCGGACGAGAGCCTCGCCGAGGCCGCCGACGACGACGAGGCGCCCGACGACGACGAGGCCGAGAGCGAGAGCCCCGGCGAACAGGCGCTGATCGTCCGGGCGGTGGCGGCACTGGCCCTGGCCCAGCGGCTGAGTGGCATCGCCGCCGACGAGGGAGGCTTCCAGCTCGCCGAGCCCGCGGACCTGCTGCCCGGCCGTTACACCTGATCACGGGCCCGCCGTCGGTGGTCGCCCCGCCACCGTTCCGTCCGTGTGCCGGGCCGATGTAGCCTCTGAGGTAACCGAACATTGCTCGGTTTCCTTGGAGGACTCCTGTGGCAGAGGCGTACATCGTCGGCGCGGTCCGCAGCCCCGTCGGCAAGAAGAAGGGCGGGCTGTCCACGGTCCACCCGACTGATCTGGCCGCGCACACTCTCGCGGCGCTCGTCGAACGCACCGGTGTCGATCCCGCCGCCGTCGATGATGTGATCATGGGCTGTGTCATGCAGTTCGGCCCGCAGTCGATGGACATCGCGCGTAACGCCTGGCTCAGCGCGGGCCTCCCGGAGAGCGTCGCGGGCGTCACCATCGACCGGCAGTGCGGATCGTCGCAGCAGGCCGTCCACTTCGCCGCCCAGGGGGTGCTGTCCGGCACGCAGGATCTGGTGGTCGCCGCCGGCGTCGAGTCGATGTCCGTCGTCCCCATGGGGTCGACCATCACGGCCGCGCTGGAGAAGGGCATGCCGCTCCCGTTCGGCCAGAAGTGGGCCGAACGGTACGGCACGCAGGAGATCTCCCAGTTCCGCGGCGCCGAGCTGATGTGCGAGAAGTGGGGCCTGGAGCGCGACGAGCTGGAGCGGTACGCCTACGAGAGCCACCGGCGGGCCGCCAAGGCGATCGCGGACGGCTACTTCAGGGACCAGATCGCGCCGCTGGCCGGCGTCGAGGACGACGAGGGCCCCCGGCCGGACACGACGCTGGAGAAGATGGCCGAGCTCAAGCCCCTCCGCGAGGGCGGCCGGATCACGGCGGCCACCTCGTCGCAGATCTCGGACGGTTCCGGTGCGGTGCTCGTCGCCTCGGAGCGGGCGGTGCGCGAGCACGGCCTGACCCCGCGCGCCCGCATCGTCACGCTGACGCTCGCCGGCGACGATCCCGTCTACATGCTGACCGCGCCCATCCCCGCGACGCGCAAGGCACTTGAGCGGGCCGGTCTCGGCGTCGAGGACATCGACGTCATCGAGATCAACGAGGCGTTCGCGCCGGTGCCGCTCGCCTGGCTGCGCGAGATCGGCGCCGACCCCGAGAAGACCAACCCGAACGGCGGCGCCATCGCCCTGGGGCACCCTCTCGGGGGCACCGGCGCGATCCTGATGACCAAGCTGCTGCACGAGCTGGAGCGCACCGGCGGCCGTTACGGCCTGCAGACCATGTGCGAGGGCGGCGGCCAGGCCAACGTCACCATCATCGAACGCCTCTGATCTCCGTACGGCTTCGAAGGGCACCCGGCGCCGGGTGCCCTTCGTGGTGACGGAGGACTACCGGACGTGCCGGTGCACGTCCTCGAACTCCGACGGCCCGGGGTTCGACGGGGCGATCCAGGGACCGTCCAGCGAGGGGTCGAGGATGCCCTCCTCCAGGAAGCCGTACCGTCCGTCGAGGACCAGGCGGGCCAGCCGTACGTCACGGGAGTCCGTGTTGTCCCACAACCGGGCGAACAGCGCCTCGGCCCGCAGGCGTGCCTGATGGCAGAAGGTGTCCGCCAGTTCGTACGGCTTGCGCCCGAACTCGACGGTGTCCTCCTGCGCCTGGACGCACACGGCGGTCATGGCGAAGAGTTCGGCGCCGATGTCCACGATGCGGGAGAGGAAGCCCTGCTTGTGCTCCAGCCGACCCTGCCAGCGCGACATGCCGTAGAACGTGGACCTGGCGAGCTTGCGGCTGGTGCGCTCGACGTAGCGCAGATGCTGGGCGAGCGGACCGAACTCGGCGTAGGAGTTCGGCAACTGTCCCGGCCCGGCGACCAGGCTCGGCAGCCACCTGGCGTAGAAGCCGCCCGCCTTGGCGGCGGCCCGTCCCTTCGTCTTGAGGTCGGCCCTGGGATTGACGAGGTCCCCGGCGACCGACAGGTGGGCGTCCACGGCCTCGCGGGCGATGAGCAGATGCATGATCTCGGTCGAGCCCTCGAAGATGCGGTTGATGCGCAGATCGCGCAGCATCTGCTCGGCGGGCACGCCGCGCTCGCCGCGGGCGTGCAGGGACTCGGCCGTCTCGTAGCCGCGCCCGCCTCTGATCTGGACCAGTTCGTCGGCGACCTGCCAGGCCATCTCAGAGCCGTACAGCTTCGCCAGGGCCGCCTCGATGCGGATGTCGTTGCGTTCGTCGTCGGCGAGGCGGCTGGCGAGGTTGACGACGGCCTCAAGGGCGTACGCCGTGCTCGCGATGAAGGCGATCTTGTGGGCCACCGCCTCGTGCTCGCCGATGCGGCGCCCCCACTGGACCCGTTCTCCGCCCCACTCCCGGGCGATCTTGGCGGCCCACTTGGCCGCACCGGCACAGTTGGCGGGCAGTGAGAGGCGCCCCGTGTTCAGCGTGGTCAGCGCGATCTTCAGGCCCTGCCCCTCGCGGCCGATGAGGTTGTCGGCGGGCACGCGGACCTGGTGGAACCGGGTCACGCCGTTCTCGATGCCGCGCAGACCCATGAACGCGTTGCGGCGCTCGACCGTGATCCCGGGGCTGTCGGCCTCCACCACGAACGCCGAGATCTTGGCGCCCGTGCGGGCCATGACCACGAGCAGGTCGGCGACCACGCCGTTGGTGGTCCACAGCTTGACGCCGTCGATGACGTAGGAGTCCCCGTCGCGGACGGCGGTCGTGGCCAGCCGCGCCGGATCGGACCCCACATCGGGCTCGGTCAGGAGAAACGCGGAGATCTCCCCTCGCGCGCATCGCGGGAGGAAGCGCTCCTTCTGCTCGGGCGTACCGAACAGCCGCAGCGGCTGGGGGACGCCGATGGACTGGTGCGCCGACAGCAGGGCGCTGACCGAGGGACAGTACGACGCGGTGAGCTGCAGCGCCCGGCAGTAGTAGAGGTGGGCCAGGCCGAGTCCGCCGTACTCCTCCTCGGTGGTCATCCCGAACGCGCCGATCGAGGCCAGGCCCTTGACCACCTCGTCGGGGATGACGGCCGTGCGTTCGATCTCGGCCGGATCGACCTTCTCCTGCAGGAACCGCCGCAGCGCCCGCAGGAAGCCGTCCCCCTTCTTGATCTCCTCCTCCGGCAGTTCCGGCGCGGGGTGGACGAGGTCGAGCCGGAAGTCGCCGAGGAACAGTTGTCTGCCGAAGCTCGGCCGGGTCCATTCCGCCTCGCGCGCCTGCTCGGCTACTTCTCGTGCGGTGGCGTAATCGGTGGTCATCGCGGCCTCCTCAGGCAGTGGGCCTCCCGTCGTGTCCCGGCGACGAAGTCCGCGGGACGCGCCCCATGACGAGATACTTACCCACCAGTAGCCTGATAAGCGCTGCCGATGTGAATGCTCTCCTGATACCTTCGGCGGATTTCACATGCGGGCGTTACCGGGGCACCGGGCCGGGTTTACCCGGGAACCCGGGCCACGCAGAAGACGGTCTGGCCGAAGGGCGGTCTGATGACGCGCTCGATCAGCCGCGTCATCGGCACGACGGTCCGGTCGTAGATCTTGACGAGCCGGGGGTCGGGATAGCCGACGCCGCCCCGTCGTACCGCGGCCCACCAGGCGATGCCGCCCAGGAAGTTGATCGGCTTGAGCACGTCGACCCCCAGGCCGGCGGCGGTGACGGCGGCACGGAGCGTGGCGGGGGTGTATCGCCTGACATGTCCGACCTTGCGGTCGAAGTCTCCGTACAACTGCATGTATCCGGGGACCCAGATCACGATCCGTCCACCCGGCGCTGTCACCTTCGCGAGGGAACGCAGGGCCTCGGCGTCCTCCTCGATGTGCTCCAGGACGTTCATCATCACGACCGTGTCCACCGGGTCGGCCAGGGGGATCTCGGCGGGCAGTCCGAACTGGAGTACGGAGACGTCGTCGCGAGAGGCGAACCGCTTCTCGAGCTGCTCGACGCAGTAGGGATCGAAGTCGCTCACGACCAGCCGGTCGAGGCGCGGGAGGAACTGCTCCGCGAAGTGGCCCAGGCCGGACCCGATTTCGAGCATCGAGCGTCCGACATGCGGAGCGACCATGTCGTACTCGTACTGCCGGTAGTTCCTCGCCTCGTCGCCACCGAGATGGTTCTCCAGGGCATCGTCTCCGGCCGCCGGCTGGACTACACGGTCATACCCAGACATAAGATCCTCTTTACGCGCTGACGGACGTCGAAAGTTTAGTGGTCATCGGATTCCGGAGCGTCGCCTTCGGCGGCCTTCACCCGATGACCTACCCCGAATGCGCCGGCTGTCGACGGCACGACCTAGGACGCCATGGACGACGATGAGGCAGTGACCCGGTCGCTCGCCGGTGACCTCGACGCCTATGAGGTGCTGGTCACCAGGTACAGCATGGTCGCACACCGTACGGCGAGCTTCCTGGGCGCGGGCGACGAGGCCGAGGACGTCGTCCAGGAGGCGTTCGTCAAGGCGTTCCGTCACCTGGCGGGCTTCCGCCGCGACGCGGCCTTCAAACCGTGGTTGCTGCGCATCGTGGCGAACGAGACGCACAATCTCACCCGGTCGCGTGGCCGCCGTGCCGATCTGACGCTGCGGCTGGAGTCGGAGCCGGGGCGGGCGCGTGGGCCGTACGAGCCGGAGGACCCCGAGGGGGTGGCGCTCGCCACGGACAGCAGGACGCGGCTGCTCGACGCCGTGCGCACGCTGCCCGAGCGGGAACGTGAGGCGGTGACCTGCCGGTATTTACTGCAGTTGTCCGAGGCCGAGACCGCCGAGGTCCTCGGCGTACGGCTGGGGACCGTGAAGTCGCGCACGTTCCGCGGGCTTCGGCGGCTGCGAGAGGAGGTGGGCCGTGACCTCCTCGGATGATGACCGGTTCGGCCGGTTCGCCGATCTGGAGGCCGACCTGCGTGCGCTCGGCGAGGCCCTGGAGGTCCCCGCGCCGCCGCCGGCGGACGTGGCCCGTGCCGTACGCACCCGCCTGGCCGAGCCCGTCGTCCGGGTGCGGCGCGCGCCGCGGCGCCTGACCGCGCTCGTCGCGGTCTTCCTGGTCGCGCTGATCGCGGTCACCCCGCAGGGCAGGGCGGCCGTGGTGACGATGCTGAGGTTCGCCGGGGTGGAGATCAGCGTCGGCGGGCCGGGTCCACTTCCGACCGGCGTCCCGCGCCCGCTTCCCGACGAGCGGAGGGTCACCCTCGACGAGGCCCGCCAGGCCGCACGCTTCCCGATCGCCATGCCGTCGGCGCTGGGCGATCCGTCGGACATCAGGATCGCCGACGGCGGCAGGGTGGTCACGCTGCTGTGGCCAGGACTCCGGCTCGACGAGTTCGACGGAACGCTGGAGGTGGTCTTCCGCAAGGACCTCGGCGAGCCGTGGCCGCTGCAGGTCTCCGGCGTCAACGGATGGTGGATCCGGCAGCCGCACGCCGTCTCCTACGTGCCGCGGCACGGCGGCGCCCCCCGCGAGGAGCGGGTCGCCGGCCCCACCCTCATCTGGCAGCGGGACACGGGCGACGCCAACGTGGGCATGCGCCTGGAGTGCGAGGACTATCAGGAGGCGCTGCGGATCGCCCGCTCCGTCAGGTAGCCGCGGATCGAACAGCCGGGATGGCAGGGAGCGGGGTGGCAGGGAGCGGAGCGGGAGGGAGCGAGGACCGCACGGGAAACCGCGGCCGGCGGGCTTAGCGGCGGACCGGAGCTTCCTCCCGGCGCAGCGACCCGCAGCCGCGGCAGCGGTGACGATACCTGATCGATGCTCTGGGTCGTGTTTCAAAAGTCATGTCCTGCTGCGCGCGGCCCAGATGGCGCCTCGCGGCGTTGGACTCGTCGCCCGTAGCCTCCGGCTACGAGCTCCTCCTCCGCCTTGCGATGCATCCATCTGGATCCACGCTCGCGACGGACAGCACTTTTTCAACACTCCCTAGACGGGGTCGGCCAGCCAGGCGTCGATCTCGCCGATGATCTCCTTCTTGACCGTCTCCGGCGCCGCCGACGACCGGATCGACTGCCTGGCCATCTCGGCGATCTCCGCGTCGGTGAAACCGTACACGTCCCTGGCGAGTTGGTACTGCGGCAGCAGCCGGGCCCCGAACAGCAGCGGGTCGTCGGCGCCGAGCGCGATCGGGACGCCCGCGTCGAACAGCCGTCGCAGTGGCACGTCCTCGGGCCGCTCCGCCACGCCCAAGCCCACGTTGGACAGCGGGCACACCTCGCAGGTGATCTGCCGGGCGGCGAGCCGCTCCATGAGCCGCGGCGACTCGGCGGCGCGCACGCCGTGCCCCAGCCGGTCGGCGTCCAGGTCGTCGACGCACTCCTCGACGCTGGCCGCGCCCAGCAGTTCACCCCCGTGCGGTACGGACAGCAGTCCGGCCCGCTTGGCGATCCGGAAGGCGTGGTCGAACTCCCTGGCCCGCCCGCGCCGTTCGTCGTTGGACAGACCGAAGCCCACGACCCCCTTGCCCGCGTACTGCGCGGCCAGCCGGGCGAGCGTCCGCGCGTCGAGGGGGTGACGAGTGCGGTTGGCCGCCACGATCACGGCGATGCCGATGCCGGCGGCCCGGGCGGCCTGCTCGGCCGCGTCGAGGACGAGTTCGAGCGTCGAGGTCAGCCCGCCGAACCGCTGGGCGTAGCCCGAGGGATCCACCTGGATCTCCAGCCAGCGGGAGCCCTCACGCGCCTCGTCCAGCGCGGCCTCGTTCAGCAGTCGCCGTACGTCCTCCGGTCGTCGCAGCACCGACCGCGCGATGTCGTAGAGCCGCTGGAACCGGAACCAGCCCCGCTCGTCGGTCGCCCGCAATCTGGGCGGCCATTCGCGCACGAGCGCGTCCGGCAGATGGACGCCGTGCTCCTGGGCCAGCTCGATCAGCGTCGTGTGCCGCATCGAACCGGTGAAGTGCAGATGCAGGTGGGCCTTGGGCAGCGTGTTGAGCGGACGTGCCATTTCCATATCGTGCCGCATCCGCGAGCGCATGTGACGCGGAAACCCGTCTCCCTGACCCCCAAGCCCGTGAAATGTCGGCACACGGCGCCGTATGCCGACATTTCACGGGCGGGGGTCGGCGGGTGAGAGCGTCAGTGGGCTTCGCTGAGGAACTTGGCCAGGCGGCTGACGCCCTCGACCAGGTCGTCGTCGCCCAGCGCGTACGACAGCCGGAAGTAGCCGGGCGTGCCGAACGCCTCACCGGGCACGAGGGCGACCTCGGCCTCCTCAAGGATGATCTCGGCCAGCTCGGCCGACGACTGCGGCCGCCTGCCGCGGATCTCCTTGCCGAGCAGCTCCTTGACGGAGGGATAGGCGTAGAACGCGCCGAGCGGCTCGGGGCAGACCACACCGGGGATCTCGTTGAGCATCCTGACGATGGTCTGGCGGCGACGGTCGAAGGCGGTGCGCATGGTGGCGACGGCGGACAGGTCGCCGGAGACGGCGGCGAGGGCGGCGGCCTGCGCGACGTTCGAGACGTTGGACGTCGCGTGCGACTGCAGGTTGGTCGCCGCCTTCACGACGTCGGCCGGGCCGATGAGCCAGCCCACCCGCCAGCCGGTCATCGCGTAGGTCTTCGCCACGCCGTTGAGCACGACGACGCGGTCACGCAACTCGGGTACGGCGGTGGCCACGCTGGTGAACGTGGCGTCGCCGTACACGAGGTGCTCGTAGATCTCGTCGGTGACGATCCACAGGCCCTTGTCGTGCGCCCAGCGGCCGATCTCCGCCACCTGCTCGGGGGAGTGGACGGCGCCGGTCGGGTTGGACGGGGAGACGAAGAGCAGCACCTTGGTGCGCTCGGTCAGCTTCTCCTCGAGCTGTTCGACCGAGGCGAGGTAGCCGGTCGTCTCGTCGGTCACGACGTCGACCTGGACACCGCCCGCCAGCTTGATCGCCTCCGGGTACGTCGTCCAGTACGGGGCCACGACCAGGACCTCGTCACCCGGGTCGAGCAGCGTGGCGAACGCCTCGTAGACCGCCTGCTTGCCGCCGTTGGTCACGAGCACCTGGGCGGCGTCGACCTGGAACCCGCTGTCGCGCAGCGTCTTGTCGGCGATCGCCTGCTTCAGCTCGGGCAGGCCCCCGGCCGGCGTGTACTTGTGGAATCTGGGGTTGCGGCACGCCTCGACCGCGGCCTCGACGATGTAGTCGGGCGTGGGAAAGTCGGGCTCGCCGGCGCCGAAGCCGATGACCGGGCGACCGGCGGCCTTCATTGCCTTGGCCTTGCTGTCAACTGCCAGCGTCGCGGACTCGGAGATCGCGGAGATACGCGCGGAGATGCGAGGTCGGGTCATGCCTCCATCGTTCCAGATCCACTGCGTGGTTTCCCCGCCATATGCGGCCGTTCGGGGGCGTGCTGCGGTACGGTTGAAGGGCACGGAGGCGATCTCCGGGCAATGCTGTGGGCCGGAGATCGGTCGGTGTGGACGGCATGGTTCGACGTAGCCGCCATTCACCCGTACACTTCTCCGTCTAGTGGGCCACGCGAGGAACGTGCGGACGCATCAGGGCGTTTCTCGGGTATCGTGGTGCACGGCTTAGGGCACTGGCGCAATTGGTAGCGCACCGGTCTCCAAAACCGGCGGTTGGGGGTTCGAGTCCCTCGTGCCCTGCGGAGTGCGGTCCGCGCAACAAGGGCGTGAAAAGCGCGCCGCAAGCTGCGACGGACACGACGGATCAGGTGAGGACTGTGGCGATCGACACCCGCGGCGAGACCGCTGGAAAGCCAGGCAAGTCGACCGGTGAGAAGAAGACCAAGCGCACCTCTCCCGCCCTCTTCTACCGACAGGTCGCCGCTGAGCTACGCAAAGTCATCTGGCCACGACGGAACGAGCTCGTCTCGTACACGGCCGTGGTCTTGGTCTTTGTGGTGATCATGGTTGGCTTCGTGTTCGGGCTCGACACCTTCCTGGGCAAGGGTGTGCTCTGGCTCTTCGGCAACGGATCCTGATCCGGATCCGGCCCGAGACGTCTCAGTACGTCAAGTCACCGAGCGAAGAAGGAAGAGTCCCGTGTCCGAGTCCCCGATGCCGGCCGACCACTCCCGCGACGAGTGGGAGACCGAGCAGGACGAGGCCGTAGCAGAGGCCGGCGACACCGAGGCCGTCGACTCAGACGCCGCCGACGGTGACACCGACTCGACCTCGGCCACGCCGGAAGTCGACGAGGACGGCGACATCGTCCCGGACGTCGACCCGGTCGAAGAGTTCAAGCGTCAGCTGCGCGGACAGATCGGCGAGTGGTATGTGATCCACTCCTACGCCGGCTACGAGAACCGCGTGAAGCAGAACATCGAGAGCCGGATCGGCAACCTCAACATGGAGGAGTACATCTTCCAGGTCGAGGTGCCGACCCACACGATCACCGAGTTCAAGGGCGGCAAGAAGACTCCGATCAAGGAGCGTGTGCTGCCCGGTTACGTGCTGGTCCGCATGGAGCTGACCGACGAGTCGTGGGCCGCCGTACGGAACACGCCCGGTGTGACCGGTTTCGTCGGCCTCTCGAACAAGCCGAGCCCGCTGAACCTCGATGAGGTCGCCAAGCTGCTCGCGCCGGAGCCGTCCGAGGAAGTCAAGAAGACGACGACCAAGGCCGTCACCGCGATCGTCGACTTCGAGATCGGCGAGTCGGTCACAGTGATGGACGGGCCGTTCGCCACGCTCCCGGCCACCGTCAGCGAGATCAGCGCCGAGTCGCAGAAGCTCAAGGTGCTGGTGTCGATCTTCGGACGGGAGACGCCGGTCGAGCTGTCGTTCAACCAGGTCTCGAAGATCTGACAGTCTCCTTTAGACTCGATAGTCGTCCTCGCGCGCGTACGCGAGGATTTTGTAGGACAAAGGACCCGGAGAAGGACACATGCCTCCAAAGAAGAAGGTCGCGGCGCTGGTGAAGGTCCAGCTTCCCGCTGGACAGGCCACGCCCGCGCCGCCGGTCGGTACCGCGCTCGGTCCGCACGGCGTCAACATCATGGATTTCGTCAAGCAGTACAACGCCGCCACGGAATCCCAGCGGGGCAACATCATCCCCGTCGAGATCACGATCTACGAAGACCGTACGTTCACCTTCGTCACGAAGACGCCTCCGGCGCCTGAGCTGATCAAGAAGGCGGCCGGCCTGCAGAAGGGCAGCGCGAGCCCGCACAAGGACAAGGTGGGCAAGCTCACCCGCGAGCAGCTTCGCCAGATCGCCGAGACGAAGATGAAGGACCTCAACGCCAACGACGTCGAGGCCGCGGAGAAGATCATCGCCGGCACCGCCCGCTCCATGGGCGTCACGATCGCCGACTAGGGAGTGCCCGGCACGCCCCGGCGCCGGTCGGCATAGACCGGCACCCACGGGCGAACCGAGCGAACCGAGCACTGTGGCAGGGCCTGCGCCGGCCCGGACCACGAACTCCACGAGGAGCATCAAGTGAAGCGCAGCAAGAGCTGGAAGAACGCGGCGACCCAGATCGACCGCGAGAACCTGTACAGCCCGCTGGAGGGCGCCCGGCTGGCCAAGCAGACGGCCACCACCAAGTTCGACGCCACCGTCGAGGTCGCCCTGCGCCTGGGTGTCGACCCGCGCAAGGCGGACCAGATGGTCCGTGGCACCGTCAACCTCCCGCACGGCACCGGCAAGACCGCCCGGGTCCTGGTCTTCGCGACCGGTGCCCGTGCCGAGGAGGCCCGCGCCGCCGGCGCCGACATCGTCGGCGCTGACGAGCTCATCGACGAGGTGTCCAAGGGCCGTCTCGACTTCGACGCGGTCGTGGCGACTCCGGACCTGATGGGCAAGGTCGGCCGTCTGGGCCGCGTGCTCGGTCCGCGTGGTCTCATGCCCAACCCGAAGACCGGTACGGTCACCCCCGACGTGGCCAAGGCCGTCACCGACATCAAGGGCGGCAAGATCGAGTTCCGGGTCGACCGGCACGCGAACCTGCACTTCATCATCGGCAAGGCGTCCTTCACCGAGCGTCAGCTCGTGGAGAACTACGCCGCCGCCCTTGACGAGGTGCTGCGTCTCAAGCCGTCGGCGGCCAAGGGCCGCTACCTCAAGAAGGTCAGCTTCAGCACGTCCATGGGCCCGGGCATTCCGGTCGACCCGAACGCGACGCGTGCGGTGGGCGCCGAGGCCGAGGCCTGAGCCCCAAAGGGCCGTTCGAATTTCTCCAGAGAACCCCTGCCCGTCTCCGGGTGGGGGTTCTTTCGTGTTTTCGCGTGATGTGCATCACCGCTGCCTCCCTTGATAAGGGTGGATCGATACGAGTCCGGCATGGCCGTACGAGCAGGGAGAACATGCGGGAACCATGCATGTCTCGTGCAATTTCCAGCGGATCGCCGCATTTGGTTCCCCGGCCGAATAGGGTCAAGGGTAAGTAAAACGGGGAACAGAAGGGATGCAAGGATGCGCCGACTTCTGGTGGCCGCTTGTGCGGCGGCCGCGATCACGGTGGCGGGGTGTGGCACGACCGCCACGCCGACGCTGGAGAACACCGAGCTGTCGGCCGCCGCGGTGCTGACGCAGAGCGCGAAGAAGGCCGATGAGGTCACTTCCTACGCCGCCGACATTGTCATGGACATCACGGCCGGTGCGCAGGGCAAGGGGAACATCCAGGGGACGATGCTCTACCAGAAGACCCCTGAGCTCGCCACCGACGTCACGCTCAACAAGGTCTCGTTCGGCGGCCAGGACCTGCCCGGGGGCATGCGGGTGATCCTCACGGGCGACATGATGTACATGAAGATGGACATGCTGAAGACCCTCACCGGCTCCACCAAGCCCTGGGTCAAGCTGGACCTCAAGCAGCTCGGCTCCTCCGCCGGAATCAACGTCGACCAGCTTCTCGGGCAGTCCAAGCAGATAGACCTCGAGACCAGCGTCAAGATGCTCACGGCGTCCAAGGACGTCAAGGAGGTCGGTGCCGAGCAGGTCGGGGGCGTGGACACGACGCACTACGCGGGCACGTTCCCGATCGAGGAGGCGATGAAGCAGCTGCCGGCGGAGGCCCAGAAGAACATGAAGGGCCAGATTCCGGCGGAGATGAAGGACATGAAGTTCGACGCCTGGATCGACGGCGACGGGCTGCCCCGCAAGGTGCAGCTCGGCGGGAAGCAGGCGGAGGGCGAGTTCGCCGCCACCATGGTCTTCAAGGACTTCAACGCCCCCGTCGAGATCAAGGCGCCGCCGGCCGACCAGGTGGGCGAACTGCCGCAGAACGCTCCGACGGGCAGCTGATTTGGCGTCCTGAAGGTTGACACGTATTCTGTCTTCTGCCGAAGACCGCCGGTCGTCGCCGGGCTCACAGCCTGGCGGCCGAAGGGTCCACCTGAGTGGACGGCCCGCATAGGTGTATGAAGACGCTTGGGACGTGTCGCGTCCATCCAAGCCCCGTGCGCCTACGCCGGGGCTTGTCCGTTTTTGTGGGCCTTTGCCGGTGGCACATCTGGAAGGAGGCCCATGGCGAAGGCAGACAAGAGCGGTGCGATCGCCGAGCTCAGGAGTGAGTTCGAGAGCTCCAGCGCCGCCGTTCTGACCGAGTACCGCGGTCTCACCGTCGCCCAGCTCAAGGAGCTGCGCGTTTCGCTCGGTGGGAATGCGAAGTTCGCCGTGGCGAAGAACACGCTTACCAAGATCGCGGCGAACAACGCCGGGATCACCGTCCTGGACGACCTGTTCCAGGGCCCGACCGCCATCGCCTTCGTGAAGGGCGACGTGGTCGAGGCGGCCAAGGGTCTGCGTGATTTCGCCAAGGCCAACCCCCTCCTGGTGATCAAGGGGGGTGTCGTCGACGGCAAGTCGATGACCCCGACCGAGATCACGAAGCTTGCCGACCTCGAGTCCCGTGAGGTGCTCCTCGCGAAGCTGGCCGGTGCGCTGAAGGCCAAGCAGTCCCAGGCTGCCGCCACCTTCGCCGCGCTGCCCACCAACATGGCTCGACTGGCCGAGGCTCTGCGCGCCAAGCGCGAAGAGGCCGGCGAGTAAGGTCCGCGCAGGCGGCGGGGGGAAGCGCGCACCGCGGTCCCTTTACACGTTTTTCGCTAGATCCACGAGAGGAACACCATCATGGCGAAGCTCAGCACGGAGGAGCTGCTCGACACTTTCAAGGAGATGACCCTCCTTGAGCTGTCCGAGTTCGTGAAGGTCTTCGAGGAGACCTTCGATGTCAAGGCCGCCGCTCCGGTCGCCGTCGCCGCCGCCCCCGCGGCCGGTGGCGGTGCCGCCGCCGCCGAGGAGGCCGAGGAGCAGGACGAGTTCGAGGTCATCCTCGAGGCCGCCGGCGACAAGAAGATCCAGGTCATCAAGGAGATCCGCGCCCTGACGAGCCTGGGCCTCAAGGAGGCCAAGGACCTGGTCGACGGCGCTCCGAAGCCGGTCTTCGACGGCAAGGTCAACAAGGAGCAGGCCGAGAAGGCGAAGGCGGCCCTTGAGGGCGCCGGCGCCACCGTCACGGTCAAGTAAGTACACGAGCTCACGCTCTTCTGAAAGGGGCGGGTTCATCCAGGTGCCGGATGACCCGCCCCTTTCGCATGCCCCGAGCCGTACGCCTCCGGGCGGCGCGTGCGGGTGCGGCCTCGGGCCGCGGGAGCCGTACGGCGAAAGCCGGAACCGGTGGGCAGATCGCATCGGCTGATCTATGTTCGGAATGACCGCCCGACGGCACGGCGAGCAAGGGAGCGGCGGGCGCGGCAGGAGCGGCGAGAACGGCGGGAGGAGCGGGGGCAGGGGTGGCGGGCATGCGGCGGCGGGTGCCGGTCATCGGTCTCGTCATCCTCGTGGTGGGCCTCGCGGGAGTGGCACTGTGGGTCAGGTCGGCCCGAGACGCCTCCTGGGCGGCGGCACAGGCCCGTCAGGCGGCGGTGCGGGCGGCCGCCGCGCACGCGGTGGGACTGCTGTCGCTGAACCACCGGACCGTCGACGAGGACCTGAAACGGGTCCTCGTCACCTCCACGGGACGGGAACGTGAAAGGTACGCCGACGGCCAGGCCGCGTTGAAGGCCGCGACCCTGAAGAACAAGGTGGTGCAGACCGGAGTGCTCCGTGCGTCCGCGCTGGAGTCGGCCGACGCCGACAGGGCACGGGTCCTGATCGTCGCCGACGCGGTGATCCGCTGGGAGAACGGCGAGAAGACCGCACCAGAGGAGCGGTTCTTCCGCTGGCGCATGGAGGTCAGCAAGGTCTCGGGCCGCTGGCTGGTCTCGGACTCGGAGCTGGTGCAGTGAGGCGGCGCCGCGTGCTTCCGGTGCTGCTGACGCTGGTGGCGGCCGGGCTGGCCGTGGCGGCGTGGGCGGCCTTCCTCGACCTGCGTCAGCTGCGACAGAGCGAGGCGGCGGCCGCGCAGGCGCTCACCGCTGCCCGGTCATATGCCGCGGAGATGTTGTCGTACGACTACCGTACGATCGACCGCGATTTCGCCAGGGCGAGCGCACACGCGACGGGAAACCTCGTGGCGCAGTTCCGTGAGTTGGCCGGGACGCTCGGCCCGCGGGCCAGGCAGCGCAAGACCGTCCAGCAGGCCGTGGTGGCGGCGGCGGGAGTGGAGTCGGCGACCCCGGACGAGGTCCACGTGCTGGTGTTCGTGAACATGGTCACGACCAGCACGTCGCCCGGCGAGACGAGTCCGCGGCAGGAGATCAGCCAGGGCCGGGCGCGACTTGTCCTGGTCACGCAGGGCGACGACTGGCGGGTCGCCCGGCTGTCGACCCTGCTGGGCGACGCCCCCGGCCGGTAGCCGCGTTATTCAATTGTTAGCAAAGGTCATGTTTGGGACGCGGATACGGATGGGATACCAACGACACGGCAGCGTCGACCGTTGGTCAGCGTTGGCCCCTTCGCGTGACGGAGCGTTACCCGGACCGGCTCTCGGGTAGGGACTGGAACCCCGGCGTTCGCACGTCGACGTGAAGGGAAACACCCAGCGTGATGCCTGCGAATTAGGCGAAATGTCGGCTCTCGGGCTTGACGTATCGCCGCTGACGGGTGATGCTGCCAGCAACGTGGAACGTAGAGCGAAAGCGGAGTGGACAGGTGTATGCCCATCGGCTACACTGCCCCTTTGCGCTGCCCTTTGACGACCGCTTCGCTGAGTGACTCCGTAAACTCCTTGATCCTGGTCGTCTGGCGTGCGTGTAGTCAGTCCGCGAGCCCTCGGAAGGACATCTGTTGGCAGCCTCGCGCAACGCCTCCGCCGTTCCCGCCGGTCCCCGTACCGTGTCGTTCGCACGTATCGAGGAACCGCTTGAAGTTCCCGACCTTCTCGCTCTGCAGACCGAGTCGTTCGACTGGCTGATCGGCAACGAGAAATGGAAGGCCCGGGTCGAGGCAGCTCGCCAGGCCGGTCGCAAGGACGTTCCCACCCAATCAGGTCTCGAAGAGATCTTCGAGGAGATCAGTCCCATCGAGGACTTCTCCGGAAACATGTCCTTGTCGTTCCGCGACCATCGGTTCGAGCCGCCCAAGCACTCCGTGGACGAGTGCAAAGACAAGGACATGACCTACTCCGCCTCACTCTTCGTCACGGCGGAGTTCATCAATAACGAGACCGGTGAGATCAAGAGCCAGACGGTGTTCATGGGCGACTTCCCGCTCATGACCTCCAAGGGCACGTTCATCATCAACGGCACCGAGCGTGTCGTGGTCTCTCAGCTCGTGCGTTCGCCGGGTGTCTACTTCGACCGCACGGTCGACAAGACCTCCGACAAGGACCTGTTCGGCTGCAAGGTGATCCCGTCCCGGGGCGCGTGGCTCGAGTTCGAGATCGACAAGCGCGACAGCGTCGGTGTGCGTATCGATCGCAAGCGTAAGCAGCCGGTGACGGTGCTGCTCAAGGCGCTCGGCTGGACGAACGACCGGATTCTGGAGCGTTTCGGTCAGTACGAGTCGATGCGGGCCACGCTGGAGAAGGACCACACCTCCGGCGAGGAGGACGCGCTGCTGGACATCTACCGCAAGCTGCGTCCGGGTGAGCCGCCGACCAAGGAGTCGGCGCAGACCCTGCTGCAGAACCTCTACTTCAACCCCAAGCGTTACGACCTGGCGAAGGTCGGCCGCTACAAGCTCAACAAGAAGCTCGGGGTCGACGCGGAGATCATGCAGGGCACGCTGACCGAGGACGACATCGTCGCGACCATCGAATACCTCGTACGGCTGCACGCCGGTGAGGAGACGATGGGCGAGAACGGTTCGGTCATCGTCGAGACCGACGACATCGACCACTTCGGCAACCGGCGTCTGCGTACGGTGGGCGAGCTCATCCAGAACCAGGTCCGGCTGGGCCTGGCCCGGATGGAGCGGGTCGTCCGCGAGCGGATGACCACCCAGGACGTCGAGGCGATAACGCCGCAGACGCTGATCAATGTCCGCCCGGTCACCGCGTCGATCAGGGAGTTCTTCGGCACGTCGCAGCTGTCGCAGTTCATGGACCAGACCAACCCGCTGGCCGGCCTGACGCACAAGCGGCGTCTTTCCGCCCTCGGTCCCGGTGGTCTGTCCCGTGAGCGCGCGGGCTTCGAGGTCCGCGACGTGCACCCGTCGCACTACGGCCGGATGTGCCCGATCGAGACGCCGGAAGGCCCGAACATCGGCCTGATCGGTTCGCTTTCGTCCTTCGGCCGGGTCAACTCGTTCGGCTTCGTCGAGACGCCGTACCGCCGGGTCATCGACGGCAAGGTCACCGATGAGATCGACTACCTGACCGCGGACGAGGAGGACAGGCACGTGGTGGCGCAGGCCAACACGCTCCTGAACTCC
>NZ_BCBX01000052.1:0-70363 GCF_001417795.1 Sphaerimonospora mesophila | reverse complement strand
CTGTCAACGGACACGCCGATCTCCGGGTGAGCGGTCAGATTTCTCCAGGCTGATGGCCATCGGAATTCCCGGTGCGGTCACCAGAAATTTAGGCGGGTGGCCAGGCCGATCCCAGTAGGTGGTCAGGTCAGGGGTCGGACGCCGCGGCCGGATAGGGCCTCGGCGAGACGGTGGGACTCTCCGCTGGTCTCGACGAAGTGCGCGTGGTGCATCAGCCGGTCGACGGTCGCGGTAGCGAGGGTTTTCGGCATGATCGTGTCGAAGCCGGACGGGTGGATGTTGCTGGTCACAGCGATACTGCGGCGTTCGTAGACGGCATCGACGACGCGGTAGAACGCCTCGGCGGTGTCGTGGCCGACCGGCAGCAGCCCGATGTCATCGATCACGATGATGTCGCTGCGGCAGATCCGGCCGATGGCCCGGGAGATCGTCCCGTCGACCTTGGCGCGGCCGACGGCGGCGGCGAGGGTCTCCAGTGTGAACCACGACACCCGCAGGTCTTTGTCGATCGCCAGATGGCACAGGGCCTCGACGAAGTGGGACTTTCCCGTCCCCGACGGGCCGGAGATCACACAGTTCTCCGCGCGGGTGACCCATTCCAGGGTCATCAGCGCGTCCTGGGTGGCCTGGCTGATCGATGAATCGGTGGCACGCCAGGAGGAGAAGGTCTTACCGGAGGGAAACCCGGCACTTTTGCGGCGGTTGGCCCGGGTGGCGCCGTCGCGGCCGACGACTTCCTCAGCCAGCAGGACCCGGACGACCTCGGCGGGATCCCAGCGTTGCGCACGGGCGGTGGCCAGGACCTCGGGCGCGGCTTTGCGGGCATAAGGAAAACGCATCCGGCGCAGCAACGCCTCCAACTCGGGCGGGATCGGCGGAGCGGTGGGCAACGTGACGCTCATCGGCGTGTCTCTTCCTCAGTAGGCGTGCGGTTCGATGACGAAGGGCCAGGTGACGCAGGAGTGGGTGACGGGTGCGGGTGAGCGGACAGAGCGGCCCAGGAGGCGGTGCCGGGCTGGGCCGAGTGGGCCTCATCGGCCACCGCCGCCTGCGACTGTTCCTCATGCGTGGCCAGGTAGTCGCAGATCGAGGCCAGGTCCTCATCCCCGAAACGGCCGTGGATCGCGGCCAGCCCGAGCGCTTGGTCCACCCGGGTCGCACCGACGATGGCGGCCAGTTCGACGGCGCGGGCCATCTTGGCGCGGATACGGGCCACCCCGGTCGCGGCAGCCTCGATCAGCCACGCCTGCGCGCCGGGGCCGATGGCAAGGAAGTCCTGCTCGGCCTTGCTCTGCGGCCGCGGGCGGGGCTGGCGGGGCCCGTTACCGCCGGGGTGATCGGGGTAGTGCTCGGCGACGATGCGTGGCCGGCCCGGGACCGACAGCTCGTGCCGCCACACCTCGGTCAGCGCGCCCGCACGGTCCGAGCGCAGGTCACGGCCGACGATGACCAGGTGGTCGCCGTGCACCCGGCACCACACCTTGGCACCCTCATGTCCGGGCGGGACCGAGTAGCGCACATCACCCCACCGGATCGTGCGGTCATCACCGACCAGGCGCTCGTCGCCCAACGCCAGCACATACGGCTGGTCGGGGACCAGGTGCAGGCGCGCGCGTTCCTCGGCGAGCATCTCGGCCGGGACGCGGTGGGTGGCACGATGCCGGCGGGTGTTGACCTGCTCACACCAGGTGGCGCAGGCCTCCTCCAACTCGGCGAAACTCCCATAGGCCGCGCGCAGGTTGGTGGCCGTGGGCACCAGATCCGCCTTGGCGATCTTCACGGTGTTCTCCACCCCGCCTTTGGACTCGGGATCGAACGGCTCGCAGGTGTGCACCACGCACCCGTAATGCCGGCCCAGCTCCACCATCTGCGGATGCCGGACGGCCACCTTGGCGATGTGCTCGACCGTCACCGTCTTGGGGTTGTCGGTCAGCAGATAGGTCGGCGCGCCGCCGATCCGGCGCAGCGCCGCGTCCAGGCACGCGGTCAACGTCCCCAGCGTCTGATCCCACGTGGGCAGCACCACCCGAAACCGCGACCAGGCCAGCCAGCAGCAAAACAACTGGGTGCGCCGATCGCCGATCCGGGGTCCCTCACCCCAGTCCCACTGCAGCCACATGCCCGGCTCGGGGATCCAGGGCCGGTACACCCGGCGACGTCCGGCCCGCCAGGCCGCTTTGATCTGCGCGACCGCCCGCCGGGTCGTCCGTTCCGACCCGGTGAATCCCATCGCCACCAGGTCGGAGTGCACGATATCGGCGCGGACGGTCGCCTTGGACAGATCGACCTTCTCCTCGATCTTCGCCAGGAACGGGTCGATCAGCTTCGCCCGTGGCGCTGTCTGGTAGGGGTTGCCCCCGGCCGCGCGGATCGCGACATAGCGTTGCACGGTCTTGGGATCGCACCCGGCCAGCCGGGCCGCCGACCACGCGCAGCGGGTCAGGTCGTAAGCCTCGTAAATCTCCATGAGCTCCATGCCAGACTTCGTCACGGGCCCCCTCCGCGGGATTGGGTTCAGGTCTCGACAACCCGCAACCCAAGCCCCCGCGGAGGGGCGCCCACGTGGTGACACACGGACAAGATCAGGAGATCTACCTGGCCATCAACCAGGATTTCCAATGACCGCCAGCCGGGACTCCCTGTCCATCAGCCTGGACTTATCCGTCCGCTGAACAGGAGTTTCTCGTGGCCGCTCACACGGGCTCACCCCCACGGGCGTGGGGAGGACGACTCGTCATGGTCGTGGCCTTCCCTGATGAGCGGCTCACCCCCACGGGCGTGGGGAGGACTCCAGCGCTTCCTTGACGTCCTTGACGCCGCCCGGCTCACCCCCACGGGCGTGGGGAGGACTTGGCCAGCGCCTGCGTCCACCCGGTGACCCGCGGCTCACCCCCACGGGCGTGGGGAGGACACCCAGACCGGCGACAGCGCGTATCCGCCGTTCGGCTCACCCCCACGGGCGTGGGGAGGACGGTCAAGGCCGCCAAGGTGACCGCACATGTGGCGGCTCACCCCCACGGGCGTGGGGAGGACGACGCAGGACAGTGAGGCACTGATATGCGTGCCGGCTCACCCCCACGGGCGTGGGGAGGACGCCTGGATCTGCTCCGGCGACATGCCCCGCAGCGGCTCACCCCCACGGGCGTGGGGAGGACGGCGGCGGCGGGCCGAGCGGACCCAGCTACGGCGGCTCACCCCCACGGGCGTGGGGAGGACCCGATCCGCTGCATGTCCACCCGGCGGCAGTCCGGCTCACCCCCACGGGCGTGGGGAGGACGACATGTTCGCTGACATGTTCACGTTGTCGATCGGCTCACCCCCACGGGCGTGGGGAGGACGGCGTCATGAACCTGTCCGTTGCTCTGATCAACGGCTCACCCCCACGGGCGTGGGGAGGACACTTCCCGACCTGCAGGTTCACAATCTCACTTGCACTTTTCAGAGCGAGGCATGTGACAGCCAGCCGAGCTTATACACCTGATCAACTATAGCCATCCTGTGCCATCAGGGCTTGCGGCGATGGCGGGCTGGTGATCGGGGAGGTGACGACGCGCCCTTCGGCGCGGGTTCTGGGTGGGTTCTTTCCGGGGGTGTGGCGGGAGCGTCCAAGCGTGCCACGGCGGCGGAACTCAGGGTCGCTGTCGTGAGGCGCGATAGGTTCGGCGGTGCCTGCCCGATGGCGGTGATGACGGTCTCGTTGACCACCATCACATCGAGGTTCAGGCGGGTCGCCGTACGGACGACCTGACGGGCGATCTGGCCCGACGGCAGGCCGGCGACGATCGGCGCGACGGCCTGCAGGGCCCGCATCCGGTCTTCGGGAAACCGCAGGCGAGGGAACCGGTCGAGTTCGGCGTCGACCACGACGTCCGCGAGTGGCACCCGCTCGCCTTCCAGTAGTCGAGCGAGGGCCACCGGGCCGTCTTGGGCGAGGATCGCCGAGGGGTCTCGGCCCTCGGGAAGGCGCACGGCTTCCGCGCTCCGCAGCAGGTCGAACACCCTGGCGGCGCCGCGTACCCCTGCTGAGTCCCCGTCGAAGGTGACCACGACCCCGGCGTCCAGGTCGGCAACCTGTGCGAGAGCGGCGACCTGCGCGGTGGTGAGGGCCGTCCCGCAGGTCGCCACACCCGCGTACCGCCCGCCCCCGGCCAAGGTGACGGCGATGGCGTCGAATGGGCCCTCGACGATGACCGGATGGGCACCCGCGGCGAGAAGCCGGCGGTTCTCGGCCAGGCCGTACAGCACGCTGCCTTTCGCCGACCCTCGGTTGGCCAGGTACTTCGGACCCCGGCCTTTGGGGGAGTGGCGCGCGATGAAGCCCGCGATGTCGCCATCCTCCGTCCGCAGCGTCAGCACGATCCGCTCTTGGAAGGCGTCGACCAGGCGGGAGCCGCGACGCCTGGCCAGGCCGGACGCCTCGATCATCATGTCCTCATAGCCGCGGCCTCGCAGATGCGCGACCAGTCCCCTCCGGCCGCTCGGCGCGTACCCGATCCGCCACGCCCTGGCCGTGGCCGCGTCGATTCCACGCGTGCGGAGGTACGGCAGGGCCCACCTGCGGCCCAGCTGCCCGACGAAGAACCGCTCGGCCTCAAAGTAGACGTCCTGGCCTTCCCTCCGCGGCAGCCCTGGCCGTCCGGCCGCGCCTGTCGTGGGGGTCTGTGCGTCACTCGGCTCTGCCTGCGCGCTCTGCGTCCGGCCATGTCGTACGGCTTGCGCCGCTGACGGTGACGCGCCCTGCAGATGGGAGGTGAGTAGCGTCGCGCTCAGGAGGATGCGGTCGCCGACCATGCGGATCGTGGCGAACCGGGGAGCCCGGGGATCGGATCCCGCCCAGCTGGACACGTTCGGAAAAACGATCCTCGAAGGGTCCATGCCGAGTCGCCGCAGGACCAGGTAGGCGACCGAATCGGCCTCCATCTTCCACACGCCCCCGCAGTCGGGCGAGGTGACGGCTGGGACTCCGGCCGGGTGTTTCAGCAGGATGTGCCCGAGTTCGTGGGCCAGAGCGGCGACGGCAGCGGCATCGTGCGCGTCGTCGGCGATGCGGATGAAGCGGCGCCCGTGCTCGTTCCGCAGCACGGTCACGGCCACCCCGGCGTACGGCGACCGCACGACGGGAAAGCCCATCCGCTCGGCGAAGGCAGAGAGTGCTGTCAGGGCGGCTGCGGGCTCGAGTACGGCTGCCGCCGCTTCATCAGGGACTGGGCGGCCGGTGGTCTGCGCGATGTCGAACACGGTCGTCGGACGTGCCGTATTCGGCTGGATGATGCGGATCCCGCGCTCCCCCTTGGCCACCTGACGGCCGAGCCGCCGCCACGATTCGTAGCCGGCCAGCATCGTGGCGTCCGGCCGGGCCGCCCGGATGAGCATGAGGGCGGCGAAGCCGTACCCGCGATGTCGCGAGGCGAGGTCGAGCCATTCCGCCCAGTCCTGGCCGCTGCGCAGCAGGGAGGTTTGCCGGGCGGCCGCGTCCAGAAGAGCGGCGTCGGGGCGTTCGGCTTCTTGGGGACGTTCGGCGTCTCGAACCTCGTGAACCACGCCTTCGAGGCTTGGTGGCCCGGATTGCATCGTCTGTGACACGGTCGGCGCACGTCTGCCGGTACACGATTGCGGCGTTTCCGCGCGGGGGCTGGCCTGACTGGAGAACTGAGCGCGTTCAGATGGCGTGGCCAGTGAGGATCTTGTGCCAGAGCTCCCGCGTTCGGGCGGAGGGGAGCCACTCGGTTTCCATCATCTGCTGCCCGCTTCGGCTCCGGTCGGTCCGCCGGACGAAGAAGAGGCCACCGGCCTGGCACAGCTCGTAGATCCGCGCCCGGCATTCACAGGTGTGCTCTTTCACTCTGATCCGAGCGCAGCGGGAGTGTGGCTTCAACCACCGGACCGTCGCCGCGTCGGGCTGTGCGGCGGCGGCGTGAATGCCGTGGTAGGGCTCCGGAATCACGCTTCCCCCAGGTGCTCTGTGGCGAGCCGGGTCTGCTCCTCGAGCTGTACTGCCAGGTCGGTGAGATCGCTCGCGTCGATGGTCATGGCGAGATCGGTCTTGAGGAGCACGTCGAGGGGGAGTTGACGCCTCCGAGTCGCCAACGCCCGAGTGTTGCCGCGAATCACCCAGTCGTCGCCGTACGCATCGATGAGTTCTTGAAGGGACGGTCCGTCCTCTCCGAGGGCGGAATGTGTGCGATGGTTGCTCAAGGTCAGGACCTCACTCCTGATCGGTGGGCCCGTCGGCGTGGCGTCGCCGGCGGGCCCGTTTCTCTTCTTTGGCTTCGGTGGGCGGCCCCGGTGCCCCCTCAGACGTGGGGGCCGCCCGAGCCCCGCCGATCGCGGCCAACTGCGACCAGCGGGGCAGCTTCGATGCGCCTGACAAGTCGACAGACGGCAGTTCAGTCGATCGCCCAGATCAGAAAGCTCATGCGGTTCCCCTCAGCTCGGCCCACGCCACATGCCCGTCTCGGGTACGGCTACAGCCACATGAGTCCGTGAGAGCGGACACCTCAGACCACTCGTCCTTCTCTCCGCCTGTCACGGGCTCGCCGGGGTCGCGGACCTCCACGCGGAGGCCGTCACGGGCGGGAATGATCGTTACCGCGATCACTCCCTCCTTAGGAGTGCGGGGCACCGCATTCGCGACCAGACGGGACACCACATGCTCACATCCATCGGCAAGCCCCGGATGAAACCTCCTCGCCGTACTGCGTGCCCACGGGCGCACTGTGTCGGCCGCCTCGGCGAGGCCTGGCAGAGTTCGTCTGTACATCAGGGATACCGCCTAAGCTGGTGACACCGCTTCACCTATGGTGACCACAGCTTGCAGGCTGAGGACACAGCCTGTCAACCTGTTCCGGTGGATCTCGACCGCCCGCTATGGCTGCGCATCGTCGAACACTTCCGGCAGCAGATCAGCACCGGCGAACTGCCCCCGGGTGCACGGCTGCCGTCCCGCCCGGAGATCATGCGAGAGTTCGGCGTGTCCGATGCGGTCGCCAAGCAGGCCGCCCGCGTCCTGATCTCCGAGGGCTTGGCCGTGGCCAAACCGGGCTCCGGAACCTATGTGAAGGCCCGGCCCCAGCTCCAGCGCCTCGTACGCGCATGGAACCGCGGCAGTCGTCCCGGCAGTCCCGTCGCCGCCGAGATGGAGGCCCAAGGCCGCCGGGCAGCGTGGGACTACAAGTCGCGCACCACGCAGGCGCCCGCCACCATCAGGGAACGACTGGGCCTGCCCGAACCGACAGGGGGCGCGCCCGATGCACTCCGTACGGACTATGTCTTCTATGCCGACGAGCAGCCGGTCATGCTCTCCACGAGCTGGGAGCCGCTCGACCTCACCAGGGGCACGTCGATCGTCATGCCGGAGGAAGGCCCGCACGCGGGACGGGGCGTGGTCGAGCGGATGCTCGCCATCGGCCACCCCGTCGTCGACTGGAGAGAGACCGTCGGCGCCAGGCTGGGGACCGCCGAGGAGTGCGCGAAGCTCGACCACCCGCAAGGGTCGGTCATGCTGACGATCGAGCGGACCTATGAGTCGCGGACCCGGGTAGTCGAGACGGCCGACATCGTGCTGCCGGCCGACCTGTATCTGCTGGAGTACTCGGCCCGGATGGGCCAGAGGGAGTAGATCGCCGATGGGGCCGTCGGCGCTATGTCGGCCGGCGACTCGGGCTGCAGCCAGTTGGCATCTCCCGATGTCCATGGATTCGCCGGTCGGCCGGGTGTCGCGAATCCGCTCTGCGGACGCGCCCAGCGGACTCGTAAATCACTCTCTGGCACCCCAGGTTTGGGATCCGCGCTGGATAGTGGCAGCCTTTTGTCGGATCCGCTCGAAATCGCAAATGGTCTAGGGCTGCGGCGTCGCAGGGATACCGCCATCTGACGGTCGGGATTTTCTGTGAGCAGGGAGCCTGAGCAGCCGACCGAGCCACTCGTCAGCAATGCAGATGGAGCTCCTACTCGGCGCATCCCAGCTCGATGGTCGTGCCTCCGCCACCCTGCCCAAGCCCGGCATCCGAACAGGGTGAAAAGACAGGGCGCCATGACCGGCTGCCGTTCAGTCACAGGGTGAGCAATGGGTCCCCGTGACCCTTCAGCGTGTCCATAACTCGCTCAGTCTTGGACCTAAGGCGGGGGGAGGCTGAATGAAACTTGGTCGCCAACCTGGGTTTGCTCTTGTCGAAACCGACCAATCCTTTTACCCTACGTTCCGCAATCGAGTAACTACAGAAAGTGTTGATGTGGCTCGCATAAAGGGCGCTTGCCTGCTGGCTCTGGTGGTCACCGTCTCAGGATGCGCCGCTTCGCAGGGCGCGAGCCGTACGGCGACGCCGGCCGTGTCGCCCAGCGGCAAGCCCGCGCTGGACGTCCCTTCCCCGCGAGCCACTACCGCGGAGGAGGCCGTCATCGCCGCCTATACCGCTTATTGGCCGGCATCGAATCGGGCGGTCACCCTGCCGCTGGAGGAGGCACGGCAATTGCTCAGCCAGTACGAGACCGAGGACCAGGTCGAGGGCGCGGTTGCGGGCATCAAGCGATACCAGGCCATGCACCGCCAGGGGTGGGGAAAGGTCGTCGTGCACGTCCAGAAGGTCACGGTGAAGGGCGACAAGGCCGAACTTCTGGATTGCATGGACGCATCCGGGTCCGGGGAGGCGGACTCGCGCACCCATGAGCTCATCCCCGGCACGCTCAGCAGCCCGTACCTCGCTGTCGAGGCCGTGCTGCACAGGGGAGCCGACGGGCGGTGGCGTCTCGCGCAGAAGAAGGCGTTGGGAACGAAGTGCACTCGGTGACCGCCCTGCTTGTGGCCGCGGTGATCGTCACACCCGTGACCGCGGTGCGTCCGGGACCCGACCACGGCAACGGAGCCGTCTCTCTGCCGACGGGCTGGGAAATATGGGCCAAGAGCAGCCCGAGCACGCCAGCCGACCCCGGCCGTGTTCGACCGGCGGCGTCCCCGAAGCCGAGTGAGGGAGCCGACCCCGATTGCTCGCCGTCGCTCGACGGGTCCGAGCCAGACCGTTTCTACTGCGGGTTGGTCCGGCCGGGAGACGGCAAGGCGGCGGTGACGCCGCAGATGCTGGCGGCCCAAGCCGTACGGGAACTGGTCCTGCCGCTGCCGCAGGTGCGGACCGCGCCGCCGCGAGGCCGACCGGCCATGGTCGGTGTGCCGCAGTGGTTCTGGCTGTACGGCGATGGCCAGTGGAGACCGATGGCCAAGCGCGTGCAGGCCGGCGATGTCTGGGCCGAGGTCGTCGCGTCGCCGCAGCGGCTCGTCATCTCGCCGGGCACCGGGCTCCCCGACGTCGTCTGCCAGGGCCCCGGCAGTGCCTATGACCCGCATCGCCCGCCGAAGGATCAACAGAGCGGCTGCACCTATCTCTATGAGCGGTCCTCGGCCGGCCGGCCCGGCGGCCTCTACCAGGTGTCGGTCACCGTCATGTGGGGCGCGACGTGGCGGGGCTCCGGGGGAGCGGGAGGCACCCTCGCCCCGATCAGCCGGACGACCTCCTTCCCGCTGCCCGTGGCCGAGGCCCAGGCCCTGGTGGCCGAATGACTCGGGGGCCGATCACCCCGGTAACCGCATCGCTTGAGGAGCTTCCCCCGATGGTCCGCACCCGTACGCATGACACGGTCAAGGCGCCTGCCCTGCCTCGCCGGCGCCGCCCGGCGATGTTCCTGCTCGTCGTGGTCTTCATCGGCCTGGGCGTGCTGGCCGGGCAGTACGCCTACGCCCAGCTCGACAAACGTAGCTCCGTGGTGGTGGTCGCCCGGGATGTGCCCATCGGACAGGTGATCGGCCAGGACGATCTCGCCGCGGTGCGGATCGCCGCGGATCCGATGGTCGCCACCGTCCCGGCCGGGCGGCTCTCCGAGATGGTCGGCCGGGTCGCCGCCGTCGACCTCGTGGCCGGCACGCTCCTCGCGGACGGTCACACCACTGATGCGATGACGCCCGGGCCCGGCCAGCAGCTGGTGCCGCTCGCGCTCAAGCCCGGCCAGCTCCCGGCGCGTGGCCTGCGCGCCGGAGACCACGTCCTGGTCGCCGCCGAACCGACCGATCCAGGCCAGGCGAGGGCCGGCACCGCGACGAAGGACATCCCCGCGACCGTGGACCGGGTGGGTGAGGCCGATCCCGAGGGGACGAGGGTCGTCGACCTCCTGGTCGGGCCCGGGGTGGGCGGCCTGATCGCGCGGGAGGCCATGCGCGGCCACATCGCCCTCATCCTCACCTCTCGGGGGGACGCCGCGTGACAGGCACTACGTCACGTTGCCGCCGCTGCCCGTACGGCTCCCGCCGGCCCGGCGACCGGTCGAAGGAGTCGCGGGGATGACGATGATCGCGGTCGTGTCTCCGGGTGGATCGCCCGGGGTCACCACGGTGTGCCTGGCCGCCGCGTTCAGCTGGTCCAGCCCGGTCCTACTCGCCGAATGCGGCGAAAGCAGCGTGCTGCCGGGCTACTTCGCCGGGCGCCAGCCGTACCGGGCCGGCGTCGTCGAGGTGGCCATGACGGCCGCCCGAGATCTCGGCGCGGCACGGGTGCAGCTGGAGGAGGAGACCGTCGCGCTGGACGGCGAGGCCAGGCGGAAGCTACTCCTTCCCGGAGTGGCCGATCCACGCCAGGCACTGCAGATCAAGGACTCGTGGCCGCAGATCGCCGAGGTGCTGAAGACCTCCGACCGCATCGTGCTCGCCGACGTGGGCGCCCTCGGCGTGGAGAGCGTGCCATACGCCATCCTCACCGCAGCCGACGCCGTGGTGCTCGTGCTGCGCCCGACGGTGCGCTTCGTGGCCAGGTGCGGCCCGCGCGTCGAGGCGCTCAGCCGCGGCCCCCTCGCGGCCACGCCGCGATATCTGCTTCTGATCGGCGAGGGACCCTACTCACCGGCGGAGATCAGCCGGGCCCTCGGCGGAACGCCCGTCCTGGGCATGATCCCGATGCTGCCCCGCGCGGCGGAGATCTTCTCCGACGGAGCTCCCCAGCACCTGAGATGGTCGGCCCGGCTGCAGATGTCATCCCTCCTGCAGGCCGCCACCGGCTTCGGCGTCGAACTGTGGGAGCACCTGAAGTCCCGGACGTACGGCCAGGCGTCCGTCCCGGATGCGGGTGAACCGCCTGGTACGGCCAGGCCGCCGCGGCAGCTCGCCCCACCGCCGCCGGTCACGTCGACGCAGGTGATGCCGGCGTCGCACACGCCGCCGCCGTCCTTCGGCGCCGGCTCCGCTCTCGACGCAGGCCTCGACACGACGACCGGAGAGAGCCGATGAGTGAGCATCCGCTGTGGCTGGTCGAGGATCTTCCCAGTCCCGCACCCACCGCATGGCCGACCAAGCAGGGGAACCTCCTCCCGGCCCCGGGCTTTCCCGAACCTGCAGCCGACGACCTCGACGACGTGGCGTTCCGTACGGCCGTCGACGAGATCAGCGCCCGTGCCGCCGAACCCCTGGAGGGGGTGGCCACCCGCGAGGAGGCCGTCCAGATCATCCGGACCGAGACCACCGCGTGGGCGCGCGAACGGTTGACCGGCGGGATCGTCGTCTCGCCCCGGACACACGCCCGGCTGGTCCGGGCCGTGGAGGACGAGCGGTACGGCCTGGGCGCGCTGGAGCCGCTCATCGCCGACCCGGCCGTACAGAACATCGACATCAACGGCTGCCGCGAGACCTGGATCACCTACGCCGACGGGAGCAAAGTACGCGGACCGGCGGTCGCCGGCAGCGACGAGGAACTCATCCAGCGCATCCGCATGTGGGGCATCCACGGCGGCCAGACCTCGCGGGAGTTCTCCACCGCGACCCCGCTGCTCAACGCCGCGCTGAAAGAGCGGGTACGGCTCGCGGCGGTCATGGCCGTCACACCCCGCCCGCACGTGTCGATCCGCTGCCACCGGCATGTCGACGTCACATTGGCCGACCTGGTCGAGCTCGGCACGCTGGACGCCGGGGCGGCCGCGTTCCTGGCGGCAGCCGTACGCGCGCGCAAGGACATCCTGGTCGCGGGGAGCGTGAACGCCGGCAAGACCACACTGCTGCGGGCCCTGGCAGCCGAGATCGACCCCGACGAGCGGATCGCCACGCTGGAAAGCGAGTACGAGCTCTACCTGGACCAGCTGCCGCACCGGCACCGGGACGTGGTGGCCATCGAGTCGCGGCAGGCCAACAGCGAGGGCCACGGCGAGATCACCCTGGACGCGGCGATCAAGCATTCGCTGCGGCTGAACCCGGTACGGATCATCGTCGGCGAGGTGCGGGCCGACGAGGCCTGGTCGATGCTGCAGGCGATGAACTCGGGCCAGGAAGGCTCGCTGTGCACCATCCACGCCAACTCCGCCGAGGAGGTCTTCCCCCGGCTGCTGATGCTGTGCCGCTCGGGCGGGCTCGCCCTGTCGTCCGAGGACATTCACGGCATGGTTGGCATGGCGGTCGACTTCGTCGTCCACATGCGGCGGGACGCGCGCACCAACCGGCGGTACGTCAGCGAGGTGCTGGAGGTCCTGCCGCCCGCCGACACCCCGATGCCCTCCCGCAACCACATCTACCGCCCGGGATCGGACGGCCGCGCCGTCCCGGCGACCTCGCCGCAGTGCATCGACGAGCTGGTCGCCGCCGGTTTCGACCCCGCCCTGCTTCGGACGGCCGCGCCGTCCCGGCGACCTCGCCGCAGTGCATCGACGAGCTGGTCGCCGCCGGTTTCGACCCCGCCCTGCTGTGGAGGGCGTCATGACCGGCTCGCTGCTCGCGCCGCTGGCCGGCGGTCTCGTCGCCACGGGGATCGTCTGCCTGGCGGTAGCCGTACGAGAGCAGACCCCGGCCCCGCCCCGGCCGGACGGCAGGATCGCGGCCCTCGCCGGTGCCGTACGCCGCCCCGCGATGCGCAGGCAGGCCGGCGCGGCGGTGCTGCTCGGCCCCGCCGTGCTGCTGCTGACCGGCTGGCCCATCGCCGGCCTCGCCGCAGCAGCCGCCTGCTTCGCCGTACCACGCCTGGCCGGAGGCCGCGGTGCCAAATCACGCATCGCCCGCCTCGAAGGGCTCGAACAGTGGACGCGCCGGCTGGCCGACATGCTCAGCGCCGCATCCGGCCTGGAAGACGCCCTGGCCCGCGGCGTCGAGCACCCGCCCGAGGCGATCGCCGCCGAGGTACGCGACCTCGGCCGCAAACTGGCCATGCGAGCCGACACCGAGCAGGCGCTGCGCGCCTTCGCCGACGCCCTCGACGACCCGGTCGCCGACCTGATCACCGCCGCGCTCATCCGCACCACCGCACGGCGGGGCGTGGGCGTACGGCAGGTGCTCACCAACCTCGCGGCCATGGTCGCGGCACAGGTGGCCGCACGCCGGGAGGTCGAGGCCGAACGCGCCCGGCACCGTGCCACCATCCGCTGGATCATGGTGTTCCTCCTGGGCTACAGCGTGTTCGCCGCGCTGAACCGGGAGTACGTGGCACCGTTCAGCACGACGGCCGGCCAGGTGACGCTCACCGGCGTCGTCGCCTGCTACGCCATCGGCTTCTGGTGGCTGCACCGGCTCGGCAACGCCCGCCCGGCGGGCCGGTTCCTCCACCGGGAACAGAGCGGGAGGCCGCAGTGAGCGTGCTGTTCGTCGTGTCCGGGGCCCTGATCGGATTCGGGCTGTTCCTGCTGGTCGGTGAGCTGCGGCCCGCGCCGCCCCGGCTGGAGGAGGTGGTGGCGCGGCTACGGCACGGCTACGTCCCACCCGACACATCGGGTGGCGTGGCCGAGCGGATCGGCCGCGTCCTGGCCGCCCGCCTCGGCGGGTTACCGTGCCCGCGCCGCGACCTGGCGCTGCTCGGGCGATCGGTCGAACGGTTCCACGCGACCAGGGCCGGCTGTGCCGTACTCGGCCTGACGCTCCCGGCCATCGTGTCCGCGCTGCTGTCGGCCACCGGCGGCGACCCCGGGATCGCGCTGCCCGCCGGGGCCTCCCTGCTGGGCGGACTGCTCCTGGGCCTGGCCCCCGACCTGAGCGTCCGAGCCGAAGCCGCGCGACGGCGCGCCGACTTCCGGCATGCCATTACCGGCTACCTGGACCTCGTGGCGCTGGAACGCAGCGCCGGGGCCGGACCGGCGGACGCCCTGGAGAAGGCCGCCTCGGTCAGCGACGGCTGGGCGTTCGGTCGCATCGCCGCCGTGCTGGAGCAGGCACGGCGCAACCAGCGACCACCCTGGGAGGGACTGGCCCGGCTGGGTGAGCAGGTCGGCGTCGCAGAGCTCACCGACCTGGCCGACATCGCCGCGCTCGCCGGGCAGGAGGGCGCCCGCGTCCTGGAGACGCTGATGAGCAAGGCCGCCTCGATGCGCGGGCAGGCCCTGGCCGCCGCCAAGGCCGAGGCCAACGGCCGCACGACCACGATGGTCATCCCGATCGCGTTGCTGGGCGCGGCCTTCCTGCTCCTGTTGACCTTCCCGCAGATCTATCGGCTGGTCGCCAGCTGAACAGGAAAGGAAAGCCGCCGATGCGCCTTCCCGGAAACCACCTGCCCCCGCAGATCGACTGCCTGCTCATGCAGGTGAAGGTCCTCGGGCACCGCCTGCGTGAGGAAAGGGGCGCCAGCACCCTGGAATGGGTCGTCCTCACCGCCCTCATCATCGGCATCGCCATCGGTGCCGTCGCGGTCTTGAAGAGCAAGGTCGACGAGTGGCTCGGGAAGATCCCGTGAGCGCTCCCGCGGCGGCATGGCCATCCCGCCCGCTTCGGGTCTTCGCCGACCGTCGTGCGGTATCGCCGGTGCGATCGGGGGAGCGGGGTGCGGCCACGCTCGAGATGGTCGTCCTCTTCCCGATGCTGCTCCTGGTCCTGGCGATCGCCGTGCAGGCCGTCTTCGTCTACCAGGCCAGATCCACCGCACAGGCGGCGGCGCAGGAAGGAATCCGGGCGGCACGCGCCCACGGAGCGGCACGCTCATCGGGGACGGCTGCGGCGCTGCGGTTCGCCACCCGCGTCGGCGACGCCTTCCTCATCCAGCCATCGGCCCGGGCCGGGGGCGATACCCGCACTGTCGAAGTGGTCGTCTCCGGCCGGGTCCCGACATTCCTGCCCGGAGCCGACTGGACCATCTCGGAGACCGCCCGGGCCCCAGTCGAACGCTTCGTCCCCGCGAGCCGGCCATGAGCGGCCCACGCCGTACGCGGCGGGGTGAGCGGGGGAGCGCGACGCTGGAGCTGGTGGTGCTCGCACCCGTGCTGCTGGCCTTCATCGCGCTGATCGTGCTGGCCGGGAAAGTGGCCAACGCCTACGGCGCCGTCGAGTCGGCGGCACGCGACGCCGCCCGGCAGGCCTCCATCGCCCGCGACCCGGCCCAGGCCAGGCAGACCGCCACCGCCGGCGCGGCCGCCGTACTGCGCCGCGAAGGCCTTCGCTGCAGGCCGTCCATCTCGGTGGACAGCTCCGGGTTCTCCCGGCGCATCGGCACCGCCGCCCAGGTCACCGCCCGGGTGTCCTGCGTGGTCCCGCTCGGGGATCTGCTTCCGGGGCTTCCCGGTAGTCGGGCGGTCCGGGCGTCGTTCACCTCGCCCATCGACCCGTTCCGCGGAGCGTGATCATGAGGAGTGATCGGGGATCGGTCACGGTGTTCACCGCCGTGGTGGTGGGCCCGCTGATGCTGCTGCTCGCGGCCTTCGTCTGGGACGGCACGGCAAAGCTGCGCGCCGGACGGGAGGCCTTCAACATCGCGGAGGAGGCGGCCCGAGCCGGAGCCGGATACGTCGACCGGCGCACCGCCTACGCCGACGGCCGCTACGTGGTCGACCAGACCGCCGCGCTTCGAGCCGTACGTTCTTATCTCGCCTCCACGGGATATCCCGGCAGCGCGTCGCCGGTCGGGACCCAGGCCATCCGGGTCCGCGTACGGGTCACCAAGCCCACCCTTTTCCTGGCCCTGATCGGCGTCAGCGACATCGCGGTTACCGGTACGGCAACCGCCCGTCTCGTCCCCGGCGTGGAAGGAGAGCTCCGATGAGGTTCCGCCTGCTCGATGGCCTGCGGGCACTGCTCGCCGCCGCCGTCCTGGTCGCGCTGATCGCCGGGGTCCCGATGCTCCTGTACGCGCTGGCCGGATCCCCGCTGCCCGCGCACTTTCCCGGCCTGGACGAGATCGGCCACACACTCACCCAGCGCGACGACGGCACCCTCTTCCTCGGCGTGGTGAAGGTCGCGAGCTGGGCGGCGTGGGCCGCCTTCGTCTTCACCACCGCCGTCGACGTCGGCTTCCGTGTGCGCGGCCGCGTCACCCCGCGCCTGCCCGGACTCGGCCCGGCCCAGTGGCTGTCGGCCCAGCTCATCTCCTCGGTCGCACTGGCCGCCGGCTCACCGGCCGCGTTCGTCATGGCCGCCGTACCGCCCGCCGCGGTGGTGACCACGGCCTCCGTCGCGCTGGCCGACACCACCGTCGAGCAGGCTGCCACTGTGCCGGATACCGGATATGGGCCCGTACGGCTCACGGGCGCCGTCCACCACGACGTCGGTCTCTCTTCTTCATCTGATCAGGCACGAGCCCGGCTGGTACGGCTCACGTATGCCGCCTATCAGGTGCGCCGCGGCGATTGTCTCTGGACGATCGCCGAACGGCATCTCGGCGACGGCGAACGCTATACCGAAATCGTCCAGCTCAACCAGGGCCGCGTCATGACGGACGGAGCCCGGTTCACTCGGCCTGACCTCATCCACCCCGGCTGGGTGCTGCGCGTGCCGACCACGGCCAAGCACCTCGACAAGATGGAGCTCCCCAGGCCGGACAGGCACCCAGGCCACTCCAGCGGTGCCTCCGAGTTCTCCCGACCGCACGATGGGGCGACTCCCACGCCTTCGACGAGCCCGGGGGAGCGGGCGGAAGCCGTACAGGAGGCACGCCCATCCACCGAGAACCTGGAGGCTGGGAACCCGAGCGCTCGCCAGGGCCAAGCCATACGGGCACAGCCCGAACCGACCACGGTCCTGCTCACCGACGGCGGAGCCGAACGGAACGGCGATGCCGCGATGCCGGTGGCCGCAGCCTTCGCCGGGGGAGTGGCGGTCGGCTCGCTGTTCACCCTGGCCAGGCTCCGGCACGCGCAGCGGCAATCCCGCCGCCGAGGCCGCCGCATCGCGCTGCCCGCCGATCCCGGCACCCTCCGTGCCGAGCAGGAACTGCGCCGCCTTGCCGTACCGGAGGCACGAACGCGCGCGCGTGAGGCGCTGGCCTGCCTCGGCGGCGCCGTAGCCGCCGAAAGGCGCGACATCCCGCCCGTGCTCGGAACACGGGTCTCGACCGAGACCGTCGAGGTCCTGCTGGCCGGTCCTTCGGGTACGGCTCCCGCACCCTTCACCCAGGGCCGTACGAAGGCGACCTGGCGACTCGACATCGGGAAAGTCGTTCGACCAGATGATGCGGTCGAGGTGCTCCCCGCGCTGCTCACCGCAGGACACCTGCCCGAGGGCCAGGCCCTGCTGGTCAACCTCGAACACCTTCAGGTCGCCGTCGTGTCCGGCCCCGACCAGCTGGCCGACCGCCTGCTCGTGACCGCGGCCACCGAACTCGTCACCGCAGACGGGCCGTGGTTCGACGTCCTGGCCGTCGGGTTTCCCGAACTGGAAGCCGCGGGAGGACGCGTCCGCGCCTGCGCCGACCTGACCGAGGCGGTAGGGCTGCTGGCCGACCGGGCACGGGAACTCCGTGGACGGCTGGCACAGACCGAAGGCCCGGGGGACGTCGCTGGCCGCCGCCTCCACGACCCCGACGGCGACTGGGCGCTGACCGTCCTGATCAGCAGGGACGCCCCCTCGGCCGATCAGATGGCCCGGCTGATAGACACGGTCACTGCCCTGCCGGGTGGCCTGGCCGCCCTCGTCCCCGGCGATGCTCCATCCGCGCCGAGCCGGTTGGTGCTGTCGCAGGATGACGACGGCCCGCTGCTGGAGGTCGCCCCGCTCGGCCTTGCCGTACGGCCGCATCTGCTGTCGATCGAGTCCTATGAGCGGCTGGGGGAACTGTTCACCGTCGCCGGCGACACGGGTGATGTGGCCGCCGACGCCCCGCCGTACGACGCCTGTGCCCGAGAGAACCTGCTGCCGCTGGCAAGCGGCATGACCGCATCATCAACCGCGGAGCCGGTCGCTGACCAGGAGGAAGGCACGGCGTCGCAGCCCGGGAGAGACGCCGAACAGCAGGAAGAAGAAGGATCGGGGGAGGCCGAGCCAGCGACCGGGCGCGACCAGGTGTCGAGCGTCGTGCAGGTGTCCATCCTCGGGCCGCTGGAGATCACCGGTACGGCCGCCGACCTGCAGCCGAAGATGGCCGAACTCGTGCTCGCCCTGGCTCTGGCCGGGCCGATCGGACTGCGCAACGTCCAGCTCGCCGCCATGATGGGCCCCGACCCCGACACCCCCAAGCCATCCGACCAGATGCGCCAGCTCATCACCCGCACAAGGGGCAAGCTGGGCAAGGCCCCCGACGGGCAGTCCCGGATCCTGTGCGACTCCGTCTACGTCTACCGAGCCCACGGCATCACCTTGGACTGGTCGCGTTTCCAGGAGCTCGCCGACCGCGGTGCCGAGCGCAATTCGACGGATGACCTGTGGGAGGCGCTCGCCCTGGTGCGTGGGCCGGTGCTGGACGGGTGCTACCACTGGTGGCTGGAGACCCCGCTGATCGAGAACATCCGGGCCGAAATCGTCGACGCCGCCGACCTGCTCGCCGAACTCGAGCTCGACGCCGGCCGCCCCGACCGCTCAGCGCGCGCCGCCCGCCTGGGGCTGGGGTCCGACCAGTACGCCGAGCAGCTGTGGCGGGCGCTGATGCGTGCCGAGTACGAGGCCGGGAACATGAGCCGCGTCCACGAGACATGGAAGGCCTGCCTGAAAGCGGTCGCCGAGGTCAGCGCCGACGGCGACCCCCACCCCGAAACCACCGCCCTCTACCGCCAGCTCACCACCACCCGCCGCCCCATATAAGAACCCTGAACAGGGGGTCAGCGGGTGAGATGCGCCAATTGAAGCTCTCTGACCAGGGCCGTTGGTGCCTCGTGCCTGTCCATCGTAGATCTTCACCGGTTGGCAGATGTGCGAATAGCTTGGATCTTTACTTTATTTTCACTTTATGTCAAGATCCATCCGACCCATGATCGCAACTGATTGAAAGGTCGGAATGAACACACATCTGCCGAGGCCGCGCGCGTTACCCCGCGGCTACCGCCGCCATACCGCGCCGGTAGCCGCTCTCGTACTGACCTCATCTCTGATGGTCGCCCTGCCCGCTGCCGCGGATCCCTCACCCCCTCCCGCGTCGCCTACCTCCGCTCCGGCCGCCACCGACCCGGTGGAAGCCGCCAAACAGGAGGCCAAGAAACAGAACGAGCGGATCGAGATCACCGCCGCTCGCAGCGAGACATCGACCACGTTCGCCAACCCCGACGGCAAGACGTTCCACACCGAACTGCACTCCACCCCCATCCGGGTGAAGGACAAGAACGGCGCCTGGCAGCCAATCGACACGCGCCTGGTGGAAGAGGGCGGCGTCATCCGACCCAGATCAGCGAAGGGTGCATTGGAGCTGTCTCCGGGTGGCGACACCCAGCTGATCAAAATCAAGGGCGACAAGGGCGCGGCCACCATCGCCGCACCGGGCAAGCTGCCCAAGGCCGAACTGGCGGGCAGCACGGCCACCTACCGCAACGCCTACGGGCCCGGGACGGATCTGGTCATCACCGCCACCCCTACGGGGTACCGGCAGGAGATCGTGATCCGCCAACGCCCGGCCAAGGACCTCAAGTTTCACATTCCGATCGGCCTGCCCAAGGGGCTGAAGTTCGGCAAGGCGTCCGGTGCCACGCCGTCGGTGCTGGACGGCGAAGGTAAGAAGTTCGCCGAACTGCCTGCAGCGATGATGATCGACGCTGCGGCGATGGACAACCCGGAGAAGGGCAAGACAGGAACCGCCCCTGCTGCTCTCGAGCAGACGGCCAAGGGTGACGCCGTGGTCTTGACTGCGAAGGCTGATTTCCTGGCCGACCCGGCGGTGACCTACCCGGTCACCGTGGTGACCGCCTCCGACACCTGGATCGGTGCCGGGGTTCCCGCCGATACCTTCGTCAGCGACAGTTACCCGAGTGGGCAGAGCAACAGCAGCCTGGACCGGGTCATCGCCGGCCGGTCCAACTCCGGTACGGTCACCTGGCGCGGCTACGTCCGCTTCGACTTCCCTCAGGAACTGTTGGGCGGAACGGTCCTCAACGGTGACCTGCGGCTGTGGAACCACCGGTCGCATACCTGCAGTCACACCGACAGTCCCGGCATCGTAGCCAGAATGATCACCACCGAGTGGACTGCAGCCAGCCTGACGTTGAACAACCAGCCCTCGGTGACCACCACCGGTCAGGTGGGCCTCAAGGGCGCCTACGACGAGAACAGCTGCCCGCAGGGAGAAGGCGAGCTGTGGTACTCCATCGAGCAAATGGTCCAAAGCTGGATGGACGGCACACCGCATCGCGGCGTCCAGCTCAGCTCCGCCAGCGAGGCCGTGAGCCAGAATTGGCGCTGGTACCGCTCATCCGAATATGGCGGCTACGACACCTACCCCTACACACCCCGCGGCCCGGTCCTCATTATCGACTACGAACCCGTTCAAACCGCTGAGATCGGAACGTTTCAGTACGGCGAATGGGATACCTCGCAGCGGTCGCTGGATGAGCAGCGGGCACGGCAGACGGAGGACGAGGTCCCGCCCTTCACCAACCCGTCGGATGAGGAGGCACGGCAGGCGGCTCTTAACTCCGATGTACGCGTCTCCGTCAACGCCAATGAGCTGCAGGCACCCTCGCACCTGACTGGTGAGGAACTGGAGGAGTTCGCCGAGGACGAAGGAGGAGGGTTCGAGGATTATCCGGAACCTGAGCCAGAACAGGACACAGTGGCCCCTCAAGTGCTGACGAATCCCGCTGACGGCGATATCGAGGTCCCCACCGATGTCGAAATCCGGGTCGCCTTCACCGAATCGGTGACAGGTCAGATGTTCGCGCTGAAGGATTCAGCGGGAACCGACGTGGGCTTCAGTACTACGCCCATCGGCGATGATCCGGATACAGAGGAAGTCGAGCCCAGCGATCAGGGGTGGGTGCTCAAGCCTGGGCAGCCGCTGAAAGAAGCCGAAGGTTATCGCATCGAGGTTGCGTCCGCCAGGGACTCAGCCGGAAACGTCATGGCCAATTATGCCGCCACATTCACGACGGTGGGAGGAGCGGCCCCCACCCCCACCCCGACCCCGACTCCTGTGTCAGGGTTGGTGGCTGCCTACGGTATGGAGGAGGGCGCCGGTACGGTGGTGGCTGATGCGTCGGGGCAGAATAACACCGGTACGGCCCGCAACACGACGTGGGTTTCCGACGGCAGGCACGGCAAGGCGTTGTCGTTCAACGGCACGTCTAGTTGGGTCACCGTCAACGATGCGCCCTCGCTGCGTCTGTCGACCGGCATGACGCTATCGGCCTGGGTCAAGCCGTCCACCGTCGCCGGCTGGCGTACCGTTGTGCTGAAGGAGCTCGTCGGCGAGGAGTATTTCTCCTACGCTCTGTACGCGTCCGATGGGGAGGCTCCGTCCGGATCACTCGGAATGGAGAATGCAGAGCAGGACGCCGACGTTTGGGGCGACACGGCTCTGCCGATCAACGTCTGGAGCCATCTGGCCGTCACGTATGACGGCAGTCGCCTCCGGTTGTACGTCGATGGCAGCGAAGTCGGCCAGGTCGCCGCCAGCGGCAGGGTCGACTTCGACGGTGGTGCGCTGCGCATCGGCGGCAACAGCATGTGGGGCGAGTACTTCAAGGGTCTGATCGACGAGGTGCGCGTCTACGATCGTGCCCAGACCCAAGCCGAGATTCAGACTGACATGAACACCCCGATCAGTGGTGGCACGTCCCCGACGCCGACCCCCACGCCGACGCCAACGCCGACCCCCACCCCGACGCCGAGTCCTGTGTCAGGGTTGGTGGCTGCCTATGGTATGGAGGAGGGCGCAGGTACGGTCGTGGCGGATGCCTCCGGCCAGAACAACACCGGCACTGCCCGTGACACCACGTGGGTTTCCGACGGCAGGCATGGCAAGGCGTTGTCGTTCAACGGCACCTCCAGTTGGGTCACGGTCAATGATGCGCCGTCGCTGCGCTTGTCGACCGGGATGACGCTGTCGGCCTGGGTCAAACCATCCACCGTCACTGACTGGCGCCCTGTGGTGCTGAAGGAACTTGTCGGCGACGATTACCTGTCCTATGCCCTGTACGCGTCCGTCGAGGATGGCGCTCCAGCGGGATGGCTTGCGATGGAGGACATGGAGCAGGACGCCGAGGTGGGAGGTATCACAGCGCTGCCGATCAACACCTGGAGCCATCTGGCCCTCACTTACGACGGCACCACCGCCCGGCTGTATGTCAACGGCAACCAAGTCGGCCAAGTCCCCACCCAAAGCCGCCTCGACATCGACAGCGGTGCGTTGCGCATTGGTGGCAACGGCGTGTGGGGTGAATTCTTCAACGGTTTGATCGATGAGGTCCGCGTTTACAATCGCGCCCAAACTCGAACAGAGATCCAAACCGACATGAACACCCCGATCGGTACTGCTACGGTGACCGGTGTCCACGCACTGGCGGAAGCGAATTCGGAGACGGAGCCGACGACCTCCGCTCCCACCATCGCAAAGATGGCAGTATCCGGTTCCACGGTAGCGGACGGCAAGGCGACCGTGTCCACCCTCACACCGCGGCTCGCGGTCTGGGTGTCCCGACGCAGGAGCCGCCCGGCGACTGTGGAAGTCGAGGTCGCCCACACGCCGACAAAGTCGGCGAGGGGCAAGCGACTGATCTGGTCGGGGAAGGCAGCGGGCAGTTCCAAGAAATCGCATGTTGACCTGAAGATCCCCGCTGGGAAGCTGCATGACGGCCAGCACATACGCTGGCGGGCCAGGGTCGGTGCCAATGGCGCGTGGTCGCTCTGGCAGGACCTGATCATCGACACCAAGGCCAAGACACGGGAAGCGCGGCTGGATCCCTCCGCTTCAGCAGACACCGCGCTCGCCTTGGCGGACGACGCACTTGTGGAGGAGTGCTGGAGGAACGAGCAGCAGGCCAGGAACCCGGTCAGCGACGGCTACCTGCCGAGGCGCCAGAACTGGTGTGCCATTCAGCAGGTCGCAGACGGCGACGCGCGATTCGGTACCAAAAATATGATCAACGGCATCTTCGCCGACGCCACGATTATCGGATATACCTACAATAATGGCGAGGGGGCCCCCAGGAACCTACGTTACAGCCACTATCGGATATCCCTCAAAAATGTGACTCCAGTCGGGGGTGCCTACACAAACTGGGCATGGATAGCCTTCGGTATCAGCACAGAGGGCACCTCCTGTCAGATTGGAGGGACCAGATATGAAGAAGGTAGCTGGCAGCAGTGGCGGGACGGAAAGACCGTTGAATTCACCGTCTTGTCATATGAGTCGAACGGCCGGGAGACCGATAAGATCGAATGGTGCTACCCCAAGTTCTACTCCAAATTCTGGCTTCGTGGCGTCCCGTCCTCAAAGCCGAAGTACTATTGGTCTGATGCCAAGCCACAAGTCCGGTGCGATTCGGCTTCCTATATCACCAAGTACTATGGCAGTGGCTGTGTCTTCGATGAGGCCACGGCGGTCTACGAGACAACCGAAACTCGTCCGGGAATTCCGTGGGATCCCATGGGTGCCCCCGACAACATCAATAGGGCGTATCGAAGCGTTCCGGCCCACATCTGGACGGCACAGCATAAGCCAGAGCTGACCATTCCAAAGCGTGTCGGTAAACTAATCCATGGCCACTGGCTGGGTACTGGCGAACCGCTCTCGAGACAGATCAATGGAACCTGGAAAAGAAAGAACAATACAAAGGCCCGCGACCTATGCAGGAAGCTTTTCCCAGATTACGATCGCAAGGACATGGTGCTCGGTGACGCGAGGTATCAGAAGGTGTACCAGTGCGATGAGTTTCCCTTCCAGTCCACTATGCAGGGAACATGGGTCTCGGTCGAGCGAGTAAACAGCCCGGACGCCTATGCGTACTCGGTCAGGCCCGTATGGCACGTACGCAACAGGGAGGACGGTACTCAGCTCGGCGTCTTCTATGGCACGCAACGCATCCTTGCAGTAGATGGCAACCGCAGGACGGTAACCCTTGATCGATTCTATGTAGAGGCATATGTGCCTGGGCAGAACCCGCACCAGTAGCTGTAAGCTCCAAGCCACGTCTTCCGGGATCGCAGGTCGAGCCTCGCGATCCCGGAAGACCTGCACAGAAAGGTTGATCGGCTCGTGCTAGATAAGATCGTCGCCCGTTACGACGACATGCTCGGTCTCCTTGGCTTGGACACCTTCGCGTTCACGGTGACGGTGCCCGACTCCGGCATTCTCACGGTCGAGGATGCCGTACGTCGCCTCGGATTCGACCCCGCCGCGCTGCTTGACTCGGGTGAGCCGCACAGCGGACACGACCTGTCCCTCTACCAGGTCGGCACCGGCATCGTCACGCTCAACTGGACCAACCCTTATGACGACCTCAAACAGGTGACCGATCGGCTCGCCGGAGACGGCTTCCGGCACTGGTACCTGTCCTACGACATCGAAGGCAACACCGTCATATACGCCCGCTATGGAGAGACCGAGGGTTGCCTGGAGTATCCCGAGCCGGGATGGTTTCCGTTCACTCCCCCGACGGATTACTTTGGTCCGCTGAGGCACTACTCCGAACTCCTGCTAAGTGCTTATGACACCGAGGAGGCGGAGGCACAGGTGGACGTCAACGCGGCCTGCCTGGCTGTGATCGAGGCGGAAAGCGGCGTTCGTTTCGACGAAGGACTGCTGGACAGTCCTCCTCATTCGGTTCTGCCGATCTCCATGTAGAACTGTCGGGCTCATTCGCTGTGGTCGGTCGGGGTTGCGTCCACGGAAGTGGTGTAAGAGTTTGCGCTGGTAAAGGCGTGGCGTCGTGAAAGGAGCACTGCCATCGCGTGATCCTTCGTGATTGCTAAGTCAAGATCGAAGGAGAAGAATGCGATGGCCGTAAACGCGACTGGTCGGCATTTTCCCCAACCGGGAGGCGATCATCCGCCTGGTCGGCGTCGTGCTCGCCGAGCAGACCGATGAATGGACCGAAGCCCGGCGCTACATGGGCCTGGACGTCCTGGCCAAAGCACGCCTACGCGTAATCCCTGGCGACACACCGGAGCAGGAGCAGCTCCCCGACGCCCTCACCGCTTAACCTGCAGAAGCGGATCACGCGGTGGCAGCTCGTACACCACTTCCCTGGACGTGACCGTGGTCGGCTCACATCCCCACCAAGGGCGCGACCGTCACGCGGCGAAGGACCATGATTAAGCCATCCTGGAAATGACTTCACGGAAGAGGTCTTCCCGGAACTAATCGGAGCACGATCTAGGTCCCGGTCCGGTCTCCGGTCGTCGTCATGCCGCACCGCTGTCCGACCGGCCAACCCCGCCCCACGATCGTCGGCGACCCAGGAGAGCATATGGGCCGGACCTTCCACGAGGACTCGGCAGACGAGTCGCGGGACGACATCCTCACTGGTCGGGGTGTCGGTAAGAAACGTGTCATGAGCCCCAAACGGCGTTGATCTGGTCGTGACTTGCCTGGTCAATACTGGACGGACATGACACACCCCCCGATGCGCATCGACGAGTTGGTCGAGCACTGGACGGTCCTGGACGAGGAGCGCGACCTCATTGCCGGAAAGCGCGGCGCGACGCGGCTGGGCTTCGCGATCTTGCTGAAGTTCTACACGCGGTACGGCCGGTTCCCGCGAGGTCGCTCGGAGCTGCCGGACGACGTGGTCGAGCATGTGGCCAAGCAGGTCCAGGTTCCTGCCTCGGAGCTCGGCTTCTACGAGTGGTCCGGCTCCACGATCGAGTACCACCGCAATCAGATCCGCACGCGCCTGGGTTTTCGCATCTGCACGACCGCGGACGCGGCGAAGGTGACGGTGTGGCTGGCCGAGAACGTGGCGCACGCCGAGCGGCGGCTGGAGTGGGTACGGGAGGAACTGCTCAAGCATCTACGGGAGGAGAGGATCGAACCGCCCACCTCTGGACGGATCTCCCGGATCGTGGCCTCGGCCCTGCACAACGCGGAGGTCACCTGGTCGCTGCGGATCACCTCCCGGTTGAGCTCCGAGACGACGCAGCGCATCTACGCCCTGGTCGGCATCGCCGATGAAAGCTGTGCGGGAGCCGGGGCGGCCGGCGACCATCAGGTGCCCACTGGCGGGACGCCTGCCGGGGAAGACGACGACTTCGACCTGCTGGCGTTCATCAAGTCGGCGCCGGGCAACGTGAGCCTGGAGTCGATGATGACTGAGATCCGCAAACTGGCGGCAGTGCGCTCGATCGAGCTGCCACCGGGGTTGTTCGCCGACGTGGCGCCCAAGGTGCTGGCGGCCTGGCGGGCCCGGGCGGCGGTGGAGGCGCCCTCGCACATGCGCACGCACCCGCGCGAGCTGACGGTTCTCCTGTTGGCGGCGCTGGTTCACGAGCGCGAGCGGGAGATCACCGACACGCTGGTGGAGTTGCTGATCGCCACCGTGCATCGAATCAAGGCGCGGGCCGACAGCAAGGTGACCAAGGAACTGATCAATGCGTTCAAGCGGGTGACGGGGAAGGAGAACATTCTGTTCAAGGTCGCCGACGCCGCCCTTGGACATCCCGATGATGCTGTCCGGGAGGTCATCTTCCCGGCGGTCAGCGGTGGCGAGCAGACGTTGCGGGACCTGGTGCACGAGTTCAAGACGAAGGGTCCGGCCTATCGGACCACGGTGCAGACCACGCTGCGCGCCTCCTACACCAACCATTACCGCCGCGGTCTGGTCGCGCTGCTGGAGACCTTGGAGTTCAAGAGCAACAACACCGCCTATCAGCCGGTGACCCGGGCGCTGGAGTTGATCCGCCGCTACGCGAAGGCGGGCAACACCACCTACTACCCACGCGGCGAGACGGTGCCCGAGCACCGCGGGACAGCCGGGGCCTGGGAAGACCTGGTGTTCAAGAACGACAAGCGCGGGCGCCGGCTCGTGGTGCGGATGGTGTATGAGATCGTCACCTTCCAGGCGCTGCGCGACGCGCTGCGGTGCAAGGAGATCTGGGTGGTCGGTGCCCACTTCTTCCGTGACCCAGAGGAGGACCTGCCCAAGGACTTCGCCACCCGCCGCGTCGAGAACTACGCCGAGCTGCGCAAACCGCTGGACCCCCAAGAATTCATCGCCGAGTTGAAGGCCGAGATGCGCGCCGAGCTTGAGGCGCTGAACGCGGCGTTGCCCAGGCTGGACTGGGTGGAGATCTCCGAGCGCAAGTCCGGTGCGATCAAGCTGACGAAGATCGGCCCGGCGGAGGAGCCGCGGAACCTTCGCAAGATCAAGGCGGAGGTGAGCCGCCGCTGGGGCTCGGTCCCGCTGATCGACATGCTCAAGGAGGCGGTGCTGCGCACCGGCTGCCTGAACGCCGTCACCTCGCTGGCGGGCAACTCCAGCCTCAAGCCCGAGGTCCTGTCCGAGCGCCTCATGCTCGCGATCTACGCCTACGGCACCAACACCGGTATCCGGGCCGTCGCCTCCGGCAGTCATGCTCACAGTGAGGATGACATCCGGTACGTGCGGCGCCGCTACCTGACCCCGTAGATCGCCACCGACATCGCGATCGCCATCGCGGATGCGACCTTCGCCGCCCGGGACGTGGAGTTGTGGGGCGAGGGGACGACCACGGTCGCCTCCGACTCCACGCACGTGCGCGCCTACGATCAAAATATCTTCACCGAGTGGCACTCCCGCTACGGAGGCCGCGGCATCCTCATCTACTGGCACATCGAGCGCGGGTCCATGGTCGTGCACTCCCAGACGCTGCGCGCGTCGGCCTCCGAGGTGCACGCGATGGTCGAGGGCGCCGTACGGCACGGCACCGCCATGAAGGTCGAGGGCAACTATGTGGACTCCCACGGCCAATCGGAAATCGGCTTCGGCGTGACCAGGCTCCTGGGCTTCGACCTGCTGCCGCGCATCAAGCAGATCAACAAGGTCAAGCTGTATCGGGTGGAGAGCGGTGAAAGCGACCTTTATCCGCGGCTGACGCCGGCGATGATCCGGCCGATCCGCTGGGAGGTGATCGAGCAGAACTACGATCAGATGATCAAGTATGCGACCGCTATCAAACGGGGAACCGCCTCCACCGAGGCGATCTTGCGCCGGTTCACCGAGTCTGCCTCCCATCCGACCTACCAGGCCATGCTGGAGGTCGGCCGCGCGCAGAAGACCATCTTCGTCGCCCGCTACCTCCGTCTCCGCGAACTACAGCGGGAGATCCAGGAAGGGCTCAACGTGGTGGAGACCTCCAACGGCGCCAACAGCGTCATCTTCTACGGCAAGGGCGGCGACATCGCCACCAACCGACGCGAGGAACTGGAGATGACCGTCTTGTGCCTGCGCATCCTGCAGGCCGCGCTCGTCTACATCAACACCCTCATGCTCCAGGACGTCCTGGCCGAGCCGGAGTGGGCCAAGCTGCTCAAGCCCGCCGACCGCCGCGGGCTGACTCCCCTGTTCTGGCAACACGTCCAGCCCTACGGTGAGGTACGGCTGGACGTCGCCAAGCGCCTGCCGCTGGGCGGCGCTACGGATGCTGCGCGCCCGGGTGACCTATAGTCCAGGATCGCGATGTTGCCCTACGGGTTCGGCGATCTGCTGGGCCGTGTAGCTCATCGCACGTTCCTTTCAGTCGCCGGCACCTTCGACGCGGTGCCGAGTGGTGAACGTCCCCCGGCCCTGCATCCTCTAGATCAGGCCTGCCCTCGGAGGGAGGGCTCGCGTGATCGTGATCAGCAGTGGTGAACGGACACCGAGGTGGGCGGCGGAGTCGGCGATGACCTCGGCCAGCCACCCGACCGCGTCACACGACCACTCGGCGAGCTCCCCGCGCAGCACCACGCCGTGCAGGGGCGGGCCGTTCCAGAAACTGTCGTCGAACGGCGGAGGAAGGACGTCATCTCGGCTGGTGACCTCGTGAGACCGGTAACCGAACACGTCCTGGTCCAGGTGACCGAGGCGGTCGGTGAGCCGCTCCACAGCAGCGGGAATCGAGGGATCCTGGCCGCTGTTGATGCCGACCTCCACCGGTGTCCTCGCCTCTGGGGCGCACTCGGCGAACCAATCGATTGTCAGTATCGACGGTACGGCCGCGTACGGTGGACGAGCCGAAGCGTCCAGACCCTGAACCGGTATGAGGATCTGTATCGCGGAGAGGTGCGGCGTACCGGCCCGCGCCGTCGTGTCCATAGCGCACCGCAGGAACGGCTGTACGGGAAGCGGCCGGTCACCGGCCGGCGCGCTTGCCTCCACCTGGAACCACGAGATCAGCCCCGCCCCGGGAGCAGCCAGGGGGTGGTTCCATCCGGCGTCGTTCATGGCCCACAGGCCGGAGACATCGAACGGGTCGTCCCCTCGCACCGCGGCTGTCCCATCGAGCCAGCCCATGGCGAGCGACCGCTGATAGAACAGTTGGTAAGCGTCGTGCTCAGGGTCGTGCCAGGGGTGCGGGACCAGCTCGCCGTAGAAAGCGGCGAACATGGTGCCCGCGGTCCGACGGCCCGCGGGCACCACACCCGGCTGTGCTGGGACGCCGCGCTCCGGCATGCTGGGTTCTCCCTTTGTCCCGCCGCTGCGACGTCCCTCACATTAGTTCACCCGGCAGTTGACGTCCGCCTGGTTCATCGGCTTCTCAGCGGTGTCGATCTCGCCGATCACGTCGACGTCCACGTGGTTCCGCCACGAAGTCGCCAGGGTGCTATCGCAGTCGTGGCGTGCCACCGTACGCCAGCTGCTCCCGCCACCGGGCTTGAGTTCCTCGACCGGCGAACACGCTTTCTGCCGCCAAGTGTTGTCCGTGTACCACTCGTAGAGGCAGTTCTGCACGTTGGCACGGTCGTTGCTGCAGTTCCCCTTGTCCCACCACCCGTGGCCGGACACCACCACCCCGGTGCTGGATCGGTGTGGATTGTCCCTTCCACTGACCGGTGTGCAGCCGATCAGTGCTGTTTCCGAATCTGTCGTCGGGCCTTCGACTGCAGGAATTACCCGGCCGGCGCTGTCCAGGTAGACCGCTGTCTTGTCGGCACCCGGGGGTGCTATCCCCGGCACAGCGTCCGCAGCCGGGGCCTGCAGCCTGGAATGTTCCCCACCAGGAGAGACGAGATCGGGGGTGGCTGCCTGCGCGGAGGCGGGCATACCCGTGATCGCAAGGACGGCGATTGCCGCGCCGAGAGCCAAGCGCTTGAGAGCGAACAAGCAAGATCCTTTCGACGGTGAGGGGGCAAGCCCTCGAAAGGGAGATCACTGCCGCCGGTGGCGGATATGCACTCCGCGACAACGACTTGTGTGATCAACTGGTGCGCCCACCATGACTCACATGACAGCCAGATGTGAAGATCTTGACATAGCCATGTCGACAAGTTAGAGGGAAAGGTGTATTTCCTTATAAAGATCGATATGCGGCCAGGTCAGATGCATTGATCCACTGACGGAGCGCAACACCAGGACCAATTAGGAACGTGACAAAGCTCACACCGTGAGGGATGCCTGCTGCGTGGCTTCCGGTCCTCGATGGCCGAATACGGCGCGCCCGGGATGATGCCGGACGCGGCCCGGCTGGGGATGCACGGCTCCCCAACCCTGCTGATAAACGGCGTCGGCGTCTTCACCTCGCCGAACATCTCGGCCAGCTTCTCCTGCCGCTCTACAACGACGAGACCGGCCCGACCGGCGGCGCCCCCTCGGTGACAGCACTGCGCGAGGCGCCGGATGACGTTGTCGGCAACGAAGCAAGGGATAAGTCACCATTCGCCGATTCGGCTCTTCACCTCCTACGCCGTCTCCGTCTTGTCAGGGTTGAGGTGGCGATAGATGGTGGCGCGGCCGACACCGAGCCGATCGGCGATCTGCTGGACGGTGTACTTACGCTTGCCGTCCGGGCCCTTCATCTCATACAGCGCGCGGGCCATCTCGACTCCGTCGGCGTCCAGAGCAGGGGGCCGGCCGCCGACACGGCCGCGAGCGCGCGCGGAGGCGAGCCCTTCAAGGGTGCCCTCCACGATGAGCTCACGCAGGAACTCATCGAACGCGCCGAACATGTGGAACTGCAGACGCCCGGTCGGGGTAGAGGTGTCGATGCCCTGCTTGATCACCAGCAGGTCGACTTCGCGCCGTCGCAGGTCGGCGGCCAGATCCAGCAGATGGCGCAAGGAGCGGGCCGCCCGGGACAAGCGGGTGATGACGAAGGTGTCACCCGGTCGCAAGTAGTCCAGGGCTTTGTCCAGCTCGGGCCTGCGGTCGAGCTTGCCGGATGCCTTGTCGATGAAGATACGGTCACATCCGGCGGATGCCAGCGCGTCGCGCTGGCTGTCGGGATTCTGGTCGCGAGTGCTGACCCGGCCGTAGCCGATCTTGCTCACATGGGAAGTGTTTCACAAACGGTTGCCTGGTGCAGTAATGAGACGTTGATTTCGGGCGTGGCTTTTGAGAACGGCCGACCTGGGGAGCCACGGAAGCGACAAGATCGACTGACCGCGTCTCGATAACGATCGATTCCGGACAAGATCACAGCAGGGCCGGTCGAGGTCCGGCGCGGTGAACCTCGCGACGAGGACGTGGGCAGAACCGCTCGTTTGGGGCCCATGACACGTTTCTTACCGGCACCCCTGGTCCCGAAGCGCACCTCCTCGAGAGTGGAGGCGGGGCCCGCCGACCGTACGGCGGTCCGGACGGCATCCACGTCTACGGACGGGTCGGCTTGAAGCGGGCCGCGCTGTGAGCGGTCTGCCTGACGTCCGTCACGGAGTCGAAGCTTGGCAGCCCGCCGTCGATGCCGCACCGGTCGCGCGCACACGAAGCCCGTTCCACGTCTACCTGGACAACCTCAAAAGCGAGGAGTCCAAGCGGACCATGCGCGGCTGCCTGAATCGCATTGCCCGCGTGGTCGCCGGCCTCGACGACGAGCAGTGGCAGCAGCTCACCCCCGACCAGCGAGGCGAGTTCGGCGCCACTCTGGACTGGGGGCAGCTCACCTACGCCCATACCAGCCGAATCCGCGCGATGCTCCTTGAACAAGGTTGGTCTCCCGCCCACGTCAACAAGCACCTCAACGCACTCCGGTGTGTCCTCAACGAGGCGTGGCGGCTGGGCCTGATGGACTCCGAGACCTACCACCGGGCCGCCGACGTCGGATCCGTCGATGGCATCCGCGAAGCCGCCGACAATGATGTCCCTTCGGAGGTCGTCGCCGTCCTTCTCGGGGTTTGTGACGCTGAAACCGCTGACGGCACCGATGCCGGGCTTCTCATCGGCGCCCGCGACGGCGCGATCATCGCGACCCTGTACTCCACCGGCTGCCGCCGCTCCGAACTCGCCGCCTTCACCATGGCCGACTACCGGCCGGGCGACCGGTCGCTGAAGGTTCGCGGCAAAGGCGACAAGGAACGCAGGGTGTATCTCATCCCCGACGCCGTCGGCTGGCTCGAACGGTGGATCGCCGTACGCGGCCGAACCCCCGGCGCTCTGTTCCCGCTCCTATATAAAGATGGCCGCAAACGCATATGGATCAACTCCCCGTCAGCCACGACGGGGGGAGCCATTGGCCCATCGGCCGTGGAGGTGTCGCCAAGCTGCGAGATACTCCGTCAGCTGGCGAAACCGAAGATGGCGGTGGCGATCCACATGGTGTCCCCGGTGGGGGTCACCTCGATCGCGGCGCCGGCCGTGCTCGCCTGGGCGACCGGGCCTGTGAACAGCAGTCCGATCATGGCGGCTCCGCCGCCGAGGACGACGCGGCGGCCCATGATCGACGTCGACTGGGGGAAGGGCATGCGCACGATGGCTCCTGGGGTCAGAACAAGGACAGTGGTGGCCCGTTGAGGACGGGGACGACGACGCCGTCCCAGATCGCCACCTGGACCACCGCCAAGACGACGAACAGTGAAGCGGGGACGGCGGCCCGAACCCACCCAGGGGCGCGGCGGCCAAGCGTGCCTATCACGAGGAGGGCCAGGCAACCGAGGCCGAGCGGTGCCGCGACCGCGAGCTCCCGCCAGCCGAGTGGCCAGCACGAGGCGTAGACGCAGTGGGCCGTACCGGTGAGCTCAAAATTCGACTCGAGGTAGGAGAACAGCGCGAGCCAGCCGAGCGTCCAGATGCCGCCGGCGAGGGAGACGGGGTCGGCCCACCTGACCCATGCGCGCGGCCCCGTGAACAGGGCGAGGCCGGCAGCGGTCACCGCCGTGAGGACCGCCCACGACGGCGTCGGGGCAAGGGTGGGGCGCATGATGGTGTGCGAGGTTATACGGACATATGCGAGTTGGGCACCGCCGAAGCTGATCCAGTACGTGCCGACGAACGCGAGCAGCGCCCCGGCGACGGCCCACCCCGATGCGCGCCCCGCGGGCGTCGGGGTCTGGGGAAGAGGTTCCCACGCCGGTGCTCATGCGCCGAGCTGGGCGAGAACCCGCCCGAAGGCCTGTCCGCACGTCTCCGCCTGGGCCTGGGACGGGAGGTTATCGGCACCCGCGGCTTGACGGAGGAAATCGACGGTGACCGGAAAGTTTTCGATCGGTCCGACGTCGATGCCGTCGACGAGCTTGGCGAAGGCGGCGCCGATGTTGCTCTCGGATGAACCGAAGCGATCCGCATAAAACTTCCGGATGCGCTGCGCCGAGGTCATACGCCACAGGCCGCGGCTTGACGACGACAGAGTGCCGCCCCCGCTGTCCTTCAAAGCTTTGGCGATGAGCCACGAGTCGACATCGGCGATGACATCTGCATATCCGAAGCCCGATGAGTTGACACTGCCAAGATTCGTGGTCATCCACGACATCAGGTCGGGTTTCGCCGGAAGCTTGTCGTAGACGCCCCATGCCTGGAGGAGGTCGAGGGGCCACCCGCCGAGGTCGCCGAGGCCGTAGTCATCGTGGGCCGTTTCGATGCCCCACGCTCGATATCCGAGCATTGTCACGGCCCAGTGCGCGACATCGCGGTTGCTCGCCGGCTTCGCCGGTGAGAACGACGCGAGCGCATTCTCGCAGGCCCTGCGCGCAGCGGCTGCATACTTGTCTGCGTCAATCTGCGGTGTGTACAGGTTCCAGAGCCCGCGATAATTGTTACCCCAGTACTCCGGCACGCGGAGGTGGTGGAGTAGGTATTCGGGAACGGCGACGACCCACTGCTTGATCGGGTTCAAGATGCTGTCGGCCTCCTTGATCGCCTGCTCACAGGCGACCTCAGCCCGGCATATCCACTCGAATACGACGTCGAAGCCGGTAGCCGAGGGCGACCCGTCCCGTTCGACAGGTGGCCCGACGACCCCGGACAGGTCGATCGCGGCGGCACGTGAGGATACTACGTCGTGGTCAACGGGGATCGACGTGCCGCCGAGGCTCTCCGTGACCTCGACGATCTGGTTGTAGTGCCATTTTTCCGGCATGGGGAAACCCATGTTGCCGGAGAACCCGGTCGACATCCCGGCAACGAACGCACCCTCGGCTTTCCCCTCGTCCAGGATGACCTGGCAGACGTTGCGAGTGCCGTAGACCCCGACCTTGAAGGACCCGTTGAGTGTGGAGTCCATGACCTCGTTGACACCTTCGAAGAAGTCGAGGACCGGACCATGGATCGTCTCGCCCACGGGGTCGAAGTCGACGCTGAAGAACACCATGCTGTCCCAAGGTAAGCCAAGGGTGCGGCACCGCTCGATGGCCTCCAGGCCCTGGATGCGGCCGGCTTCCCTGGTCAGATGGCCTTGTGAGCCCCCCGCGTTTGAGGCAGGGCTCCAGCGGTGGCGCTCCCAACGTCTCGAGGTCGGTCAAGCGTGATGTGCTGTCGATCTCGCCTGGCTGTGCCATTGGCTGAAAGTACCAGCAAGATCGCTATCAAAACGACATTGGGCCGCCCGGCTGGCGCTCGCCTCCGATCAGTGCGCTGAGCAGCCCGCGGCGGACCCGCTGAGGCGCGCCGAGTACGAGGCCGGAAAGGCTCCATCTTCAACCTCTGAGAAATTCACGCGAGTTGATCATTCTCGGCCTACAGCCCGATCCCGCGCATGGGGTTGTCGTTCCATCGGTCGACCTGGCGGATGTATCCGGCGACCACGGGGGAGCCGTCGGCCCATCGGCCGTGCGAGGTGATCGCCGACATGGGGGCGCCGGCCTTGGCCGCAGAGGTGGCGCCGCCGGCGCGCAACCCGTGGGCGCTGTAGGAACTGGCCTTATCGAGCGCGGCGCGCTTGGCGGCGCGTTTGACGATGATGTTGATGGCCTGACCGGTGATCCGTTCCCCGGTGCCCCTGCCGGCGCGGACGGGGCCGGTGCCTCCGATCCGGCCGTGCCGATCGACCGGCCGGAGCAGCGCCCCGGCGGTAACGCCGTGCTCGGCGAGGACGGCAAGCCATACCCGGACCACGCGCACCGGACAGGTATCGCGGTGCGAGCCGTAGGGAATAGCGACCGTCTCACCCTGGGCGTCCTGATCGGTCTTCGATGTCGCGATGTAGACCTCGATGCCATCGTCGGTGAACGAGAGATCGGCGATGTCGAGCGCGGCGATCTCGGAGCGGCGGCCCATGAGAGCGAAGCCGAGTACCAGGACGGCGCGGTCACGGATGCCGAGCACGGTGTCTCCCGAAAGAGCCGCGATCAACGCGCGCAAGCGGTCGATGGTGATCGGGGGAGATTTGCGGACCCGGCGGCCCTTCTTAGCCTGATCCCGTCGGTAGGCGCGCAGCGCCAGGCGGGCGGCCTTCGTGTTCGGCTTGGTGGCGCCCGCGTGGTCATGGGCGGCCAGGATGCAGGCGAGCGCGCGATCGATCGTCGACGGCGCATAGCCGGTCGCCGACAGATGGGCCACATAGTTGGCCAGCGTCGCACCGGTGGCCGGAACCGGGGTACGGCCGGTCTCGGCGCACCACCGTATATAGAGGTGCCAGTCGTGGGCGTAGCCGATCCGGGTGTTCTCGGCCAGGCCCTCGAAGACAAGGCGGGCCGCCTCCTCGGTCAGCGTGTCGTCGTCGGCCGCCGTCACGATGTCCGGCATGGCAGTGTGCGGAACGGCGAGAAGCTCGCCATCGCCCGCCGGGACGAGATCCACGCGGCTCCTCCTCGCCGTGATTCTGAATATCGATAAGTGAGCTTAACGTGAGTTAGAGGCGGTGAGCACGGGACGCGGCGACAGAGCCGCTGTCTCGCCTCAGCAGAACTGATCGGAGGGAAAGATCTTCAGTACAGTGGCTCAGTGGGTGACGCCGGTGAGCCATACCGTGGTGTCTGCGCGCTACCAGCAGCAGACGGTGGCCGCACTCCAAAGCGAACTGGGTGAACCAGGTCAAAAGGTCCTAGGGTCGAGTCGTCATGAGCCTCAAGCGAGCGGCTCGCCCAGGTCACCGTCGTGACCTTCATTGCACCGAATCTAGATGGTCCTGTTGTTGATCTTGTGCTGCCGCTCCGCCTAGCTGGTTACGAGGTCTCCCGGATGCTCTGGAGGAACCTCCCGGAGCCGTCGTCGAGCATCCAGAAGGACCAGCCGTTGCGGTTCGGGCTGACGCCGGGCTTGTAGTGTGCCACCACGGCTCGGGCCGCACCGGTCGGCGTCTTGAAGCTCCGCCCGGCGAGAGGTCCCGACGTGATGTCGATGCGCGTAGTCCTCTGGTCGTATTTGCCCTGCGTGCGGTGGCCCTCGTAGTCGGCGTACACCGCCACGTCGCTGGCTGCCTCCCGTTGCTCCGATTCCTCCTTTGCGGGCGGCGGCATGCTCGCCGCAGCCACCAGCCGCGCAACCACCTCACCCGCCGTGCACCCGCTCATGCGGGCCGCAAACTCGAGCGACCGGTACGTCTGCTCGTCCACCTCGACTGTCTCAGGCATAGCCTCTCCTCTCTATAGAGGGACATTAGCGCAGAGGGAGGAGAATAAGCAAGCAAACAGAGAGAACGCGACCGGTGGGAGCGTGCCGTGGGGGTCTGCTGCGCTATCAGCATGCGGCGGCACTCCGCAGCGACCTGGTGAACCAAGTTCACCTCGATATGCCGACGGTGAGCCCGTGCCCTGCTCGCCCTCCAGGGTGCACAAGCACCTGAACGCCCTGCGTCAGGTCCTCCTACCACGCATGGATGCTCGGCCAGATGACTGCCGAGGACTACCACCGCGCGAAAGCCGTGAAGAACGTCAAGGGCGGCATCCGTGCCAAGGCCGGACGCAGCGTCGCCGAGCACGAAGTCGCCGCGATGCTGAAGGCATGCCTCGCGGCTGGCGACCTGATCGGTATCCGCGATGCCGCGGTGATCGCCGTCCTGCAGTCGACAGGTATGCGCCGCGACGAGCTGGCCAAGGCGACCAGGGCGCACTACGACCCCGGCGACCGATGCCTGCTCGTCACCGGTAAGGGGAACAAGTCACGCGATGTCTACCTCCACGAGGTCGCCGCGCTCTACCTCGGCCGATGGCTCTCCACGACCGAGCACATCCGCCGACCGCTGATCGCACCTGTGAACCGCTGGGGCACCGCCACGGCCCGGCACCTGTCACCCGACGCCATCGCCGCGGTACTGGAACGCCGCCGCCGACAGGCCGACCTCACCCGGCTGTCACCACACGATCTGCGGCGCACCTTCGCCGGCGACCTGCTCAACAACGGCGTCGACCTTGCCCGCGTACAGCAACTCATGGGCCACGCGTCCCCCGTCACGACCGCCGCCCCGGCCGCCAGCGCCGCGCCGCCGTCGACGCCCTAACCCTGCCCGTTCTGAAGACCTCGCTACCTGAGTGCCCAATTGAGCGCGGCCGCCACTACGAGACCGGCGATGAGTGAGGAGCAGGTGCGCCACGCCCGCGACCTGCTCACCCGCCCGGAGAACAGCGTTACGTCCATCGCCCGCCTGCTCGGGGTGTCGCGCTCCACGCTGTACAAGTACCTGCCCGAGCTGTCCGGCGGCCGGGCCACTCTGCCCCAGGATTACTGAAAGGCGCCGTGATGGCTGCTCCCCTCTTCGCCTACTACGGCGGCAAGTCGCGTCTGGCAGCCCGGATCGCCGCGCTCCTGCCCGAGCACGCCCACTACGTCGAGCCGTTCGCCGGTGGACTGTCGGTGCTGCTGGCGAAGACGCCCAGCCGCATGGAAACGGTGAACGTGAAGATGTCAACCTCGACTGGCCCCGGAGTAACGGCCTGAGATGGACCCGCGCGAGCTCTCTTCAGACTGACGGTTGTTGGTCGAGCAGCTCGACGGGGTCGGCGCTGTAGGCGACCATCCAGCTGGGGTCGATGCGATACCACACGTTCTCGTCCCAGAACGGATCGTCGCCGTCGCCGTCGTAGTGGTTGACGAGGTAGTTGCGGACGGTCGGCCAAGTCGGGTCGCTGCTCGTCCCCTCGGGGTTCAGCGGAACGGCGTGTCCATGCGTGAAAATGCCGAGCTGCTCGCCGCGCATGAATGTCGCGCTGATGCCGGGCCGCGCCGCGAGATGACGGGCTTTAGCGGCCTGGCGGTGGGTGCCGACGATCCAACGGCCGTGCAGGAGGTGCCCGTCGGCGCCGCTGATGCGTGGCTCACCGCGCCGGGTGACTGTGGCGATGGCCAGTGTGCACATGCCTTGGCAGACTCGGACAACCTGCTCGGCGTCCAAGGTGCTTTCACCTGGCCGGATGATCGATTTGAGGTGGCTGCTGGAGCCAGCCAAAGACGTGTCGAGCAGGACTTGGAGGCTGTGGAGCTCGTCGGGAGTTTCGAACATTCGGCTAGTCAATCAGCTCCCACCGACAGTGTCGTCACGGTGGTCAGCAGCAGACTGGGCCCGCGCATCGCGTGGTCGGTGATCTCGGCACGTGCCGCGTCGCACACGCCGTACAGCGCCACCCGGACGCCGTTCGACCGGTGTTCCTCGAGCCGCATAGATCGGGTGATCTCGTGTGGTTCGCCGTGCCAGCTGCATTTGCCGCGCCGGGGGGCTGAGTCGGCCTTGTGCCGCTCAGAGCGGTACTCGTCGTCCGAGACGATCCTGATCACGGTAGGCATGGCCATGATTCAGCCTTTCATAGAGAATGACCCCATAGAAGGAGAGATCGGTACGCGTCGCCGACGATTCACGAGCCGCCGTTCCACGTCAACCCCAGCGACGATGCCTACCGGTGCGGACCGAGGCCCTGTCCACTGACGCGCTGACGGCGACGACGTTCAACTCCTCTGTCTGGCAGCACTGATCACCCATGCATCGATGGCGACCCGGCCCTTAAAGCCGGATCTTCCCGCCGAGCCCAAGTCCAGAGATTTCCGTCATTCTCGTCGGCATGGCGGGCAAGTGCTGCCGGACCTGCCCGGGAGATCGGTACGGATCCTTCTGAGCTTGGCCTTTTCCAGGGTCTCTGCATCCCCGCCGTGGTCGCCGTACGCGGCGCCCCGTCCCGGTGGCTGACTATGCGCCGGCTTAGCCCGTCCCCGCAACCCGGGTTCTCGCCCGCGCTCGGCTGCGGGCTGTGGTGGGCGAGTGGTGGCCGTTGAAGATCTTTTGCTGCGCAAAACATCTTCAACGGCCACCAGCACCCGGGTTGCGGGGCCGGTCACGCCGTCGCTCCGTCTGCCTTTTCGCCGGGACGGGGCAGCCGCCGAAACAGCTCCCCCCCGGTCAAGACGCAAGAAACCCGTGTGGCGGCAGGCCACAGCGAAGGGGGAGGACCCGTGCTCGACATCCACATCAGTCTCACCGGCAGGATCGCCTACGACCCGCGATTCTTCCCGTCCGATCACGAGGCGCCGGCCATGTGGTCGGCGGTGCTGGAGGTCAACGGGCCCCCCACTCCGCGCCGTGATGGCTCGACCTACATCCCCACGCGCCACGTGGAGGTCGTCGTCTACGGCGTCGCGGCGATCCGCGCCCAGGAGTCCTACCGCAAGGGCCAGCTCCTCATGGTCCAGGCCTGCGACCTGATCCCGCGCACCTACGAGACCAGGGACCGCGCCGGCAAGCCGACCGTCCGCGCCACGGTCAAGGTGATCGCCGCCAACGTCGGGCTGGCCTCCCGCTACAGCCCCGTACACGAGGGCACCGCCAACTGGCCGGTTGACGCCTCTCCGCGTCGCCTGGCCCAGGGCGCCTCCGCGGTCGTCGCCGAGGAGCCCGCCACCACTGCTACCGCATCTTTCGCCGGTTGACCTCCCCGTACGGGCGGCCCGCGATCACCGGGCCGCCCGTACGGCTCTGCCTGTGGGCGACCCCCTCGCCGTGGCGCACCGACCCGTACGGCACTTCCTGCCCTTTTCGTCCAGTTTCGTTTTTCGAAAGGAGTTCGAATGTCCACGACAACCGTCGCCGAGACCGACTTGGGTGAGGCTGAGGGGCTTCGCCTGGTCCGGATCCCGCTGAAGTTCCTCGACCACCATCCCGACAACGTCCGCTCCGACTTCGCGCTGACGGAGGCCTTCTGCCAGTCCCTGGCCGCCGAGCAGCAGGTGCCGGTGCACGTCATCCCGATCCCCGCCGACCACCAGCGGGCCGAGGGGGAGGAGGACTACCGGTTCTGGGTGACCAAGGGCAACCGGCGTCTGGCCGCCGCTCGCAGCAAGGAACTGCCCGACCTGCTGTGCCTGATCGACCTGGCCAAGGCCGGTGACCGTGCCGGCCAGTTCATCGACATGGTGGTGGAGAACGACGACGACTACCGACGCGGGCTGACCGCCTTCGAGCAGGCCCAGGCGCTGTTCGAGGCACACCAGGCCGGCGCGAGCCGTACCCGTCTCCAGCAGGTCACCGGCCGCAACCGTCGGCAGATCGGCGAGGCCCTCACCGTCGGCGGCCTGTCCGCGCAGACCCGGCAGGTGGCCGGCCAGATGGATTATGAGTGGACGCTGGAGGACTTGGCGCTGCTGGCCGAGTTCGACGGCGACGAAGAGGGCCTGGCGGAGATCCACGAGCGGCTCCGCTGGGGAGGCAAGGTCCGCTACGTGGTCGAGCGCGTCCGCACCGAGCGGGCCGAGGCCGCCGAACAGGCCCGGCTGCGGGCTGAGCTGGAGCAGGCGGGCATCACCGTCACCGAGCAACTGCCGCCCGGCGCGCTCACGCTCGCCCGGCTGGCCGATGCCGTCCACGGCTTCGACCCCGACACCCACACCACCTGTGCCGGGCACGGGGTGTACTTCCGCTCGTGGGACAAGACCGGCCCGGTGGCCTACTGCACCACCCCTGACCAGCACGGCCATGCCGCACCGGCCCCACCAGTGGAGGCCGGCTCGACCGAGCCGGCCAAGGGTGATGATCTCGAGCGCAGGCTCGTCATCGAGGGTAACCGGGCGTGGAAGGCCAGTGCCGTCGTACGCCAGGAATGGGTGGCCGCCCTGCTGGCCCGCAGCACCGCGCCCAGGCCGGTCTTGGCCTGGGTCGCCCGGCAGCTGGTGGAGATGCCTGCTCCGTTGCGGGACAAGCTCACCGCTGCCCGGCACAGCCCGCTGTGGGCCACGCTCACCGGGAACTTCAGCGTGGACAGTGCCGCCAGCGTCCGGCCGGGACGGCTGCCGCTGCTGGCCCTGGCGCCGATCGTCGTGGCGTACGAGCACCAGATGACCGTCCCGGACACGGCCCGATACACCTGGCGGCAGGACCGATCCGGCCCGGTCGGCCGCACCGACGCCCAGGGGTACCTGTCCCTGCTGGCCGAGCTCGGCTATTCGCCCACCCCGATCGAGCAGGCGATCATCGACGGCCTGCCGTACCGCGGCGACGCCCCCGCCGACGAGGGACTGGAACTCGACCCGTCGGCCGAGGCCGCCAGCGTCGATGAACGGCCGCAGGACAACGACGCGGCACAGGCGGGTGGCAGCGAGCACGCGACGCACGTCGATGCCTGGGTTGACCCCGAAACCGACTGCGACGCCGACGACGGCACGCCGTACTCGGCGGCGGCCTGACTCACCATCGAGGGCGCGCGCCGAACGCCCAGACACGCCCTACGGGCCCGGCCTCACAACGAGGCCGGGCCTTCCGCTTATCACCCGGAAGGAATCTCGATGACCATCGCCTCTCCCGTTCCGCTCACCACCCGCAACGCCGACCTGGGCGACCTGCACGCGCTGCTACGCGACCAGCACGCCCGCAAGGTCGATGTTCCGGTTGGCGCCGCGCAGATCCGCGCCGTCGGCACGCACCTGGAACTGATCGACACCCCGCCCGTGCTGTCAGATGCCGGCGTCACCGCCAGCACCGGTCTGTACCTGCCGACAGAGATCTGCGACCAGGGCCTGGCCGACAAGCTCGGCATCCCCCTGCCGTACTTGCGGCGACTGCGTGCCGAACGGCCCGGCCTGTACGAGGCCAACGTCAACGGCTGGCTGGAGACCGAGGACCGCCGATTCCTCGTACGTGCCCTGCGGGGCGTAGGCGGCGGCCCCGGTGTGGCCCGGGCGTTCCTGTCTGACCGCTACAAGATCATCGACAACCTGGACGTGCTCATGGCCGCACTCGACGGGGTACGGCTCGCCGGCGTCGACGTCCGCATCGACGGCTGCGACCTGACCGAGCGGCGCATGTACGTGCGGGTTGTATGCGAGCAGGTCGCCGCCTTGGCCCCGGAGCTGCTGCGCAACTACCGCAGCCCGTTCACCGGCGCCTCCGGTGCTGACAACCCGCTGGTGTTCGCCGGATTCGTGATCAGCAACAGCGAGACCGGCTGCGGAGCGTTCACCGTCACCCCGCGCCTGCTGGTGCAGGTCTGTAACAACGGCATGACCATCAACGCTGACGCCCATCGCCACGTCCACCTCGGCGGCCGCCTGGACGACGGAGGTGACATCCGCTGGAGCGGCGACACCCAGGACAAGAACCTGGCCTTGATCACCGCCAAGAGTCGTGATGCCATCGCCACCTTCTTGGACATCGACTACGTCAAGGCCAAGATTCGTGAGTTGACCGAGGTCTCCGGCGTCGAACTCGCCGACCCGGAGAAGACCATTCAGGTGGTCGCCACCAAGTTGCGATTCACCGAGGAGCAGCAGCGCGACATCCTTCGCCACTTCATCCGCGGCGGCGACCTGACCGCCGGCGGTGTGATGCACGCCGTCACCAGCGTCGCCCAGACCATCGACGACGCCGACACCGCCCACGACATGGAAGGCCAGGCGCTGCGCGCCCTGCACCTGGCCGCCGCTGGCACCTGACCTTCACCGGTCCCGCGCGGGCTTCCTTTGCGTGAAGGGACCCGTGCGTAGCCGCAGGCGAGGTTCATGCCCTGCGCTCACCCAGCACGGGTGACCCCGGCGTCGTGTTCTGGCCGGTCAGTCTCGCAGGCCCGGTCGTCCACGCAACCCGGCTCTCGCTCCGCTCACCCCGCACGTTCAAGATCTTTTGCCGCCTGAAGTCGGCTCCACCCGCCACCCGTCTATCGAACTCACCGCGGCAAAACATCGTGCCCGTACGGGGCCGCCCGGTTGCCCTCCCTCCCTTCCGCCTGCGTCCCCTCCCTCACCAGAACACGACGCGAACACCCCGCAAGGGCCCCGCGGAAGGAGCAGGACATGACCCGCACCCTCGACCTCCCCCTCCAGCTCACCGACCTCACCGGCTGCAGCCGCTGCGGCCAGACGACCCCGATCGAGCAGCTGTTCCGCTGCGCCGACAAGACCTGGATCTGCCACGACTGCGTGGCCGCGGCCGTCGAGGCCCACCGCCTGGCGGCTGTGGCCGACAGGAAGGTCTAGACACAGCCCGCGCGGGGGCCCCGACCCCCGCGCATCCCGTCCAGACCCCCACCAATCACGATCCGAGGAGGACATCCCGATGGCCAACGAGACCGCCATCACCATCGTCGGCAACCTCGTCGACGACCCCGAGTTCCGTTTCACCAACAGCGGCCAGGCCGTCGTACGGTTCCGCATCGCGGCCAACGAGCGGTACGTCGACCGTCAGACAGGGGAGTGGAAGGACGGCAACAGCCTCTTCCTTACCTGCAACGCCTGGCGCGAGCTCGGCGAGCACGTCGCCGAGTCCCTCCAGCGTGGCATGCGCGTCATCGTCCAGGGACGCCTGCGCCAGCGCAGCTACGAAACCGACACCGGGGACAAGCGCACCGTCTACGAGATCGAGGTCGACGAGATCGGCCCCGCCCTCCGCTTCGCCACCGCCCAGGTAACCAAGGTCAAACGCGGCCAGCAGACCGCCCAGATCCCCCAGCAGGATCCGTGGCCGCCCGTCACGCCGATCCCCACCGCCACCGCCGCCACCGTCGGCGTCCCTGGCTTCTAATCGCAGCGCGGCGGCCTCACCGTCTCGTACCGCCCATGTGCCGACACAGTGCGAGCAGGCCGACATATGTGCCGCTGGATGACTCCGCGCGGGTACATCCTGGACACCTCGCGGAAATCGCCCACCCAACGAGTAGCCTTTGGTCCGAATCAGAATTTATAGCCATATACCAGACAGAAAGTAATTTCTGTCTGGTATATGGGTCGAATTAGCGCCGAGTCGGGGTAGCGCGCGGCCGGGCACGGTCAGATGTCCCAGCGTCACGATGACAGCCGACGTAATTGATGTGATTCAGCAGGTCCCTGCCGTGCTGTTCCCTCGATAGCGCGACAAACGCTGAGGTCGCGCGTCAAGGAGATCGCTTCGCGGTCGGACATAACGGGTTTGGGGCGATTGCGTCACGAGCCGCGATCGAGGACTACAAACAAGATCGCATAAGAGCGTACCGTCGGAGCATGCGCCGATGGATCAGCGCGACCCTCGCCGGTGTGCTCCTGGCAGCGGGCGTCACGGGCTGCACCGTCGCAACGAACGGGCACACCGGAATCAGCGTGGACGCCGCCGGTCATCTCGTCGTGGTCCTTGCCTGGTGTGGGCCGGCCCCGGACGGGGTGACCATCTACCACGATCGGACGCCCCCGGGCCCCTCAGGCGAACCATCTATAGCGGACGCCAGCTACGAGGCACACGCGCTGACGGGCCAGGCCGCCTCGTTCCGGCCCGACGCGCCGTCGGACGGCTGGACGCTCTCAACAGGACACTTCAGACCGGACCCGTTGATCACCTATGTTGCCTACGGCTGGTCGAACGACAACACGCACTCGACCACCCACGTGCAGTTCAAGATCGCGGACCTCGCGAGGCTGCAGCCCGGGAAGGTCCTCATGTGGAGCGACAACACGTTGGTCTCACAGGAGGAGTTCGACCGGAAAGGACAGAGTCCGGAGAACTGCAGGTAGCGGCGGACGGGCGGTCGCTTCTTCGTGCCCTTGGCTTCCGGTGACGTGGTCACCGGAGATAGGCTGTCAGTGACGCCAGGGGCCGTGGGTTCCTGGAAGTCGTGAGGCCAGGTGACCTGGGGCATGACCGGGAGCCTGGCCTGGCGCATTTCAGCGTGTTGATCAGCGCACCGTGACGGGAAAATCGATCACCTTCTCACCGAGAATCTCCCGGTAGCGAGAATCGCCCAGCTTCTCGGCGCGGACGGCGCCGGCCACGATGTCGGCGATCCACAGCAGCGCCTCGCTCGCGCCGGGCAGATGATCGACGCGGAACTTGGTGCCCTTGGGCAGTGTGTACCGGGCGTGCTGCACGGTGGTGACATCCCTGGTGTTGAGCGTTGGCTGGCGGGCCTCCATGAACAACTGCTCGACCCCGAACCTATACAGCTCGAGCACCAATTGGTGAAGGCAGTAGGCGCGGGCGCGTTCTTGTTTGCGCTGGTGGACCGGGGAGCCGACCGCAACGACGTGCAACCCGTCGATCCCGGCCACCGTGTAGGCCAGCTCCAACCGCTCTTTGTCGTCGCGGGCCACCCAGTGCAGCTTGGCCGGGGCGTGCCGGGCCTGCGCCTGCAGCATCTGCGTACGGGCCGGCTCCTGCATGGGGGTAGGGATGATCATGGCAGCGATGATGTAGAAGCCGGTCGTGTCGTGCTCCTGGAACGACTCATCCGCCCAGGCGGTGCTCGCCCTCACTCGGCATCGTCCCCAGGGGTGTCCTCGAGGCCAGGCCCGTAGCGGTCGCGGGTATAGCTCTTGTCCACATACGCCAGCAGCACACCACACAGCGTGACAGAGCGTGACGCCGCGTGTCTCACATTCGCGACCGGTTCGTCCCGCCACTCCCCGGCCGGGCGCGGTGCCGCCGTGTCGGCGAGCGGTCTCCGGTCAGCAAGGGCAATCTGTCCGGCGGCAAGCACATGTCGTCGTGGACGCCAAGGTCCCGATGGACGCCTTCATGGGGGCGATCGAAGCGAGCGACGAGGCCGAGGTGAGCAGCCACTGGGCAGACCACCAGCAGCTCCGCAAGCACGTGGACACCCTCGGGACCATGGAGTACTTCAGTAAGGTCGCCGGCTCCACGGAATCCGTCGCGCTGTTCGTACCCAGCGACTCCTTCCCTCCTGCCTGTCGCCGATCTCGGCCCAGTTCATCGAGGGGCACAGACACGGGCGCTGGGCGGTATCGCCGCCAAGACCGGCATCCCCAAGACCTCGTTCCACCGCTACCTGTCCGCTGGAGCGACGTGATGGCTCCTGACCCGGACGGTGTCCCACTTCAGGTGAACCCCTACGGAAAACTGACAAGGTGTAAGCGGATCCCGTGTCCGGCGGGGTAGCCTCGCGCGCGCTCCCCCGGCTTTCCCGGCAATGTCAGCTTCAGGACACGGGGCCGACGTAGAGCCAGCCGTCGCCGTCCTGGATGAAGCGGCTGTGCTCCTCCAAGACGCCGGGACGACCGGCATCCACATAGTGCGCGGCGAAGTGAACCGTACGTCCGGCGGCCTCCAGGACATCCAGGCGCACCCAGCGCAGCGAGGGCTCCAACTCCAGGGACGTCGGCCGCGTCGCCGGATGCCAGGTACGGAGCAGATAGCCGGCATCGCCTACGGCAAAGGCGCTGTACCGGGACCGCATCAGCGACTCCGCCGTCGGAGCCGCCTCTCCCTTGTGAAATCTCCCGCAGCAGTCCTCGTACCTGGCGAGCAGCCCACACGGGCAACCGGATCGTCCTCTGGCCATGCCGCCCATTCTGGGCCAGGCGAAGAAGTGCGGCCACTGCGGCTGTAGTCGACGCTGGGAAAGATCCACGTGATCGACGGTGAACTCACCGGCGACGACAGCCTCGCATGGTGGTGGACTCTGACCGACGCCAACCAGGGTGACCAGACCGTCTACCCGCTCGGTCTCGCGATGCTCGTCGAGAAGTACCTGAGGGAGGGGGCGCCGGCGGCCCCCGTTCACCTCAGCGGCTGATCTTCCCTAGGCAGGTTCGTCGGCCGGGGAGCCCGTCAAAGCCAGGAGCGGTTGACCCATACCGGAGCCTTGCAGCTCGCCCTGTTGCAGAGCTTGAAGACCCTGATCTTGGAAAGCCAGGGCTCCTCGCTGGTGCACGCCCCCGGAGGCGCCTTGAGGGTCTCGATGGCCTTGGTGAAGGGGTTGTTCGTCGAGTACCGCACCGTCACCTCCTGGTTGTCCTGGCTGAGATTGCAGAGCTTGATCTCATAGCGGTTGGAGGTCACCGTGACCCGTCCGACGCCGTCCCACTGGTCGCTCCAGCCAGTGCCTGCGGCCTGAGCCGGTGAGGCGGTGGCCAGCAGGCATCCGGTGACCAGCAGAGCCGAGGCCGCCATTCGAACAGCAGTCATCCGAATCGTTCCTTCCGAGTGCTTTTTGTGATCAGGGAGTGTTCGGTTACGAGGGGTGGCGGTCGCATCGGCGGGCTCAGGGGGAAGGGCCGCCGCGGTGCCGTACCGGCGGTGCGGGGATCGGCGACGGTGGGACCGGCACGGAGGCCGCCTGCGACGCGGCGGACAGGTCGAGACGGGAGTCGGACATGGCCGCGCGGGCGTTGAGTGTTTGCAGAGGGTGCGGGCTTCCGTACGATCTCCGGACGGCGCGGTCGTCGGGTTTCCTGCCGCCTCGGCGTAGTTCCAGCAGGTGGATCTCCTGCCGCAGCCCGTCATGTAGTTCGGCGGGGGCGGCCAGCAGCATCGCCTCGCCGAGTGCCCTCGACGTCCCGAACTTCGAGGTGCCGAGTTCTGTGTAGGCGGTCAGCAGTTGCTCTCGCCCGGGCTGCCCGACGTCGACGTGAAGTGCTTTTGTCACGTTCCGGCGGTCGCGTTCGCCCACGACCAGCAGCCCTTCGACCGAGTGGAGCACGGCACTGGCGATCGGGACCATGTCGGCGGTGGTCGGTGCGATCACGCCAGGAGCCTTGGGCGGTGCGGCGTCCTGCTTGGCGGGGGTCCACGCCGGGTTGTCGTGCAGCAGCCGGCCGAGCCGTACGGCCACCTGCTCCAGATGCTGCTGGCGTACGGAATTGACGATCGGGCCCGGCGTGACCCGGCCGTTCCACGCACGGAGCACGCACTTCCACTCCGTTTTCGCTTGGTGTACGCCCTCGGCCGCACGCCGCAGCGCCCGCCTGAGGCGGCCATGGCCGGGATTCAGCTCGTAGGTCCGGTTGATCAGCTGGATGAGGGTCTTCGCCGCGAGGTCGGTGATGATCGAGGCGGCCAGAGCCGTACGCTGCCAGTCCCGTGGGCTGAACGTCTGGACACGGTGGTGTAGCGCGCGCAGAGCGTCAATGTTGGTGACGATGTGCGTGGACAGCTCCTGGGGGGTCTGCGCCACCTGCGGGAGCGGCTGGGGCGGCTGCGGGGAATAGTTGAGTGGGACCGCGCGCAGCGCCGCGGCATCACCCGAGCGGGAGGCCTGCTGTACGGCGGGTGAGCGCAGCAGGACGCAGGCTTGCTGCACGTCGGGTTCGTGGGCGAGAGCCGTACGATCCAGGATCTCCGCCAGTGCCAGCGCGTGGCCGGCGACCTCGGTGAGCAGGTGTTCGCGCACCTGCCGGTTGCCGATGACGGCGGCCCAATCCGACCGGGGGGCTTCTCTGAGCCGGGTGAAGTGGGTGGCCAGCATGTCACCCGCGGCACCCCAAGCCGTCGCGGCTGCCCGCAGATGCAGGGGAAGCGGGTGCGCGGCGGCCGCCGCCGGTCCGGGCTCCTCCAGCCGAGTGAGCAGGAGAGATGCCTGACGAATGGGGGCCGCGACCTCGCCGGCGTGGGCGAAGTCCTCGGCGCAGCGCGCCAGCATCGCGGTCAGTGACCGGCTGGCGTCCTTCGCCGCGGCTGTGACGGCGGCATCCAGGTGATCACGGTCCTGGACGGCAATGCCGCCCAGGTGTCCCCGGGCGTCGTCCAGGAGGTCTCCGAAGGTCGTGTCCATCAGGCGAGCAGGTCCCGGATCCGTCCCGCGTGGATGGCGGCGTTGAGCAGGCCATGCACCTCGCCCGGGTCGGAGCAGTTCTCTGCGCTGTCTACGAGCACCTCGCACGACAGTCGGCCGAGTCTGCCGACCTCGTCCAGGTCTGGCACCTGGGCGAGGGCGGAGGCATCGCGGAACTCGGGGCCGACCTGGACACCGAGCGCGGCCATGCCCTCGAGGGCCTCCTGCCGAAGCAGTGCGAAGGTGGAGTACTGCTCCGATGGACCGTTGAGCTCGCCCGCGTCCATGCCGATGGCGATCGAGGTGAAGGCGTCGATCGCCGCGGCGGTCACGGCCTGCAGGCCGACCTCGCGCCGCTCGCTGAGGGCGGTGTACGCGTCACTGATGGAGATCAAGGTTCTTCCTTTCCTCGAGATGGGCCTCAATGGTCATCTCGGGCACCGCCGTACGGCGTGATCGAGTGCGGATCTGTGGATGGCCCGGTTCATGTGCCGGCCGCCTCAGGAGAGGACAGGCCGGACCACCACCACGGCGGCGCGGGAACGGCGCGGCCCGGTTGCGGCTCCAGATGCTCGGTCTGGCTGCACTGATAGAAGGGGCCGCGGGCGCCGAGCAGAATCGGCAGGTGGTGGTCGAGGTGGACGTACCACTCGGCCATCCCGGTGCCGGGCTTGAGCCGCAGGGTCTCCCACAGATGCCACAGCGTCGTCAGCCGGGAGATGGCCTCGGCGTGACGCCACCACTCGGCGCACCAGCGGTACTCCCCGCCCAGCGTCCGCCGGTACATCGGCAGGAACCGCTCGGTCACCCAGTCCTCCAGCGAGGCGAACACCGGCTGCGCCGCCTGCTCGGTCTCGGCGCTCACGGACGCCCCTCCCCCACCGGACCGCCGTCGTACGGCTCGCGCGCGGGGAGCACGCGCTTTCGGCCGGAGTCGTACGGGTGCCGGGTGATCACCGGCCCGGCCGCGGCCGACGACAGCCGTACGGCGTGCTCGGTGATGGAGGCGGTGGCGCGATCGAGCGCGGCGGCGATCTGCTGGGCGTGCGGGCCGGCGTACCAGGGGCGCAGCCGGATCAGGGCGGGCCGCACCCCGGTGGCCAGCAGCAGCGCCATGCCGGGTTCGAGCGCGCGGATCGCGGCGGGCTCGAGGATGTCCTGGCGGCGCAGGCTGATCTGCTCACTCGCGTGGCGGTCGCCGTACGACAGGCTCCTGACCGGGACGTCGTGCTGCCCGACCAGGGTGGCCAGGTCGCGGGCCAGGCGTGGAGAGTCGACCCCGGCACCGATCAGTTTCTTGGTGGCCGCGCCCCACAGGGCGGCCATGCCGTGCTCGCCCCACACCGTGATGCCCTGCTCGTACGACTGCAGGATCGTGACCAGGCAGATGCCGCGCGAGCCCATGTACGAATACAGCTCGGGCAGGTCGGCGATCCGGCAGATGTTGGCCGCCTCGTCCAGGCAGACGGTCAGCGGCGGGTCGAGCCGGCCGCCCATGCGTTCGGCCTCGCGCTTGGCGGCGCGCATGACCACGTCGGCCAGGGCGGCGATCAGCGGGGCGGCCGCCGAGCGGTTCTGCGACAGCAGGTAGAGGGTGTCGGTGCCGGTGCGGGCGAAGCCGTACGGATCGAAGCCGGGCAACTCGCAGGGGGTGACCCAGGCCATGATCGCCTCGTCGCGGAGCGCCTTGGCGGCGGTGCGGGCGGTCTGGTAGATCCCGTCCCGGGTCTCCACGGCGCCGTTCTGGGCGCCGCGCAGGCTGGAGGCCAGCAGATGGAAGCCCGCCTCGGTGAGCAGCTCGCACGGGGTCGGCACGGCGGGCTCGTCCAGCCAGCCGGCCACATGCCGCAGGGTGCGGCCGGAGGTCGCCGCGGCCAGGAACAGCGCACACAGCAGGTCCTGGGCGGCCGGTCCCCACAGGTCCCGCTTGGCGGGGTCCTCGACGGTGAGGACGAAGTGCCCGGCCAGGCGGTGAGCGTCCTCGACCGTGACCAGCTCTCGCAGCGGGTTCCACCACCAGCGCTGCGGCTGGTAGGTGATTGATTGCGGGTCGAACAGCCATACCGTGCCGTGCCGGGCGCGTAGCTCGGCGGTGGCGGCCCACAGGTCCTCCTTGTTGCTGGTGGCCACCACCGCCCCGGGCGCCGACAGCACGTGCGGGATGCTGCGCGCGGTCGTCTTGCCCGAGCGCGGGGCCATGAGGTCGACCTCGGTGTCCTCCCAGCTCGAATACAGCACCGGCCTCCTGCGGCCTTTGGGCAGCAGTTGCTCGCCGAGCTCCAGGCCGATCTCGCCGGGCTCAATCCGGTAGGGCTCCCGCCGAGCGAGCGAGGGGCGCAGCCGGATCGCCGTACGGGCGGTCGGCAGGGCATGAAAGGCGGCCAGGCTCGGGTTGCGCGCCAGCGCCGCGACGGGATCGGCCGGAGCGGGAAGCCGCCGCAGCACCACCCGACATGCCGTGAGCGTCACCGCCGCGACCGCCACCACCAGGACAGTGGCGAGGGCGACGACCACCCCGGTCGGTGTGCCGGGCCAGGCGGAAGCCGTACGGCCGTGCAGCACGTCGGCGACGAACGCCGTCCCCAGCGGGGCGACCGTGCCGCCGGTGATGGCGGCTGCGAGCTTGGCCGCCACCCACACCGTCGCGGTCAGGCCGGCCAGGCTCCACAGCACGCCGAGCAGGAACCAGCCGCCGAAGGCGGGCCCGGGAATGAGCGGCACCCCCGGCCCCAGCGCCCGGCTCACCGGTCACGCCCCGCGGTTTGCGAGAGATCCATGCCGGCGAGCGTCGCGTCGAGGTGTTGCTCACCCTGTGGCCGCGGGCCGGTGGCATCCGTACATGGCCGTGCCCCGGCTGCGTGCCGTAGCAGAGGCATGACCGGGGCTTATGCCACTTAGCGTAACTGGCCGAGACTGACCGGCTGAGCGAACTCTCCTGGGCGCTATGCCTTCACCGTGGATGTGGCGGAACGTATAAGGACGGGTACTGGTCGTGACGTAAGGTCGGGCCGTGCTTCTCGCCTTCGTCGATGAAAGCTGCCGAGTGCGCGCGGACGATGACTGCGTCTACGTCCTCGCCGCTGTTCTCCTCCCTGCTGAGCGGCTTGACCACGTCAGGTCGTTGATGGACGCCCTTCGGTATGGGAAGGCGCCCACCGTTCACTGGAGGACGGAACGGTCGGCTCGAAGGTCTCTCATCGCGCAGGCGGTGGCGACCCTCGACTTCACCTCTGTGGTCGCCGTCAGTCTGCACGGCACAGCGAGCCGCCCGGAACGCGCAAGGCGACACTGTCTGCTCCGACTGCTGCCCGAGCTGTCGGCACGTGACATCGGGACCGTGGTCTTCGAGTCGCGCAGGGAGCAGGATGCCGCAGACCGGGCGATCCTGACGGTCCTTCGCAGACGCGGCGAGGTCGCCGGCGAGATGTCGGTCAGGTGGGAGCGAGCCAGTTTGGACGCGGCGCTATGGACGGCTGACGTCATCGCCGGAGTCGTTACCGGGTGGCTGGGCGGGGAGCACCTGTGGTGGCCGCTGTTCGAGGAGCGCGTCGCGTTCCTGGAAGCAGGCGAGATGTGACCGGTGAAAACGCGAACGCCGGGCTCCCGATTCCATCGGGGGGTTCCCGGCGCCACTTCCATGCCCCAGAGAGCACGACACGATCAGTATCCGCTTGCTCTCCCTCCGCTGTCAAGCTGCCGCCTTCGGCCGTATGGACACCGGTGTCCGCATTTCCGGGGAGCATCGGCACCACAGATGACTTGGTGCTCCCGGCGTACACTGGCCCCAGAGGCGAGCAGGAGGAGGCGACGGTGACAGCTCAGCCGGTCGAATACCACGACGCCGGGCACGACCCCGATGACATCGTGAGCCGCCTGCCTGAGCAGTACCGGTCCCAGTTCCTCGCCGAGTATCGCGAGGCCCTGAGCGCCGCCGCGGAACCCTGGCGTTACCGCCAGCTGCAGAAGGTCCTCCACCTGTGGCACCTGCGCGCCCTGATGTACGCCGATCCCGGGCACGAGCAGGCCAAGCACGAGGCGGCGCAGGGCATCAACCGCATTCCCGCCGAGGACGTCATCCCCGGCTGGGCCGACCTGGTGGCCGCCCGCCGAGCGGGCCGCGCCGGGTGAACTACCACCTCATCTATCACGCCTCGGCCTCCAGCAAGATCCCCGGCTTACCGCCGGAGGCGTTCACCGCGCTCGTGGATCGCCTGCTGGAACTCGGCGACGACCCGCTGGACAGCACGCCCGTCCGCGCCGAGGAGCCGAACTTCCGCCACGCCACCTTCGGCGATCGCGGCATCGTCGCATTCTACCTTGACCGGCCCCGCCGCACCATCACGGTGTACGACATCCTCTGGGCAGGCTGACCCCGAGGAGTGAGAAGTCGGTGCCGTTAACGAGCCAGAACCCCAGGCCGACGACAACCGGCATGCCCCGGTGCCGACTGGCAAGTGTCCGGTCTCACGACCTGAGGCATGTCTCGTCGATCATGAGGTATTTGCTCAGATGCCTCAGGTACGTGAGACGGCAAGCTCCCGGCCGGGCCCGACCGAGTTCGGATGCCCCAGGATCTCGGGGCCACCAGGCATGTCTATTGCTCGATGGTGATGCCTAGCGCCCCGGCCAGGACGTAGAGCAGGCCCTGGGCGTCCTGGCTCCTGACGATGGCCCCCTTGAAGTCGGTCACGCCGCCGATCCCTGCCAGGGTGCAGTCAGCGAAGCGGGCTCCGTCCATCTGGGCCTGGGAGAACTGAGCTCTCGTCAGGTCGCAGCGTTCGAAGCGAACACCCCGCAGGTCGGCGTTTTGGAAGTTGGCCTCCGACATCGAGCAGTCCCGGAAGACGGTGCCGGTGAACGTCGAGAATCTGAACCCGACCAGGTCAGCGCGACACCCGTCGAATAGCACGTCGCGGAACGCGCACTCCGTCCAAGTCGTCCCGGTCAACCGGCTCGACGACACCCGGCTGCGCCGCATGGTCGTCGTCCTGGCCGCCATGGTCGACAGGTCGCAGCGCTCGAACTCCACATCGACGAAGTCCGCCCGGCGCAGCCGGGTGCCCGCGAAGCCGGTGTCGACGAGGCGGCAGCCCTCGAAGTCGGCGATCTCCACATCACGGTCCGACAGGTCGATGCCCGTGAACGCCATCGAGCGATATGTACGGTCGTCTTCGAGGTCGTGTGCGGGTAACCGCGCGACGGCGAGTGACGTGGGCAGCTTGGGGGCGGCCGGTTCCTTCGGCTGCTTCTGCTGAGAACGAGAGATGGAGGAGGACATGGGTGGAGCCTAGATGCCCGTGCGCTTCGGCGTACTGAAGCGTTCCAGGCCACGACAACGCGCACCTGGCCCTCGATCAGACCGACGACTGGGAGGAGTACTGGTGGCTGCGCTGGATGCCCGGCGGCGTGCGGGAACTGGCCGTGCTGCCGGACCGCGAACGCGGCCCCTCCAAGGGCTTTACCGCAAGCTCTTCGGTGGGAAGCTCCCCAAGCCCGGTGGGCGGTTCAAGGCCGCACTCGCCGACGACGCGCGTCACATCAGCAACGCCGACCTGGACCTGTGCGGTGAATGGCGCCCGCCTCGCCGCCGCATGGCCGATCGGTCTCAACCGCCGAGTCCGACACCGCCGGGCCATCAACGAACCCTGCGGCACTGCCGGCGCCGTCACGAACGCCAACCCGGTTCCGGGAACCCCGGGGTGTGAACACCCGCCTCACCGGCTATGGCCCCTCGGGCTCCGTCCAGAAAATGGGCCGAACTGCGGGTCTGTGTCGTACAGCTCATGCTCGACGCCGACGAGGGCGAGCTCGACGGGGATGCCGAGTCGCTCCCCCGTCTTGATCAGATACTTGCCGCGTCCAGGATGCTTGGCGCCGGGCTGCCAGGAGTCCGGCGCCGACCAGGAGGCGACCATCTCTTGTTCCGGCGCCGTCAGCGGGGTGATCTGGCTGACGCGGGCGAGTTCGCGCGGCGGCAGGCCGGCCAGCACGGTGATGGCCGAGCGGTCGGCGAAGCCGCGGGCCTTGGCCCTATCCTCCTCACCGGCCAGAGCGTCCAAGTCCGACAGCGAGTGTGTGATCATGATCGAGGCCATGCCCTTGGCCCGGTTCAACCGTGTCAGCGCGTCGGCGTGCTCGACCAGGCCGGGCGCGCCGCGCAGGGCACGCCACAGCTCGTCCATCACGCCCAGCCAGGACCGGCGCGGGGCCAGGCTCAGCTCGGCGAGCGCGGCGCAGGCGTCGACCATGGCGAAGGAGTACGCCCAGGTGGACAGCATCGCTGCGGTGAGCAGCTTGTCGCCGGCCGCGCCGATGCGGGAGATGTCGATGCCGACCGCCGGGGCGGTCAGGTCCAGCGGGTGAGTGGTGGGCCCGTCGAACACCCCGGCCAGGGAGCCGGTGCACAGCAGGTCGAGGGTGAACACCAGATCGCGCGTGCGCTCACGGTAGGCCTCGACGGTGTCGGTGCGGGCGGCCGAGAGCAGCGTCTGGGGTCCTTCCTCAATGAGGGCCAGGACGTCGGGCACCGTCGGCTCGCGTGCGAGGCGTTCGTCCAGCAGGTCGACGGCGCGGCCGAGCACGACCTCCTCGGCGTTGCTGATCCGGGTCTCCCGTACGAGGGTGCACAGCGCGAGCAGCAGCGACAGGCGGCGGCCGCGTACCTCCCAGCGCAACCGCCGGGCATCGGGCCCGGCCATGTGCCGCAGCGCGGCGCCCAGCGGCCCGGCGTCCAGGGGGTTGAGTCGGTCCATCCCGCGCCCGACCGTGATGACCTGCCCACCGAGGTGGGTGATGAGCGGCGTGTAGTCGGGTTTGGTGTCGCCGAGGATCAGCGCGGTGGAGCCGAAGGCGACGGCCCCGGTGATCAAGCGTTTGATGAGGGTGGACTTGCCGGTGCCGGGCTGGCCGAGCACGAACACGCCGGGGTTGGTCACCAGGCCGGCGCGCAGCCACGTCAGCGGATCCAGGCAGACGACCTCCCCGGACAGCTGATGCCGCCCGATCGGGGTGCCGATCGAGGGGGTGCCCGAGCCCGCGACGAACGGGTACAGCCCGCACACCTGTGTGGTCGTCGCCTGATACTCCACCCCGGGCGCCACATGCACCGCCCGCCCGCCGTACGGCCTCCGCCACCCCCGGGCAGGAGCCACCGCCCGTCCTCTCCCCCGCTCAACGACGTCTGGTGACAGCCGTACCGGAGTACGCGAACCGACCTCCAGCAGAGTCAAAAAGCCCTCCCTAGTCGATCACCACCTCCAGTAGGCACGAGGGGAGATTGCACAGGGTGTGACCGCACCATGGCGGTCCTCGCCGCCTGAGCTGTAGGGTCAGGCCTGCGCTGTCTACGGCACGGGCACCCCTCCTCCGTTCGGCATGATCGAGACCGGGAAGCCGCGCTCACGCATGCCTTCTACTACTTGGAGCATGCGCAAGATCTCTTCGCGATAGTAGTTCAGTACATCGTGTTGGACTACCAGGTCGCCGAGTGGATCGATTGTTCCACTCAACATTCGGCGAAGCTCTCTGTCCACGGTGCGCAGCCGCCATCCGATGTACTCAGAGCAGCGGTTAGCGTCGGTACTGATTAGGTAGACGCTCCGAGTGGCCAGGAAAGCTTTCCCTCGGGCCATAGCCGTGAAGTCGCGGATGTATCCTTTGCCTCGTTCAAGCTGGTTCACCGTGCAGAAGATGTTTCTCAGCAGATCGTCGCGTGGCGCACCGGCGTCTCCGGTCGGCTCGACCAGGCTCCAGATCCGCTCACCTACCCACTGCGTGGGCAGCCGGACAGCGGCGGTTCGTGTGGGATCGCCGGGGCTTGCTGTTGTCATGTCGGTTCTTCACCCCCCAAAATTTGGGCGAGTTGCTCGTCCATCGTGGTGTCTCCCGTGGCGATGACGGTGTCGCACCAGTCCACGATTGCTCTCACCCGGCGGTGATTTTCCACAATTGCCTTTCGGGCGCGGTCGCTGATCTCGCCCACGCGTAGCTTCGGGATGAGGTCCTGCATGCCAGTGTAAAAAGCGGTGCCCAGCCCCAGCAGTTCCAAGACCTGCCGCGAGGCGATGGTGTCCTCGACGAGGGGCGACCTGGATGCCCCCTGCCGACTTTGCTCGTGAGCTCGCTCGTGATCGCCTTCGGTAGGAGTGGGTTCCCGAACGAATCGGGGTTGGTCCGGCTGTGGTTCGGGGCGCAGCCGCTCCAGATTTGCCCGCCAGATGGCCGAGCGAGTATCGGGATTGGTCATTACTTGCTCAGCCAGGCCGGGGCGGTGGATAACTAGGTCCTGGACTGCCTCGGCGGCAACCTCGTCGTCGCGTAGCAGGGTACGGACCCGATCGAGCTTCTCCCGAGAGTCCTCCGGCGTGTGAGGAGTACGGCCGGCGTGGCGGCACGCGTCATCGTAGGTCCAACGCTCCTTGCCTTCCGGTGGATGCAGGATCTTCTCGAACCGGTCGGGGCAGGCGTCCAAGGCCCGGTGCACGGCGAAACCGACACCGCTCGCGCGTTTTTCCTTAGGCCAAGCGATGGCCATATGCCGATAGCCCCGCAAGGTGTCGTACGGGATACCGATCTCATCGGCGTAGCGCTCCAGAACCCGACCTACTCCGTGATTACCGTCGTGGAGGTGGCAAGGGATCATCTTCAGTGTCAGGTCGCCCAGGGAGAACTGGATCCGTGTCTCCTCCTCGATGAGGTCTCGGCCCTGCTCGACGTACTTAGCCCATTCGGCATCGGTGAACTTTTCAGGAAACGGACTCTTGATTTCTGCGGCCATGGCGAGTACTCCTGCCGGACGGCGCTGGCGGACGCCCGCGACTCCCAGCGGAGCAGTAGACCTTGGGAGTTGTGAGCGTCCGTGTAATTCCAGATGACCCTCACCCCAAGGGCGGCCCGGCCTAACCGGGAGGCCATCCACCGTCATCTACCCGTCCAGCGACCTGACAGGGCAACGCTAATCTCAAGCCTCGGGTAAGGCTTCGTCGCAGTTGGTCGGTCAATCGGTCAGCGGCGGGCCAGGGCGGGTGGGCAGATGCCGCAGGGGAGGGTGGCGGCGAAGCCGGCGGCCTGGGAGCCGGCCAGCAGGCGTAGGCGGATCTTGGATGACTCGGCGGCGGCCTCGGTCGTGGCGATGGCCTGTGGCAGGTCGGCGGGGTCGAGCACGGTGACGGTGACGAACATGCCGACCAGGCATACCCCGGCGCCCATCGCCTCCTCACCGGCGGCCTGACGGGCCCGGGCCTGGTCGAAGGCGTCGCGGGCGGTCTCGTCCCTGCCGGTGCGGTGCCGGTAGGCCTGGCGGAACGCGGCCGAGGTGACCTCGTTTTCCAGCACCCGGCTGGCGGCCGCCGCCGGGAACGGCCGGTACTGCAGCGTCACCCGCTTGGGATACGGCCCGGGCGCGACGAGCCGGGCCAGCACGTCGGCGTGGACGTTCTGCCGGGGAGCCTCCTGCCAGCTCCAGGCCACCGAAACGCCGCTGTCGTGCCGGTAGCAGCCGGGGAGTTCCTCGGCCGACAGCGGTACGGCATCGGCCCACCCCGAGGGCCACTCCCCCTCGGCCGGGTGGGCCAGCGCCCTGCTGACCTCGCCCCGTGCACTCGGGTCGAAAGCGGTACGCACCATGCCGGCGATCTCGGCGGCCGACGCCCGCCCCAGCACCGTGACCCCGCAGGAACCGAGCGCCGATTCCAGGCCCTCCAACGTCCGGGACACCTCGGCGGCGGCCTCGGCGAGCGTGGACGGCGCCAGCGGCGATGCCTTGGGGTCGAAGGTGATCGATACCCGGGTGTCGACGTGCGCGGCCGCGGCGGGTGCGGACGCGACCAGCTGGGCCAGGATCGCCCTGGCCGCATCGGGCGATGCCGGGTCGACGGATGCGGCGATGGTGTCGGCGAGCCTGCTGCCCGGCTCGGGGGCGGTCTCCACGGTGACGCTGACCCAGCGTACCGTCGGCACATGCCCGAGGGAGGCCAGCCAGCCGCCCCAGCAGGCGACCCAGGTGTCGGCGTCGTCGCGGTCGGCCAGCCACGGCGAGGTGGCCACCACCCGCAGCGTCGCGGTCAGATGACCTGTGCGGCGGTCCCACACCAGACCGTACGGCCGGCCGTACCCGTCCGTCATGGACAGCGGCACGGTGGGGGCCAGCACTCCGGGCAGCTCAAGACGCGACCCGGAACGGAAGCGGGTCAGGCCGCGGCGGGTGCCGTACCACCAGCGCCACCGCACCAGCAGCACCCCCGCCAAGGGTGTGGCACCGGCCGGGGCCAGCCCGAGCAGAGCGGCCACGAGCAGCGGCGGCACCAGGTACACCAGCGCGCGGGGCGAGACGGCGGCGGCCACCAACAGCGCCACGACGACCCCGAGCAGGGCGAAGGTCACGCCGACGCCCATCCCAAACAGCCCGATGCCGCGCCGGCGCCGCCATCCCCCGTAGGTACGCGGCTCTGTCTGCGGGCTCATGTCCGTTCCTGTCGTGGCGGGGTCATCGAATCGGAGACGCTGCCGCCGGCCTTCTTCGCGCCGGTGGCCAGCCCGGAGACGACCACCCCGGCCGCGGCTCCGGCGGGACCGGCGGCGGCTCCCGCCCTGGCCGCCGATGCCGTGGACGCGGTGGCGGTGGTGGCGGTCTGCCGGGCGGATGCCGTACGGCTCCCGCCGCCCGCAGGGGCCGGATCCGGCGCGGGGATCGGGCCGGACGTGGGGGGACGTGCCCCGCCAGGTGGGGGCATGGAGGAGGACATGAAGCGGGCGTGGTCGACGGCACTGGCCCCGCCGGTCCCGCCCAGGCCGCGCCCGCCGCGGAAGGCGCCGACGGCGACCGCTCCCCCGACGGCCGTGCCGAGGAAGCCGCCGCCCGAGGCCGTCTCGCTGATGCTGCCGGTGGCCCAGGTGAAGAACTTCAGCAGCGCGGGCAGCGCCAGGATCGACAAGACGATCATCGCGAAGCCCATGAACGTCGAGCGGGTGTCGGAGGCGTTGCCGAGCATCGCGAACGCGGTGGCGTACACCATGGCGGCCGCGGGCTTGTAGAAGATCAGCGCGAGCATCCAGCCCGTCACCCGGCGGAACCAGGGGCGGGTGAGCGCGGTCATCGACCCGGCGGCCGCCAGCGGCAGCACCCCGGCCAGCACGACCAGCGCGGCCTGGCGGAACAGCATCAGCACCGCCTGGATGGCCGCGGCGATGATGGCCACGATCCCGAGCACGATCACCACTCCGGGTGAGGCGCCGGTCAGGCCGAGGACGGTGGTGAGGCGTTCGGCGAAGTCGCCGGTGCTCATGTTCAGCACCCAGCTGGACCATTCGTCGCCGATCTTCAGCAGCAGGGCGGGCAGCAGCACGCCGAGGCTGCCGGTACCGCAGATGACGAGCAGGCCGGTGCCGACGTCCAGCAGCGGCGTGGTCTTGCGCGTGATGGCGATCTTGGCCGCGGCCGCCAGCAGTGACAGCGTGGCGATGGCCACGGCGAACGGCAGCGTCCACTGCTGCATCCGGTCGATCACATCGGCCGCCGAGGTGCCGCCGCTGCAGCCGGCCACGGGGTCGACCACCAGGCAGGGCGAGTCGATCCGTACCCACCAGGAGACCGTGTTGGTGATCAGCCAGGACACCGCGTACTGGATCGCGTCGGCCAGGCCGTTCACGCCGTACTGCACCGCGCCCTTGGCCGCCGCTCCCGCGGCGTCGTTGAGGACCTGGCCGCCGCCCTCGACGGCGGCGCGGCCGAGAGCGCCGGCTCCGGGCAGTACGGCATTGCCGACCGTCTCGGCTGCGCACAGCGGGGAGGTCATGTCGGCACAGCCCGGTGGCGTTGGTGCGGTGACCAGTTCGGGGAGGAAGGTCATCATCGGGCGCCCCGTCATCGCGCGGACGCGGGGAAGCGGGTGTAGCCGGTCGCGTCGGTCACCACGGCCGACGTACGCGCCCAGTCGCCGCCGGGCGGGGCCACCACCCGCCAGTCGCCATCACGCCACAGCACCTGCATCCGCATGGCGGCACGTACGGTGGTGCTGTCGCGTCCGGGCCCGGCCACGACCACATCGACGATCGCCAGGCCGGGGATGTAGGCCTGCCACCGGAAGGACTCCACCACCACGTACGCCCGCCCGATCGGCTCGCCGTCGGCGACGCCCGCCACCGCACGGACGCTGTCGTAGCTGGCCCGCACCGCCCGCAGCAGAGCCGAGGTCTCCGGTCCGGTGAACTGCTCGGTGATGGTCGGCTCGAACACGGCCGGGCCCCAGCGTGGGCTGGCCCGCATGCCGAGATGCAGCGCGGCCAGCAGCGCCCCCGCCGGCGTCGGCGCGAAGCCGTACGCCCGATCCCCGGCCACCACGCGCGGGCCGTCGGAAGAGGAGTACGGCAGGCGTACGCCGTGGAAGCCCGTCCACCGCCAGTCGCGCACGTCCACATCGGGCGTAGCCGGATCGGCGAAGCCCGGCGGTACGGCACGGGCCTGGGCAGCCGGCGGCGAGGGGATGGCGCGCGCCCGATCGACCGGCGACGACCACCGCGTGACCGTCAAGAGCACCACGGCGGCGACCAGAACCGCCGCGACCCCGCCGTAGACGAGCAGCCTGCGGCCGTTGCGAGGCCGGCTCACCCGAAGACCGCCATGATGATCGGTACGGCGACCGCCGCCAGCGACACCCCGAGCAGGACCTTGGGGAGTTCGGAGGCGCCCTCGGCCGCGTAGTGCGACCGCCCGGACTGGCCGACCGCCATCTTCCCGGCGCAGATCAAGATCCCGGCGATGCCGAGGATCAGGCAGGCCCACTTCCCCCAGGCGAGAAGGAGCTCGATCTTCGGCTGCAGCCCCGGCGGCACCTTCGGCGACGGGTCGTTAACAAGATCATGTGGGAGCAGGACACCACCGAACGCGTCCTGCAGCGCATGCAGCCACATCAGGCCTCTCCCCTGGCTCCCGAGCTCCCACGAGCTCACATCGGTCAATGCTCAGGAAGCCCCACCAGGGGTTGCACACGCCGTGACGCCAGCGGAAGGACACATACGACATCCGGAAGATCGCCAACCGGATGGGCGTGGAATAGCATCCGCTCGAGCACGTCTCTTGAACTCACAATCGAGCACTGCGTGGTGAAGCCCCGGCCATTGGCCGAGGCTTCGTCGATTCGCCAGCGCAGGCCACGCCGCGCTATGCCCAACCGTCGAGGCTGAAGGTGTCTCCGCGAGCGTATGCGTCGATGCCGGTGCGGATGTACGTGACGACCTCATCGGGGAGATCCCCGAGGGCGAACCAGTCGATCTTGCTGCATTTACCCGGTTCGGCGTTGGACGGTATCCCCTTCCACCACCGAGCGGCGAAGAACACGCCGATGCGTGCCTGCCCGTCAGGGTCGGCGTGGTGGCACAGATGCACGAACCGCAGGTCTGCGGGGTCGATGAGAATGCCGAGTTCTTCGAGGGCTTCACGGGCCGCGCCCGCCAGCAGGGACTCGCCTTCATCGAGACAGCCGCCCGGCACCGACCAGATTCCGTCAGCGAAGCCGGTGTTCGCTCGCTGAAGCATCAATACCTTGCTGTGCTCGACGAGGATCAGATGCACCCCGACGTGGGGGCGGAATATCCCGGCTGGTGTGGACACAGCATCTCCTGGTGATGGTTTGAATCACGCGAAACGGTGGCGTCGACGCCACCGTCGTGTTGGCCCTAGCCGGTGATGGTGGCCTTCCAGCGGCCGCGCTGGAGGTGGATCGTCCCGTCCGGGGTGATCCGCACGCGGGCGCCGTACAGCGGCAGACTGCCGTGCTGGAGCCAGTAGTCACGGACCCTGTCGAGTTCGTCCCATAGGCGGTGCGGGCCCGCCTGGTGGACTACCGGCCGCGCGTGGTCAACCTGCACGGCCCGCGCCCACGACCCGTCCGGGTGGACCATGACCGCCGTCCGCGTGCTCGCATCCTCGTGGTAGCTATGCTCGATCCCCGGGCAGGTCACCTCAAGCATGCTGCGGAGTTCCCAGGCGTCCTCCTCGATGTCCAGGACGGGGTAGTGGGTCATTGCGACGTGCTCGCCTTCGGCGGTCCGCGCGGTGGCCACCAGCCCGGTCAGGCCGGGCGGGTAGTCGCCGCCAGTCCTCGTCTTCATGAATATCGCCCAGTCCCGTTCCACGGTCCCGACCGCGCCGCCGTCAGCGGTTTTGACGGCGGACACGATGAGCGAGGTGTTGGTGATGGTCGTCACCAGACGGCCGCCGGGGTTGAGGGCGGTCAGCCACGAGGCGGGGATAGGCCGGACGGCTACCATCGCCACGATCCGGTCGGCCGCCCACGGGATGGTCCCAGTGGCGTCGAGCGGTGCGATACGCGGGTGGTAGCCGATGTCGGCCAGCCGCCGCGCGGCTACGGTGGTCACGTAGTTGTCCACGTCGATGCTAATCACCTGGTCTTCGCCGAGCAGGTGGCACAGCAGGGCCGCGCCGTACCCGGAGCCGACGCCGACATCGAGGACGGTGTCCTTCTCGCCGATCCTGGCGTGCCGATACATCTGGAGCACGAGGGTCGGCAGGGTGCTGGAGGAGGTGGGTCGGCCGGTCGGCTCGTCGCCGGGCTCGGCGTGGTCGGCGTGCAGGGTGCCGATCTTCGTGACGAGCGTACGGTCGGAGTAGGCGGCGTCCAGCCAGGCCGCTTCATCGTCCGGGCCGCGCCGTACCTTCCAGCGGTCGTTCCAGGTCCACCAGGCGGGAACTAAGTGGTGGCGTGGGATGTTCGCGACGGCGTCGCGCCACCGTGACCCCGGATGGGTGACGCGGCCGGCGAGTGCGTGCGCGTAGGGATGCCAGTCCATGCGATCAGTCTGACGCGGCGGGGGCGCGCTCCATTGCCGAAAGGATGTGGGTATTTTCTGGGCCTGATACTGGGCATCGAGTGGGCATTCTTGCGACACTGGTCGTATGACAGGTGAAGGAGCGGGGAGCGCGTCGGCGGACGCGCTACCGGACGAGGTCCGGACGCTGTTGCGGGCCGGGCTGCCGGTGAGGCCGGAGGCGTGCGGTCCGGCGCTGCTCGGGCTTCGCGGGGTGAAGGCGCGGGCACTGCGTCCGGAGGATGTGGCGAGCCGGGCGCGGGCGCTGGACGGCCTGCTGCGCGAACAGCTCGACCGGTTCGAGAACGCCGAGCTCGCCGACGCCGCCCGGCTGCTGTTCGGAGCGCGGACCGCGACGTCCGGGGCGACGCTGACGGCCCGCCGCCAGGCGGCGGCCGCCGCCGCCGGGTACGAGGTGCACCACTTCCGCAAACGCATCGAGCCGAAGGTGACCGAACTGGTGGCCTGGCAGCTGCGCCGCGACAGTGAGGAGTTCACCGCCCGGCACGCCACACCACCCGAGCTGCATGCCGCCTCCGGCCCGCTCGTGCTCCCCGCAGACGTGTTCGCGTGGGAGGCCGCCGAGCACCAGCACGTCCTGGCGACGTTGTGGGGTGCGGTCTACCTGCTGCGCGCCGAACTGCTGACCGTCGCCCGGCTGGTCAGCATGGACGCCCCCGCAATCGAGGTCGACGGCGCGGCCGCGGCGGCGCTGTGGCGACACGCCCTGGTCCTGACGGCCACCGCGCGCTACCGAGCCGCCTACGGCGCCGCTGTTTTGCACGCGGCGACCGATCTGGGCCCACAGCAGATCGCCGCCTACGCCGGGTGGACGCCCCCGCTCACCCCCGTTCAGGAGCTGCTCCTGGCCGAGCTCACCGACCCCACTGAGGGGCTTGCCGACTTCACCGCGCGGCTGGACGCAGCCGCCGGCGGCAAGCAACTGGCCGCCACCTGGCGGCGGGTACTGTCCAGCCGCGACGGCGGCACCGCGATGGAGGTCACCACGTCATGAGCCTCGAACAGCTCCTTGATCCCAACACTCCCCCCCGCCGGTACGTCGTGACCGGTGGCCCATCCGCCGGCAAGGAGGCCGTGCTCGCCGAACTACACGCCCGTGGCATCCCGGCGACCGAGGGCGAACCGGCCCGGGAGATCTACCGCAAGCACCGCGATCGGCTCGGCCGGCACCTGCAGGTCGGCGACCGGCGCGCCTACTCCCGTGACGTCTTGGAGGCGTTCATCGCCGAGTACTGCGACCACACGTTCGGACTGCGGTTCTACAACCGCGGCATCCCCGACGGGTACGGCTGGGACGCCTTCTTCGGCCTGGGCCCGTATCCAGAGCTGGAGCAGGCCGCCCGCGTCTACCGCTACGACGCGGTGTTCGTGCTCGACCCGCTGGACGATTTCGACTCCGAAGACGACCTGGTGTGGGCCAAGGAACGCGAGATCCGCCGCGTTCACGAGCTGATCATCCAGGGCTACTACGACGCCGGCTACCGGCCCATCTTCGTCCCCGCCGATGAAAGCGGCCGCCGCGTCGACTTCATCCTCGCCCAGATCCCCGTGCCGACGACCTGACCGGAAAGGGCAGCATGATGAACGGCCGTACCGACAGTGTGGAGATCATCAGCCCGAACAACGTCCTGGCCAACGCGATGCTGCGCAGCATCGACATGGTCCGCCCCCGCCTGCAGGCCACGGGCCCCGACCGCGTCGCCTTCTGCGTCGGCACCCAGATCAACGGCGCCCCGCACCTGGGCACCTCCCTGGTACAGACCGCGGCGTTCCTGCTCGCCAAGGCCACCAAGCGGACCTTCAACGTCGACGCCGTGGTCCGGTTCGGCGCGCTGGACAACGCGCCGTACGACATCCAGCTCGACCCCGAGACCCACCATGCCTACCAGCAAACCTACTTCCACGCCCTCGGCGAGCAAGCGGTCGGGGATCTGATCGGCAAGTACTACCGGGCCATGTTCGACTCGCTCGCCGACGCCACCGGCGTCGACTACGAGATCGAGACCTACTCGACCCAGCAGACTAGCCCCGCCTTCCGGCACGAGTTCCTGGCCACCCTCGGCCACCTGGAACAGATCCGCTGGCCGCTGGCCCCCTCGCACGGCCAGGTACATATCCGCCTGCCCTGCCCCGAATGCGGGTGGGCGGAAAAACGCGCCGAGCGTACAAGGCTGCTGCGGACCGGCTCCGGCGGCGCGGACTTCGCCGCGGTGTGCACCGACCACGGCGACTACGAGGTCACCGTCACCGCCGACACCAGCACCTACCTCGACCTGGCCACCCTCTACCGCAACCTGGTCAAAGAACGCCTGGCCGCCCGCGACCACGTCACCCTGTCGGTAATGGTCAAGGGCGGCGACTGGGCCTACGGGGGGTGCCGGTAAGAAACGTGTCATGAGCCCCAAACGGCGTTGATCTCGTTGTGACTTTCCTGGTCAATGCTGGGCGGCCACGCGGCCGCCGCCATCGTCACCGCAGTCGAGGCCTACCAGCCCCCGCTACTCGGCGGCCCCGCCTGCGACATGGCCCTCGACAAGCTCGACCAGCTCCGCACCGAATCGGCGGCCTGGGGAAGACTCAGCCGTAGCGCGGCTTCTCTACCGATCGAACTGCCCGCAAGGCCCCCGCCTGAGCGGGGCGGCGAGGCACCACACGGGGAGCAGCTTCTGAGCCATCCTTCCTTAAGACATGATCGTCGTCATCTCCGGGCATGCCTGCTGTTTCATAAGCGGTCGCCTATGAAACAGGCCGCCCGGTATGGGCCGTCCAGCGCAAAGTATGTTTCATGAGTTGTTGCAAGTGACTCGACCTGTGAAACATACACATGAAACGCTATCGGGGTGAGTGACAACGACTACGCGCGCGTGGAAGCCCACGACTGCCCCATGTCCTCCTGCGCCGTCCCCGCCGGGTCTCCGTGCCGCACCGGCAAGGGGAAGGTGGCCCTGCAGTACCACACCGCCCGGTTCCGGCTCGTGCCCTCTCTGGCCAAGGCCCTGAACGTCTCCACGCCGCCGGTGCGCAAGCCCGGGTCGGTGTGGGTCGAGCTGCCCCGCCCCGCGGCCGCCGGCGCCGAACCGTCCGGGCACGCGCGGATCGGCTACGCCCGCGCCTCCACCGTCCGCCAATCGCTGGACACCCAGCTGGACTCCCTCAAGACCGCGGGCGTCACCCGGCTCTTCTCCGAGAAGATCTCCACCCGAGCCACCAGTCGGCCCGAACTCGAGCGGGCCGTCGCTCTCGCCCGCGAGCTACGGGCCTCCGGCGTCGCCGTCACCCTCGTGGTCCACGAGCACAAGCGGCTCGGCCGCGGCATCGAACTCGCGGCGCTCGCCGAACAGCTCAAAGCCGGCGACATCGGCCTGGAGTTCCTCACCGGCGAACTCCAGGGGACGCACGACCCGTCCGGGATCGTGTTCACCGTGCTGGCCGCCCTGTCAGGGATGGAACGCGAGTACATCCGCGACCGGACCCTGGAAGGCCACGAATCCGCCCGCACACGCGGCAAGACCATCGGCGGCGCCACCGTCACCGACGACGCCATGCTGTCGATGGCCCTTCACCTGCGCGAGCAGGGGATGAGCCTGCGCGACATCGCCGCGCGGCTCGTCATCACCAAGGGCAAGAAGAAGGGCCAGCACCCCTCACCCGCTACCGTCCTACGCATGCTGCACGAACACGACGAGCACACGGCCACGGCCTGAGCATCATGCTCAGCTACTGAACTTAAATGGACCTTGTCGGGACAAGGTCCATTTAAGTTCAGTATGGCTTCAGCTGGAACTGGCTATTCAGCCCGTACGAAGTACTTCCTTTGCGCGGCTAAGCGCTCTTTGGTTCATTTCCTTGATGGCTGTAACATCGGCTGAGCGAGCCTCTAGGACCTGCGCATAGTATTTATCCTCGATCTTTATGCGGTGTGGTGCGTAGTCAGTTGCAGTCTCGCACTCTGCGTCTGCGGTTGCGAGGGAGACCTCTTTGCTTCGTGCTTCGTCCGACCCTATACCGAGCCGCTGATGGAACTCTTGAGCTTTAATTCGGGCTTGGCTGGGATCTTTGAAGCCTGAATAGCCCTTGCCGGCCATGCAGCTCGACCAGGCGGAGTTTATGCTCTTCATCTCCGGGTCGGCGGACGCTTTCCATCTCGCCTCCAGAGGAAGATTCCCTGCCAGGAAGTCTAGCTTTATCCATTCTTTCAAAGGCCCGTAAATCTCCTCGCGTGCCTGCGAGAGACAGCCTTCGCTTGGCGTTCCCACCTCCCCGTATCCGGGGATGGTTGCGGTAATCTCGGGGGCGTTATCAGGGCCGAAGTAGGCTTCGCCCCAATTCTTCTGCTCGATGCTGGACAGCTTGGTGACGCCGGATCTGTCTGTTTCGCCGGGAGAATCGCTAAGAGTTTCGGCGGCGTTGTAGCCGCTACGCTTAGCTTTCTCGGCCGTCACACCGTAGGGGTCCTGGTTTAATGTCGGAGCAACGTCCTCAGTTGGCGTAGGTTCCTTTACATAGGTAAACCCTTTTTGTGCCATGCAGCGCTGGACCAGCGTTTCCACCGCTGCATGTCTCGTGCTCGCTCCGGAAAAGAGCGCAAGCAGGGAGGCGCGTACGTTCGGACTATGATTCTCGAGGGGCTTGAAGGTTGCAAGGGGCGTTGCTGAGCTGCCATCGTCAGCGTTAGCGCTTGACAGGATGGAGCCACCGCCAATGGTTGTCCCTGCAAGCACGACGGTAGCCAGGATAACCCCGCGAGGAATTCTCTTCCGTGAATTAAGGATCATTTTAGTTGTCCTCCTCTTTTGTGGGGGTTGATTAGCAGCTCTGGCTTGCGGTTCGCCCGCGGTGGCCGTCCCCTCGGTTCGCGGTCATGCCGCTGGGGGCCGAGGAAAAGCTCTGCCCCTTTCTGATCCAGATCGTAGGATTCGTATAGTAGCCTTCGTATACGCAGACCCATTCGAGGGTGGTGAAGCGGTTCTTGTATGACTCGTCGTTCCAGACCATGAAGGGGAAAAGATTGATCTGCGATTGGTGCCATTCTGGAATCGCGATCTGGGTTCGTGCTGCATCGCTGTACCAGCCAGTATACCCGGGCCAGTCCCAGACGCAGAAGTAGGAGCTTGCGCAGGATGAGTCGGCGAAGGCGGGAGAGGCGGGACTTGCTGTAACGAGCCCTGCCGCTAACGCGACCGATGCGGCAGCCGTGGCCATTTTCCTAGCAACCATGGGGGTTACCTCCTCGTTACCGTAAACCGCAGATGATTGCGCTGGGGGGTGCATGTCGCTCGCCCTTTGATTAGGGCTGCCTGGTGGGCTCGTGCATCAAGAGGTTGATTTCGTAGTTGATCTATGATAAGTGGAGTCCGCTTTCTTTACTCTCCCATATGCGCCTTAACCATCCCTTACGTACATATGTCATGATCGAGGATCATGTCAAGAGCTGCTCACGGCCCGCCCCTGGAATGCACGTTACGGGCCGTCTCTGCTCCGGGCCATCTCCGCTCGCGTCAGTGGATCCGGCTCGCCACGACCCATCCGGTGACCGTGCGAGGCGCCCGAATGCGGGCAGATTGTGCGCCAGCGGTGACAGGATGCCGTCGCATTCATAGCGGCCTTCTGCGCCCGCACGCATCGGGCAACGTCAGTTCGGGTCGCCCGGCCGAGCAGTTTCCGCAGCACGGCCAAGCCGTAGGCGCTTAGCGACGTCCAGCCGTACCTCGCCGTAAGGCTGGACGTGCTGCCAGAACAGCGGTGTCAGCCCGCGCCGATCCTCGGGCTTGAGCAGGTTGGCCCATGCGGGGTCGGTGAGCACGTCTTGCAACATCAGGGTGTTGATGTAGACCAGCGCCGCTTGGAGGATCCGCAGGCACAAGACGGTCATTTCCAGTTCCTCGCGCCGGTTGGTGGCAATGTCGCCGCCCTTGCCATAGAAGATGACGCCGTTGGCGCCGTTGGAGGACTCCACTACGTTGAGCCCTTCCTGGATCTCCCGCTGCAGTTCCCGGAGACGGAGATAACGAGCGACAAAGACCGTCTTCTGCGCGCGGCCGACCTCCAACATGGCCTGGTAGGTCGGGTGGGAGGCGGACTCGGTAAAGCGGCGCAGGATCGCCTCGGTCGAGGCCGTGCCCCGCTTGATCGCGGTCGCGTACTTGATCATCTGGTCGTAGTTCTGCTCGATCAGATCCCAGCGGATCGGCCGGGTCATCGCCGGCGTCAGCCGCGAGTACAGGTCGCTTTCACCGCTCTCCACCCGATAC
>NZ_BCBX01000051.1:0-84599 GCF_001417795.1 Sphaerimonospora mesophila | reverse complement strand
ACACGCTCATGGCCGTTGACAGGGCCTCTTCCGGCAACCGCAACCAGGTCACGAACCGGCCCAGATCCTCCAAGAGGACCTGATCCCAGCGGAGCCCGCGAGCCTGCAGGAATTCGAAGTAATCCCGCAGATCGTGGGCATAGGCCTTGACCGTGTTCGGCGAGCGTTCGATTGCCGTGAGATGTGCCAGGAACTGATCGACCGGCTCGACGACCAGGCCCTCGCATAACACCGTCGCCGATTCCACTCCCGAAGGCATCACTATGCGCTTCGCCTTGACTCCGTAGCGTGTCATAGACATGGCAAGATAAGCCATCCACAACATCAAGAACCGAAGGCACGCCGCAGCCATCTGGACGTCATGGACACCCAGTCACGGCAGTGAGATAACCGCGCAGAGCCGCGGCTCGGTGAACGTCTTGGTCCAGCCCGAGAACGACTCATTTGAGGCGATCGCGACACTGTTGGTCTCCTCCCTCTCAGTGAGAACTTGGAACAGCAGTTCGGCTCCGTGCCGGTCGAGTTCCATGTAGCCGAGCTCATCGATGCACAAAAGGTCGACGCGGCCGTAACGGGCGATGGTCTTGGTCAGCACCTTCTCATCGGCGGCCTCGACCAGCTCGTCGACCAGCTTGGCGGACAAGGTGTACTTGACCCGGAACCCGGCCATCGCGGCCTCGGTGCCCAGCGCGATGAGCAGGTGCGACGTGCCGGTCCCTGAGTCGCCGATCAGACACAGTGGCATGCCCTTGCGCACCCAGTCGCCGGTGGCGAGCGTATGGATCATCGTCGGGTCGACGTTGGGGTTGGCGTCGAAGTCGAACTCACGCAGCGATTTCTGCCTTGGAAAGCTCGCCGCCTTGATCCGCCGCTCTGAGCGGCGCCGGTCGCGGTCGTCGCATTCGGCCATCAGCAGTTCGGCCAGGAAGCCGAGATAGCTCATCTGTTCGCGGGCGGCGGTAGCGGCCAGGTCGGTGAACTGCCCGCGCATGGTCGGCAGCCGTAACTTCTGGCAGGCCTGGTAGATGGAGGCTTCGGCCGCTTCCTCGGTCAGCCCGCGGCGGTGAAAGGTGGTCATGACGTGTCTCCCTCGGATGCGGGCCGTGCGCCGCCCGCGCGGCGGCGCAGAAGCTGGTCATAGACGGCCACCGACGGCAGCGGCCGGGTATCAGGCGGCAGCTGCGCCAGCCGCCGGGTCGTCAGCGAGACCACCTGAGGTTCATCCAGCCAGGCCAACCGCTCCGGCCTGGGCGATGGTGTCTGCTCCAGGTCGGGGCCGCCCTGGCCTGAGCGATCTTGCGAGCCTCCAGCGCGACAGCGTCGGCGGTCAGCGCACCCACCTTCAGCGCAGCCGCGATCCCCGCCACCACATGCCGATGAGCCATGTGCCGATGCAGCAGCAACACCTCGATCAACGCCCGAGTACCGGCCGCGTCCCCGTGCGCCTTGCGTGCCGCAGCCCACCAAGCCTCGTGCGCCGCGGTGAACATGCCTGCCGCCCGTGCCTGCTCCAGCGCAGTGGCCCCGGGCAACGCGCCGGGCTTGTGCGCCAACGCCTCCAGGTAGTGATCCAGTTCCAGCCGGGCCCCGCCCTTGGCGATCAGCCGCTCGTGCCGGGCCACCTCCACTCCCTTGTGGTAGACGACCAGATGGGAGGCGAACAACATGACCCGCACCTGGTGGCCGACCAGCCGGATCGGGACCGAGTAGCGGTTGGTTCGGACGCTGATCTGCCCGTGCATGTTGACACGCGGGGTGAGCAGGCGTCCGATCTCGAACTGCTCGACCGGCAGCGGCGCCAGCAGCGGTTGTTCCTGGGCGAAGCGTTCGCCGATGGTCTGCGGACGCATCCGGATCCGGCGGCGCTCATCGTCGATGTCCCACGCATCGATCAGGGCGTTCAGCTCGGCTATTGAGGCCACCTCGGGGACGGGAACCAGATGATTCCTGCGGAACCAGCCGATCTGGCCCTCCACCCCGCCCTTCTCGTGCGCACCCTCCAGCCCTGGCCGGCAGTAGAAGGCGTCGATCCCGGCCCAGCTTCTGAAGGCCACCCACCGCTCCGACTCCACCCGGCCTCGGGTGAAGCCCAGTACCTTGGCCACCGCGGGTCGCAGGTTGTCATAGCGGACCTTGCCGGTCGGCACGCCGCCCAGCACGGTAAGCGCGTGCACATGCCCCTCGAAGAACGCTTCTTGCGAGCAGGTGAGGAAGATCCTGTGCACGGACTTGCCCGACCAGGACAGCCGGAACGCGAACAGGTAACACCTGGCCAGTTCGCCGGCCAGGCGGATCCACACATCCCCGAAGTCCACCTCTGCTTCGGCACCAGGCTGATGCGTCTGCTCGATGTAGGCGGCCGCCGGACCGTGGCCGGCCTCTAACCGGATCGCCGCACGGCGCGGGCGCACATAGTTGCGCACCATCGCGTACGACACCTCCGCCGCCCCACGCTCTTCCACCAGGCGATTCCAGATCCGCACCACGGTGTGCCGCTGCTTGCGCGGCGCGTTCAGGTCCGCCCGCAGCATCTGATCGATCAACGGCTTGTAAGGGTCCAACCGCGAGGCCCGGGGCGGTAGTGGCTTGCGTGGCGTCGGCCAGGCGGAGGTCAGCGCCTGGGCCACCGTCCGCCGGCTCACCTGGTACTTACGCGCCAGCGCCCGGCCGGACATACCCTGCCGGGCATCGCGGCGGATCGCCGCGAACAACTCCACCCTGCTGTTCGCCATCGGGTGCCCCTTTACGACGGGGATCCCCCGATAGTCTCACCAGCCGCAGCGCCATGGCGCCGAAACTGAGTGACACCACCTTCCAGATCCGAGGACTGGCGCTCTAGTCGGCTGTCACGTGGAGCCGTCTCTCGTGGACAAAGTCAGCTGTCGTCGCTGATCCCGCATGGCCCTGTCTGGCACTGATTCCCGTGATTCTTCACGGACGAGGTGAGGCGACGCTGCCGATCGCGAGGCGTAACCGATCGCGGCGTTGCTTCGGATCTTCTTCGGCTGAATCGGGCTGGTCCGGGACTCGACTCGGACCGTTGGCCGTCGTCGTTGACGGCTGGAGCACAGGTTGGTGGGGTCGGCTCAGCAGCCCGGGGCGGACCTCAGCCCAGTCGATCCAGCTCCCGGACTCAGGAGTCTTCCTCCTGCTGTGCGGTTCGCTCCCCGAAGCCGGGAAGCCAGGACAAGTCTTCATCACTGTCTTCCGGGGGAGGCGGGAGGATTGCAGACAGGCCCTCGTCTACTTCGATCTTGTATTGCGTGGCTATTGCGGCGATGTAAAAACCCATGCGAGACCGTAAATCGCCCAGTGCAAGGCCGAAAGCATTGTCCCCTGCCAGCCCCATTCGGTATTCGAAGTTCCTGCCGTCCGGGCCGGCGGCATCGACGAAGTGACGACACGCGGCCCGCATAGCCTTGAGAATCTGGCGGAGTTCTTGCCCGATGTGACGTTGTGTGAGCTGTTCGGTTAGGAATGCCCTGATCTGGATGGCCGATCTAACGCAGTGGACTTCGTCCTCCATGTGCCTATCGCCGAAGAGCAGCCTGCGATCTTCAAGGAAAGCAACCACCCTATTGGCGATCTTCCTGTCCGTGTCTGCCTTCTGCCACTGGATGCCGAAGAGCGATGTGCTCAGGCCTGTGATTTCGTAAGGGATGCGACCCATAGGTGTGAGCGTAGTTGTCCGGCTGGCCGATCTTGGCCGATTCACGGTCGCTACCACTATCTGCGGACGCTCTTGGAGAGAATACGAGCGCGTGCAGCACCGATGCGGAGTTCCTTGCGGAGGGTTTCGGCGGAGATAGGCCTTCCGCCGGTGCGGGCATGGTGCTCGGTATCGAGTCGTCGCGCTGTCTCCAGCAAGGCGTCGTCGACAGCAGCGTTGTCAGTGCGTGCTGTCCGTAGTCCGGGTGCGGACTGTGACCGTTGATCCGGCAGGCGCTGAGTGGGCCGCAGCGGCGACTGGGAGTAGTGCTGCGGGAGCGGATGGCGTCGGGCTGGGGTCGGGTCGGTCCGGGACCCGACTCGGATCGCCGATCGTCGCCGTGGCAGTCTCCGTCAGGAGGGCTGGAGGCTCGGGTTGGTGGAGGCGGCTCAGAAGTCCGGGGCCGACCTCGGCCCAGCCGATCAACAGCAGCGGAGGGATGCTGTCGTAGGCAGCACGTCCCGGTGAACCCGCAGCGAGCGGCTCGGCGATGTTGAGCGCCAGCGTCGCGAGCCCGGAGAAGGCAAGCAGGATTCGGGCCGGTCTCAGCTCCGCAGGCTGAACGCCGCGGAGTTGCATGTGACGGATCCCGACCAGGAGGCCGATGACCGACAGGTCGACGCTGGGCCCTACCAGCGGGGCCAGCCACGGTGCCACGCCCAGACGTAGTCCGAGAGCCCAGCAGTTACCGAAGGAGAAGGTGAAGGTAAGGGCGGCGATGGCCACCATGGTCGTGGTGACGGTACGGCGTGCGAACGCAGCCGCGGGCGTCGCCTGCGCTTCGGCTGGCGGGTCCTGGCCCAGCCCACCAGGGCCCGCCGGCCCTGCTTCATCTTCAAGCTCTTCATCAATAGGGTGCCGGTTTGCGGTCCGCCCGTTACGTCGGGGAGTCGCTGCCTTCCCTCCGCCTGTCTCTCGCTCGGAGGGGCAACCCGGCACTGCGCTGTCGGCCGTGACCGATCCCTTCATGTCATCCGTGATGAGTGTCACCAGGTCTCCGAGGCTTTCAGGCGACGGCGCGCAGGGAGCCGGTGAGCGCGCGGTCGATGGCGTCGATGAGGTCCTGGTCGACGTAGGGGAGCAGGTGGCCGTACCGGTCGATCGTGGTGGTGATCGACTTGTGGCCCATGCGCCGCTGGATCGCCGCGAGAGGGATGCTCTCGGAGATCAACCACGCCACATGTGTGTGACGCAAATCATGGATGCGAGGCCGCTTGGTCAGGCCGCGGCTGCAGGCGTCGTCGATGGCGGGGATCCAGCGGCGGTCGTAGAAGGAGGAGTGGCGCCACCACGAGCCGGTCGGTGAGTTGAAGACGAACTCCTTGGGCCCCTTGCCGGCGATGTTCGGCAGGATCGCGTCCATGACCTCCGACGACAGGGCGATGGTCCGGCGGGATTGCTTGGTCTTGGGTGGGCCGAGCTTGAAGGTGTTGTCGGCCTGACGCTTCCAGGCCCGCCGTACGCGCAAAGCCGGGACGGGCTTGCCGAACGGGTCGATGTCGCGTACCTGCAGGGCTGCCAATTCGGCGTAGCGCAGGCCGGTGCCGACGAACACTGTGAGCATGTCGCGCACGTCCGGCTTGGCGCAGGCGCGGATCAGGGCGAACTCCTGCTCGGTGAGGAACACCATCTCGTCGTCGCCTTCGCCGTCGTCCAGGCGGGGCAGGCGGGTGCGCGCGGCGGGGTTGGAGGTGCGGAGCGGGGGATCGGCCTCGACGGCGTCTTGGAGGATGGCGAACAGGATCCCGTGGAGGTTCTGGATGGTCTTGGGCGCCAGCGGGCGCCGCAGCCACTGCTTGGGGTTGGCGGGGTCGGCTACGCCGTGCTGGAGGGTGTTGACCCAAGTTCGTACGAGGCTGCGGTCGATCGCGTTCCCGTCGCGGATGTCCAGGTCGCCGAAGGTCGGCAGGATGTGGTTGCGCAGGTCGCGTTCGTAGTCGTGGCGGGTCCGCTCTTCGATGCCCGACAGGCTGGCCACGAAGGTCGTCGCATAGTCGCGGAACGGGATCGGCTCCACCTCGGGCTTGTCGTCTACCGGTGCCGCCGGGGCCCAGCCGTACCCGCGGATCCACCCCTCGGGCCACTGGTGGCCGACGGCCTCGACCGCCAGCTTGAAGGTGACGGCCTGGGCCTTCTGCTCGAAGGTCTCCGACTGCCAGGCACCGTCACTTGCCCCGCCGAGCCGCCAGCGGACTCGGTAGCTGATCTTCTTTCCCTTGCCGGGACGCTTCTCGATACTCGCCACGAGGCAAGTGTCAGCAGGCCGTCGGCGATCCCAAAGGGAATCGATGGAAGAGGGATGTGCCCAAGATGTGCCCAAACGATCACAGCGAACAGGGAGTGATCAAGGGACGCCCAGCTCAGGGACTATATGGAAGTGGAGCGGGTGACGGGAATCGAACCCGCGCTATCAGCTTGGGAATCGCATGGATCACGCCTCGTAGGGCGGCTGACCTGGGCTTCGGGCGGGTCATGAGTGACCGTGGTTGACCCCTGGCCCTGGCCCGCTCGGCTTGTCCCGGGTCGATGGCGGCGGGATGATCAGGTCCCTACCTCAGCCCCTACGGTCTTCGGCAATGTGCGGGCGATCACCCTGGAGCCGGAGCGCCCCGGCTGGAGGCCGATCGTCGGAGGATGCCGCTACATTCGGCGCTGTGGATCGCAATCATGCTGCCCTCGTGCGGCTCCTCGCCCTTGTTCCTCCCCCAACCGCTCCGATCTTCGGAACCGATGAGTGGGACGAGGTGTTTTCCGACTTCGGGCTTCGACTTCCCGCCGACTATGTGGGTTTTATCGAACAGTACGGGCGTTGCGAGTTCGCCCGGTGGCTTGGCATTTACGACCCGCGGGACTTGCCGAAGGAATATCGCGTGCGAGCGGCGCAATGGGGCGACGATTACAGGGATCTTCGTGATGACTTCCCTGAGGACCACCCGTTGGCTATGTGGCCGGAACCGGGCGGGTTCTTTCCCTGGGCAAGCACCATTGACGGCGATAAGATTGGCTGGCTGACGATTGGAGAGCCAGAAGCGTGGCCGTGCATCGTAATCCCGCGCCATGCGGATCAGGAGCCACCGATCCCGGAGACCATGACGGAATGGCTCGTTGGATGGGCGTCCGGGACGAGATTTGACGGCAGCGGGTTCGCCGAGGGAGTCGAAGGCCATCCGTTGGAGTGCCGCGCGTGGAGTTGAAGTTCGCCAAACCTGTCAGGACTGGCGGCCTTCCGTAGGGCGCGGTCCGAGCTGCCGGCGGCCGGGACCGGCCCCCAGACATCCCACATCGGCGCGGCCGACGACCAGGGCGACGAGGACGACGACGGCGCGCCGGGGTGTTGGCCCCGGTGGGCTGATCAACGGCTAATGGCACGCTAATGGCACGTGAAGATCAAACAGTCTCGGAAACAATCAAGGCCCGGGTCGGAAAAAACCTTCTGACCTGGGCCTTCGTACGTGGAGCGGGTGACGGGAATCGAACCCGCGCTATCAGCTTGGGAAGTCTCTAACGCGCCTGGCCGCTGAGCTGGGGAGACACTGAGCCGTTGTCTGTAACGGTTCGTCGCTGTGTGTAGTGCCGACGCCGGCCGGGTCACGCCGCTTCATGGCAGGGCATAGCAGGGCATGCCTGGGCATGCCGCGCCCCAGTGACCGGAAAGCGTAAAGCCCCTGATAGAAGTGGTCTTGTCTAGAGATCAACTTCATAATCAGAGGCTTCACGTGCCCACCAGTGTCACATACTCGGCGACCCTCCAGGTGCGCCGGGAGACCGTACTGTTCCTGGCCGCCCTGCTTCATGCCGAGCGCCGCCGCCGAGGTACCCGCGCCGGCCGGGCCGCCGCGCACTCGGCTGCCATGCCCAGGCCGTCCTCATCCTGCGCTGGTTCCTGGACGGCACCAGAATCAGGCAACTGGCGATCGATCACGGCATCGGCGGCAAGACCGTCTACCGCTACCTCCATGAGGGCATCGACCTTCTGGCCGCGCACACTCCCGACCTGGACACCGTCTTGGACACGGCCGCGCGTACGGGTCTGACGCACATCAACCTCGACGGCATCCTCATCGCCACCGACCGCGTCGCCACCCCCGGCCCCAACGGCGCCGACCTGTGATGGTCCGGAAAACACAAGCACCACGGCGGCAACGTGCAGGTCATCTCCACCCCGGACGGCTGGCCGCTGTGGGTCTCCGACGTCCGCCCCGGCCGCGAGCACGACATGACCTGCGCCCGCCGCCACGGCATCATCACCGCCCTCGCCGCCATCCGCACCGACCTGCCGGCCCTGGCCGACCTGGGTTATGAAGGCGCCGCCGACGTCGTCCGCGTCCCGCTCAAGAAGAAGCCCCACCAGCGCCGGCTCAGCGATGACCAGCACACCTACAACAAACTGCTGCGCGGCATACGCGGCGTCGGTGAACGCGCGAATGCTCTGCTCACCGTCACCTTCAAGGCCCTGCGCCGGGTCAGCCTCGATCCCTGGCGCATCGGGAAAATCATCCAGGCAGCGCTCGTCCTACTTCATCACGAGCATGACTGGACCGCGTCGCCATCACACAACGTGATCTTCAGTTACTGAGAACAGCTCACTGACCTGCTGAGGGGCGGGTCGAGTGACCGTGATTCCCCGCGAGTTCCCCTTGGTCGCCCTCCTGACGGGCACGCAGCGGGCACGCGAGGGGGACAGGGAGCCTTTGCTTCCTCATCGTGCTCAGGCGACAGGTTCGGCTTTTTCGAACACCGACTCGGCTTCCTGGCTCCTCAACCACGTCTTCCATTGGCTTACTTTGGGCTTGGACGCCTCGGAGTGATCCAACAACCATAGGAGGTACCGGGCCCGTAGGCGGAAACCCTCATCAGGATCATCGGCGATCTCAAGCAGGAAGCAACGTAACCGTGAGCCGCTGACCGCCCTGGCCAGTACGGCATATCCCACATCTTCACAACGGTGCTCACGCCGTACGGCAAGGCAAATCAAGTCAACCAGCTGATCGATCACCTCGGTCGCCAGATGCGGCACAGCCCTGGCCAGATCATGCAACTTACCGTGTTTCGTTCCCCAACTCTTGGCGGAGGCCATCCATTCGTCCGGATACCGAGCCTCCCACTCCAGATAGAGCAGGACATACTTCAGTCCGGCCCAATCGGCGTAGGACTCAACGGGAATGAACTCCCACAAAGCATCCGGCAGCGTTCTTCGTCGCTCTGCAATGTATCGGCCTCCAGCCTGGTCAGCGGCCGACAACCCCTCATCTCGCCAGACCTCATTGAAGGCATACAACGCCTCACTACGGCGATCTTGAGTAACCCTCAGCCGGCCGCGCGCCCGCTCACGCCGAACGGGATCCTCCGAGATCAACTCGAACGTCCACCCCAAGCATCGATCCCACTCCTCAGCGGATTCCATGATTCCATTATCTGAGCGGCAGGCGGGTTGGACTACCTTCGCCTGAAGTCTTTCAAGATCACGCTATCTGAGCTGGGGAATCGTTGATGTGGGCGTATTCCGGTCGAGTGCCCGTGAGCTCCCGTGACTCTCCAGTGATCGCCGATCGTACGGGCACGCAACGGGCACGGTTGGCGTACAGGTGTGAAAATCATCGCGTGAAGACAAAGTCATTGTTGCCCGCGACGATCCTCGGCGCAGCCCTGTTGGTCGTGGTGGCCGCGATCATGACAGTGACGATCGTGCTCAACGCGTCTCCTGGACCTGCGAGTGACCCGGGGGCCGCCGTCCCGACGCCCGTGGCCGACATGGGCCTAGCGCCATCCCCAGACAGTGCGGGACTGGCCGACGCTCAGCCTGAGAGTTCGGCGCAGGAGGACGCACTAGAGGAAGAGGAGGAACTCGGTCCGCGTGAGGCTGTGGGGACGGCTTGGCCTCTCAAGATCGAGCAGGCGACGCGCGACGCCCTCGTCGACGCGGCGAGCAAATACGGCCCGTCAGGTCAGGCGCCTCACGTGGCCACCGGTGGCACCATCTACTACGGCATTGTCTACGGCGATACCGAGGCCACCGACGTGTATCACGCCATCGCGCTCCTGAACGACGGTATCCACCACTGGGCTCGCCAGGGTGGCGCGGAATGGCGGTACGAAGGCGTCTACGATGCGCGCGTGTGCGTGCCTTCCTTGCCCGCTCGCCTGTACAGGGCCTGGGGCCTGGTTTTCAACACCGTGTCGCCGGGCGCGCCTCCCCGTACCGCCTGCCCGCGATGACACCAGCTCTCTGTGCTGAGCTTCCTCTATTGGGATCTGACCAGTGAACTCTCAGCGTGAAGCAACTGGAACGGGCATGTGTCAGCACTGTCTCTGACCTGGGCCTTCGGGCTTGGAGCGGGTGACGGGAATCGAACCCGCGCTATCAGCTTGGGAAGTGTATGGATCACGCCTCGTAGGGCGGCTGACCTGGGTCTGGGGCCGTTCATGAGTGACCGTGGTTGACCCCTCGTCACCCTGCTTAATGGCCCGCTAATGGCCCGACGATCAGCCGGTGACCTGGCCTTTCCTCGCGCGGCGCGTACGCTCCACCTGCCTGATCATCCTGTCGCCGTCGACCCGCCCGAAGGGGAAGCGGGCCAGGGCCAGGGGGTCAAGGTGGAGCGCCCTACTGGACGAACGACCTTGACCCCCTGGCCCTGGTCTGCTCGGCTTGTCCCGGGTCGATGGCGACGGGATGATCAGGCTCCTACCTCAGCCATTTACGGCCTTCGGCAGTGCGCGGGCGATCATCCTGGAGCCGGAGCGCCCCCGCCGGAGGCATTCCCTTTGAACCTGGCCTGTGGATACTTATGCCATGGCATCCTCGGAGGTTCCGCGTACGGTCAAGGCTGTCAACACGACTCAGCTCATTCACCTCGATGAAGAGGCGATGGTGTGCGGGCTTAGTCGGCAACACGGAGCCGGGTGGCTGGCCGAGCGGGCTGATCCGGAGGCGACTCACTACTTGTGGCCCGCGCTGGTTCATTGCTTGGACCACCGGCCGGAGTACTCGCCGCATTGGCGCTGCATGTTGTTGCTGGTTCTGCGAGACGGCCAGCAGGTTTTCTCACTGCTGGATGTCCTTCCAGCATCTTTCGATGCGCTTCCGGAGAACCTGGACCGTTCGACGAAGACGCAGATCACCCAAAGGCTGCTGGCGCCAATGCAGACAGTGGCCGAGTGGTCTGAGCGTCACGGCTGAGGCGTTGCCTGATGGCCTGCGCCATGAACTGACTGTCCTACCTGGCCTTGCGGTCCGAGCCGCCGGCGGCCGGGACCGGCCCCCAGGCCGCACGCCCGGCCGCCGAGCGGGCGAGGGGCCGCGAGGCGGCGCGGAGCGCCGCCCTTGATTGCTAAAGGATCAATTCGGCAACTTTCGACGCAAGCCGCGTCAGTTCATGATCGGCCTTGCTGTAAGTCCTCCGGATCGCACTCGTGGCAGCAATCATCAGCGGCCCTTCGTTGACCAGGTGCTCCATCAGATGGTGTGCCAGCCGATCAGGTGTGCCAAACTGGCAACGGGATGGATGACCTATTGGCGGCCATCCATCCCGTGGATGAATCAGGGAACTTCAGCTCCTATCTTTGCTGTTCGGTCAAGGCATGCCGAACGACTTCGGCCGTCGCCGACTCGATTTCGTATCCGCTATCGTGCAGTACGATCAATGGGACGTAGCCGTACGATTCTGCGAATTGATTGATCCGAGCTACGGCCGCTGAGACCTCATCCGTGCCGACGTTCAACTTCCTCGACAGGTGATCATGCCGTTCGACTTGAGCGGGACTCTCAGCCAGAACGTGCAGAACCTTCCGTTGCAGAGGCTGCAGGATTCGGACCAAGAGCGTCGCTTCTATCTGCGCGCCGGGGTGTTGATCCCAGCGCCGATCAGGATTGAGCGCGGGATTTTCAGCATTGGTCCTGTGCGTCATCGATGAACGCTCCACTCGGTGCTCGCTGTGTAGCCACGTATACCAAAGGATACGTGCCCGCCGGAGCGGTACCCGAGTACGTCGGCGTGCTCCACGACCCCGTTGAGCTGGTGCGAAGGGTGGTCTCGTGCCTAGCAACCAGTAGGTCCCCCTGGTACCGCTGTGTGACGACCTTGATGTCGACGCTCTTAGGGTAGTCGACCCCATTCGCCTTGTAGCTGAGGTTGATCGTGCCACCGGATGTCTTGCAGGTGATCGCGATGAAGGTGGCTGGGGCAAGCGCACTAGCGCTGGTAGGGGCAACGCTGAGGGCGGTGATGGTGGCCAGGGACGCGAGCAGAGCTTTTGCGCTTCTTGATCGACGGAGGAAAGCACTCCTTGTGATCCGGGTACGCTGGAGGGTGGACATGCGATAGCCTCTCCCTTGCATCGTGGGAACGGTGCACTGCGGGCGGGGGCCTGCCAGAGCTTTCCCGCCCGCAGGTTGAGTTTCACGGCATGTGTGACTTTTTGCAAGGGTTAGCGCGAAAATCGGCCAGTAACTCATTAACCATTTCTCGGTCTAGGTCTCCGGCTCGCTTGGCGAGGTTGGTGGGGGCCGACGTCTTGCTTTCCGCATCCGGACTACCGCCGATCAGATCTCGGACCGGCTCATATCTGGGCGGTTGCGAGATGCCAGGGGTACCTGTCGATGACCTCGGCTCCGGTGCTGGGGGCATGGGGCTCGAACTGGCCGGGGCCTAGAAGGACGTGAACGCCTTCGGCTCGAAGCGCCTCAATGCTGCGGCGGAATGGCTCGCGTGAGGCAAGGGCGCTGTTCACGAAGGGCAGGACGACGACGGGGATACCTAGCCGGGGAGCTTCGGCAAGGAGGCCGAGGGCGTAGGTGTCGGCGATGCCTTGGGCGAACTTGTTGATGGTGTTGTAGGTAGCCGGGGCGACGATGATGGCGTCTGCCCTGGGGAACTTAGGTTCGCCGGGTTTGCGGTACTGGCTGCGGACAGGGCGGCCGGTCTGCTTCTCCAGCGCGGGGACGTCGATGAAGTCGAGCGCGTTCGGGGTTGCGACGACCTGGACGGTCCACCCGTCGTCCTGAGCCATCGTGACGAGCTTGCCGACGCCGCTGGCGGGTCCTGCGGCGCACACGATGATGTAGAGGACCTTGCCGGGTTCGGTCACGCGCTGACTCCCAGGGATTCGGCGTATTCTCGCGCTTCGCGGCGGACGCTGACGGGCGCGGTGGCGAGGATGTCGCGGACCAGCCTAAGCGTGGCGGGGCGTCCGGTGATTTCCTCGGGGGCGATGTCTCCGGCTGCGCGCAGGATGTAGAGGGCGCGGTCGTGTTTTCCCCATGCGAGGAACGCGCGGGAGGTGTCGAGTAGGACGGTGGCCTTGCGTTCGTTGATGGGCAGGGCATTGAGGTCGATCTTGCGGGCGTTCTCGATGGCGGTTCCGGCGTCGCCGAGCCGGAGCGCGATGTTCACGCGGTGGCACAGGACGTTGTTCGGGCCGAACGCGGTCCACATGTGGTTGCCGTCGTGACCGAGTCGTCGGCCTGCCTGCTCGGCCTCGTCGAGTAGTTCGGCTGCGGTGTGTCGGTTGGCGTGGCGGGCGGCGGCGACGGCTCCTCGCAGGAGAAGTGTGCCGTACACCGACAGGTCGTCGGGAGAGGGGTGGGACAGGTCGGCGTCCAGGCGCTGGGCGGCGGTGCTGGCTATGTCGGTTGCTGCTCGGTGGTGGCCGTCGTCCATGAGTGCGTGGGTGATGATGCGGGCGCTGGATCCGATCATCAGGGGGTTGCCGCTTGCGTGGGCGGCCTGGACGCTGCGGTCGGCCGCGAGCCAGGCAAGGCCCTTGTCTTCTTGCTTGAGCAGGATGGACGCGGCGACGTGGTGCGCCTCGGCGGAGAGGGCGTAGGCGCGTAGCCGTTCGTCGCCGGTCAGGACTGTGCATGCGGTGCGGATCTTGTGGAGCAGCGATGGGAGGGCGGCGGCCACCTGGGAATAGCGGCATGCCTGGTAGTTCTGCTTGGCCGCTGTGACCGATGCGGCGAGTGCTCGGAGGTCAGTGGGGCTGTCCAATGGGGCGGAGTAGTCGACGAGAGCGGCGGCAAGGGCCTCTATGTCCGATTGGATGTGGTGGGTCTGATCTGACTGCCCGACTACCGCACTGAACAACGCGGCCCCGGCCAGGCCGACGAACTCGCGTCGCTGCATGCCGCCCTCGTCCTTTCCAGATTCGACGAGATCCACAACGTGTGAGCCGATCATGTGGTTATCAACCCGCATGGGATCGGTGCTCCCCGGGATGACTGCGGTCTCAGCAACGGGCGAGATGGTGACTCGGGCGCGTTTGACGGGAACGAACCCCAGGTCTTCCGGGTCATGGTGGGTGACCTCGGCGAGTGCCAGCCGGTATGGCTCGCGGGGCCAGGAGACTTCACCGGCCTCCCACCTTCTGATGCGCTCCTCATCGCAGGTGAGGCCGTACTTGATCCCACTGGCAGAAAGGTTAACCATTTTCGCCATTTCGGCCCGGGACAAATTCGCACGGTTACGCCATGCCCGAAGTCTTACGTTTGGCGTTGCTTTGCGCATGTCTGACCTGCTTCCCGATTCGGGATCGAAAAGGGGTTAAGAGGGGGGCCTTTTGGAGGGTCTCGTCATTCTGCTTTGCCGGTGGACTTGCCATCAAGCAACACGGTACGTCAAGCGGCCTCCCGACGCAGGGAACGCCGGATGAACAAGGAGATGGCGACGGTGACCCGGCCAGATGAGAACAGCGAGGCACGCCCCTGTCCTTCGTGTCGGGGACGTGGCACCAAACAGTGTCATTCGCGCCGTCAGCTCGTCGTCGGCGGGGCGAACGACGTTCACGGCGACTCGGGTGGGGAGCGGGATTGCCTCGACTGCCTCGGAAGCGGCCGGGCCGAAGGGAACGGATGATGAATCCCATTGAAGCCGCAGTGGTGGCGAACATGAATCAGACGGCGGAGGCGAACAAGCTGATCCGGCTCCGCTACGAACTCCTCAAGCTCGGCATCGTCGCGAAACTGCGTGACAACAACACCGCGCTCATGGTGGATCCCCCTGAGGATCGTGGGCTGCCGGTGTGGGTGTTCGTCGGGTACGGCGGGGCCTACTTCTCCTGGCAGTCGGCCGAGAAGCGGCACCCGGTCTCCGACGTGCAGGGCGCCGCGCAGGTGCTGGCCGACTACGTGCGGCGCTGAGACCGGCGCGGCGGGGCAGTGAGCCGACCTGGCGGGGAAGGCCGGTTGGCGTCCATGAATCCTGCCCCGTCGCGCCTTTCCCCGGCAGGGTCGCGTACGCCCGCAAGCCCCCGTAGTCCGTGCGTGGCCCTGCCGTCTTCCCGCCCTTCCTCCACTCCCTCTCCTCGTACGGGCCAGTGCCGGTTCGGCTGGGGGAAGTGACAGAACCGCTGAGCCGGTCTACGCTCAAACTTGGTAAAACAACCTGTCGGCTGCTGGACGGTCGTGATGTCTCTAGAGTCCGTGCCCCCGAAGTATGCACAGCTTGTGCAGACGCTTCAGCGGCGCATTGAAGCGGGCAAGTACCCTCCCGGATCTCTTCTCCCCAGTGAGAACCAGTTGATCCAAGAGTTCGGCGTGTCCCGCCCGACCGTCGTTGCCGCCCTGCGCGTGCTCCGCGAACAGGGCTGGATCGAATCCCAGCAGGGCAAGGGCCGGTTCGTGCGGGGCCGTCCCGCGCTCGCCTCGCTTGAGCAACCTCGCCCCGGTCACGCCTACCTGACCACCCCGGAAACAGGGTTGCCCGGTGAGCTCCTGGAGGCCGGGGCGGTGCCCGTGCCCAATCGGGTTGCCACGCTGCTCGACCTGACCCCCAAGAGCAAGGTGTTCCTTCGCCGGCGCCTGGTGTCGCGGGGCAATGAGCCGTCCGAAATCGTGTCACTGTGGCTGCCGCTGGACCTGTCGGAGGGCACCGACCTGACCAGCGCGCAACCCCTCGCACAGGGGACACGTGATCACGTCCAGGCACGCAAGGGCGTCCGCTTTGATCACGTAGTCGAGCAGATCACCGCACGCATGCCCAGCACGGAGGAAGCCAAGCAGCTCGGCATGCCCAAGAACACGCCGGTTCTTGACGTCTACGCAGCCGTACGCGATCCCGGCGGGCGTCCCCTCGCAGTGCTCGCCGTGGTGCTCCCTGCCGACCGTCACGAGCTGGAAGACGCCTATCCGATCGGATAGGACAGCGTCACCATCCGAGCCCACTTAGCTTAGGCACTTGACCTAGCAAGTGGGCTCTCTTATTGTCGAAGCACTTGATAGGTTAAGTGCCTATCAGTCGAGAGAGGAGGAACCATCATGGCTCTTCAAGGTCCCATCCCCGTCACCTTCGACAAGGTGTTCCCGCACGGCTGCTACCTCGTGGGCGAGGTCGAGCAGGTCAAGGACTTCGACGCCTCGACCAACGGCAGGTTCGTCCAGGCGCGCGACAAGCAGACCGGCGAACTCGTCTGGCAGATCGCCGTCATGGACGCCGACCCGCAGGTCAAGCCCGCTCAGAAGACGGTCGCCGTGAAGATCATCACCCCGGTCCAGCCGGTGCCCCCGGCCCAGATGCCGGGCCTGCCCTTCACCCCGGTCGAGTTCGACGGCATCACGGTCACCCCGTACGTCAACGGAAACGGACGCCTGGCCTACTCCATCCGCGTCCGCGAGATGCGCGCTCCCCGCTCCGCTGCCACCACGAAGAACAGCAAGGACGGGGCGGCGGCATGACCCGCGACCCCTACACCTACGTCACGGTGTCGATCGACACCGGCGGGGCCTCACGGGTCGGGGTCTCGTTCTACACCCCCGGCCTGCGGGTCAGGGCTGACGTGCTGGATTCCGGACGGCCATACCTCGACATCAGCAGCAAGACCGCTGACGTGTCGATCTCGACGACCGGGGCCAGTGTGGTCACCTCCAGCGATCTGGAGGCCGCCCGGCAGATCTTCAACGCCGCCGCGCGCTACCTGGCCGACTGCGAGCGCCTGCACGACCAGCAGTCGGCCGACCTTGGCCCGGTCAGCTCCCCCTCGCCTGTGGCGGGGGATGAGGCGGCGGCCTGATCACGGCAAGTGGGGCCGCTGGAAGCGGCAACTTTCAGCGGCCCCTCGATCTCCCTGGACTGCGAATCAAGGAAGGACACCAAGTCTAATGTTCAAGAAACTGCCTGGTGACGAGGCCAGAAACCTCGTCTCCACCACCCCGGACACGGCGGTCGTGTTCCGTCCGGCCGTCGTCAAGACTCCCGCGATCGTCACCCTCGTGATCTGGGCCTCCCGTCTGATCGCCGGTCTCGTCCGCCTCGTCGTCCGTCACCCCGTCGCGGTGGCCGTACCGGTCGGCTTCGGCGTGATCTGGATCCTGTACGGCTCTCGCCTGGCCCTGGTCGTGGCCGCCTTCGTCCCGACGATGGGGCTGTCATGGTTCCTGCTGGAACGGGACTCCTTCCTTCGCCTGGTCGGCTGGCGGCTGCTCGCTTGGTGGCGGCTGGTGGCGGTCTACCGTCGTCATTGGCAGCCCGTCATGACTGTCTCGGGCCTGGGCCGGTACCTGCGCGGCCGGGACTACCTTCCCCACCTGCTGCGCATCCGGTGCGACGGCTGGGCCGACCACGTCACAGTGAAAATGCTCGCCGGACAGGCCGTCAAGGACTGGGCCGACCGAACCGAGCATCTCGCGCACGGCTTCGGCGCCCCTTCCTGTCGGGTCGCGGTCGTGCGGGCGGGGCGGCTGGTGCTGACCTTCCCCCGGCGTGATCCCCTCGCCTGCCCGCTGCCCGCCGTGCCGATTCCTGAAACGGCGTCGGTAGGGCCGGTGGAGGTCGGCCGGTGTGAGGACGGCTTGCCGTACCGGCTCAAGGTCCACGGCACTCACGTCCTGGTGGCCGGGGCGACCGGGGCCGGTAAGGGCTCGTGGCTGTGGGGCACCATCCGCGGGCTGCTTCCCGCGATGCGGGCGGGCCTGGTCCAGGTCTGGGCGCTCGACCCCAAGCGCATGGAGCTGTCCTTCGGGCGGGCTCTGTTCGGTGCCCGGTACGCGGCAGATCCCAAGGAGTGCGCCGACCTGCTCGACGAGGCGGTCTCGGTGATGCAGGAGCGGGCCGACCGGTTCGCCGGCCTCCAGCGCTCCCACACGCCCACCCCGGCGGACCCGTTCATCCTTGTGATCGTCGATGAGGTGGCGTTCCTGACCGCCTACCAATCGGATCGGAACCTTCGCCAGCGCATCACGGCAGCCCTGGCCACGCTGACGACCCAAGGGCGGGCGGTCGGCGTCGGAGTGATGGCCGCGCTACAGGACCCGCGCAAGGAGGTCATGAACATCCGCAACCTGTTCCCCGACAAGATCGCCCTACGGCTGGATGAGTCCGAACAGGTGGACATGGTCCTCGGCGACGGCGCGCGGGATCGGGGCGCACTGGCCGACCACATCTCACCCGTCCCCGAACTCGGCGCGGGCATCGGTTACGTCCGCCTGGAAACCTCCCCGGACCCGATCCGGGTGCGGGCCGCGTACGTCTCCGACACCGACATTCGAACGATGGTCACCGAGTACGCGGGGGTGGGCCGATGATACGCCTCGCCCACTTCCTCGACGGCCTGCGCTGCTCCTGCTGCGAAACGCTGGATGCCCTCTGGCTCGACCCGGTGCGCGGCCTGGTGGAGTGCCACGAGTGCGGTCAGAAGGCCAGTGTCCTTGTCGACGGCCTCGGCCTGGCCGACGCGCTCGACAGCCTCGACGCCGTTGACGCGGTCGGCTCGTGTGGGGGTGGCTGGTGACCCACCCGAACGACCGGTCGACGCCTCGGGTGGTGCGGATGGCGATGCCGCTCGCCCGGGACGTCGTCGAAGAGATCGCCAAGCGGTACGGCGTGTGCATCCGCCCCGCCCCGTCCCGCTCAAGCGCCTCGACGTGGTGACCGGAGAAAACGAGATCGTGGATGTGCCGTGCGGGGCGACGCTGGAGAGCAAATGCCCGCCGTGCGCCAAGCGCAACCGGCAACTTCGGATGGCGCAGTGCCGGGAGGGCTGGCACCTGGAGGCCGAGCCGGTCAACACCCCCGACGAGGCCGACGACTATCAGCGTCACCTCGTCGAGCTGCGGGCCGACGCCCAGGTCTGGCGCGACCAGGCTGAAGAGGCCGGCGACGACACGACCGACCTGGACGCCGCTCTTGAGGACCTGGACGAGGAGATCAGCGCCGCGGGCATGCGCGGCAACGTCCTGGGCCGGACCTCGGGGAAGCGGTCCCGTTCGACGAGGCGGCGGCAGGACGCCCCGGACCTGCCCAAGCGGCAGATGAGTGCCACCACGCTCGGGCGGACCTTCACCGGCCGAGACGGCAAGACCTTCCGGCCGTCGATGTTCGTCACGCTCACGCTGCCCTCGTACGGCAAGGTGAGGGACGGGGTTCCGGTCGACCCGGCGACGTACGACTATGCGCGGGCGGCTCGGGATGCGCTGCACTTCTCCAAGCTGGTGGACCGGTTCGTTCAGAACCTCCGCCGTGTGGCGGGCTATGACGTGCAGTACTTCGCCACGGTTGAGCCTCAGAAGCGGCTCGCGCCACACCTGCACATGGCCGTGCGCGGGACGCTGCCCCGGGTTGAGCTGCGGCAGATCGTCGCGGCGACCTACCACCAAGTGTGGTGGCCGTCCGTCGACACCGTCCGATTCGAGGGTGACCACCTGCCGGTGTGGGCCGATGGTGTCGGCTACCTCGACCCCGCGACGGGTGAGGTCTTGCCCACCTGGGATCAGGCGCTCGACCAGCTCGACGCCGACGAGGACGCCGAACCGTTGCATGTGCTTCGCTTCGGCGAACAGTTCGACGTCCAGGGCGTGTTGGGTGGGTCGCCGGATGCCGATCAGTGCATCCGCTATCTGTCGAAGTACCTGACCAAGAGCATCGGTGACGGCCTCGACACCGACAACCCCGCCCAGAAGGCGCACGCCCAACGGCTCCTCCACGCGCTGCGATTCGAACCGTGCGCGCCGACGTGCCCGAACTGGCTGCGCTACGGCATCCAGCCCAAGGGCGCCAAGGCCGGGATGGCTCCGGGCCGGTGCAAGGGCAAGGCCCACAAGCCCGAACACCTCGGCTACGCGGGCCGCCGCGTGCTCGTCTCCCGCAAGTGGTCCAACAAGACCCTGGCCGAGCACAAGCAGGACCGGCGCACCTGGGTCCTGGAAGCCCTCGGCCTACCCAACGGCGAACCTGCCGACCCGCACCGCTACCTCTGGCGGCCCGTCAAGCCCACTGACGCCGACCTCGATCCAATCGGCGTACGGCTGTTGCGCTCGGTCCACGAACGCCAGCGCTGGCGCGACCACATGGACCGGCTGAGAGCAGAAGCAGCCGGACAAGATCCTTCGGCAAATCGGCCTGCGGCATGAGAGGAGGAACATCGTTGGACCCGTTGCTCACCGTCCCTGAAGCGGCCGCACGGCTGAACACCTCGGCTCGCTTCGTCCGTCGCCTGATCGCGGAACGACGCATCGAGTTCGTTAAGGTCGGCCGTCACGTCCGCATCTCCGAGTCAGCACTGACCGCCTTCGTCGTCGCGGGCACCGTTGCCCCGATGACGGCCCACGAGGTCACCGGGAGGGCTGCCTGATGGCCAACAGAGACGGTCACCGCCGTTTCGGCAACATTCGAAAGCGGGAGTCCGGGCGCTATCAGATTCGCTATCCCGGCCCGGATGGTCGGATGCGCACCGGGGCCGAGACGTACGAGCGCAAGAGCGACGCGGAACGAGCGCTCTCGCTCGTCGAGGCGCAGATTATCAAGGGGGAGTGGACCGATCCGGATCGCGGCAAGATCAAGCTCCGCGACTACGCCGAGACGTGGATCTCACAGCGTCCGGGCCTTCGTCCCCGGACGGTCGATCTGTACACATGGCTGCTCAACAAGCACATCACGCCGTACCTCGGCGCGGCACAGCTCGGCAAGCTGTCGACGGCCATGATTCGGCAGTGGCGGGCCGACCTGCTCGGCAACGGCGTCTCGGTGTCCGTCGCGGCCAAGGCGTACCGGCTCCTGCGGGCCGTGCTGATGACGGCGGCCGAAGAGGACCACATCATCCCGAGCAACCCGTGTCGAATCCGCGGAGCCGGTGACGAGCATCCCGCAGAACGACCCGTGCTCACCGTGGCGCAGGTCTTCGACCTGGCGGACCGGGTCGGCCGTCGTCCTGTCGGCAACGTCCGCAAGCTCAAGAGCGGGGCGTACCGGCTGCGGTTCCAGCGGCACGGCGAGATGCGCACTCACCCTGAGATCTTCGCCACACGAGGCGAGGCCGAACGTACGCTCTGGAAGATGGGCGCGGACGGGCGGGCCGACTGCACCCATGACGGCCGCTTCCGCGCCTTGGTCCTGCTCGCCACCTTCGCCAGCCTGCGATGGGGTGAGGTGAGCGCGCTTCGCCGTAGTGACCTCGACCTGGACGGCGGAACCGTGCGCATCCGAGCGGCCTTCGTCGAGCGCTCAACGGGTGAGCTGGTGCTCGGTCCGCCCAAGTCCAAGGCGGGCCGGCGGGTGGTCGGCATTCCCGAGGGCATCGTTACGGCTCTGCGTGAGCACCTGGCGACTTACGTTCAAAACGAGCCGGGTGCGCTGCTCTTCCCCGGTGCCAAGGGCGGGCCACTGCGGCGCAGCGGCTTCAACACCCGTACGCGCTGGGTGGACGTGGTGAAGGACATGGGCATGCCCGGCCTGCACTTCCACGATCTTCGACACACCGGAAACATGCTGGCGGCTGAATCCGGCGCGGGCCTCAAGGATCTGATGGCCCGGATGGGTCACGACAACGTCCGGGCGGCCATGATCTATCAGCACGCGGTACGCGGCGCGGACAAGGTGATCACCGATGCGATCAACAAGCAGCTCCAGGCGCGGGACGTGGCCGACGAGATGCCCGCAGGGTGATCCACGGAGCTAATGGCCCGCTAATGGCCCGCGAAGATCAAAGAGCCTCGGAAACAATCAAGGCCCGGGTTGAGATGTGCTCCCTGACCTGGGCCTTCGTGCTTGGAGCGGGTGACGGGAATCGAACCCGCGCTATCAGCTTGGGAAGCTGATGTTCTGCCATTGAACTACACCCGCATCGGTCGACCGTGGAGTCGGACCGCGCTCATACTCTAGCGGAAACTCGGCGTGCTGCTGCATACCCCGGGCCAGAACGTGGTCGGATCGCTGACATCGGCCGGACACGGCCTGGCCGCACGGGGGGCACACCGGCCGAGTCCTGGGCCTGTGCGTGGGCCACTAGCCTTGCTTTCGTGCTGCTTTCCGACCGTGACCTACGCGCCGAGATCGAATCGGGCCGGGTCAAGATCGACCCGTACGACCCCGAGATGATCCAGCCGTCCAGCGTGGACGTGCGGCTGGATCGGTACTTCCGGGTCTTCGAAAACCACCGATACCCGCACATCGACCCGTCGACGGAGCAGCCCGACCTGACCCGGATGGTCGAGCCGGACGGCGATGAGCCGTTCATCCTCCACCCGGGTGAGTTCGTGCTCGCCAGCACCTATGAGGTGATCAGTCTCTCCGACGACATCGCGTCGCGCCTCGAAGGCAAGTCGAGCCTGGGCAGGCTGGGCCTGCTGACGCACTCCACGGCCGGGTTCATCGATCCCGGCTTCGAGGGGCACGTCACGCTCGAACTCTCCAACGTGGCCACGCTTCCGATCAAGCTGTGGCCGGGCATGAAGATCGGACAGCTGTGCATGTTCCGGCTCAGCTCGCCGGCCGAGTTCCCGTACGGCTCGGCCAAGTACGGCTCCCGCTACCAGGGGCAGCGGGGCCCGACGCCGAGCCGGTCGTTCCTCAACTTCCACCGGACACGGATCTGATCCCCGCGCGTGGCCGTACGGACCGGAGAGTCCGCTCTGGGCCACGTGTTTCCTGCGAGCATCGGGGCAACGACAAGGAGGAGAGGGTTACGGGCGGGTTAGCCAGGGCCGAACTTCGTCTTTCCAGGCCCAAGCCGTACTCTTCTCTGCGGACCATCCCCGCACATCTGGAGAAACCACGTGCGACTGCGTCTCACGCCTCGTGAGGACAGCTTCTACGATTTGTTCGCCGAATCGGCCAACAACATCGTTACCGCGTCCCGCCTCCTCGTCGAGATCATCAGCGACGGTTCGGACCGGGACGCCCTGGCGGAGAAGATGCGCGCCTGCGAGCACGCCGGCGACGAGCACACTCACGCGATCATGAGGCGACTCAATGAGAGCTTCATCACTCCGTTCGATCGCGAGGACATCTACCGCCTCGCCTCGAACCTCGACGACGTGGTGGACTTCATGGAGGCCGCCGCCGACCTCATCGTCCTCTACCAGATCGAACGTCTCCCCAAAGAGGTCGTGCTCCAGGTCGAGGTGCTGGAGCGCGCCGCGGAGTTGACCGCCGACGCGATGCCGCGGCTGCGCTCGATGCAGCACCTCAACGAATACTGGATCGAGATCAATCGGCTCGAGAACCAGGCCGACCAGGTGTATCGACGCCTGCTGGCCAAGCTCTTCAGCGGGGAGTTCGACACGCTCACCGTCATGAAGATGCGTGAGGTGATCGAGCAACTCGAGTTCGCCGCCGACGCCTTCGAGCACGTGGCGAACACGATCGAGTCGATCGCGGTCAAGGAAAGCTAGGCGCGGGAAAGCCAAGTGGAGCTCGCCCTCGTCATCGGCGTGATCGTGATCGCGCTGATCTTCGACTACACCAACGGCTTCCACGACGCGGCGAACGCGATCGCGACCTCGGTCTCGACGCGCGCGCTGACGCCGCGGGTCGCACTGCTCATGGCAGCCGTCATGAACTTCATCGGCGCCCATCTCGGCACATCGGTGGCCCAGACGGTCGGCAAAGGAATCATCGACGCCCCGAACGGACGGCAGGGCCTGGTCATCGTGGGTGGCGCGCTGATCGGCGCGATCATCTGGAACCTCATCACGTGGTATTTCGGCCTGCCGTCGTCGAGCAGCCATGCCCTCATCGGAGGACTGGTGGGCGCGGCGATGGCCGCGAGCGCCAGCGTCCAGTGGGACGGGGTGGTCGCGAAGGTCGTCATCCCCATGATCTTGTCGCCCGTTGTCGGCTTCGTCCTCGGCGGCGCGATAATGATCGTGATCTTGTGGCTGTTCCGCCGGACCAATCCGCACAAGTCGAGCCGGGGATTCCGGTACTCCCAGACGGTGTCCGCCGCCGCGATGGCTCTCGGCCACGGCATGCAGGACGCCCAGAAGACCATGGGCGTGATTTTCCTCGCCCTGGTCGTCGGCGGATACGTGTCGCCCACGGCCGACATCCCCGAGTGGGTCATCACCGCTTCGGCGTTGGCGATCTCGCTCGGCACGTACGCCGGTGGATGGCGCATCATGCGCACCCTGGGCCGTCGAATCATCCACCTGGACCCGCCGCGCGGGTTCGCCGCCGAGGCGGCCGCGGCGTCCGTGTTGTACACGGCGGCCATGGGCTTCGGCGCGCCGATCTCGACCACGCACACCATCACCAGCGCGATCATGGGTGTCGGCGCCACCCGGCGGCTGTCGGCCGTGCGGTGGGGTATCGCGGGCAACATCGTCACAGCGTGGGTGCTCACGATCCCCGCCGCCGCGCTGGTCGCGGCCCTGTCCTACTTCGGCCTGCACCTGATCTTCGGCTAGCGCCGAGGCCGACGCCGAGGAGGAACCGCCGGGCACCCCCCGACCAGCTCGATGCACGGCTACCGGCGGTACATGACGTCCGTGTCCCATCGGGCGAAGCCGAGGGACTCGTACAGCCGGATCGCCGGGACGTTCTCCTCGTCCACGTAGAGCATCACCTGGGTCAGGCCGAGCGAGCGCAGGTGCGCCAGCCCGGCGAGCGTCAGCGCCCGGCCCAGGCCGGTGCCCCGCTCGTCCGGGGACACCCCCACCACGTAGACCTCGCCGATCGGCTCGTCACCGTCACCGTCTCCGGCGTCGTCACCGTCGACCTTCGTCCAGTGGAACCCCACCAGCCTGTCGTGCCCGTCCGCCGGGCCCGGCCGTACGGCCAGGAAGAAACCGGCGGGGTCGAACCACGGCTCCTGCTCACGCAGCTTCAGGTCCTCAAGCGTCCACGCGCCCTGTTCGGGGTGGGTGGCGAAGGCCTGCGCGTTGAGCGCGAGCCAGGCCTCCTCGTCCCGTCCCGGCTCGAACGTGCGCAGCCGTACGCCTTCGGGGAGCGGCGCGGCGGGCAGCGGGTCGGCCAGCGAGCGCCGCATCTTCCACAGCGACCTGGCCCGGGTGAGGCCCAGACCCGCCGCCAGCCGGGAGGCGGCGGGGTGATCGCCGTGCGCCCAGAGGCGGAGCCGGCCGCCGCTTTCCTCGAGGGCCGCCTCCAGCAGCCGCCGGCCGACGCCGCGCCCGCGGAACGCGGGGTGCACCACCAGCTCGCCGCTCGGGCCCTCGACCGGGTCGGCCGGGTCCAGATGCGCGAAGCCGGCCAGTTCCCCGTTCTCCCCGTCCATTCGGATGAGTACGGCTCTGGCCCCGGGATCGCCGCCATATCGTAGGTGGAGCATCACGTGCTCATTGAGCGGGCGGACGCCGTCGGCCTCCGCGGCCGCCTCGACGAGGGCCAGCACGGCCGCCACCTGGTCGTCCCCGAGTCGTCCCTGAATCTCCACATGCGTATTCATGTCTCGCACATTAGGTGACCCGATAAGGAGGCGGAACTCGGGGGCTCGGCGAGATCCGCCATCGGTAAGAGCAATGCATCGTTGCCTTTACGCCGTTTGACACTCAGGTCACCGCTCTGATGTCAGGAAACCTGGGCCCGGCCTGGCCTCAATGCGTCGGCCTGGCCCGCGCGCCGGCCCGCTGCTTGGCCTTCGTCTCCCTGCGGGTCCTCGGCTGCGGCTCCGCGCGTGGTTCGGCCTGCGGCTCGCCGGGGACGAACCGGTAGCCGACGTTGCGCACCGTCCCGATCAGCGACTCGTTCTCGGCGCCGAGTTTCGCCCGCAGGCGCCGGACGTGCACGTCGACCGTACGGGTCCCCCCGAAGTAGTCGTAGCCCCACACCTCCTGCAGCAACTGCGCGCGGCTGAACACCCGGCCGGGATGCTGGGCGAGATACTTCAGCAGCTCGAACTCCTTGAACGTGAGGTCGAGCACCCGGCCGCGCAGGCGGGCGGTGTAGGTCGCCTCGTCGATGGACAGGTCGCCGCTGCGTATCTCGTCCGGGGCCTCCTCGGCGGTCTGCTGCGCCAGCCTCCCGATGGCCATCCGCAGGCGGGCCTCGACCTCCGCGGGGCCGGCCGTGTCGATGAGGACGTCGTCGACCCCCCACTCGGCCGTCATCGCGGCCAGGCCCCCCTCGGTGACGATCACCATGAGCGGGCAGGTGACACCGGTGGTGCGCAGCAGCCGGCACAGGCTCTTGGCCTGGACGAGCTCGCGACGGGCGTCGACCAGTACGGCGTCAGCCGGCTGGGCGTCTATCAGCGCGGTGGCCTCGGCCGGCGCCACCCGGACCGAATGCAGGAGCAGCCCGAGTGCCGGGAGAATCCGGGCCGAGGGTTCCAGCGCGTTGGTCAGCAGGAGCAGATTGCTCACGTTCGCCTCCCCGGCGCGCAGCCGTAGCCGTAGCTTTAGCCGTACAAAAACACGTAAGGACCCGGGGGCCACGTCGCCCAGGTCCATCACTTCGTAGGGTAGCTCACAGCACTTATGCGTCCGGTGTGCGTCCGGCGTGTTAACAGCACGTCACACGTCCGGTATTCATAACGCGCCGGTATAGGAGGGAGCTGACGGCGATGGCCACGGGGACGGTCCGTTACTGGGCCGCGGCGAAGGAGGCCGCTGGCGTCGCGGAGGAGCCGTTCTCCGCCGAGACACTGGGCGAGCTGATCACGCAGATCGCCCGGAATCCACGGATCGAGCAGGTGCTACGCCGATCCTCCTTCCTTGTCGACGGCGCTCCTGCGGGGCTCCGCGATCCGGCTACGATCGACCTTCCACAGGGAGCCGTGGTCGAAGTTTTACCCCCCTTCGCCGGGGGATGAGCGACTAGGCTGTTCGCCCGGCCTGGTGTGCTCCACGGAGGAGTCGGATGCGCAAGTTGATCGTGTCGTTGATCGTGCTCGCCGTCCTGCTCGCCGTCGTCGATCGGGTGGCCGTGGCCGGGGCGGAGCGGGAGATCGCCCGGCAGGTCCAGAGCGCGTACGACCTGTCGGAGCCGCCGTCCGTGGATATCAAGGGCTTCCCGTTCCTCACCCAGGCCGTCTCCGGGCGCTATGAGGAGATCGGCGTCGGCATCGGGCCGATCAGCCGGGAGGGCATCGAGCTGTCGAGCATCGACGCCACGTTGTACGGCGTGACCGCGCCCCTCGCCGATCTGATCCAGAACGCGTCGAAGACCCAGATCCGGGCCGAGCACGTCACCGGGACCGCGGTGATCTCCCGGGAGACCCTGTCCGCTCGGGCTCCGCGCGGCATCCGCGTCGAGGGGGACGGCGGGGACACCCTGAAGGTCTCCGGCGACGTGACCGTGCTGGGCCGGACGGTGCCCGTCACCGCGAGCCTGAAGATCGAGGTCGTCCCGGGAGCCGTACGGCTCACGCCGGCCGATGTGAAGATCGCGGGTGGCCTCTCGGTGCCGAACGTGGCCAAGCACATCGGTTTCACCGTCCCCGTGAAGAACCTGCCGCTCAACCTCAAGATCACCAAGGTGAAGTCGACGCCCCAGGGGCTCGCGATCCAGGGCGAAGCCACCGATGTCCCACTCCACTGAACCGGATCGCCCCGAGGGTGAGCCGACGGCGGCGGGCGACCCCGTTGAACCGGGCGGCTCCGCCGTACGTGATGGAGATGTGAGTCCAGCCGGAACCGCCGACGAGGAGCTCATACGCGCACTTTTCGAGGATCACGGAGGGCCGCTCTACGGTTACGTGCTGCGGCTGACCGGTGATCCGGGCCGGGCGGAGGACGTGGTGCAGGAGACGCTGCTACGGGCATGGCGGCATCCTTCGGTGCTCGAAGGGCGGCCGATCCGCGCGTGGCTGTTCACCGTCGCCCGCAACCTCGTCGTCGACCAGCACCGGGCCCGCAAGTCGCGGCCGCAGGAGACGGGGGACGAGGCGCTGGCCGTGCTGCCCGCCGACGACGAGCTCGACCGGGCCGTCGAATCGTGGGCGGTGGCGGACGCGCTGGCGTCGCTGCGGCCCGAGCATCGCGAGGTGGTCCTGGAGACGTACTACCGGGGGAGATCGGTGAAGGAGGCGGCCGAGGTCCTCGGCATCCCGCAGGGTACGGTCAAGTCGCGGACCTACTACGCGCTCCGGGCGCTGAAACTCGCCTTGGAGGAACGGGGGTTGGCGCCATGAACTGCGACGACGTGAGGATCTCGCTCGGGGTCTACGTCCTGGGCGCGCTCGACCCCGAGGAGACGGCCGAGGTCGAGGCGCACCTGGACACCTGTCCCGCCTGCCGGGCCGAGCTCGCCGAGCTGTCGGGGCTGCCCGCCGTGCTCGGACGGGTGTCGGAGCAGGACATCGAGGTGGCCGCCGCGCCGCCGCCGGTGGTGCTGGAGCGGCTGATCGCCGCCTCGGCCCGGCGCGGCCGCCGCTCGCGGACGATGCTGGCGCTCGCCGCCTCGGTGGTCGTGGCGGCGCTGGGTGGTACGGCTTGGCTGTCGGCCGCGCGGCCGGCCCAGGACGCGAGCGTGGCGGCCGGGTCCGCCGCTGCCTCCTCCTCCACCACCGCGGCCGACAGCGGCGGGGTGGCGCCGCGGGACCAGAAGGAGTCCGCGGAACGCTCCGCCGATCAGCCCGTCGCGATCCAGCCGTACGCGTCCGGCACCGGGGCCGCCAGGCCGCCGGCGGCGAGCTCCCAGCCCGACGCGGCCGCGCGGGAGACGGCCCCGCAGGAGACGGCCGCGCGGCCGAGCCCCGACGCCGCGGCGTCCAGCTCCGAAGTCCAGACGTTCACCACGGCAGAGGCCCCGCCGGTCTCGGAGGCGCGCGGGCGGAGCGGAGACGTGACCCTCGCCGTACGGCTCACCGCCAAGGAGAGCGGGACCGACCTGCGCGCCATGGTCTCGGGGGTGCCCGCGGGAACGACGTGCACGCTGCGCGTCATCGGCCCGGACGGCACCGCGACGACGGTCGGCAGTTGGCCGGCCGGACCGGGGGAGCACGGACCGGGCAAGAACGTCTTCGAGGGGTCGACCTCGCTGTCCGCCGGTGACATCCGCCGCCTGGAGCTGGTCACCTCGGACGGGCGTACGGTCGTGACGACCTCGGCTCCGTCCGCGTCCGCGTCCGGGTCCGGGTCCGGGGAATGAAACGCGGGGAGTCGCGGGTTTCACGGCATGATGACAGCGATCGACGTTCTCGCCGCCGACCTCGGCGCCGAACTCGGCGAGCGGGCCACGCTCGTGCAGTTCTCCACGGCCTTCTGCCGGCCCTGTCAGGCGACCCGGCGAATCCTCAGCGAGGTGGCCGCGATGGTGCCGGGGGTCGGTCACGTCGAGATCGACGCCGAGTCGCGGCTCGATCTCGTCCGGCGTTTCGACGTGCTGCGCACACCGACCGTGCTCGTGTTCGACGGCTCGGGCAACGTGGTGAAAAGGGCCTCCGGCCAGCCACGGAAGGCCGATGTGATCGCCGCGCTCGGTGTGGTGCTGGTCGATCCGTCTCATGGATCATCTCAACAAGCGGACAGCGAGTGACAGATTCCGAGACGACGGGTACTGTCTTGGTCATGACTCCCACGACAGAGCTGCTCACGAAGCGGCGCGCGGTCGATTTCTGCCGCGTCGCGACTTCGCTCTGTCGCATGGCCTGAGGGTGATTCCCGCGGCTGCGTGCCGCTTTCCGCGAATCCTTCAGGAGCATCCCGCACGATGCAAATCAACCCGCGTGGCCCACGTTCCGGTGCGGCCCTGACATCCCCGGTTCCCGTGGCCGCCATGGTCCCGCGCAGCGGACGGCTGCTCGCGGCACGGGCGGGTCTGGCACTCGCGGTCGTGGGACTGATCGGATTCGCGGTCGGGCTCGCCCCACCGGCCTTGGGTGCGACAGCAGCGGCACTGCTGGCCGCCTTTCTCAACGCAGCCTTCGGCCACTGCCCCGGCTGCGAAACGTACTTGCTCATCCGCCGTCTACAACCTGGGAGAATGTCATGAGTCGTTCCGCCGTGCTGGTGGACGCCGATTGGGTTGAGGCCAACCTCGACACGCCCGGTGTCGTGCTCGTCGAGGTCGACGAGGACACCAGCGCCTATGACAAGGGCCACATCCGCGGTGCCGTGAAGATCGACTGGAGGGACGACCTCCAGGACCCGGTCCGCCGTGACTTCGTCGACAAGGCGGGCTTCGAGGCCCTGCTGTCGGCCCGCGGCATCGCCAACGACGACACCGTGGTCCTCTACGGTGGCAACAACAACTGGTTCGCCGCCTACGCGTACTGGTACTTCAAGCTTTACGGCCACGAGAACGTGAAGCTGCTCGACGGCGGCCGCAAGAAGTGGGAGCTCGACTCCCGCGAGCTGGTCACCGACGTGCCCGAGCGGCCGGCCACGAACTACCAGGCCAAGGACCAGGACCTCTCGCTCCGCGCGTTCCGCGACGACGTGGTCGCCGCGATCGGCACCCTGAACCTGGTCGACGTGCGCTCGCCCGACGAGTTCACCGGCAAGCTGCTCGCTCCGGCCCACGTCCCGCAGGAGGCCGCGCAGCGGGGCGGCCACGTGCCCACCGCCCGCAACATCCCGTGGTCGAAGGCGGCCAACGACGACGGCACGTTCCGCTCCAACGAGGAGCTCAAGGAGCTCTACGCGGGGGCCGGCGTCGACTTCGGCAAGGACACCATCGCGTACTGCCGCATCGGCGAGCGCTCCGCGCACACCTGGTTCGTGCTGCACGAGCTGCTCGAGCAGCCCAACGTGAAGAACTACGACGGATCGTGGACCGAGTACGGCTCGCTCGTGGGCGTGCCGATCGAGCTGGGGGAGGCTCGCTGATGACAACCCAGGGTTGCGCCGCTCCGGAGCAGACCGTCGCGCTGCCGGCCGGGATCGACCTGTCCACCCAGGCCGTCATCCAGGGGGTCGTCTCCGGCCCCGGTACGGCCTACGCGCGGCTGCTCGACGACTCCGGTGAGTTCACCGGTGAGGTCGTGGTCTCCGACGAGGGCATCTTCCGTTTCTTCGCCGCCCCCGGCCAGTGGACGGTCCGCATCATCGCGGGCGGCGGCGTCACCAAGGACGTGTCGGTCGAGGCCAAGCTCGGCGAGGTCGCCCAGCTCGCGGTCACCGTCTGATCGTCTTCTTCCGCATCCACCGAAGGCCGGTGCGTTCCGCCGCGAATGCACCGGCCTTCGCGCTGTACGGCTGAGGCGCAGGCTCCGGGGCCTGGTCCGCCCGTCCCGTGATGAGCCCTACGGTTTCGCCGGGGTCCGTGCGTGTGCACGGTGATCGGAGCCCCGGTCTCGACACCGGCCCGCGCCACCGCCCGCATCGTGCGCTCCACCCGGCGACCGTATGTATGCCGGTCAAGCTCGTCCCCTCCCCACGACTGCTCGCCGTGGGCCGTTCCGCGTTAGGCGAGGAACTCGAGGACGCGCGGGATGACGGTGTCCGGGGCTTCGAGGCATGGACTGTGACCGGCGGTCTTGATGCGCCAGAGTTCGGCGTTCGGAATCGCCTCGAACATCTCGTCCGACCAGGCCGGCGGGCGGGCCTGGTCCTGGGTCCCAGAGATGACGAGTGTCCGCGCGGTGATCAGAGGCAGCAGGTCGAGCGCGCTCTCTCGCTGGACGACGCCCCGTGCGGCATGAGCGATCCTGGGGGAGAGTTCGCCGAGACGCTTGGTCCACGTCTCGTGAATGTCCGAGCGAGCCGGGTCGTTGAGAACGGTCGCCGCGAACAGGATGCCCTTGACGAAGTCGACGACCTCAGGGGTGAATCCCTCCCGCTCGAACCGGTCGACGAACGCCCCGAACAGGTCGAGGTTCTCGTCGGTCTCGGCTCTCGCCGACGAGCCCATCAGCACCAGCTTGTCGACCAGATCGGGCCGGCGAGCCGCGATGCGGACCGCGACGTCGCCGCCCATCGACTGCCCGACCATCGACAGGGAGGTGAGACCGAGCCGGTCGACCAGGGCCAGCACGTCGTCGGTGCACTGATCCATGGTCACGGTCGCATCGACTTCGTCAAGGCGGCCGACCTGTCCGAGGAACTCCGGTGCTATGAACCGGAACCGCCCGGCTCCCGCGGCGACGAGACCGTCGAAGGCGCGCGGATCGAGGAACAGTGAGTGCAGGCAGAGCACCGGGCTCAGATGCGTTTCACCGGTGTCGATGGTCATGGGAACTCCAGATCTTTGGTGGTGGGGGGCCGGTGGAGTGGGGGCCGGGTGCGCTCACCATCCGACGGTAGGAGTCACGTCATCGGCATGTCAATAACCGCATGCTGTTTCAAATAATGAAAAATTCGATAGTTGACACAGGATTCACAGTTTGAAACATTGCGGAACATGACCACTGTCGCCGACGTCATCGCACGCACACTGGCCCGCCACGGGGTCGAGACGATCCTGGGCCAGAGCAATCCGACCGAGTTGATGCTCGCCGCCGAGCGCATCGGAATCCGCCAGATCCTGTACCGGACGGAGAACGCGGGCGGCGCGATGGCCGACGGCTTCGCTCGGATCTCCGGCCGGATCGGGGTGGTGGCGGCCCAGAACGGCCCTGCCGCGGCCCTGCTCGTCGCCCCGATGGGAGAGGCGCTCAAGGCGTCGATACCGATGCTCGTACTGGTTCAGGAGGTGCCGTCAGGCAGCCGGGATCGCAACGCGTTCCAGGAGCTGGACCACTTCGCGCTGTTCGCGAGCGTCTCGAAGTGGACGCGGCGCATCGACGATCCCACACGGGTGGAGGACACCATCGACCAGGCGGTCACGATGGCGAACAGCGGACGGCCCGGGCCGGTCGTGCTGCTCGTCCCCCGGGACGTCCTCGGAAAGCCGGCCGTGCCCGGGCGATTCGCGCGCACCGCGGATCTCGGGGCCTTCCCGCTCGATCGTCCCCGGCCGGACGCCGCCGCGGTATCGCGGGCGGCACGGCTCATCGCCACGGCCCGGTCGCCTCTGGTCGTCGCGGGCGGCGGAGTTCACGGTTCGGGTGCGGTGGCCGAGTTGGCCGCGCTGCAGGAGATCGCCCATCTACCCGTGGTCACGACGAACATGGGCAAGGGCGCCGTGGACGAATCGGGTCCGCTGTCACTGGGGGTCGCCGCCAATGTCACCGGCGAGCGCGGACCCGCGCACTTCCACCTCCCCCTGATCGCCGAAGCCGATGTCGTCCTGCTGGTCGGCACCCGGACGAACGAGAACGGCACCGAGGGCTGGACGCTGACATCCCCCGACGCCACCTACATCCACATCGATGTCGACCCGCTCGAGGTGGGGCGGAACTATGAGGCGATACGCCTGCTCGGTGACGCCCGGGCCGCGCTCGGGGACCTCACGGCCGCCCTCGCGGCGACCGATCTCACGCTCCGCGTCGCTCGGTCAGAGGGGCTCAGAGCCGCCATCGCCGCCGGCCGCCAGCGGCACTTCGAGGCCGTCACCCCGCTGTTGGAATCCGGGGAGACCCCCATTGCCCCGGAGCGCCTTTTCGCCGAGCTCGGCCGGCTCCTGGAGCCCGACGACATCGTGGTCGCCGACGCCAGTTACTCCTCGTTCTGGATCGCCGGTTACCTCCTGGCGAAGCGGCCCGGCCAGCGCTTCGTCATGCCACGAGGTCTGGCCGGTCTCGGTTGGGGACTGCCGCTGGCCCTGGGAGCGAAAATCGCCGCGCCTGGGCGACGCGTCATCGCGGTCGTCGGCGACGGTGGGTTCGCACACGTCTGGTCCGAGCTGGAAACCGCGGTGCGAGAGCGTCTTCCGGTGACCGTCGTGGTGCTCAACAACTCGGTCCTGGGAGCCCAGAGGCATGTCGAGAACGCCGTGTTCGGCGAAACGACCACCGGCGTGGAGCTCGATCCCGTCGACCACGCCGCCATCGCGACCGCCGTGGGAGCCACCGGGATCGTGGTGGATCACCCGGACGCCATCGCCCCCGCATTGCGGAAAGCGTTGGTCTCCGGCCACACCACGGTGATCGACGTGATCGTCGACCCCGACGCCTACCCGCCCGTCCGGGCGTTCGACCCGTTCACCGACCGGCTCAATGCCCCGCTTCATCGGGCCATGCCCGCCTCGCATGCCTGATAATTTCAGATAGTGAACAGTTCGTCGGCCAAGTCCACACAGCAGACCCTGCAGACCGTCGAGCGAGCGCTGAGCTTTCTCGAGTACGTGGCGGCCGCCGACCCTCCGCCGACGGTGAAACAGGTCTCCGTCGGCCTCGGCCTGAACATCACGACCTGCTATCACCTGATGCGGACTCTGCTCGCGCGTGGCTACATCGAGCGCCGAGCCGACGCCACGCTCCGGCTCGGAGCCGGCGTAGGCGCCCTGTTCCGGACCTACCAGCGCAGTTTCAACATCAACGACAAGCTCGCGAGCATCGTCGGCGAGCTTGCCGACACGACTGCGGAAACCTCGTTCCTGTCGACTCTCGACGACAAGAACCTGATCTTGAAAGTTCTGGTCGAAGGGTCGCAACCGCTCCGTGCGAGCGGGCTCTACGTCGGCCTCACCGGCAACGAGCCACACCGCGCTTCGGGCAAGGCCGTGCTCGCCCACCTCGATGCCACGCTGCGGGACGAGATCGTCGCACGCAACCTCACCGGCATGGCACCGTCCGCACAGCGGCGGTTTCGCACGGCTCTGCTACGGGAACTCGAGGAGGTCAGGGCGAGGGGGTGGGCCGTTGACGTCGACTCCAGCCCCGGCATCACGGCGATCGGTTCCCCGTTCTTCGAACATGACGGTTCCGTGGCCGGCGCCGTCGGAATCGTCGCACCGACATCGCGGTTCAGCGAAGCCCGGGACAAGATGGTCGGTACGGTGCTCGACGCGGCGAACAAGGCGACGTCGGTCCTCGGTCTCGCACCATGAGGCCGCGTGGCGCATACCCGCGCGTGGCCGAGTCGGTGTGGGTGGCAGCAGGGGTGACCGCCGGCCGGACCGGCGAGGTCATCTCGTCATGACGTTGCCGACGGGGGCGGGAGCGAGCCGATAACATGCGGCAGGTGTCTGGAACGTCCGCGATCGCCGCTCCCTCCCAGGCCGCCGGTGCCGAGAAGCCGACCTGGATGCTGTCGCCGTACGCGCTGCCGTTGCACGCCTTCCGCATCGCCGCGAAGTGCGCGCTGCCGCTGATCATCTGGTTCTCGCTGGGGCGCCTCGTTCGGTGGGGGCTGCTCCTGCTGGCCGCGACGCTCTCGCACGGGTCGTGGTACCAGGCACGGCTGGTCGTGGTGATGTTCCTGTTCACGCTCGTCGTGATGACGTCGCTGGCCACGACGGCCGGAATGCTGTACGTCATCCGCGACGCCCTCATGGAGACCGGGGCTCGCCGGGAGGCGGGCGAGGGCAGGGAGAGCCTGCTCGGCGCGCTCAACCGCACCGCCCTCGTCTTCGCCGGCATCTACCTCACCTGGGGCTTCGTCACCCAGGACGTCCGTGACTTCATGGAGATCGACCTACGGCGGCAGCCGGATCGCATCCTGGTCGACGCCTTCGCGGGTGAGGACAGCGGCGTGATGGCCGGGCTCATCGGCCTGGACGCGAAGGTCTCCCTGGTGACCATGGTGGTCGCCTATGTGATCAAGACGTTCTTCGGGCGGCGGCACGAGGCCGGCGCCGGGCGTTTCTCCGGGATCCTCGCCACCTTCGGCGAGCTCGCCTTCGTGTTCTACGGGATCAACGCGCTGCATGCGGCCGTGGGGGCCCGCTCCGACTGGCTGGGCGGCCGGGCCGTCGTCACCGCATGGCACGACTGGACGGATCAGGCCAAGGCGAGCGTTCCGGGCTGGGAGCAGGTCACGGGCTTCATCGGCGCCGTCTGGCCGTACGTCATCGACGCGCTGGTCGTTCCGCTCGCCTGGCTGACGGTCGGCATCCTGGTCTACGGCGCGTACGCGGAGGACACCCGGACCACGATCAGGGGCACCCGGCTGGAACGGGCGGCGGAGCATGTCGAACGAGCGCACAACTGGACGCGACTCGCGCTCATCAGGCTGAGCGCCGGTTGGACGGGGCGTTGGATCCCGCTGCTCAACTCGCTGCGGCTGACCATACGCGGCGGAGCCCCGCTCTTCGGGCTGTTCGCCCTGTGCTACGTGGGGCTGCGCGTGGGCGGGGACTACCTCGGGCGGGCGGGCCGCTATCTCGCGGCGTTCGACGAGCCGTACATCTGGTTCATGACCTATGTGCCCGTCGCCATCGTCGTCGATCTACTGGTGACCACGCTGAGCATGTGTCTCATCGCCGCCACCTTCGACCTGGCCGCGAGCAGGCGGCGGCGCGGCCTCCAGTAGTTCCAGGGTGCGGTGGTTCCAGGGCGCTGCGCCGTCGGCTCAGCGCAGGAACCGCAGCACGTGGTCCGGCTTCTCCTCCGTTTTCACGGACTCCTTCATCATGTCCTCGACGGACTGTCCGGGGACGCTTCTGGAGATGCTGGGGCGCAGCAGGATCTCGACCTGATCGGCGACGGGCGGCGGCACCACGCCGACCAGCTCGATCCGGTACGGCGTGCCGACCTTGTTCTCCTCGGTGTCGGCCGGCGTCTCGTTGCTGAGCTCTTCCATGAGCCAGATCCGGCCGGTCTCGTCGGTCAGCCGCACCTCCGGAGAGCCGTGGCGGATGGCGCCCTCGCCATCGATGGCGGTCCTCGTGACGACGGCCTTCATCCACTGCCGGTCAGAGGTGTCCGGTTTGCCGGTCGGATCGGGGATCTTCTCGAGCCTGGCCTGCCACGAAACGTGCTGCCAGGTCGCGGAGCGTCCCGGCTCGACGAGGTGCACCTGGTCGCTCGGGCGGGCGTACTTGTAGACGTTGTAGCCGAACCAGGTGGGCGCGCCGATGGAGAGGACGAGGGACAGTGCCGCGCCCACTCCGAGCAGCGCCGTACGCCGGCGGCCTCGTCCGGTCTTCCCGCCGCCGGAGGAGTGGTCCGATGGAGCGGCCGGGTCGGCGGGTGACGGTCCCGCGAACGGTGATCCGGCCGATGGCGAATCCACCGGTGGATGCTCCGGTGAAGGCGAATCCGCCGATGGCGGCAGGGCGGGGGAGGCCCCGCCGTGCGACGGGGAGGAGGCGAGCGGGGTGGCTCTGAGGGCGGGGAACGGCTGGGTCGAGTCCCCCTCATGGAGGGGCGGCCACACCCGGACGTCCTGCGGCTGCCGCAGGGTGCCGGGAATCGGGATCGCGGCCGGTGCCTGAGGCGGTCCTTGCGGCAGCGGACCGCTGTAGGTGATGTCGGACGGGTCGTCCGGGATCTCCGTCGGCTGGCTCGGCGGGGGCGCGAACCAGTCGCGCTCACGCGGCGTTTCGTCGGCCGGGGTCCGGTTCGTGCGGGGCTCGTTCATCGCATGTTGCTCACGAGTGAGTAATAGTCCTCCGCCTGTGCGATGAACCGGCGGGCGGTCCCACCGGACAGGCCCAGGTCGATCTCGGCTTCGGGGGCGGAGTAGTCGGTGATGAACCCGGTCGGGGGCGCGACGACGAGACGAGCGCCCGACACGGCGTCCTTGGGCACCTCGAAGACCAGGACTCCCCTCGACCAGAACCCGGGCTGGTAGTGCCGGTTGAACGCGGTGAGGCTCTGGTTCACCTTGTCAGTCGTCTGGTAGCGCCGGCCGTCCCTGGTGAGCAGCACGACATTGGGGCCGGGGCTCAACCGCATCGGCTCATTGGCGGTGGTGACCGAGATGTCGGCCACGAGGAACAGGTTGCTGGTGCCCACCTTGGTCACCTGGTCGCCGTAGTCGGTGGTGTCGACCGCGAGCGCGGCGGTCATCGAACTCACCTTGATGCTGAACCGGTGGGTCTCCACCACCTCGCCGATCTGTCCCTTGATGGTGATGAGCGAGGAGCGCTGTTCGGCCGGCAGGGCGAAGGTCTGCGCGTAGACGGCGGCCGCCGCGAGCGCGACACCGACGACGGCGGCGACGAACCGCGCGCCGAGCCTCCGCTTCCCCGGTGGTCGTCGGTGTGTCTCGGCGGAGTGCCGGGCCGGGCGGGAGGTCTCGGGCTGCGTGACGGCCATCATGTCCGCTCCTGCCGTACGGGCAGGGAGACCCGCGCGGCGACGGTCGGGGTGAACTCGCCGTCCTTGTCTTCCTCCCCGACGAGCCGCCAGTAGTGCGTCTGGTCAAGCGTGCCGTGCGGGGCGTAGACGAGCCGGCCTACATCCACCCGTATCTCGGGGGGCACCGTGGCCGTGGGCTCCAGCTCGTACTTCACGACGACCGTGGTCGTGATCCCCGGATGGAGCTGACGGCTCTTGATCCCGTAGCTCAGCACGCTCACGTCGGCGCCGTACTTGCTCTTGATCTCCGGTTCGACGCGGAGCAGCGAACCGGCGAAGGAGTAGGGGATCTCCGGGATCGCCTTGCCCGGCTCGGGCAGGAGCCCGACGGACGTGGTCGCCTTGCCGAGGTTGGTGACCTTGATGGTGATTTCGAGGATGCGCCGGGCCGTGCCGAATTCGCCCTGCTCGATCGTGTCGATCGCCTCGAGCAACTCCGTACGGAACTGACCCTGGTCGATGGCCTGCCCGGGAGCGACCTGAGCGGGCTTCTTCGGCGGAGCCTCGTTCAGCCCGCCGAACGCGGCGGTGACGCCGACCCCCGCGGCGGCCAGCGCCGCGGCGACCGGGACCAGGACCGGGCGTCGGCGACGGATGCCATGACTGGGTGACGTCATGGCAAGCGATGGTAGTACGACCACACTTGCCTCATCTGCCCCGTTGATCCTTTTCCTTGCCGGGGCGCGCCGTGGATCCCGGGACTGTGCCGTTGATCCCGCCTCCGGCGGGACTGTGCCGTTGGTCCCGCCTCCGGCGGGAAATAGCGCACGAATGGCGGGAAGCCCACCCTGACAGGGCTTCCAACTCCTACGCTGGTGATCGAGGCGGACATGGAGGACTGGGCTCGTGGGCGACCCGCACCCTGAGCATGCCCAGCCTCAGGCAGATCGGATCTACCTGGGCTGGCAGTACGCTCTGCTGTACCCGGATCCCGGACCACCACCGAAGCGTCCGGCCCGGGATGACGTCGTCGCCGAGGAGGACACGGCCGGGCAGGACGACGAGTGGCTCCGGCGGGCACGGCTCCAGGAGGATCTGCTCAACCGCCCGGTACGGATCTTCCGTACGTTCATGACGGTCGTGACGGCGGTGATCCTCGTCCTCGGCCTGCTGGGTCTGCTGGCCTGGCCGCTCGTGCTGCTCGGCCTGGTGGCGGCCGGCGGTATCGCCGGCATCTGCGCGTACGCCATCCGGCAGGGCAACCGGACCGTCGACGCACGGGTGAGCCAGCGCAGGGAGCTGGCGCGGCGCGAGCAGGAGCGGCGCCGCCGCGAGATCGCCAAGGCCCAGGAGGAGCACGCGGCCAGATATCGCGACTGGGCCGAGAAGAAGAACAGGTTCGACCGCCAGCTCACCTGGTACGCGGTGGCCGTGCCCGACGAGATCGACCGGGTCGACGTGGCGGGCGGGACGCTGCCGGGGTGGTCGGCGCTGATCACGCTGATCGGCGCGACCCGCCTCTACAGCGGGGGCCATCTGACCGTCCTCGACCTGTCCGAGGGCGCGATCGCCAAGGACCTGATCGAGCTGGCCAGACGGGGCGGCGACGATCCGCTCGTGTGGGTGCTCCCGGTCGACCTGCCCCGCCTCGATCTCGGTGCGACGCTCAAGCCCGAGGCGTTCGCCGACGTGCTCGCGCACGTGGTCAGCGTCAGCGAGGAGACGAGCCGGGACATCGGCTTCGACAACGCGATCCTGGAACGGGTGCTGGAGGTCCTCGGCGAGAACGCCACGATCAGCCAGGTCACCGCGGCGCTGCGGGCCCTGGCCCAGGTGGGCGACCCGCGCGACGACATGAAATTCGGCCTGCTGACCGCGACCCAGCTCGAACGCATCGGCATGCTCTTCGGCCGGGGCGTGGCCGACCGTGTGGTCATCGAACGGGCCTGGGCGCTGGAGTCCCAGTTACGCAAGCTGGAGACGCTCGGCACCGAGGCCGTACGGCTGCCGCCCGCCCGGCTGCGCGTGGTGAGCATGGACCGGCAGGCCGGCGTCTTCGGCAACCGTGTCCTGGGGACGTACGTCGCGACCGCGCTCACGCACATCCTGCGCCAGTCGCCGGCGAGCGAGCGGCCCTGGTACCACACGATCATCGTGGCCGGGGCGGACAAGCTGCGCGGCGACGTGCTCGACCGGTTGATGGACGCGTGTGAGACCTCGCGTACCGGGCTCGTCCTCACCTATCGCAGCCTCACCCCGACCGTGCGGGAGCGCCTGGGCCGCGGGCACGCCGCCGTCGCGTTCATGCGCCTGGGCAACGCCGAGGACGCCCGGGTGGCGAGCGAGCACGTCGGCACAGAGCACCGGCTGCAGCTGGCCCAGCTCACCGAGACGTTCAGCTCGGCGGTCCACGGCACGGGCGGGTTCTACACCTCCACCGTGGGCGCCGGCCGGCCCAGCCAGGAGGAGAAGGGCGAGGGAGACCTCAGGGAGGACATCACCGAGTCGACGGAATGGGGCCGCCACGCCAACACGGTCGCCGAGGGGGTGCTCCAGCGGTCGCGCGAGTTCCTGGTCGAGCCGCACCAGCTTCAGCAGCTCCCCACGACCTCCGTGATCGTCACGCACGCGACGGCCGAGGGGCGGCAGGTGCGGCTGGCCGACGCCAACCCGGCGATCCTCACCCTCCCCAAGACCACGTTGTACGAGTTCGGCGAGGTGCGGCGGGCCGCGCTGTCCGCCGAGGCGTCGGAGCCCACCGGGCCGGGGGAGCGGGGAGCCTCGGGTGAGCGGGGGACCTGGACGCGGGACGAGAGGGTCTCATCGCCGGGTGAGCCGCCGGAGGAGACCACCCTGCCCGATGTCGCCGGGCCCGAAGCCGTACGGCCCGACAGGGCGCCGGCCGATCCCCCGCCGGAGGACGCCCCACCGCCGAATCTAGGTCCCCCGCCCCCGCGGCTCGACTGGCGCAGGCGGCCATGACACCGTCGGGAACGGGTAAGGGCATCGTCAACACGGCCATGCGGACATGTTCGTTGAAGGAGTCTCTTCCCTGTTCGTCGTCAACTGAGGGATCTCATGCAGCCGTTCCCCCTGAGCGGGCCGTGGTACCGAATCAAGGCGATCACGGCCCCTTCGCGTAGTTCATCCGCAGAGTGGGACTTCGTCACGGTTCTCCCGGCCGTCCTTTCCGCCGCCCAGCGCAACCGCCCGTTCGTCATCGGCTGGCTGTCCCGGGGCTCGGGCGCACCGCTCGAACTGATCACCAATGCCGGGCCGCTCACCCCGCCCCGTCCGCCCAGGCGGGCGGCGGTGTCCGGCGAGGCGCACGTCTCGGGCCCCCAGCCGCTGCTGTTCCCCGGCGGCGCACGCGGGGTGGAGATCGGCGACGAGTGGCTGGACGACCTGGCCGACCTCGTGTGGACGCCGTGCCCCGGGCGTCAGGCGCCGCCGTTGTACGGCAGGCGCGAGCCGGAGCCCGACGAGCACAAGCGGCCGACGCTGTTCGAGTCGACGCTGGTCACGCTGATGTCCCGGCCGTTCGGCTGGGTCGTGGTGGCCGAGCCGACCGACCTGCTCGACGACGAGGTCGCCCACCTGCGCACCCAGCTCAACGTGCTGCGTCAGTACGGCGACGCCTCCGAGCGGTCGCGGTTCGACGCCGAGCGGGCCGAGCGCAGGATGCAGGAGCTCGACGCCTTCCGTGAGGCCGGGCTGTGGAACGTGCGGGTGCTCGCCGGCGCCGCCGGGCCCGACGAGCTGCGCCAGATCGCGCCCGTGCTCGTCGGTTCCGTGGAGATGAGCCATCACCCCTACCGGCTGCGCAGCGTGATGTCCCTGGCCGCCCTCGCAGGCGGAGCCGATCGCGATCACACGGGTGGTCCGGTGTACGGCTTCGCCGAGGCGCTGGCGGTCAACCTCCAGGACCCGGCCGACCCCGCCGACGGGGCGTCCGCGCCGTTCGCGGCCACGGCGGGGGCGCTGGCCGCGCTCGCCGGACTGCCGCGCCGGGAGGTGCCGGGCGTTCGGGTGCTGGACGCGGGGTTCTTCGACGTGACGAGCGAGGCCGAGGTGGAGGGCTCGGGCGAGCTGATCGATCTCGGTGCGATCGTCGACGGACAGGACCGGGCGGTCGGCACGTTCCGGGTGCCGCTGGCCACGCTCAACCGCCACGCCTTCGTCACCGGGGCCACCGGCTCCGGCAAGTCCCAGACCGTCAGGCACCTGTTAGAGCAGCTCACCGAGGCGGGGATCCCGTGGCTGGCGATCGAGCCGGCCAAGTCGGAGTACGCCGCGATGGCAGGCCGGGTCGAGCACCTGGCCCCGGTGACCGTGATCAACCCGTCGGCGCCGGACAACGTGCCGATCAGCGTCAACCCGCTGGCGCCCGAGCCGGGCTATCCCGTCCAGGCGCACATCGACATGGTCCGCGCGCTCTTCATGGCCGCCTTCGACGCCGAGGAGCCGTTCCCGCAGATCATGTCGCTCGCGCTGCAGCGGGTCTACGAGGCCAACGGGTGGGACGTGGTCACCGGGGGAGCCGTCCCCGGCGCGGCCGTACAACCCGCTGTGCCGACCCTGGAGCAGCTCCAGCAGCACGCGCTCGAGGTGATCCAGGAGATCGGCTACGGCAACGAGGTCCAGGCCGACGTCGAGGGGTTCATCAGCCTGCGGCTGCGCAGCCTGCGGGTGGGCAGCGCGGGCAGGTTCTTCGAGGGCGGCCACCCCGCCGACATCGGCGGGCTGCTCCAGCGCAACGTCGTGCTCGCGATCGAGGACGTCGCCAACGACGAGGACAAGGCGTTCCTGATGGGCACGCTGATCATCAGGATCGTCGAGCACCTGCGGATGCGGGCCAGGCAGGAGACGCGGCACGAGGGCGGGCCTCCCGGGCTGCGCCACGTCATCGTGATCGAGGAGGCGCACCGGCTGCTGCGCGACCGGGGCGCGCGGCGCGCCTCCACCCACGCGGTCGAACTGCTCGCCGGAATGCTCGCCGAGATCAGGGCGTACGGCGAGGGCATCATCGTGGCCGAGCAGATCCCGACCAAGCTGGTGTCCGACGTCGTGAAGAACACCGCGCTCAAGGTCGTGCACCGGCTCCCCGCCGAGGACGACCGGCAACTGGTGGGAGCGGCGATGAACCTGAGCGAGGACCAGTCCCGGCAGGTCGTCTCGCTCCAGCCCGGGCATGCCGCGGTCTTCGCCGACGGCATGGACCGGCCGCTGCGGGTGCACGTGCCGCTGGGGGAGCAGCGGGAGCACCTGGTGGTCAGTCCGGTGCCGCCGATACACGGCCGCCGCTCGGCCGCCTGCGGCGACGCGTGCCGTACGGGCAAGGCGTGCACGCTGGTCGAGCTGCGGGAGGCCGACCTGTTCGCGGCCGCGCCCGAATGGGCCTGGCTGCGGATCTGGACCGACACGGTGATCCTGGCATTCGTGACGAACCGGTCGCTGCCCGGCGTGCCGCGCGTTCTCTCCGACGCCTGGGCGGAGCTGCCGGCCAGGCGGCGCGAGTGCCTGCTGGCCACGCTGATCGAGCGGGCGGTCGCCGCCCGCGCCTGGTCGCTGCGCACGTGGGTCGACCCGACGCTGCTGACCGCGAAGGCGGCCGAGGTCGCGGCCGGGCTGCTCGGCCGGCCGGAGCGGACGCCGCCGATGCGCGCTGGTGAGCGCCCGGGGCCCTCATGGGTGATTCCGCAGGTCCGCTGGCTGCACGAGGTGGACAGGCTGTTCCCACTCGGCCGCCCGGCGCCCGACCTGCGCAGCCCGGCCCCCGCGATGGAATATCCCCTGTTCGGGACCGAGCGCCAGACGACCGGCGCGGCCCGGCCCACCGGGGGTGATCCGGCGGCGGCGGATGGGCGCGACGGCGCGGTGGCGGTGAGCGTACGCACGGAACTGCTCGGCCACCGGGCCAAGGCGCTGCGCCATCACCCGCTGTCGATGGAGGTCGACCGCAACCGGGCGCTGGCCTGGCGGGTGATCCTCGGCGACGACGAGCACGAGGGCATCCAGCGGGACGTGACGACCGTCGCGATCACGGTGGAGCCGCGTGACCGGATCAAGTACGTCGCCCAGACGATGGCCGCCGGCTGGCTGGAGACCGTGCTGTCGTGGCCGCGCCGCTTCGTGCTCCCCTTCGACGGGGAGACCCCCGCCGAGCTCTCCTTCACCGGCCCCGAGGGCCCGGGACCGTCCTGAACGACACCCCGACAACCCGGTGACGGCCCCCGGCAGACGTCGAATGACGTGGCGGGAGGGGGACTAGGATCACGGGCATGAGTCAGCTTCCGTTGCGGGCGCAGCTTGCCAGCGCCCTCGGCCGTACGGCGGCGACGCTGTCGCGGGCCACCGGACGCGGTGACGGTTCGGTCATCGGCGGCAGGGTGGGCCTGATGCTGGAGCCCGACCTGCTGCGCAAGCTCGCGGCGGACCGCAAGCTCGTGCTGGTCAGCGCCACGAACGGCAAGACCACCACGACACGGTTGATCACCTCGGCGCTGCAGGAGCTCGGCGACGTCGCGACCAACGCGTTCGGCGCCAACATGCCGGCGGGGCACGTCTCGGCGCTCGCCGCCGCCAAGGACGCTCCGTACGGCGTGCTGGAGGTCGACGAGAAGTACCTTCCCGAGGTGCTCGACACGACCGGGGCCGGGGTCGTCTGCCTCATGAACCTCAGCCGCGACCAGATGGACCGGGCGGGTGAGATCTGGCTGCTCGCCCAGAAGTGGCGTCGCGCGCTCAGCGGCAAGCCGGCCCATGTGATCGCCAACTGCGACGACCCGCTGGTGACCTGGGGGGCCTCCACCGCCGCCAGGGTCACCTGGGTGGCGGCCGGGCAGCGCTGGCGTGAGGACTCCTGGTGCTGCCCCGAATGCGGTGGCCCGCTCGACCGGTCCGCGTCCGGGGCCGCCTGGGCCTGCCGTGAGTGCACCTTCCACCGTCCCGAGCCCAACTGGGTGCTCGAAGGGGAGGACGTCATCGACCCGCGCGGCGCCCGCTGGCGGCTCGACATCCAGCTTCCCGGGGAGGCCAACCGGTCGAACGCCGCGATGGCGCTGGCGGTCGCCGAGACGTTCTGGGTCGATCCGGCCCGGGCGCTGCCCAGGTTGCGCATGGTCACCTCGGTCGCCGGACGTTACACCATGGTCGAGCGCGACGGCCGCGCGCTGCGGCTGCTGCTGGCCAAGAATCCGGCCGGCTGGCTGGAGGCGTTCGACGTCGCCGATCCCGCGCTGCCGATCATCCTGTCGGTGAACGCGCAGGGCCCCGACGGTCGTGACACCTCCTGGCTCTGGGACATCGACTACCGGATCCTGGCCGACCGTCCCGTGTTCGTGACCGGGGAGCGGCGTCTCGACCTGGCGCTGCGGCTCGCCGTGGCCGGTGTGCCGTTCCAGCTCTGCGACTCGTTCCAGCAGACGATGGCGGTCGTGCCGCTCGGCCGGGTCGATGTGATCGCCAACTACACCGCATTCCAGCAGATCCGAGCGGAGTTCGGCCGTGCAGTCTGAATTGTCCATCGTCTGGATCTATCCGGACCTGCTCAGCACGTACGGAGACCAGGGCAACGTGCTGGTGTTGGAGCACCGTGCCCGAGCCCGGGGCATCGCGACCCGGACGGTCCACGTCCGCTCCGCCGACCCGGTGCCGCAGTACGGGAACATCTACCTGATCGGCGGTGGGGAGGACCGTCCCCAGATCCTCGGCGCCGAGCGGCTGCGCAGGGACGGCGGACTGCGGGCGGCCGTGGCGCGCGGGGCGGCGCTGCTGGCGGTCTGCGCCGGCTATCAGATCATGGGATCGGTGTTCGGCGGCGAGGACGGCCGGCCGGTGGAGGGCCTCGGGCTGCTCGACATCAGCTCGGGCCGGGGCGAGCGGCGCGCGGTGGGCGAGCTGGTCGCCGACGTCGATCCGGCCCTCGGCGGCCTGCCCAGGCTCACCGGGTTCGAGAACCACATGGGCGTCACCAGGCTCGGTCCCGGTGTGCGCCCGCTCTCCCGGACGGTCGTCGGTACCGGCAACGGCGACGGCACGGAGGGCTGCTACGCGGGCAGGGTCATCGGGACCTATCTGCACGGCCCCGCGCTCGCTCGCAACCCCGCCCTCGCCGACCTGCTGCTCAGCTGGGTCGTCGGGCCGCTCGCTCCGGTGGACGACGTCTGGTATCAGCGGCTGCGCGAGGAGCGCCTCGCGGCGGCGCTGCCGGGTGCGGGATCTTCGCTGTAGGGACGGACGGCGGGTCGGCTACGGCACCGCCGGACCACGCCCTGGAACCGGCGGGTGCCGAGCGGTGCGGCCGAAGGCGAGGAGGAACCGATCAGTAGACCAGGGCCTGGGTGTCGTCGGTGAGGATCTCCTCGACGAACGTCGGGGCCCCGGCGATCCGCACGCCGTCGATGACGTCGTCGACGGTGATGCCGCGGCGGGCGGCGCACTGCGTGCACAGCGTGACCCTGCCCCCCGCGAGCACCGCGTCGAGCAGATCCTGCAGCGGCGGCGCCTCCGCCAGGGAGAACTCCTTGGCCCGACCGGGCAGTGCGAACCACGCTGATTCGCCGGTCAGCCAGAGCGAGACCGGTATGCCGGAGGCGAGGGCGGCCGCCGCGACGGTGAACGCCTGGTTGCACCGCTCCGGTGCGTCGGCTCCGGCTGTCACCTTGATCACCAGTGATCGTGCCATGCTCGCAGCCTAGCTCCTGGGTCTCGGGGCGGCGGCGCCACCTGCCCACAAGTACGGATATATGCCTATGCGGGGTGGGACGGGCGATCCGAGGTCCATCGGCGCCGAGCGGTGCCGTACGGCTTCTAAGCTCGTTCCATGGAGCAACATCCCGACCTTGAGCCGATCGCCTTCCTCCTTGGCCGCTGGGAGGGAGCCGGTGTGATCGGCTATCCGACCATGGAGAGCGCCAACTTCGGGCAGGAGGTGGTGTTCGGGCACAACGGAAAGCCGTTCCTCACCTACGAGAGCCGGACCTGGCTGCTGGACGCGGAGGGCGCCAAGGTTCGCCCACTGGCCAGGGAGTCGGGTTTCTGGCGGATCCTGCCCGAGCGTCAGTTGGAGGTCTGCCTCGCCCATCCCACCGGGATCGTGGAGATCTACGTGGGCGAGGTCGTCTTCCACAAGATCGAGCTGCGTACCGACATCGTCGCGCGAACCGCGACGTCCAAGGAGTACAGCGCGGGCCACCGGCTCTACGGCCTGGTGAACGGCAACCTCATGTACGCCTATGACATGGCGGCAGTCGGACACCCGCTGCAGTCGCACGCGTCGGCCGAGTTGAAGAAGGTCGCCGACTTCGCCCCGGACACCGACGCCTGAAGCAGAAAAGAAGAACCCCGGGCGTGCTCCGCTCCGGAGAGAATTCTCACGGAGGCGGGCCGGCTGGACCATGGCAGAGAACGTGACACGTGCTCCGCCGCCGGCTGCCCGGGGTTCCGGTGACTGCTGTGGATTCGCCAGACGTCGTACGACATCTGGACGGAAGGCCCAGATGGACGCCGTCTAGCGGACAGCCACCTCGCTAGCCCAAGAATGATCAACCATTTTTTGGACCACCTCCCTTCTGCGTATCTGCACGCTATGCGAGTGGTCCAGGGGCGGGCAAATGATTATTCGTAGGGATTCCTCCGAATATCGACATGTCGTGTGGTCCCGAGGGGGCGTCCGGCACGCCTAAGATCTGGGCATGGCCGAGACTTGGCATGAGGAGCTGCGCGCACGGGGCTACCGGGTCACCCCACAGCGTCAGCTCGTGTTGGAGGCGGTCACCGAGATGGGCCACGCGACGCCCGAGGAGATCTGCACCCGGGTGCAGGAGACGGCGCGCGGGGTGAACATCTCGACCGTCTACCGCACCCTGGAACTGCTCGAAGAACTCGGGCTGGTCACCCACACCCACCTCGGTCACGGCGCCCCCACCTACCATCTCGCCTCCGAGGCCGATCACGTGCACCTCGTCTGCCGGGGGTGCGGCGAGGTCACCGAGGTCGCCCCCGACCTGGTCCAGGCCCTGGTCTCCACGCTCGACGGCGAACTCGGATTCGCGACCGACGTCAGCCATCTCACCGTTTTCGGCAACTGCCGCAACTGCCGCTGAGCTCGTACGGCTCCCGCAGGAGGGGGCACGCCTCCGGGAAAGGGAGGCCTGATCGTGGGGGCCGTACCGACCGAATAGTCTTGACGGCATGCGGAGCCCATTGCTTGACACACCCGGGGCGGTCGCCGGGGAGACGCCGGACGATTCCGTGGCCGCTCACTACGGCGACCTGTACGGGGAGCAGCGCGCACTCGCGGCGGGCCAGGCGCTCGTCGACCGGAGCAACCGCGGGGTCGTACGGATCTCCGGCCCCGACCGGTTGCGGTGGCTCAACGACCTCAGCTCCCAGAAGCTCGACACGCTCGAAGCCGGGATCCCCACCCAGACCCTGCTCCTCGACGGACAGGGCCGGGTCGAGCACCACCTGACGCTGGTGGACGACGGTGACGCGGTCTGGGCCCATGTCGAGCCGGGCACCTCGGGAGAGCTGGTCGCCTTCCTGGACAAGATGAGGTTCATGCTGCGGGTCGAGGTGGCCGACATCGGCGCGGACTACGCCGTGGTCTCCGTCGCCGCGCCGGGCAGCACTCCCGGCGCCGGCGCCGGCACGGGCGCGGCCGCCGAGGGCGTCGTGGCGATCGGCGGCGATCTGCTGGTGCCGCGTGACCGGCTGGCCGGGCTCCCCGCCGAGCTGGGGCTGCGGCCGGCCGGGCTCTGGGCGTACGAGGCGCTGCGGATCGCGGCCCACATGCCGCGGCTGGGCTTCGAGACCGACCACAAGACGATCCCGCACGAGGTCGGCTGGATCGGCGCCGCCGTACACCTGAGCAAGGGCTGCTATCGGGGCCAGGAGACGGTGGCCCGAGTCCACAACCTCGGCCACCCGCCGCGCAGACTGGTCTTCCTGCACCTGGACGGCAGCGTCGACGTGCTGCCGCCGCACGGCGCGCCCGTGACGCTCGGCGTCGGCAAGCCGGTGGAGGCCGAGCCGGAGGCGGCCGTCGAAGGGGCGGCGGAGCCGGGTCAGCTCGGGTTCGTCGGCTCCTCGGCCCGCCATTACGAGCTGGGCCCGATCGCCCTGGCCGTCGTGAAGCGGACCGTGCCCGTGGACATCGATCTGCTGGCGGGAGGTGTGGCCGCCGCGCAGGAGGTCATCGTCCCCCCGGACGCCGGCCGCAATGTCAAGATCGACCCCGCGCTGCGCCGCCGCATCCGCTAGGGAGTGTTGAAAGCGCCGCCCGTCGCCGCATCCGCCGACGCCCCCAAAAAAGATCCCCCGTGATCTTGCGAATTCTCGCAGCGTCCCCGCCTGACCTGCGACGACTCCAACCGTGATCTTGCAAAAACTCGCAGACTGTGGCGCTGACCTGCGGTGGAGGTCTCCGTGATCTTGCAGTGAGCCGGGGGCGGACGGAGCGGCCGGTCAGACCTCGAGGATCAGGGTGATCGGGCCGTCGTTGGTCAGCGAGACCTTCATGTCGGCGCCGAACACGCCGGTCTCCACCCGGGCGCCCAGCGCCCGCAGTTCCTCGATCACGGCCTCGACCAGCGGCTCGGCCACCGGCCCCGGCGCCGCTGCCTGCCAGGTGGGCCGGCGGCCCCGGCGGGCATCGCCGTACAACGTGAACTGACTGATCACGAGCAGCGGCGCGGCCACATCCGAGCAGGACTTCTCGCCGTGCAGGACGCGCAGCCCCCACAGCTTGGCGGCTAGCCTGGCCGCCTCCGCTCGCCCGTCGGTGTGGGTGACGCCGACGAGCACGAGCAGGCCGGGCTCGTCGATCGCCCCGACGACCCTGCCTTCGACCACTACTGAAGCGGAGCTGACCCGCTGAACGACGGCACGCATGGCCCCGAATTCTGCCATGCCGACCGGGTTCATAAACTGCGGGTCATGGCTGAGCTGATCGTCGAAGTGGTCCGTTCCGGGTTTGTCGAGTCCGTCCACCGCGCGCGAGTGCATGTGGTGAACGCCAACGGATCCCCGGTCATGGTGCACGGCGACACCGGGAGCCTCACCTCTCCCCGCTCGGCGATGAAGCCGCTCCAGGCGCTGGCCATGCTCCGCTGCGGACTGTCGGCGGCGGACGAACTGCTCGCGCTCGCGTGCGCGAGCCACAGCGGGGAGCCCTTCCACGTGGACGGCGTACGGAAGATCCTGGCCATGGCGGGGCTGGACGAGTCGGCCCTGGCATGCCCCGCCGACCTGCCGCTCGACCGGGAATCGCGCGATCGGGTCGTCCGCGAGCACGGCGCGCCGGCCAGGATCTACATGAACTGCTCGGGCAAGCACGCGGCGATGCTCGCCACCTGCGTGGTGAACAACTGGCCGACCGAGGGTTACCTGCGGCCAGGGCATCCGCTCCAGCGGGCGATCAGGGCGACGGTCGAGGATCTCACCGGTGAGCGGGTCGCGGCGACGGGCGTGGACGGCTGCGGCGCCCCGCTGTTCTTCGTCTCGATGGCCGGTGTCGTGCGCGCCTTCCGCCGGCTCCCGATGGCCGCCCCCGGCAGCCCGGAACGGCGCATCGCCGACGCCATGCGCGCCTATCCGGAGTGGACGAGTGGTACGGCACGGCCCGAGGCCGAGCTGATGCGGGCGATCCCCGGCCTGCTGATGAAAGTGGGCGCCGAAGCGTTCAACGCCTTCGCCTTCTCCGACGGCCGGGCCGGCGCCGTCAAGATCGACGATGGTGGCGACCGGGCACGCACACCGGTGACGGTGGCCGCCCTGCGCGCGGTCGGGCTGGACGCGCCCGAGCTCGCGGGACTGGCGACCACGCCGCTGTTCGGCGGCGGCGAGCCGGTCGGCGAGATCCGCGTACGGCGCCCCTGACGCTCTCGCCCCCATCGCAAGCGCGCACGCGCTCCCGGCCCCGACCATCCGGGATATCACCCGTCCCGCATCGTCATTCGGTGGAAGGATGGGGACGTGTTGGATCGCTATCGATGCCCGCCGTTGCTGCAGATCGAGAATCTCGGTTATTCGACCTCGAACACACGACTTTTCGGGGGACTCGATCTGAACGTTCATCAGGGTGAGTCGGTGGTGCTCTGCGGGCCGAGCGGAACGGGGAAGACCACGCTGTTGACGTGCATCCTGGGCCTGACCAAGCCGAAGAAAGGCAGAATCCTGGTGGCGGGGGAGGACCTTACCGGGATGTCGCGGCGGCGGCTCGCGTCCTTTCGCCGGAAGCACATGGGGATGGTCTTTCAGTTCGGTGAATTGCTTCCCGAGTTGTCTCCTGTCGAAAATGTGGCTCTTGCCGCGCTTCTCGCAGGTGCCGATCGAAAAAAGGCGTACGATCTGGCGCGGCACCTGCTCGCGGACCTCGGCGTTCCGCTCGACGGAGCGCCCACCGCCTACCTCTCCGGTGGAGAAAGACAGCGAACGGCCGTGGCGCGAGCACTGATCACCGGGGCGCCGCTGATCCTCGCGGACGAGCCCACGGGTGCACTCGACCAGGACAGCAGGGATTCCGTTGCCGACCTTCTCTTCGAACTGCCGAGACGACGGAACTGCGCGCTCCTGCTCGTGACTCATGACCAGGCCGTCGCCGCCCGCGCCGACCGCAGGCTCGACCTGATCGCCGGTCGCCTGATCGGGACTCAGGCATGAGGCCTCATGCGTTATGGCGTCAACTCCTGCGGATCGGCCTCGCGGCGGGCCGGAATTCGCCGGGCGGCAGACTACGGTTCGCCGCGCTCATCACCGCGGCAGCCGTCGTGACCCTCGTCCTCATGTCCTGCCTCGCTGTCATCGCGACCTACGACGGATGGGACCGGCGGGACGTCGCACGGGGTGTGGAGATCGCCCGGCACGGCGACAGTCCCGTCGTCGCCCTCTACAAGAGGGCAGGGGACTCCGTGGGCACGAGACCGCACGAGGTGGTGTACATCGAGCCGAAGTCACCACAGGCCTCTCCACCCCCTGGGCTTCCCCGCTGGCCGGAACCGGGCGAGGCGTTCCTGTCGCCGGAACTGGTGCGTGTCGGCGAAGGCGAGGGGATCACCCGGCGGTACGGAAAGTTCGCCGGGATCATCGACTCCAGCGGACTCGCGACCCCCTCCGAACGGCTGGCCTATGTCCGTCCAGCGGTGACCGGCCACCATGGCTGGTCCAAGATCGCAAAAATCGGCTCGGCGCGATCCACGCCGATGGGCGACACCCTCAACCGGGTGCCCGCCGGCCAGCTTCTCAGTGCGATCGGGTTCACCGTTGGCGGGGTGGCGATCGTGTTGCTCGTCGTCGCCGCCCGCTGTGGATCGAGTTCGCGAGACCGGAGGGTGCGTCTCCTCACCGCACTCGGCGGGAACCGGTGGCACCTGGCGCTGGTGAATCTCGGCGAAGCCTGCATTCCCGTGGTCATCGGTACGCTGCTGGGAAGCGTCCCCTACCTGCTCATGTCGCTGTGGGACGTCCGTATTCCCCTGATCGACCAGGTCGTCGGCTCCGCTGACCTGCGCGCCTGGGCATGGGTGACGCCGATGGTCGCGCTCGCCGGATGCGGACTGATGTTGTTCGTGGTCGTGGCGCTTCACCTGGCCGGCATCGACGGGGGAGGCACCCGACCCCGGGTCTTCGCCGACAGGATTCCCCGCTGGAGGCTGTACGCCGGACTGCTGGGTCTGATCGCGATTGTCACCACCCCTTATCTTCCCAAGCTGACGAGCTTCCTCGCCTATATCGCCGGCACCACTCTGCTCTGGGGCATGCTGCCTTCCGCCGCCGGTGCGGTGATCCGATATTGGGGGAACTCCGCCGCGTCCTTCGGCAGGTGGGCCGGTCGCGCCGACGTGTTGATCGCGGGCCGCTGGGCTCATGCCCGTCCCGGCGTGGTCGTACGGCTCGTGGCGGTGATGGTCATCGGACTCGGCGTGATCACTCAGGCCCAGGTGTGGACCAGCCGACTGGGCGACTCCGGCCAGAACGCCCGAGCCCTGCAGCGAGAGCTCCACGATTCGGTGCTGGTGGTCACCCCGCAATCGATCACACCCGCTTCGGTGGACGCCTTCACGCGGTCTCTTCCAAAGAACGCGAACATCTTCCTCGTGAACACGGCGAAGAAACCGACGGAGCCATCCGTACTCCGTGGATCATGCGAGGCGATGCGGTCACTCGGAATCGCCTGCTCGTCCGATGGAGACCATATGACAGGCGGCGATGCGCGCATCGCGATCTTGGGGAAGTTCATAGGTTTCGGAGGTGAGATCAAGTTTCGGGAAGGAAATGTCTCCGGCAACACGCAGAAGGCCGATCAAATCGCCGTGGTCTCTCCGCCGGGAACGACGGGTCTGAACGCCCGGGTGAAGGAGACGGCGAATCGCGCGTTCGGGCTCGCTCAGGTGAAGCGGCCGTACGATGGCTGGATACTCGGGGCCGATCGGCTCGTCAACATGGCCGACTGGGTCAAGTTGCTCACCATTCTCACGCTGATCATTCTGGCGCTCGCCGTGGCCTTCAGCTCGGCCGCTGAGTTTCTCGTGTTCACGACCGCGGTCGCGCCACTTGCGGTCCTGACAGAACGGCGGAGATTCCTGCTTGGGATCGCGATCTGGAACCTGACCGTACCCACGGTCATCGCCGTCGCGTTCGGGGTCTGCGTGGCCGCCTGGCAGGGCTCGTTCTTCATCTCCTTGTCGAAGTCCGGGATGTTCTCGTGGAGCCTGCTGGCGGCATGCGCGGCAGGGGCGCTGGTGCTCGCCATCGCCATCGGCCTCATCGGCGGCACGGGCGCGATACGAGCCACCGCCCGCTGGCGTCCTGCCGCTGACTGAGCGGCTTTTTCATGCGCATCAGAGGGAGCGGGTGTGGCGGGCGGCGGAGATCGCGCCGGATGTGGTCATCGTGAACGTCCGCATCGAGTCGGCGAACCTCGACAGGTCCCACTCGGCCGGCCCCTGGTACCAGTACAGATGATCTGTCTGCTGCCCGTTGCCGGTGAAGTCGCTCACCACCCGCGCCCACCGGTCCACGCTGTCGAAGATCACCGCGTACGGCAGATAGCGTGAGAACAGCTCGATCCGCTTGGCGGCGGGCACGTCGTCGATGGTGCCGGCCGCGAGGTGCTCCCGGAACCCCATGACGTGCGCGAGGGCCGTGGCGCCCTTCGCCGTCTTGGCCGGCATGAACTGCCCGCCGTAGGCCAGCGCCGCCCCCGCGATGATCACGGCCAGTCCGAGCACGCCGTACGTCGTGAGCCACGCGAGCAGGGCGGTCGCCGCCATGCCGAGCACGATGACGACCACGCCGACGGTGGTCCACCGGGACCGGACGGAGTCGGGGCGCCTGGCGAACCATCCCTGGGTCACCACATCCTGGTACAGCGCGTCGCGCACCTTGTCGAGCCGGGCGGCGAACGACCCGCGCAACTGCGACAGCAGCACCGCGTCCCGGCCGTCGAAGATCGCGTCGTAGAGTGCGCGCTCGTAGGGGAGCAGGCTGCCCAGCGGTGCCTTGGGCAGCTTGACGAGCCGCCAGTCCGGCGTGTCGTACGTCTGCCGGGGCTGTTCGTCGACGCGCAGATAACCGCGTACGGCGAGATCGACGATGGTGGCGGTCACGTCGATGACGTCGGCGTGCTCGTCGAAGAGCGTGCCGATCTGGCCGGGGCGCACCCCGTCCGGCGGGGTGAAGTGACCGTTCTGGTGCCCGCTGATCTCCCCCGACTCGCTGCCGATGATCCGGGCGTCCCGGCCCCGGGCCCAGTACAGCAGGCCGACGCCGCCCAGGAGCAGGATCAGCAGCCCCACGAGCGACATCACGGTCACCGCGTTCAGCGTGAACGCGTTGGACAGCTCGAACCGGCGCTCCAGGATCGGGGCGGTGCCGGTGGCGCCCTGCGGATAGCCGACGATGACGGTGAGCATCTGCCCGGCGTCGAGACCCTGCTGCTCGAAGAGCGCGCTCGTGCCGGCCTCGTCGACCGATGCCGCCGTGCACGCCATGGCCGAGGTCGGCTCACCGGCGAAACAGGACACGTTCTGCACCCTGCCGGGGCCGGTGACCCGCACCGTCGCGGTGCGCACCGGGCCGGTCACGGCGGACCAGCGGAACTCCTCGCCGGTCGCCCCGGGGGTGACGGCACCGGTCACGTCGTACTCGACGGTGCCGCTGCCCTTGATGGTCAGCGTCTCGCCGTCGAAGGTCGCGCCCTTGACGTTCGAGATCCGGTAGACGCGGTCATGGCCGTCGTCGTAGCGCGTGCGGGTGAGCATCGCCCGCCGGAGCGGACCGCCGGACAGGGCGATCGTCTCCTTGACGTGGAGCACCCCGTCCTTGCCGAGTTCCATGACCACGTCGTCCTTGGTGACGGTCGTCGGGGGCTCGGCGTGGGCGGGGGCGGCCACGAGACCGACCGTGGCGGCGATGGTGAGCATGGCGAGCAGGGCCGCCAGCCCGAGCCGGCGCGCGTGATCCATCATGAACTCGCACCCTACCGGTGCCGAATGTCCGGCTTGTGCATCCACTGGTCCTGGGAGGTGTTTCGTACAGGTCGTCGTGGATCCGGATGGGCGCCTCGGACACCGAGGCGCCGTCCGGGCCGCGCGTAGCAGGACACGGTGGTTGAAACGCAACCTAGGCTGTTGGGTCATGGCACGTACGCGCCTGTACCGGAACGGTGTCCTGGCGGCCGAGGGCTTCCCGGTCGCCGAGGTGTCGGATCACCTGGAGGATCCGTCGGCCGTCGTGTGGGTGGACCTGCACACGCCGACGGAAGACGAACTGCGCGCTATCAGCGAGGAACTGGGCCTCCACGAACTGGCGGTCGAGGACGCGCTGCAGCGCAAGCAGCGGCCGAAACTCGACGTCTACGACAGCCACAAGTTCCTGAACGTGTACGCCGCCCGCTTCGACGTGGAGTCGGGACGGCTGGAGGTCGCCGACGCGGCCGCGTTCATCACCGCACACGCGCTGGTCACCGTCCGCTCCTCCGACGCCTTCGACATCGACGAGGTCGTCCGGCGCTGGGACGAGTCGCCGCGGCTCGCCGAGCACGGTGTGGCCTTCCTGATCCACGGTCTGCTCGACTACGTGGTGGACAGTCACTTCGACACCGTCGAGGCGATGGACGAGCAGATCGAGGTGCTCGAGGAGGCGGTGTTCGACGAGCGGCCGGTCGGCCCCGACGAGCAGCGGCGCACGTTCGAGCTGCGCAAGAGCCTGGTCACGCTGCGCCGGATCGTCATGCCGATGCGAGAGGTGGTCAGCACGCTGCTGCGCCGGAACGGGGAGATCGGTGACGGCGCCCTGGCTCCGTACTTCCAGGACGTGTACGACCAGGTGCTGCGCGCCTCCGAATGGACCGAGTCGCTGCGCGAGCTCCTGGGCAACGTCCGGGAGGCGCAGCTGACCATGCAGGGGAACCGGATGAACCTGATCATGAAGCGGGTGACGAGCTGGGCGGCCATCATCGCCGTGCCCACCATGATCACCGGATTCTACGGGCAGAACATCCCGGTTCCCGGTTTCGGCGAGACGTGGGGGTTCGTGACGTCCACGGCGGCCATCGTCTTCGTGTCGGTGGTGCTCTACCGGGTGTTCCGCGCCCGCGACTGGCTCTGATCGCACGTCATCCGCGGATCACCAGGGACCGTACGGCCCCTGGCTGCTGCTGCCGCCGCCGCGATACTCGTTGACCGCGGGCTTCACGTCGGCCAGATAGATGCCGGCGGCGATGACCGAGGCGATGGTCAGGAGACTCGGCAGCCCCATCCCCGCTCCGTAGTAGTTCACCGCGGCGGCGAAGGTGAACAGCGTCGCGAAGCCCAGGATGATGAGCCAGAGCGGTTTGGTCTGCTTGCCTGCCGCCGGGAAGGCCCGCGTGGGGATGCGCAGCGCGTGGATGAGCGCCCAGGCGCACATCACGAAGGCCGCGATGGAGAGCAGCCAGAATATGAGGGTCAGGATGCTGGTCACCGGCCCGAACATTGACTCTCCCAGACGGTCATGGTCGCTTGACGTCCCCCAGACTAATGTCCTGCGGCGACATCTGTCGCGAGTGCGGACGAGGATCGCCGCCGCGACCGGCGAAACCAACGGCCCGCCTCCCGGATCGCGGGAAGCGGGCCGATGTCACGCCTGGGGCGGATCCCGGGTCTGTGGGCCTCAGGTCCTGCCGGGGCGCCGGTCTCGGGTCCGTTCTTTTCGGACGCCGAGCGCCGTGGACGGCGGACTCAGGACTGGGTCGTCGTCCTCGTGCGGGTGCCGGCCGGGCGGCGAGTGGTGGTGGTCTGAGCGGAGGGAGCCGGCCGGGCCGCGGCGGGCTCGGCCCTCTCCGAGACGTCCTCGAGCTCCAGGGCGGTCTCACCGGTCACCTTGCTGACGATCCTCCGGCCGCGGATGGCGAGGTCGTCGTAGATCCGGTTGAACCGGGTGGTGGCGGCGTCCGCGTACTCCCGGGCCTTCTCAGGGAAGTCCCTGGCCACGGTCTCGGCCTTGCCCTGCATGGTCGACGCGTACTCACGCGCCCGCTCGACGGCGAAGTCGCCGACGCCGGTGAGCGCGTAGAACGGCTTGGAATCCGCGATCCTTTTGACCTGTGTCGCGAGGGTCATGGGCTATCCTTCCTTTACTTCCGGTGTGATGCCGTCGCGCGAGGGAACCGGGTCGTCCCCGAGAGGCTCAGCCGATTGCGGCGGCTGAGCGGATTCGACCCGGTTCTCCTTGCGGAACGATTCGTAGATATCGATGAGCACCTGGCGTTGCCGCCCGGTGAGTGTGACGTCTGCCCGGATCGCGGCCAGCACGTCGCTGTCCTGCTGCCGATCCTCGATGAGGCCCGCCTGCACGTAGAGCGCCTGTGCGGAGATCTGCAGGCCTTTGGCGATCTGGTTCAGGATCTCGGCGCTCGGCTTGCGCAGACCCCGCTCCACCTGACTCAGATACGGGTTGGACACGCCGGCCTGAGCGGCGAGCTGGCGGAGTGAGATCTTCGCCTGCTGCCGCTGCTGGCGGATGTATTCGCCGAGCGAGCCGACCTTGGGCAGTTCCATGGCTCTAGTCTGCCCCCTGGTGCTTGCAATTGCAAACTCGGCGATTAACTTAAGCTAGCGCCCAAGAATCAGCCGGGAATCAGCCACAGCAGCGGCGCCGACGCCGTCAGCACCGCGGAGCCGGCCAGGATGAAGAAACGGTGCGGGGCCGGGATCGTGGTCTCCGGCCGCACGAGACGGTTCACCCTGGCCATCACGTTCGCTCCGGCGGAGGCGCCGGGCAGCCCGAGCCCGCCCGGTGCGCCGAGCGCACCCAGCGCGCCCTCCGGGGCGGGCAGCGTGCTCGCGGCGCCGAACCGCAGCAGTGCCGTGGCCAGTCGCCGCGGGCTGCAGCGCCGGCGGGCACGGTCGTCCGCTGCCATCTCGATGAGCAACTCGACCGACAGCTGCGCGTCCCGGATGAGCTTCGACCACGGCAGCGCGCGGCGCAGCGCCGCGAACGGCAGCAGCACGAGGTCGTGCCGCTCCCGCACGTGCGCGCTCTCATGGGCCAGTACGGCATCGAGCTCGTCGGGGGACAGCAGTCGCAGCGTCCCGTTGCTGATCACGACCTGCGACCTCAGCCCGGGCAGGCAGTAGGCGGCGGCGCCCGGGAAGTCCACGACTCGGACACCCGGCACGGCGGGCTCGTCGCGGGCGATCAGCGAGAGCAGCTCGCGGTGCCGGCGCCGGGCACGCAGCGTACGCGCTCCGGCGACCAGCGGCAGCGCCACGAGGAGGGCCAGGAGCATCAGACCGGCCGCGAGAGCGAGCAGCCTGACGATGTCCCGCGGATCCCCCACGCCGTAGCCGAAGCCCGTGAGCAGGCTCACGAGGCCGTGGACCACGCCCCTGCCGTACGGCTCCAGCGCATAGGCGAGCAGCGCGCCGGTGGTGGCGAGTCCCCAGGTGACGCCGACCGACTGCCACAGCAGGATGGCGGTGCGGGGCGCGTGCCAGGTCCACTTGGCGTGGGTGAGCCCCTCCGCCGCCAGGACACAGGCGGCGGCGAGCGCCGCGAGGACGGCCGCCGCGATCAATTGTCCTCCAGCTCCGTCAGGGCTCTTCGCAGGATCTCCGCCTCGGAACCGGACACCGCCTGCGCGAAGCGCGTCAGCGCGGCGTCGCGGTCGCCGGTCATGTCGAGGGCCTCGAGCATGAGCTCGGCTACGTAGGCGTCCCGGCTCGCCGCGGGCTGGTAACGCCAGGCCCGGCCGTCCCTCGTGCGGTTGAGGAAGCCCTTGCGGGAGAGCCGGTCGAGCACGGTCATCACGGTGGTGGGCGCCAGATCGCGGTCTTCTATGAGGCGCCCGACCTCACGGGCCGTCAACGGGGCGTTCTGCGCCCACAGAATGTCCATGATGGTGCGTTCAAGCTCGCCGAGTCCCTTCACATCCACAAGGCTACCCGGAGTAGTACTACGTGTCGTAGAGAGGTGGGAGTCATGAACATCTCGCTCGTCCAGGGCGATATCACCACGCAGCGGGTGGACGCGATCGTCAACGCGGCCAACTCCTCCCTGATGGGGGGCGGCGGCGTGGACGGGGCGATCCACCGGCGCGGCGGCCCCGAGATCCTGGCGGAGTGCCGGGAACTGCGCGCGTCCCGCTATCCGGACGGCCTGCCGACCGGCCAGGCCGTGGCAACCACGGCAGGGCTGCTGCCGGCCCGGTGGGTGATCCACACGGTGGGGCCCGTTTACTCGCGTGGCGAGGACAGGTCGCATCTGCTCGCCTCCTGCTACCGGGAGTCGCTGATCGTGGCCGCGTCACTGGGCGTCGTCACCGTGGCGTTTCCCGCGATCTCCGCAGGGGTCTACCGGTGGCCGATGCGCGACGCGGCCCGCATCGCCCTGTCGACGGTACGGCAGGCCGGACCGGCCGGGTCGTCCGTCGCCGAGGCGCGATTCGTGCTGTTCGACTCCGCAGCCTATGCCGTATTCGAGGAGATCTTGGCGGAAACGAGGTAAGTATTCGGTTAACCATCGCGGAGCCACTTCAGCATGTAGATCTCGTCGCGGTCGTCACCGGGCGCGACGCGGATCGACCTCGGCACCCGGCCGACCTCGCGATAGCCGACGCTCGCGTAGAACGCGTCCACCCCGGTGCCGCCCCGGCAGGTCAGCTGCAGCGCATCGAGCCCGAGTGATCGGGCGGCGTCGTCGGCCGCCAGCATGAGGGCCCTGCCGTACCCCTTGCCCTGGTGCTTGGGGTGGACCATGACGCGCACCAGCCACCGCCAGTGCGCGCGCAGGCCCGACTCGCTGTCGGCGAGGATCAGCCAGCACGCCGCGCGGCCGTCGTCATCGTCGTCGAAACCCACCAGCAGCGCGTCGGGGGACGCCGACCCGGCCGTGCGGGCGAACGCCTTCTCGGCCGTCGCCCTGATGTCGTCGGCGGTCACCGGCGGCACGAATCCGACGGCGCCGCCGGCGTTCGTCACATCGACCCAGCAGGTCAGGAGGTCCTCGAAGAGTCCGGGTGTCATCTCGGGGTCGAGGACGAAACGCATGCGCCGACGCTATCAGGGGCGACGGCGCTCCAGGGCAGGGTGATCTCGCCGAGCCGCCACCGTGAGGGGCCCCCGGTGGGCGGCGCCGTCGCCACCGGCCAGTCCTCGGCCAGCAACTCGGCCGCCCTGATCCAGCGCTGGCGGGAGCCGTACGCACCGAAGGGCGCGCAGGCGGCCCACGCCCGGTCCCAGGCGGAGAGGAAGCCGTGCACCCGCTCGCCCGGAACGTTGCGGTGGATGAGCGTCTTGGGCAGCCGTTCCGCCAGCTCGGAGGGGCGTACGAAGCCGGTGAACCGCGCCGCGAAGGTCAGCGTGCGCGGGCCCTCGGCACCGAGCGTCACCCACACCGCCCGGTGCCCGATCTCCGAGCAGGTGCCCTCCACGATCACCCCGGACGGGTGGAGGCCGGCGCGCAGCACATCCCAGTGCGCCCAGGCGTCGGCCTCGCCGTACTGCCTGAGCACATTGAACGCGCGTACGATCAGCGGCCGGCGGGCCACCGGCAGCTCGAAGCCGCCGCGTACGAACGACAGCCCTTCCCGTTCGTACGGCTTGGCCGCCGCGACCCGCTCGGGATCGATCTCGACGCCCACGATCTGTACGGCCGGGCACACCCGCCGCAGCCTGGTGAAAAGCTCATATGTCGTTATGTGCGAGGCGCCGAAGCCGAGATCCACCACGAGGGGCGTGGCCGCTTCCCCGCCGTCCGCCGCCCCGAGCGGGACGGCATGGGCTCGCGCGGCCGATCGGAGCAGCGGGCCGTGCACGGCGGCGATCCACCGGTCGGACCGCCGCAGCCGGTTGTGCCCGGTGGTCCCGCGGGTGATCGTCCCGATCGGCCGGCTCCTCACGTGCCCGACGGGACGTGGTGCACCTTGTGCTGGGCGGCCTGCGCGCGCGGCCGGACGACCATCCGGTCGATGTTCACATGCGGCGGGCGCGTGACGGCAAAGGTGATCACGTCGGCGATGTCGTCCGCGGTCAGCGGGCCGGGGACGCCGTCGTAGACCTTCGCGGCACGTTCGGCGTCGCCGTGGAACCGCGTCAGCGAGAACTCCTCGGTCTTGACCATGCCGGGCGCGATCTCGACGACCCGCACCGGCTCGCCGCACAGCTCCAGCCGCAGCGTCTCGGTCATCGACGTCTGGGCGTGCTTGGCGGCGCAGTAGCCGCCGCCCCCCTCGTACGAGACGAGCCCGGCGACCGACGTCAGCATCACCAGCACGCCGTCGCCGGAGGCGATCAGCTTCGGCAGCAGCGCCCTGGTCATCCGCAGCGAACCGAGCACGTTCACGTCGTACATGCGCTGCCAGTCGGCCACCCGTCCCATCGAGACGGGCTCCAGCCCGATCGCGCCGCCGGCGTTGTTCACCAGCACGTCGCAGCGCTCGATCGCGGCCGCCAGCGCGTCGACGGACTCCTGGGCGGTCACGTCGAGCGTGGCGGGCGTGATCCCGGGGATCTCGTCGGCCAGCTTGTCCAGCCTGTCCCGCCGCCGCGCCGCCGCCACCACCTCGAAACCCGCGGCGGCGAGCCGCCGCGCGGTCGCCTCGCCGATCCCACTGCTCGCGCCGGTCACCACCGCGGTCCTGCGCTCCGTCACCGCAATCGCCCTTCCCTCGTCGCTCGGAACCCCACCTGAACCCACCTGAACCCCGCGCGGGCGGCGTCGCGGGACACGTCCGGAGCGGGGTCACCATCCTCTCAGGAGATGGCGGTGGCCGGGTGCGGACGTTCGCTCGGGAAGTTTGTGGAGAATTTTTGGGTTGTAAGCCTCTCGGAGGTGGTTCGGGTGACGCTCAGACGGCGTCGGATCAGCCGTGTCGCGACGATCAGCGTGCACACATCCCCGCTCGACCAGCCGGGTACGGGGGACGCGGGAGGGATGAACGTCTACATCGTCGAGGTGGCCAAACGCCTGGCGGCCCTCGGCATCGAGGTGGAGATCTTCACCCGGCGCACGGCACGCGATCTGCCGCCGGTGACCGAGATCGTCCCGGGCGTCCTGGTGCGCCACGTCACGGCCGGGCCGTACGAGGAACTGGACCGCGGCGACCTGCCCGGTCAGCTGTGCGGCTTCCTGTCCGGTGTGCTGCGCACCGAGGCGATGTACGACCCCGGCCGCTACGACGTCATCCACTCCCACTACTGGCTTTCCGGGCAGGTCGGCTGGCTCGCCAAGGAGCGCTGGGGAGTGCCGCTCGTGCACACGATGCACACGATGGCCAAGGTGAAGAACCTGCTGCTCGCCGAGGGCGACCGGCCGGAGCCGAAGATACGGGTGCTCGGCGAGGAGCAGGTCGTCGAGGTCGCCGACCGTCTCGTGGCCAACACCGAGGCGGAGGCAGGGGAGCTCATCGAGCTCTACGGCGCCGCCCGCGACCGGGTGGCGGTCGTGAACCCGGGCGTCAACCTCACCGTCTTCCGGCCGGGCTCGAAGAGCGCGGCGCGACACCGCCTCGGCCTGGCACAGGACGCGCACGTGCTGCTGTTCGTCGGCCGCATACAGCCGCTGAAGGCGCCGGACATCCTGCTCAAAGCAGCCGCGCGCATGCTCATCGAGAACCCGGAGCTGCGGTCGAAGCTGGTCGTGGCCTGCGTCGGCGGCCCCAGCGGCAACGGCCTGGCCCGTCCCTCGCTGCTCGCCGACCTCGCCGTCAGGCTGGGCATCCTCGATGTCGTACGGCTCGCGCCGCCGGCCCCGCAGGAGGAACTGGCCGACTGGTATCGGGCGGCCGACGTGACGGTGGTGCCCTCCCACAACGAGTCGTTCGGCCTCGTCGCGCTGGAGTCCCAGGCGTGCGGCACCCCGGTGGCCGCCGCGTCCGTGGGCGGGCTGCGCACGGCCGTCAAGGACGGCGTCTCCGGCGTGCTCGTCGACACCCACGACCCCGGCGACTGGGCCCGGGTGCTCGGCCGCCTCGTGCGGCACCCGTCGCTGCTCGACGAGCTGTCCGGCAACGCCGTACGACACGCGACGGCCTTCGGTTGGTCGGCCACGGCGGCGCGGCTGGTGGAGGTCTACGCGGGCGCGCTGGCCCAGCTCCACCGGATGCCCGTCGCGGTCAACTCGTAGGCTGGAGCCATGAGACCGGACCAGGATGGCCGCGACTCCCCGGACGCGGACCCCGAGAACGTCATCGAGGCCGCGCTGCGGTCGGCGGAGCTGTCCTACGAGCGGCCCAGGCCCGGGGCGTTCCTGGTCAAGCTGCCGGGCCAGCACAAGCTCGCCACGCTGACCTGGCTCGTCGTCGGCGACCAGGCGCTCAGCGTGGAGGCGTTCTTCTGCCGCCGGCCGGACGAGAACCACGCCGAGTTCTACCGGTGGTTGCTGCTCAAGAACGGGTCGATGTACGGCGTGCACTTCGCCGTCGACCCGATCGGAGACGTGCACCTGGTGGGCAGGCTGCCGCTCGGCGCGGTGACCGAGGAGGAGATCGACCGGATCCTCGGCTGTGTCCTGACCTACTCCGACGAGTCGTTCGACCGCGCGCTGGAGCTCGGCTTCGCCTCCTCGATCCGGCGGGAGTGGGAGTGGCGGGTCAAGCGGGGCGAGTCGCTGGCCAATCTCCGGCCCTTCGCCCGGGTGATCGACTCCTGACACCGTGAGCCGACGGGGTGAAAGTAGGATTGGCCGCATGGCGACTTTGGTGCTGCTGCGGCACGGCGAGAGCGAATGGAATCTCAAGGGTCTGTTCACCGGCTGGGTGGACGTCACACTCTCGCCGACCGGTGAGGAGGAGGCACGGCGGGGCGGGCGGCTCCTCGACGAGACGGGTATCCGCCCCGATGTGGTGCACACCTCGGTGCTCACCCGGGCGATCAAGACGGCGAACCTCGCCCTCGAGGCGGCCGACCTGCTGTGGCTGCCGGTACGCCGGTCCTGGCGGCTGAACGAGCGGCACTACGGCGCGCTGCAGGGCAAGGACAAGGCCCAGACCCGCGCCGAGTTCGGCGACGAGCAGTTCATGCTGTGGCGCCGGTCCTACGACGTCCCGCCGCCGCCGATCGCCGATGACGACGAATACTCCCAGTACGGCGACCGCCGGTACGGCACGCTGCCGCCGGAGCTGCTGCCCAGGACCGAGTGCCTGAAGGACGTCGTGGAGCGCATGCTGCCGTACTGGTACGACGAGATCGTGCCGGACCTCGCGGCCGGTCGTACGGTGCTCGTGGTGGCGCACGGCAACTCGCTGCGTGCGCTCGTCAAGCACCTGGAGGGCATCGGCGACGCGGAGATCGCGGGGCTGAACATCCCGACCGGCATCCCGCTGCGCTACGAACTGGACGCCGACTTCCGCCCTGTCGGCAAGGGCGAGTACCTCGACCCCGAGGCGGCCGCCGCCGCCATCGAGGCGGTCGCCAACCAGGGCAAGAAGTAACCGGCCGTGATCTTGCGAATTCTCGCAAGGATGGTCGATGACCTGCGCGAATTCCGTTCGTGATCTTGCAGAAACTCGCGTACGGCATGGCTGAGCTGCGGTTTCACCCTCCGTGATCTTGCACTGAAAGATCACGGAGGGTGTTCGGCCTGGTCGGCGGGCACGTCTGCGAGTTTTTGCAAGATCGCAAACTGTTGCTGCGCAGGTCGGCAGGTGTGTCTGCGAGTTTTTGCAAGATCACGGGAATGGGGCGGGTGGGGTGGCGGCGGTGTCCATGTCCCGGCCGCCGGTGACCAGATAGACCACGTCGCGGGCGACCCGTACGGCATGGTCGGCATAGCGCTCGTAGTAGCGGCCGGCCAGGGTGACGTCGATCGCGGTCTCGATGCCGTGGTCCCAGTCCTTGGCGAGCAGGACGCGGAACAGCCGCCGGTGCAGCCGGTCCATGTCGTCGTCGTCCTTCTCCAGTTCCCGCGCGAGCCGGATGTCTCGCGACACGACGCAGTCGGCGGCCTTGGTGATCAGGTTCTCCGCGATGGCGCCCATCTCGACGATCGTGCCGCGCAACCCCGGCGGGATCGCGGACTCGGGGTGGCGCATCCGCGCGATCTTGGCGATGTGCCCGGCGTGGTCGCCCATCCGCTCCAGGTCCGCCGCCATGCGCAGCGAGGTCACGACCGTGCGCAGGTCGACGGCGACGGGCTGCTGGGTGGCCATCAGCTCGTAGATCGAGGCCTCGATCTCGGCGTGCAGCAGATCGACCCGGTCGTCCTGGGCGATGACGGTCTCGGCCAGCCCCAGATCGGCGTCCAGGAGCGCCGTGGTGGCCTGTGACATGGCCGTACGGACCAGCCGGGTCATCTCCACCAGGCGGCCGGTGAGGGCTTCCAGCTCTTCGTGGTAGGCGTCGCGCATGCGATCAGCTAATCGGGTGCCCATGAACGAATATCGACCGTTGGGTGAACTTTGCCGGAAAGTCCTGGTCATACCCGGTACGGCAGGGCGAAGGGCCGGAATCGCCGCCTAGCATTCTTAACGTGAACGAGTTGCTGGCGAGCCTCGCGGCGATGGGCGGATTCGTCGCCGGCTCGGTCGTGATGCTCGCGATCCGCCGGCAGGCGAACACCGAGACGTCCGGAACGTCCGTACGGCCCGCCGACACGCTGCCGCCCGGCGTCGCGTCGGTCCTCGCCGTGCTGCCGTCCTCGGCCGTCGTCCTGGACCGGGAGGACCGCGTGCTGCGCGCGAGCTCGGCGGCACGGGCCTTCGGCCTGGTGCACGGAGACTCCCTCATGGCGGCCGAATTGCTCGCGCTGGCCAGGAAGGTGCGCAGGGACGGCGAGATCCGCGAGAGCGAGATCGAGACGGCCGGGCACAAGTTCGGGCAGGAGTCGACGACGTTCGCCGTACGGGTGGCCCCGCTGGGCGCGCACGGTCTGGTGCTCGTCCTCGCGGAGGACCAGACCGAGCGGCAGCGGGTCGAGGCCGTACGCCGGGACTTCGTGGCCAACGTGAGCCACGAGCTGAAGACCCCGGTCGGCGCGCTGAGCCTGCTCGCCGAGACCGTACAGGGCGCGGCGGATGAGCCCGAGGCCGTGAAGCGCTTCGCCGGCCGGATGCAGCACGAGGCGGCCCGCCTGACCTACCTCGTCCAAGACCTGATCACCCTCTCCCGGATCCAGGGCGGCGAGCCGATCCCGACTCCCGGACCGGTGCCGATCGACGAGGCCGTCCACGACGCCGTCGACCGATGCAACACCAAGGCATCGGCCAAGGACATCACGCTGGTGACGGGCGGCGCCGAGGATCTGGTGGCCTGGGGCGACGACGAGCTTCTGGTCACGGCCCTGCGCAACCTGATCGACAACGCCATCGCCTACAGCCCGGAGCACACCCGTGTGGTGGTGAGCGCGCGGACGGTGCGGGGCGCGATCGAGGTGAGCGTCAGCGACCAGGGCATCGGCATCCCGGAGTACGCCCAGGAGCGCATCTTCGAGAGGTTCTTCCGGGCCGACCCCGCCCGCTCCCGCGCCACCGGCGGGACCGGGCTCGGCCTCGCGATCGTCAAGCATGTGGCCGTCGCACACGGCGGCGAGGTCAGCGTGTGGAGCAAGGAGGGCTCCGGATCGACCTTCACCCTCCGCCTGCCCGCTTTCGAGGACGGTCAGGCGGCCGATTCAGCGAGTACGGCGACCACCCCTCGACGTACGATCACCCCCCTGGAGGCCGCCAAGTGACGCGGGTTCTCGTCGTGGAGGACGAGGAGTCGTTCTCCGATGCTCTGTCGTACATGCTCAGGAAGGAAGGGTTCGAGGTCGCCGTGGCGGCGACCGGCCCGGACGCGCTGGAGGTCTTCGACCGTGCCGGGGCCGACATCGTCCTGCTCGACCTGATGCTGCCGGGCCTGCCCGGGACGGAGGTGTGCCGGGCCCTGCGGCAGCGGTCGAACGTCCCGGTGATCATGCTGACCGCGAAGGACAGCGAGATCGACAAGGTGGTGGGCCTGGAGCTCGGTGCCGACGACTACGTCACCAAACCGTTCTCGTCCAGGGAACTGGTGGCCCGCATCCGCGCTGTGCTGCGGCGCCGCGGCGACATCGAGGAGCCGCAGTCGGCGGTGCTCGCCGCCGGGCCCGTCCGCATGGACGTGGACCGGCACGTCGTGGCCGTGCGCGGGCGGCAGGTGCAGCTTCCGCTCAAGGAGTTCGAACTGCTCGAGGTGCTGCTGCGCAACGTCGGACGTGTGCTGACCCGTGGCCAGCTCATCGACCGGGTCTGGGGCGCCGACTACGTTGGCGACACCAAGACACTGGACGTCCATGTGAAACGCCTGCGCGCGAAGGTCGAGGCGGACCCGGCCAATCCCCGCTGCATCCTCACCGTCCGCGGTCTCGGCTACAAGTTCGACCCGATAGAGGACTGACTCCCGGTCCCGGTCGCGGTACGGCCGTGCCGTACCGCGACCGGACGCCGGTCATCTCAGGTCTGCTCGTTGAGGTCCTGGTCCGGGGTCTCCGGCGTGGTGTCCGGGCTCGGCGACCCGGACGGCGCCGGGGACTCGGCCGGCATCGGCGTCTCGGACGGCGAGGCGGACGGCTGAGGGGCCGGCGGGAGCGAGGCGAACTCGCGGCTCCTGGTGATCACCGGCACGTCGAGCGCGATGGCCCCGGCGTTCTTGAACTGCAGGGTGAGCTGCAGGGTCTCGCCGCCGCGCAGTGGCTGCGTGAGCCCCTCGACGGTGACGCCGGGCGTCTTGACCAGCGTGCCCGGCTGCACCTCGATCGGGTTGGGAACGTTGACGCGGACGGCCTGCTGCTCGTTCGCCGTGATCGAGGTGAGGGAGTCCGGGTTCTTGTTGTGGCTGACGAGCGTGAGGTAGACCGGCGCGGAGCCTCCGGCGGCGATCTGCTGACCCGAGTCCGGGCCGAGGACGAACGCCTGGCTGATCATGACGCCGTTCTTGCCGTAGCTCATGCCCGAGCCGGTGTTCTCGATGAGTACGCCCGCTTCGGTGGGCGAGTAGGGCATGTTGGTGTTGGCGTCGAAACCGGCGCCACACGCGGCCAGTGCAGGGATGGCGGCGAGGAGCGCGGCAACGGCGATCACCCTGCGGCGGCTGCTGCTGGTCACGGTTCGAGGTCTCCTTGGTACGGGCGTGTATGGGGCAGCAATCACCTTATCCGCGCCGCTGACCGGTTCGACGGCGGCTCCCGGGGCGGCGGAAACCCGCACCAGCGCAGGTCACCCCGTATGTCGGAAATGCCCATTCATAGAGTCGACGGCTTGTCAAGTCCTAAAACGAGGCTTTGACCTGCAGTTATGTTCCTTTCACTGTTCCGGGAGGCGGTAGCCGCGTGGTATCCTGGAGTACAGCGGAAGGGGTACTCGTCACATGACTTTCCAGGTCGGCGACACTGTCGTCTACCCCCACCATGGGGCTGCTCGGATCGAGGCCATCACGACCCGAACCATCAAGGGTGAGGAAAAGACCTATTTGGTGCTGAAGGTCGACAAGGGCGACCTTACCGTACAGGTGCCAGCGGAAAATGCCGAGCTCGTCGGTGTGCGCGACGTCGTCGGCCAAGAAGGACTCGAGCGCGTTTTCGACGTGCTGCGCATGCCGCACACGGAGGAGCCCACCAACTGGTCTCGCCGCTATAAGGCCAACCTCGAGAAGCTCGCGTCGGGCGACGTCAACAAGGTGGCCGAGGTCGTCCGCGACCTGTGGCGTCGGGACAAGGAGCGTGGCCTGTCCGCCGGCGAGAAGCGGATGCTGGCCAAGGCGCGGCAGATCCTCGTCAGTGAGCTCGCCCTCGCGGAGAAGACCAACGAGGACAAGGCGGAGGCCCTGCTCGACGAGGTGCTGAACTCCTGAACATGACATCGCCAAGGGTGGGCGTCGGAGTCGACGTCCACCCTTTCGCATCAGGTAGGGAGCTCCACCTCGCGGGGCTGCACTGGCCCGGGGAGACCGGGCTCGCCGGGCACTCGGACGGCGACGCCGCGGCCCACGCGTGCTGCGACGCGCTGCTGTCGGCGGCGGGGCTCGGAGACCTCGGCGGGCTGTTCGGCACCGCCGACCCGCGCTGGGCGGGCGCGTCCGGTGTCGCCCTGCTCGAGGAGACCGTACGACAGGTGCGGGCGGCCGGTTTCGAGATCGGCAACGTGGCGGTCCAGATCATCGGAAACCGCCCCAAGCTGGCCCCGCGCCGTGCGGAGGCGGAGAAGGCGCTGGGGGCCGCGGCCGGCGCGCCGGTGAGCGTCAGCGCCACCACCACCGACGGTCTCGGTCTCACCGGCCGGGGCGAGGGCATCGCGGCGATCGCGACCGCCATCGTCCTCAAGTGAGCCGGTCGGCCTCCGTGTGGTGGGTGAAGGCGATGCGTGAGAGGCCCGGATAGCCCGGGAGAGCGCATGGGACGGGCGTGGTGAACCGGTCGTGGAAACGAGCCACGCCTCTCTTTTTCGTTTGCTGGACGCATGTTTTCCGGAGATGGGGTATCCCTCCCTTCGAGAGTGAAAGGGTCACCCTCAAGGGGAGGTCGATATGACAATCGGTACGATTTTCGGCGCCATCATCATCGGTGCGATCATCGGTGCTCTCGGGCGTCTCTTCCTACCGGGCCGGCAGCCGATCGGCTGGATTCTGACGATCGTGGTCGGCATCGTCGCCGCGCTGATCGGAACCGCTCTCGCCCAGGTCATGGGTGTGTCGACCACGCCAGGCATCGACTGGATCGAGCTGGTCATGCAGGTGGTGCTGGCGGTCATCGGCGTCTCGATCGTGGCCGGAATCCGCGGCCGTTCCCGCGCCTAGGGAGTGTCCGGCAGATGCCGCCCGGCGCGAGCGCGGGTCCAGGTGGAAGCCTCACCCGGAGGATCCCATAGCGGAGCCTACGGGTGACGGCGCCGGGGCCCGGCGGAGATTCCGAGAATGCGAGGAGTTTCCGCGGGGTGGCGGATGCGCCGTCTGGGCCGCGCGCAGCAGGGCACGGTTTGCCGGACACGGTTTGTCGGGCACGGTTTAGCTTTCCCCGGCTTCAGGGGCGTACAGGGTGGCCCGCGGTCGCGGGCGTGGCCCGCAAGGCAGGTGTGCGCACCGCAGGCGCCTCCGTCGAGTGCGATGGGCGTGGTCCATCGTGGCGGCGGAGTCGGTCGGCGCGGTGACATGCACATGCGGAGGCCCGCCTGGTCGTTTCGGCGACCGGGCGGGCCTCCGCATGTCCGGAGGAGGTACGGGAGCCGCCGCGGCGTGATCCCGTCGGCGGCCCTGTTTCCGTTTCGGAGCTTCGCTACTTCGGCGGAAGCGGGGTGCTGCGCATGCGTCCGGACGGCGGCGCCAGCGGCACGTCGCCGCGCTCCCCGTCGTCTGTCTCGCCGTTCTCGGTCGCGGCCCCGTCGTGGGCGTCGTCGTCGGCGGATCGCTCCTCCGGGTCGGCGGCCTCCCTGTCACGAGCGGGGTCGGGGACGCCGGTGATGTGCCGGAGCGGTTGCGTGTCGACCCCGGACTCGTCCACCTGCGCGTCCGGGGCGGACATGTGATCGGGCACCGGGGCCGCCAGCGGACCGGACGCGGGTGTGTCCTCCGACGTCGGCTCCGTGGCGGCGGCCTCGGCAGCCGCGGGGGTGTGCACGGGCCCGGACCCGGTGGGGGTCTCGCCGGTGTCCCGGCGTCTGGGATGGACGAGCACGTCACCGGCGTGGGGACGGACCAGGTCACCCCAGCGGAGGGGGCGGTCGCGCGGTGCTTCCGCAGCTTGAGCGGGCTCCGGTCGCGGCGGAAGGGCTGCGACCGACGGCGGCTCGGCCGTAGGCGCCTCCGGGGCCGGAACCTCGGTCTCGGTCTCCCCGGAGTCCGTGCCCTCGGTCTCGGGGGTCCGGATGTCGTCGTGGGCCTCGGCCGGGTCACCGGTGTCCGGGGCCGGGTCGGCAGCGACGTGGGGAGTCAGGTCCGTCTCGCCGTGGTCGGCGGGAGTGGGCGGCGTGGTCGGCGCGGTTGCCGTGGCGGCCGGGCCCGCGGAAGCGGGTCGGGGCTCGGTGGCGGAAGGAGCCGGACCGGGCCGGGCGGCGCTGCGTTCGCGGTCGAACGGCAGGAAATCCTCGGCGTGCCCGTCCTCGGCGGCGTCCTCGTCCTCGTCGTCGTCTCCGTCGTCGTCATCGTCGAGGTCGGCCCGGTTCGTCCGCGCGTGCTTGAGCAGGAGCAGCAGGAGCCAGAGCCCGAGGACGAGCATCACCCAGGGGAACAGCGCCACGACGATGGCGGCCGGCCTCGGTTCGAGGGTCGTGCCGGCGGCGGTGGCCACGGCCGTCGCCGTGGCGGTCGCCAGCAGGAGGATCAGGATGAAGCCGGCCTGCAGCCGGACCAGGAGTCGTACACCGCGCAGCAGCGGAACGCACACCAGCGCGACGATCAGCAGGATGTCGAACGCCGCCGGATACAGATAGGCGAGCTGTGGATCCGCGTTTCCGGCGAGGGCCAGTTGGCGCAGATCCTCGAAAGAAAGCGCGCAGGCCGCCCCGGCCAGCAGGGCGAGGGCGAGAGCCGCGAGGCCGATGGCCGTACGGCGCAGCGCGAGCGGGGCGTCGACGGATCGGGACGGACGGGACGCGGAACGTGCGGCGGCGCGGTTTCCCGCGGCCGCGGTGCGGCGTTCCGAGGTGCTGGCGACACCGTGCCCTCGGGAGTCGGCGCCACGGTGTCCTTGAGCGGGGGGAGTCGCGTTCATGGCTTTTCGAGCCTACAGAATCGGCCAGGCGGGTAGATCGTGCAGCAGCGTGCACCTTCACCGGCGAGTCGCGGAGGTCGCCCGCGGGGCGGCCGAGGTTCGCCGGCGGGCCGTACGGGGGGCCGGCGCGACCGGATGCGGCGTGAATCGCCACCGCTCTGGAATCATCTGCGGTGGACGAGCGTTGGGCGCTCGTTGTACGGATGTTCTTCAAACGGACAGGGAGGATCTCGATGCTGCCGGACAGTGCGCGTGATCTCTTCGACGGGGTGAACTTCGCCACCGTCGCAAGCCTCAACTCGGACGGAAGCCCTCAGGCGTCGGTGGTCTGGGTCAAGACCGATGGCGACGACATCCTGTTCTCGACGGTGAAGGGCCGACGCAAGCACCGGAACATCGTCCGCGACCCCCGGGTGTCGATCGTGGTGATCGACGCGGCCAACCCCTATCGGTACGCCGAGGTCCGCGGCACGGCCACGCTCGCCGACGACAAGACGGGGGAACTGATCCAGGAGCTCTCCCACAAGTACACGGGTCAGGACTGGGTGGAGGCCGATCCGGACAGCGAGCGCGTCATTGTCCGTATCACTCCCAACAAGACCTTCTCCCGCTGAGTCGGTTTTCACGCGATTAACGGGACTTACGGGGCACAAGTGCTTGCCGTACGGTAGGAAATGCCTCCACGAGGCGCTCACGAGGGCGTAAGTAGGGCTTGCGCCGTAGCGTCAGGCGTTAGCCTTGCGTGTGTGAGCCTGCACCTCTACGACACCAGCACACGTGCTGTCCGCGAATTCGTTCCGGTCGAGCCCGGCCGGGTCTCGATGTACCTGTGTGGTGCGACCGTCCAGGCTCCGCCGCACATCGGCCACATCCGGTCCGGGGTCAACTTCGACGTGCTCCGCAGATGGCTGATGCGGCAGGGCTATGACGTGACGTTCTGCCGCAACGTCACCGATCTCGACGACAAGATCATCCGAGTGGCCGCCGGGGAAGGCGTGCCGTGGTTCGTCGTCGCGGAACGCAACCAGCGCGCCTTCACCTGGGCCTACGACCAGCTCGGCTGCCTGCCGCCCACGGTCGAGCCGCGCGCCATGGGTCACGTCCCCGAGATGGTCGAGCTGATGCGGCGGCTCATCGACAAGGGCCACGCGTACGCCGCGGGCGGCGACGTCTACTTCGACGTCGTCTCGTACGCCGAGCGGTACGGCAAGCTCTCCAACCAGAGGCTGGAAAACATGCGGGCGGCGGGCGACACCGACACCGACTCGCTCAAGCGCGACCCGCGTGACTTCGCCCTGTGGAAGGGCGCCAAGCCCGGCGAGCCGACATGGCCGACGCCGTGGGGGCGCGGCCGCCCCGGCTGGCATCTGGAATGCTCGGCGATGGCCACGAAGTATCTCGGCGAGACCTTCGACATCCACGGCGGCGGCGTCGACCTGATCTTCCCGCACCATGAGAACGAGATCGCCCAGTCGCAGGCGGCGGGTGACGGCTTCGCGCGCTACTGGCTGCACAACGGCCTGCTCAAGCTCGGCGGCGAGAAGATGAGCAAGTCGCTCGGCAACTCCCTGCTGATCCCCGAGATGCTCCGCAAGGTCCGTCCGGTCGAGCTGCGCTACTACCTCGTCGCGGCCCACTACCGGTCGGAGATCGACTACTCGGAGGAGGCGCTCCAGGAGGCCGCGGCGGGCTACCGGCGCATCGAGGGGTTCGTCACGCGGGCGGCCGAGGTGATCCACGACGTGGACGCCGACGCCCCGCTGCCGCAGGCGTTCATGGACGCCATGGACGACGACCTCAACGTCTCCCAGGCGCTGGCCGTGATCCACGAGGTCGTCCGCGAGGGCAACGTGGCGCTGGCCCAGGGCAACAAGGAGCAGGTCGCCCGGTTGCTCGCCGAGACGCAGAACATGCTCGACGTGCTCGGCCTCGACCCCAGGTCGGAGCAGTGGCGTTCGGGCGGCGACTCGGGCTTGCGCGAGGTGGTCGACGCGCTGATCGCGGTCGCGCTGGAGCAGCGCCAGGCCGCCCGCGAGCGCAAGGACTACGCGGCTGCCGACGCGATCCGTGAGCAGCTCGCCGCGGCCGGCGTCGTGGTCGAGGACACCCCTCAGGGCCCTCGTTGGGAGCTGTCGCGGTAGCCACGGCTTGCCGCTTCGCCGTCGCTTCTGACAAAGCTTCCCGGCGTGGGCCGTACGCTAGAGACCATGGCTGGACGGGCTTCGAGGAAGCCGACTAAAAAGCAGAGCACGCCCAAGGGGTCGGGCGGGAAGATCCGCGGTTCCCTGGAGGGCCGAGGCGCGACCCCGCCCGCTCACATGCGGCACTGGTACAAGGACAAGGCCCGCGCGCAGCGGCTTGAGCGCGAGACCGCCGGGCGGGCGTCCGGCGAGCGTACGGCTCGCACGCCGACTCGGCAGCGTCGGGACGACGCGCCGGAGATCATCGGTGGGCGCAACCCCGTCCTCGAGGCGCTGCGCGCCGAGATCCCGGCGAGTGCGCTCTACATCGCGCAGCGGATCGACAACGACGACCGGGTCCGGGAGTCGATCAAGATCGCTGCTGATCGCGGCATCGCGTTGCTGGAGGTCACCCGCGACAAGCTCGACCGGCTGACGGAAAGCACCGTCCATCAGGGCATCGGCCTGCAGATCCCGCCCTACGAGTACGCCCACCCGGAGCAGCTCGTCGAACGGGCGCAGGACGCCGCCGAGGTGCCGCTCATCGTGGCTCTTGACGGGGTGACCGACCCCCGCAACCTGGGCGCCATAGCCCGTTCGGCGACCGCGTTCGGCGCGCACGGGCTCGTCGTCCCGTCCCGCCGCTCGGCCGGCGTCACGGCGGGCGCATGGAAGACCTCGGCAGGCACGCTCGCCACCCTCCCGGTCGCTCGTGCCTCGAACCTCACCCAGACGCTCACCGCGTACCGCGAGGCCGGCCTGTTCGTGATCGGCCTCGACGGGACCGCGTCCGTGGACGTCGCCGACGCCGAGTTGGCCAGCGAGCCGCTCGTCGTGGTCGTCGGCTCCGAGGGCAAGGGCCTGTCCCGGCTGGTGCGGCAATCGTGTGACCTGGTCGTACGGATCCCCATGAACGCCGCGGCCGAGTCGCTCAACGCGGGCGTCGCCGCCGGGATCGCCCTCTACGAGGTCGCCCGACGCCGTCGCCGGTGATTCCACCGTGACGATAGGGCCTCCGGCCCACTAAACTCGTCTCGGTAGGCCGCCTTAGCTCAATCGGCAGAGCATCTGTCTTGTAAACAGAAGGTCTGGGGTTCGATTCCCCAAGGCGGCTCTCGTATGCAAGGCCCCTGACCAGCCGTTCCCTGGTCGGGGGCCTTGTGCTTTCGCGGGTCATCCGGTCTCTTCCGTGTCGTTGGGAGCCACCCTGGGAGCCACCCGCTTCCGTTTCCCCAGCAGAGCGCCGGTAATGGCCTCCGTCGCCGCCCGCCGGTCGCCCTCCATGAGATGGCCGTAGACATCCTTGGTGATCGCGACGCTGGCATGCCCAAGGACTTCGGAGACCACGTGCAACGGTGTCCCTTGGGCGAGCATGAGCGAGGCGCCGGAGTGGCGGAGCTCATGCGGGTGCCAGTGGCCCAGGCCCGCGTTCTTGGTGAGCCTCGAGAAGACGTGAGAGAAGTTGTCGGGGTCGGACGGACGGCCCGAGGCGGTAGGGAAGATCAGGCCATGTTCCAGCCATGTATCGCCGGCCTTGAGCCGTGCGGCGTTGTGTCTCGCCCGGTGGGCCTTGAGCGCGTCGACGAGTTCGGAGGTCAGCGCGAGCGTCCGGCGTGACTTCGGGGTCTTGACCTCGCTTATTACGATCTTCGTCTTGGTCTCCGCGTTCGTGTCGCGGTTCTTGAGTCGCTTCACCGAATGCGTCACCCTGAGCGTCTTCGCCTCCGGGTCGAATGAGTCCCACATCAGGCCCAGGGCTTCCCCCCGGCGTAGGCCGAAGACGAGCGAGAGGAGCACCACCAGGCCCAAGCGGTGTTCCGCGACCGTGTCAAGGAGCATGTGCGCCTGGTCGACCGTGAGGGTTCGGCCCTCTGCCTGACGGATGCGCGGGGGAAGGGAGAGCGCCGCGACGTTCCGCACGATCAGACCCTCTCGCTCCGCCTGGCTGAGCGCCTTCCGGAGCACCGCCCGCATGTTCCGGATGCTGTTGCCCTTGTAGCCCTGCTCCCGCTTGGTCTGCCAGAGGATGTCGACGTGGGCGACGGTGAGGCCGGTCAACTTGTGTCGGCCGAGGCCCGGCTCGAGGTGCAGGCGGACCGTGTCCTCGTAGTCATCCAACGTCGAGTCGGAGATGTGGCCCGGCAGAGTGGCCAACCACCGGTCGAGGAACGCCCCGACCGTGATTTTGTCGTCGGGCACCGGAAGGCCCTTGTCCAGACCCTCGCGGATCTTGCGGATCTTCTCGACGACCTCGGCCCGGGTCTTGCCTGAAACCTTTTTCCGGATTCGCTTGCCGTCTGGCCCGTACCCGAGCGAGATGGCCCCGCGCCACCGGTCGCCGTCCTTGTAGATGGAATCCTCGTTCTGGCCGCGCTTTCTGGTCACGCCGCCTGCTCCTGTTCCAGTCGGGCGACGAACTCGGTGAGAGCCGCCGCGGGGATCCTGCGAAGACCGTCGATGCGGACGGAGCGCAGCGCGCCGCATCGCATCAGGGCGTAGACCTTGGTCCGTCCGATGCCGAGGAGTTTCGCGGCCTCTTCGGGCCGGACGAGCAGGGGAGAGAGATCATCTTTCATGCCGCCTCCTCTCTGACTGCCGAAAAATCTTGTCCCTCTGCTTCGGTTCTCAGCCGGTACATGTGGTCGCGCCAGCGCTGGCGTTCGTGGACCGAGCGCAACAGCCGTACGCCGATGGGGGCCAGGTCGGGATCGGTCGGCATGACCGGCCGCCAGAGGTAGCGGTGCGGGTCAGATGATTGATCGGGCAGGCCGAGGGCTTCCAGGACCCAGGTACGGCGGTCCTGCTTGTGCTCGGTCAAGGTCTTGTTCGACCACTTCCGCGAGACCAGGACGCGCCGGCCCGCGTAGCCGAGGTGTTCGGGCTTGTGCGCCTTGCCCTTGCACCGGCCCGGGGCCATCCCCGCCTTGGCGCCCTTGGGCTGGATGCCGTACCGCAGCCAGTTCGGGCACGTCGGCGAACACGGCTCGAACCGCAGCGCGTCAAGCATCCGCTCGGCGTGCAGGCGTTGAGCGGGGTTGTCGGTATCGAGGCCGTCGCCGATGCTCTTGGTGAGGTACTTGGCCAGGTAGCGGATGCACTGATCGGCATCCGGAGACCCCGCAAGGACGCCTTGGACGTCGAGCTGTTCGCCGAAGCGGAGCACATGCAGGGGTTCGGCGTCCTCGTCGGCGTCGAGGTCGTCGAGGGCCTGATCCCAGGTCGGCAGGACCTCACCGGTTGCCGGGTCGAGGTAGCCGACACCATCGGCCCACACCGGCAGGTGGTCACCGTCGAAGCGGACGGTGTCGACGGGTGGCCACCACACTTGGTGGTAGGTCGCCGCGACGATCTGCCGCAGCTCTGCCCGGGGCAGGGTGCCGCGTACGGCCATGTGGAGGTGCGGCGCGAGCCGCTTCTGAGGCTCGACCGTGGCGAAGTACTGCACGTCATAGCCCGCCACCCGGCGGAGGTTCTGAACGAAGCGGTCCACCAGTTTGGAGAAGTGCAGCGCATCCCGGGCCGCCCGCGCATAATCGTAGGTCGCCGGATCGACGGGCACGCCGTCGCGGACCTTGCCGTACGAGGGCAGGGTCAGTGTGAGGAACATCGACGGGCGGAAGGTCTTGCCGTCCTTCGTGGTGAAGGTCCGCCCGAGTGTGGTGGCGCTCATCTGCCGCTTGGGCAGGTCCGGGGCATCCTGCCGCCGTCTGGTCGACCGGGACCGCTTGCCCGAGGTCCGGCCCAGCACGTTGCCACGCATGCCCGCGGCGTTGATCTCCTCGTCCAGGTCGGCGAGCGCGGCGTCCAGGTCGGTGGTGTCATCGCCGGCCTCTTCCGCTTCGTCGCGCCAGACCTGGGCGTCGGCCCGCAACTCGACGAGGTGACGCTGATAGTTGTCGGCCTCGTCGGGGGTGTTGACCGGCTCGGTCTCCAGGTGCCAGCCCTCCCGACACTGCGCCATCCGAAGTTGCCGATTGCGCTTGGCGCACGGCGGGCACTTGCTCTCCAGCGTCGCACCGCACGGCACATCGACGATCTCGGTTGCGCCGGTCATCACGTCGAGGCGCTTGAGCGGGACCGGGCGGATGCACACGCCGTACTGTTTGGCGATCTCTTCGACGACGTCCCGGGCGAGCGGCATTGCCATCCGCACCGCCCGAGGCGTCGACCGGTCGTTCGGGTGGGTCACCAGCCACCCCCACACGAGTCGATCAGGTCAAGGGCGTCGAAGGTGTCGAGGCTGTCGACGGCCCCGAGTGGGCCGAGGACGCCGCGGTCGTCGGCCGAGTCGACGGTGTCGAGGAGGTCGGGCAGGCCGGGGCCATCGACCAGGACGCGGGACTTGTGCCCGCATTCGGCGCACTCGACGATGCCGCGCAGGGCGTCCAGCCAGAGCGTGTCGAGGGTGCCGCAGCCGGGGCAGTGCAGGCCGTCGAGGATGTGAGCGAGACAGGTCATGGTCAGGCCGCCTCGCTTCCGTACTCGTAGCCCTCGGCGGTGTCGCAGTAGCCGTGCCCGGTGTCCGTGCTCGCGGAGCCGTTCCCGATGTCCGTGCTGTCCGTGCTGGCGTGGCCGTAGCGCTGGACCATGTCGCGGATGTCGGCGTCGGAGACGTACGCGGCCCGCACCCGCACCGGATCGGGTGAGGTCTCCAGGCGGAGATAGCCGACCCCGGCCCCGCGCTCAGGAACGGGTGAGATGTGGTCGGCCAGCGCGCCCCGGTCCCGTGCGCCGTCGCCGAGGACCATGTCCACCTGTTCCGATTCGTCGAGCCGTAGGGCGATCTTGTCGGGGAACAGGTTGCGGATGTTCATGACCTCCTTGCGTGGGTCCTGAAGCGCCGCCATCACCCCGACGCCGACCGCCCGCCCTTGGGTGGTCAGCGTGGCCAGGGCCGCCATGATGCGCTGGCGAAGGTGCTTGTCCGGTTGGTAGGCGGTCAGGAACGCCACCTCATCGACGATCACGAGGATGAACGGGTCATCCACGGTCGGAGTGTGGGAACGCTGAAGGCCGGCGAAGCGGTCGGCCCGCTCCTGCATCACCGAGACCGCTTCGTCGAGCAGGTCGGCGCACGCCGCCGGATCGGCCGCGTACCGGTCACCGAAGAGCGAGCGCCCGAAGGACAGCTCCATCCGCTTCGGATCGAGCGCCCAGACCTGGACGAGGCCCGCGCGGATCGCGGGGAGCACACCGCGGATGGTGCTCCACAGGTAGGAGCCCTTCCCTGCCCCGGTCGCGCCCGCGATCAGGACGTGGGTGCCGTGGACCTTCAGCCGCAGCGGTCGCCCGTCTTCGCACCGGCCGATCTCGACCGGCCCCACCTCTGGATCGTCGGGAACGGGGACGGCGGGCAGTGGCACGGCCAGAGGGTCACGGCGGGGGAAGGTCAGCACCAGACGGCCCGCCCGAGCGACCGCGACCCGGCAGGAGGGGGCACCGAACCCGTGGGCCAGGTGCTCGGCGCGGTCGGCCCAGTCCTTGACCGCCTGCCCGGCCAGCATCTTCACGCTGACGCGGTCGGCCCACTCGTCGCAGGTGACTCGGCGGAGGTGGGGCAGGTAGTCCCGCCCGCGCAGGTACCGGCCGAGGCCCGAAACCGTCATGACGGGCTGCCAGTGCCGCCGGTATACGAAGATGCGCCGCCACCAGGCAAGCAGCCGCCAGCCGATCAGGCGCAGGAAGGAGTCCCGTTCCAGCAGGAACCACGACAGGCCCATCGCCGGGACGAAGGCGGCCACGGTCAACGCCATGGTCCGGCCGTAGAAGATCCAGACCACCCCGAGGCCGACCGGCAGGGCGACCGCGACGGGGTGCCGGACGACGAGGCGGACCAGGCCCGCGATCAGGCGGAACAGCCAGATCACCAGCGTGACGATCGCGGGGGTCTTGACGACGGCCGGACGGAACACCACCGCCGTGTCCGGGGTCGTGGAGACGAGGTTGCGTGCCTCGTCTCCGGGCAGTTTCTTGAACATTAGACTCAGGTCCTCTTCTGATGTGGAAGTCGGGAGAGAGGTCAAGGGGCCGCCGGAAGTTGCCGCTTCCAGCGGCCCCGTCTTCGTGTCAGGCCGCCGTACCGGTCGCCTGCGCGCGCCGGTCGGACCGGCCGGAGAGGTCGGGCGTGGCGAGCTGATCGGCGTGAAGGCGCTCGCAGTCGGCCAGGTAGCGCGCGGCGGCGGTGAAGATCTGCCGGGCGATCTCCAGGTCGGTGGAGGTGACCGCGCCGGCCCCGGTGGTCGAGATCGACACATCGGCGGTCTTGCTGCTGACGTCGAGGTAGGGCCGCCCGGAGTCCAGGACACCGGCCGACACCCGCAGGCCGGGCGTGTAGAACGACACCCCGACGCGCGGCGCTTCGTCCGAGTCGATCGACACCGTGACGTAGGTGTAGGGGTCCCGGCTCACGCAGCGGCCTCCTTACCCGCCGAGCCGGTGGTCTTGGCCGACTGTGGGCGCGGTGCCCGCATCACTCGCGCGGAGATCGAGTAGGCCAGGCGGCCGGTGGCCTGCTGCACGTACGGCTTGACTTCCAAGCCGTCGAACTCCACCGGCGCGATCGGTAGCCCCGGCAGCGACGGCGGGACGTCCGGCGCGTCCTCGGCGAGGATCTTCACGGTCACCGTCTTCTGCGCCGCCTTCAGCGAGGGGTCGGCGTCCATCACCGGCACCTGCCACACCGGCAAGCCGGTGACCTTGTCCTTGGCTTGGGTGTCCCGCTTGGCGTCGAAGTCTTTGGCGGCCTGCACCTCGCCCACGACGTAGCAGCCGTGCGGGAACAGCAGCGCGAAACTGATCGGAATGGGTCCCTGAAGAGCCATGACGAATCTCCTTCCTTCCAGGACGAGAGGCTATCCGCTCATCCACTTGTCCGACTGAGTTGATGGTAGACCTTCCCCACTCGTCCGCACAAGTAACCAAGCGGAATTCGAGCGGGGAAAGGCCGTCAGCTCACTGGGTACACGTCTTCCAGCTCATGCAGCTCACCCGGCAGGGCCAGGCTCAAGGCCAGGAGCACCGAACCGGCGGCATCATGCACGGTGGCCAGCACCCCGAGCACAGGAGCAGTCGAACCGAGGAGGTTGGCCTCCTCCTGGGTCGGCTTGCGGGCGGCCAGGCGTTCGGTGACGTGATCGAACCGCAGACGCTTGACCGCCTGGAGATGCTGACGCACCCCGTACCGCAGCGGATCAGGCTTGTCCAGGTCGGTACCGAGCGCGATCTCCAACGGGAACCAGAAGGTCTCCACCGCCGAAGTCCGCTCCCCCTGCTTGGCCAGGCGCATGCGGGCGATCACGGGGGTCCGCTCGTCGACGCCGAGCAGGTGGGCGATGTGACGGGGCGCCGGTACCCGTTCCACGCTCACGATGGACTCGGCGGTCTCAGCGTGTTCGGCTGCGCTCAGGCCGGGCCGTACCCGATCCGCAGGAGCCTCGGGCCGGCCTTTGACGAAGGAACCGCGGCCGTGCTCGCGTTCGATCCAGCCTTGCATCGCAAGGGTCTGCAACGCCCGGACCACGGTGGTACGGCCCACGCCGAACTCGCGGACGAGCTGCGTCTCTGAGGGCAACATGGTGCCGGGGGCGTACTCGCCGTCTCGTATTCGTTGCTGGATCGCCGTCATCACCTGGGCGTACTTCGGAGGGGCGAAGTCCATGCTCATACCAAACCGCCCAATCACTTTTCCACTTGTCTGCACAAGTACAGTAGCGGCTGAGGCGGAGCCTGTCAGCAGGTCAGCGGCTTGCAGGGGTGGGGGTTATCGCACGTGGCCGGACAGCAAGGCCGCCCACACCTGCTGCGCCTCGGCCAGCTTCCAGGCGTGCGTCTGGGCGACATCCGGCCCGGCCGGGTCGCCGCTCATCCGGCGGATGAAGGCCATGCCCCCGCCCGAGCACAGCTCGTACCAGGTCTCGCGGTGCTCGCCGCAGGTCCAGGCCAGTACGCGGAACCGGGCGAACCGCTGGGAGGCATGCCACGCCAACGGCTTGGCGTCATCTTTCAGGGGCGGCAGGTGCGGCGCCAGGCACGCGTCCAGGTCGTCGATCTGGCCAGGGATGGGGCTGATGCTCTTGTCGGGGGTTTGGGTGGTCACTGGGCCGTCCTTTCGAACCGGACCTGTCCGGCCGCATCCAGGGTCGCCCGGAAGATCACCTTTCGGGACCAGTCGTCGGGGACGGTGCCGAAGTCGTAGACGCGGTGGATGATGTGCCCCCACGCCTGGGCCTCCGGAGCGGTACGGCGCAGCGCCAGCCGCAGGGCGTCCATCGAGGCGGCCTGCTGGTTGCTGGTCCCGCACGCTCCGAGCTGCTCGACGCCGCCGATCGTTTGGAAGACCTCCCACTCGAACATCTCGGCCGGCAACTGGCCGCCGTCGCAGTACAGGCAGTCCTCACGGGAGGAGGTGGCCAGCCCGAGCACGGTGGCCGCGACCTGCCCGCGCCGGGTGACGATCTTCCAGCCGCGCCCGTCGCACGCGGTGCACTTAACTGGTGCTGTCATGCCGCAGAGAATGCACCGGAGGTAACTCCCTGGCCTATTCCCTTGGGATATATCACCGGGGTATATAGAGTTCCCAGCAACAGCCGACATGCGCCACCAACCGGGGGAAACGACCGGAGGCCGGAATGCACGGGAACGCTTTCGAACCGATCCAGATCCCCGCATGGGTATGGGACCGTGACGAAAGCCGCGAAACCCTAAAAAACCGTGACATGGCCGGGCTGTTCAACCTCGCGGTCAAGTACGCCGGGGCCAGCCAGATCCGCATCAGCGCGGCAACCGGCATCGCCCAGGGCCGCGTCAGCCAGCTCATACGCGGCCAGAGGCAAATTACTGACCTTGAGGTGTTCGAGCGCGTCGCTACCGGTCTGGGCCTGCCCGACCACGCCCGCATGTTGCTCGGCCTGGCCCCACTCGACATCACCTCACCGAACGGCAACAGCGACGACGAGCACCAGGAGCAGACCCGGGAACTGGTCGCACGGATCGAGGCGGCCGCCGCGATCGACCCCGCAATGGTGATGATCCTCACCACCGACACCAACAATTTGCGCCTGTTGGATCGCCGACTCGGCAGCGTCGCCATCGCTGAGAAAATGCGCGCCCAAATATCCCAAATACGGCGCGCCCATCACCACGCCGTACGGCCCGGCATACGCGCGCAATTGGCGCACGTGCTGTCCGAAACCGCCGCCCTGGCCGGATGGCAGGCCATCGACACCTGCGCCCTGAACGACGCATGGGACCACCACGAGAGCGCCATAGCCGCTGGCCACGAAGCCGACGATGCCGCGGTCCTCGCCTACGCGCGAGGGCAGCAGGCATACGTGCTGGTCGATCTCGGGCGTCCGGCCGAGGCCGCCGAGGTCATCTGTCACGTCCGTGCCACCTACGACCGCCGCGTCCCCGGCCACCTGAGAACCTGGTTGGCAGCGGCGGAAGCCGAAGCCGCCGCCATCCTGGGCGACGAGATGGCCTGCCGTACTGCCCTGGACCAGGCCGCCGCCCTCCTCCCAGGGGATGAGGCTGACGCGAGCCTGCCCTACCTCGCGTTGAATGCCCACCACCTGGCCCGCTGGCGTGGAAACTGCCTGGTTCACTTCGGCGACCCCGAGACCGTCGAGGATCTGCGCTCAGCGCTCGCGGGCATGGACGGCACCTTCAACCGCGCCGAGGCCGGGCTACGGTGCGACCTCGCCCACGCTCTCCTCGCGATGGGCGAGGCCGACGCTGCTCAGCCGCACCTGTACCGGGCCGAACATCTGGCCACCATGACCGGCTCACGCCGCCAGGGCCGGCGAGTCCACGAACTACGGCAAGCCCTTACCCGCGCGACCCGTTAAGCCGTTCCCGCGCGTACAGCAACCCGACCAGCACCCCGGAGTTCCACACATCCCCACGGGCGATCATGTCCGGGATCTCCTTCATCGGGATCCACTCGATGAGATCCGCCTCAACCTCCCCCGTCGGCTGCCCGACCAGTTCGGCCCCGCGGGCAAGGAACACCAGGTGCTCGGAGTCGACCATGCCGACCATCGGCTGAAACGTGATCAGGTACTCGATCTCCCGGACCCGATAGCCGGTCTCCTCCTCCACCTCCCGAGCAGCCGTGTCCTTGGGGTCTTCGCCGACCTCCACCAGGCCTCCGGGCAACTCCCAGCCCCACCGGTCGAACAGGAACCGATGCCGCCACATCATCAGCACCCGGTTCTCATCGTCGACCACGACCGTCATGGCCGCCCGCCCCAGATGCACCGCGTGATGCTCGAACCGCTCACCATCCGGGATCTCGACATCGACCAGGCCCAGCCGGATCCACTCGTTGTCATAGATCAGCCGCTCACCGTGCACGATCCAGCGCGTCTGCTCGTCGTTGGTAGCCACACAGCGAAACTACAACCCCGAGCCGCCGCCGTACATGTGAAAGATCGATTCGGGCTCTTCGGGTGACTAACCTA
>NZ_BCBX01000050.1:0-87257 GCF_001417795.1 Sphaerimonospora mesophila | reverse complement strand
AGGCCAGGGCATGACGATCACCGCGATGTCCCAGCACCTGGGCTTGGACCGCAAGACCGTGCGCAAGTATCGCGACGCGGACAGTCCCGAATCCCTCATCAACGGCCGCCGCAGCCGGGCTCGCTCCTTTGAGGAGTTCGTCCCCTACCTTCGCCACCGCGTCCGCAACGACCACGTCACCAACGCCGTCCAACTGTTCGCCGAACTCCAAGCACGCGGCTATCGCGGCAGCCGCCGCACCGTGCGCCGCTACATGGAGCCTCTGCGCGCCGCAGTCACCACGCCTGCGCTCCCGCCTGCACCTCCCACCGTCCGTGAGGTCACCCGTTTGATCACCAGCCACCCCGAGCGGCTCACCGAGGAGGAGACCACCCAGCTCAAGGCCATCCTGGCGCGTAGCCCGCAGCTGACCAAACTCGCCGAGCACATGACGGCCTTCGCCAAGATGATGATGGAGCGCACTGGCGCCAAAGGCCTCAAGCCATGGCTGACCGCCGTCCTTACCGACGACATCCCTCAGCTGCGTTCGTTTGCCCGCGGCATCGAGCGCGACCTGGACGCCGTCACCAACGGCCTGTCCCTGCCGTATTCCTCTGGTGCGGTTGAGGGCAACGTGACGAGGGTCAAGGCGCTCAAACGCGGCCGGTATGGTCGCGCTAATCTCGATCTTCTCCGGAAGATCATCCTCTGTAGCCCGTGCTGAGATCACCGACCGTCACAGCACCACACACTTTGCGCCAGAGCCACACGCTCATGGCCGTTGACACCGTATGGACTGGGAGCACCTGCCCACAGGAACTGGGCTACGGCTCGGGCATGGCCTGCAGGCGTAGCTCTTTCTCAGGGACTGGTTGACCTGGGATATTAAGGCTCCTCTCGCCGTCGGCGGGATCGACCTTTACCGTGCGGAGTGGGGGCGATCGCGATGGGCTCGTTGCTGGACGAGCTGGTTCGGCGGGAGGCGGCGACCCGGGATCGCGTTGAGGCGATCCGGGAGCAGATCGAGCAACTGCGTGAGCGGTTGGCTACCGAGGAACAGGCGTTGTCCCGGCTGGCGATCACCCGGGAGACGGTCGACTAGGTCCTGAGCGAGACGGCCTCGCCGACCGAGCAGGCGGCTGCCGACAGCGATGCCGACGGGACGACCGGTGCGCAGACTGGATCACCCCCGGCCCCGGGCTCGGGTTCGGGTGCCTCACCGATCGGGGTGATCACCGTGCCCCGGTGTCGGGCGAGCATGGACGCGTCGGTGCTGCCCCAGGCCTACCAGGACATTCTGGAAGTGCTGGCCGATGCCGGTGGTCCGCTGCGGGCCGGGCAGATCGTCGCGGCGGTGGGGCTGCCGGCGGGCGCGGCCAAGGTCGAGGGCATGCGGTCGAGGCTGAAACGGATGACCGAGCGGGGCTGGCTGCGCGAGCAGGCCCCGGGTTGTTCTCGGGGACCGGGCAGGTTCACGCCCAGATCACCTGATAGGCGGCTCGGCGGCTGATGCCGGTGGCCGGTGACGGTGAGTGTCTCCTCACCCCCCGGGGTGGATTGCCGCGGGGCTCTTCCGCCGTCAGGTTCGGGGGTGCCAACCTGTCCGGATCAGCCGACGGAAGAGTCCGTGGCAGAACCGTACGACACCACCGCGCCGCCTGACGTCTTTGCGTCGGCGAAGAGCACCTTCAACTATCGGATCGGACAGCTTGCCGACGCCGCGGCCGAGACGTTCACCCATGATCGACTGGAGGAGGTGCTCGCCGAGGCCGGGCCTGAGCTGCTCCGCCAGTTGCTGCAGGCCCATCTGGACCTGCGCGCCCAGCGCGAGCGGCAGCGCATTGTGCGCGAGCGGGGAACAGGCGCCGCCGTGACCGGCGCCGACCAGGTGGTGCGGCGCCGGGTAGAGACCGGACATCACCGGCTGCTAGCCATGATCTTGCGGACGGCACGGCACCCGGCCGCTGCGGCCCGGGCCCAAGGCCTGTGGCAGGTGGCTGTACGGATCGGTGGCCGCCGGCCCCGGCCAGGTGATCGCGAAGATGTTCGACCATGCCGAAGCCCGTGACCCCCTACACGCACGGACCTGGGTGGTGCTGGTCGACGGTGCCCGCCACCAGCTTGACCTCATCCGCGGCGAAGCCGAACGCCGCGACATACCGATTTACATCGTCATCGATGTGATCCACTTGCTGGAATACTTGTGGAAAGCGGCGTGGTGCCTGCATGCCACCGATGATCCGGCCGCCGAGGACTGGGCCGCCGTCCAAACGCTCGCGCTGCTAGCCGGTCACCTCGATCACGTCGTTGCCACCCTCGATGCCCAGGCCACCGGCCGGCCTGACCGCCCAGCAGCGCGGCGGCATCGACGCATGCATCCGCTACCTGACCGGCCACGCCCCTTTCCTGCGTTACGACCAGGGCCTGGAGGCGTGATCGGTATCCTTGTCCCGACTCAGGGCCGAGGATCGCGATCGACGGCCACGAGGATGGCAGCGGCGGTCATCTCCAGAGTTTCGACAGCTTCCATCGCTGAAGAGGAGCTGATCGGCCGCTTTCGGTCACCGTCGTCTGGATCTCGATCAGACTCGTGCGTGATCTTGTTCCGTCGCCAAACGATGGCGCCAAGCATCCGCTTGACGTCCTTGGCGGTTAGGCGTTTCGCCCCCTCAGGGCGTTCCTCGTTGAGCTCCTTGGCAGCGTTGTCCCAGAGGGCGACGTCGCTGACGATGGCGAACCCGTCCTTGATGTCTTCAGGGCCCTGAAAGGTCCGTCGGCCGATTACCTGCCGCAGGTGCCGGCGTAAAGCCTGGTCGAGGGGGACGGTGCCGTGATGGACATCCTCGAAGAGATCCATGGGCACGGTGAACTCGCGGAACTTCCGCGGTTTGGGGATGCCGGGCTGCTGCGCCAGCAGGATGGCCCGGTGGTAGATCTCCTGATGGACCCAGTGGTCCAGTGCAGCGACAGCTTGGACCCATGCGGCGCGGTACAGATCGCCCACATCGAAGGATGTGACGCCGATCGCATCGAGATGCTGGCCGGCCCGCACGAGCTGCTTCGCGTATTCCAGATTCCGCTCGAAGTCGAGAAACGCCTGGGTCTTGGAGGGGTAGTCCGGCACGCATCGTCCTTGCGGAGAGTGGCTGTCAGTGCGTAAGCAGTATGCCCAACCGGGGTTGGGCCTCGTGGAGAATTTGTGATCAGATTGTGCCCGATGCGGATGGTCTCAGATGACCTGTATGTCATGAAAGTCACCTAAGCCATCGTGCAGACTGATCAGTGGCGGTCGAGGTGAGGGACGGAAGGGCCGAGGGTGGGAGACGATCCACGCTTCCGCGGTCTTGCAGACCATTCAGCGAACTTCGGCTTCCTGCTTCAGCATGAACCGCTCCTGGTGGTCTACGGAGCGGGCGCAGAAGCAATCGTTTTCGCCGACCCCAACGGTGCTCTCGTCAAGTGCCGCCAGTTCATCGAAGTGCTCACAGCCGTCATGGTCCGGGCTACGGGGATCCCGGTGGCCGGCCACGATCTGGTGAATCGCATCAATGCCCTGAGCCGCGCTGATGTCATCACGCCCAACGTGGCGAACGCCTTCCACGAGATCCGACGGTCGGGCAACGCGGCCGTGCATGCTCACGCCGCTCACGTACCTACAGCCCTGCGGTGTCTCGAACGCTGCTTCCAACTCGGTCTGCTGCTGCATCGAGCAATCACCGGGCAGCGAGAGCTTGTCGCCTTCGTGCCCCCCACGCCTCCAGCCCCCATCACCAACGCTGACCTCGGGGCAGAGCTGGAACGCCTCAAGACCGAACTGGTCGAGGCCAAGCTTGTGCTGGACGGCACCCGAACCCGGGAGCAGGCGGAGGCGGTAGCCAAGCGAGCGGCCGAGGAGGAACTCGCCCGCGCCCGGGCCGAACGGGATGCAGTCACGGCCCAGGTCCAAGCTCTGGAAGTACAGCTCGACAGCCTCAGGGTGGAGTTCGAGCGTAAGACCGCCACGCCGGTGAGGGTTCGCCCGACGACGCGAGAGGCTATCGCGCAACGGGCTCGCCAGGGGGCGCCGCTCACCGAGGCTCAGACCCGGCGCAACATCGACCAGATGCTCACTGAGGCGGGCTGGGTCGTACAGGACCAAGCGGCTCTCGACCTTGGTGCTGGACGTGGTGTGGCTGTCCGGGAGTTCCCCATCGGGCGTAAGCGTGCCGACTACGTTCTGTATGTCGATCGCAAGATCGTCGGTGTCATCGAAGCCAAGCGTGAAGGAACGCCGCTGACCGGTGTCGAGTGGCAGTCCGACGACTACGCTGCCGCTATCCCCGGCGATTACCGCATGGCGGTCTGGCGGCGCGATGAGCCGTTGCCGTTCCGCTACGAGAGCACCGGCATCGAGACGCGCTTCACATGCACCCTCGATCCAGAGCCACGGTCGCGGGAGATGTTCTCCTTTCACCGCCCGGAGACCATTGCGCGGTGGATGACCGAGGCCGAGGAGAAGCCCGAGGCCCCCACTTTCCGGGCCCGGCTCCGCGCCATGCCCGACCTTGACACCGATGGCCTGCGTCCTGCTCAGGCCGAGGCAATCAAGGGGATTGAACGTCACCTCAAGCAGAACCGCCAGCGGGCCCAGGTCCAGATGGCAACCGGTGCGGGGAAGACCTTCACCGCGGTCACGCTCGCCTACCGGCTCTTCAAGTACGGCGAAGCCAAGAGGGTCCTGTTCCTGGTGGACCGGAACAACCTGGGCGACCAAGCGGCTGCCGAGTTCGCCCGCTATGTCACCGCCAGCGGACAGACTCTCGGTGAGGACTACAACGTCCAACGGCTATCGGGCGGCACTGTGCTGTCATCGGCCAGCGTGGTGGTGACCACGATTCAGCGGCTCTACCGCGCGCTGACCGGCCAGCCGCTGCCGACCGGGGATGCCGACGATCAGGATGTAGACGACTTCGAGCCACCGCGCCCGATGGACGCCGTCTACAACAAGGACCTGCCGCCCGAGACCTTCGATCTGATCGTCGTCGACGAGTGCCACCGATCGATCTTCGGCCGGTGGCGAGCGGTTCTCCAGTACTTCGACGCTCCCATTGTCGGCCTGACCGCTACCCCCACCGCGCAGTCTCTCGCCTTCTTCGGTGAACCGGTCAGCGAGTACACCTACGAGCAGTCGGTTGCCGACCGCGTCAATGTCGACTTCGCGGTGTTCCGGATCAAAACGAAGATTGGAGAGAGCGGCTCGACGATCCCCGCGCTCGACGAGGACGGCAGCCGGACCGTCGTTCCCAAGCGCGACCGCCGCACCCGCATGCAGTGGTACGAGGAACTGGAGGAGGACTACACCTACACGGCCCAGGAAATCGGCCGTTCCGTGGTCGCCAAGGACCAGATCCGTACGGTGATCGAGACCTACCGGGACCGGGTCCTGGCCCAGATGTTCCCGAACTACACCGAGTCGGTCCCCAAGACGCTCATCTTCGCCCAGGACGACTCCCATGCCGACGACATCGTGCAGATCGTGCGTGACGTGTTCGGCAAGGGCAACGACTTCTGCGCGAAGATCACCTACAAGTCGAAGCTGGCCGGCGACAATCCCAAGGACCTGCTGCAGCGCTTGCGGACCAGTCCGGAGCTGCGGATCGCGGTGACCGTCGACATGATCGCCACCGGGACCGACGTCAAGCCCCTGGAGTGCGTGTTCTTCATGCGCAGCGTGAAGAGCGCCGTCTACTTCGAGCAGATGAAGGGCCGCGGCTGCCGCACCATCGATGCCGATGACTTCCAGGCCGTCACCCCTGATAAGGGTGTCCGGACCAAGGACCGCTTCGTCATCGTGGATGCCGTCGGCGTCACAGACCACCCCCTGTGCCAGGCCACCCCGCTCAACCGCGACCCACAGAACCGGCTCAGCCTCCGGCAGTTGCTCTCACGGGCGGCAAAGCTCTCCTTGGACGAGGACCAGACCGCAACGCTGGCTTCTCGACTGGACGCCCTCGACCGTCAGATCACCGATGCTGAGCGAGATGAACTCGCTCACGTCGGCCAAGGCACGAGCCTACGGGACCTCGTACGGCGTCTCGCCGCCGCTGTGGACAGCCAGGGGCTGACCCAGACCGCAGATCAGGGTGGGGAGGACGCGGTAGCCGAGCGACTTCGGGAGGCCGCCCGGCCACTGGCAGACAATCCGGAGCTGCGCGACCGGATCATTGACATCCGCCAAAAGCACGACCAGCTGATCGACGACCTCAGCCGCGACGAGACCACGCACGCGGAAGAGGTACCTCGCGAGCAGATCGCGCACCTGGCGGTGGAGTCATTCCGTACCCACCTTAACCAGCACCGCGACTCCATCACGCTGATGCAGGCGCTACAGGGGAGCGGCACGGCGCGGATCTCCTGGGCCGAAGTGAGCGAGCTGGCACGTCGAGTTGAGCGGATCCCGCTCGTTGGAAACGTCGTCCACCTGTGGCAGTGCTACGAGGAATCCGGCGTGCGTGTTACGGTGCCGGGGCACGAGGCCAAGCCCACCGATCTTGTCTCCATCCTCCGGTACGAATTGCAACTCGACTCAGAGTTGCGCCCGTTCCGGAGTATCGTCGAGGAGCGGTACGCCGCCTGGCTCGCCAGGCACGAGGCAGCAGAAGGCCCCTTCTCCCCAATCCAGCGGTGGTTCCTGGACCGGCTGTGCAAGATCGTCGTGAACAGCGCCGAGATCGCCGATGACGTCCTTGAATACGCACCATTCGACCTGCGCGGAGGCGAGGATGGCTTCTACGATGCCTTCGGCGACCGCGCTACCACCATCCTCGACGAGCTAACAAGGGAACTCACTGCATGACCGACCTACCCCTGGGTTGGGAAACCGCCCGCCTCGAGGAGATCGCGGAGGTACGGCTGGGACGGCAGCGTTCTCCGAAGCATCACACGGGCGCCAACATGCGCCCCTACATGCGCGCGGCAAATGTGGACTGGCGTGGCCTCAAACTCGACGACGTGAAGGAGATGAACTTCACAGAGGAGGAGTTGGAAATCTACAGACTCCAGCCTGGCGATCTCATCTTATCGGAGGCGTCAGGTAGCGCTGGTGAAGTAGGTAAACCGGCGTTATGGAATGGAGAGATTGAAAATTGCTGCTTTCAGAACACTCTCCTTCGCGTACGCACCTCTGGTGTTGACTCAAAATATCTTCTACACTTTTTCCGCTACGAAGCACTCCGCGGCGCTTTCGGAGAGGGAGCACGTGGGGTAGGCATTCACCATCTTGGCGCCGCAAAACTGGCTAAGTGGCTTGTGCCCATACCTCCGCTACCAGAGCAACGGCGGATTATTACAAATCTTGAAAGACATCTCTCTCATCTTGAGCTTGTTGACAGGGCTGTCGAATCCAGCACGCGGAAGGTGAAGCAGCTCAAGAAGCGCATCCTGATCGAGGCGGTACCGATTCCAGGCCCATCGAGTTGGAAGATGGCCAAGGTCGACGAGGTTGGTAAAGTTGATCTAGGACGCCAACGTCATCCTGACTGGCACTCGGGCCCCAACATGCGCCCCTACCTGCGGGTCGCCAACGTCTTCGAAGACCGCATCGACACGTCGAACCTGATGGAGATGGACTTCCCACCAGACATCTTCGATCGTTTCCGGCTTTCCGAAGGAGACATCCTCCTTAATGAGGGGCAGAGCCCCGAATATCTGGGCCGTCCCGCAATGTACCGAGGTGAGCCTAAGGAGGTCGCCTTTACCAACAGTCTTTTACGGTTCCGTGCGGGGCCCGAAGTCGATCCGGAATGGGCGCTGCTCGTCTTTCGGCGTCACTTGCACGCGGGTCGTTTCATGCAGGAGACCCGGATCACGACCAATATCGCCCACCTATCAGCCAGTCGATTCAAGTCCGTGGAGTTCCCTGTACCACCACTCGAAAAGCAGCGCGAGATTGCGAAGCAAGTCGCAAGGAAGCTCGCTGATGTTGATCTCCTTGCCTCGCAAATCAGGCGTGTAGAGGAACACGCTGGAGCACTGCGGACCAGACTGCTCGCCGACGCGTTCAGTGGCCGGTTGGTGCATCAAAACCCGATCGAAGAACCCGCGGCGGAGCTGTTGAAGCGAATCCAGGCTCAACGTGAAGCTCTCCGAGCCAAACGGCCACGCCATACGGCTCGCGCAAGCCGTGCGGGATCGGGTGATCTGGCACAGATGGGTGCCGGAGGAGGCGGCTTTACAGGTACCGAGTCCTCGTCGGTGCCATCCACTACGGTGGGCGCCGGTCATACAGGTAAGCAGGAAGCTTTGTTCCAGCAGGAGGGGTTGACCGCGTGACCATGCTCACCGAAGGATCGGCCGAGATGTCGGACGCCGAGTCGCGTGAGACAGCGGCGCTCACACGCTCCCTGGTGGACAAGCTGTGGAGCTACTGCGACGTGCTCCGGGATGCAGGCGTCCCCGCGATCGACTACGTCGAGCAGCTAACCTACCTCCTGTTCCTGAAGATGATGGACGAGCAGGAGAAGAAGCTCGCCCGCAAAGGCAAGCCGAATCGGGTCCTACCTATTGGAATCGATTGGGATACCCTCGCAAGCAAGAAGGGTGAAGAGCTCAAGAAGTACTACGAGCACGTGCTGGAGGACCTCGGCAAGCGCCCCGGCATGTTCAAGCTCATCTTCCTCGGTGCCCAGAACAAGATCCAGGCGACCGCGCTGCTGGAGCGACTCATCAAGGATCTGATCGGCAAGATCCAGTGGTCCAAGGAAGGCGTTGACGTCAAGGGCGATGCCTACGAGGAGCTTCTATCCCGCAGTGCGAGTGACGTTAAGTCGGGCGCGGGGCAGTACTTCACACCGCGTCCCCTGATCCGCGCAATGATCGACTGTGTGCAGCCCACACCGGAGGACATCATCGTCGATCCGGCCTGTGGGACTGGCGGCTTCCTACTGCTGGCGAACGAGTACCTGCGCCGTGAGTACCCGATGGAGTCGCTCAACCCCGACCAGCGCAACCGGATCATCCATGGTCAGGCGTTCCACGGAGTAGAGCTGGTGCGGGGCACGGCGCGCCTCGCGGCCATGAACATGCTCACCCACGGTGTGGTTCCGAGCGGCAACCAGGAGATCATCGAGGTGGGTGATGCTCTACTCAGCGAGCCGAAGGTCCGGGCATCACTCGTACTGGCAAATCCGCCGTTCGGCCAAAAATCGGCGATCACAGTCCTGGGCGAAGACGGGAGGGTGGTCAAGGACGAGGCTGTCTACTCCGGGCGCGACTTCTGGGTCACCACGAAGAACAAGCAGCTCAACTTCTTGCAGCACATCGCCAAGCTAATGAAGATCGACGGTCGCGCTGCCGTCGTCCTCCCCGACAACGTGCTCTTTGAGGGGGGAGCCGGCGAAACGATCCGGCGCAGATTGCTGAAGGAATACGACGTCCACACGTTGCTCCGTCTGCCAACCGGCATCTTTTATGCGGGCGGGGTTAAGGCTAACGTCCTCTTCTTCGACCGCAAGCGCCCCTCGGAAAATCCGTGGACATCCAAGCTGTGGGTATACGACTTCCGAACCGGTGAGAACTTCACGCTCAAGCAGCGACCACTACGCCGCGAGCACTTGCAGGACTTCGTCGACTGCTATATGCCGGGAAAGCCGCGAGATGCACGGGCGCGGACCGAACGCTTCACTTCGTTCACCTATGAGGAACTGATAGCGCGAGACAAAGTCAACCTAGATATTACGTGGCCGAGAGACGGCATTGAAGACCACGCAATGCAGCCCACGGCCGAAGAGATTGCCCACTCGATTCAGCAGGATCTGAGGGATGCCCTCCATCAGATCGAGGCTATTACTGACGCATTAAGAGAAAACGGGTCATGAGGCCTCAAGTGGGATTCGGGGCCAACTCGACGAAAATCAGACCACAATTGCGGCTCTTGCACTTTCAGTCGTACGGTTACCTCAAATCTTCTCGATGGAAGAGCGTAAGACATGGTGGATAGTCCTATAGACGGACGTGGAGTCACAATCCGGCAGCTGTTTACTGGTCGGCGATTTGGCCTGGACTTCTATCAGCGTGAGTACACCTGGGATCGCGAAGATGTCTCTGCTCTCCTCGAAGACTTGTGCAACCGTTTCATGGCAAGCTGGCAGGATACTCACGACCGCGAGCAAGTTGACAGCTATGCCCCATACTTTTTAGGATCATTCGTCTGCTATAAGGAAGGCAGCACCACGTTTCTTGTGGATGGGCAGCAACGGATCACCACTCTGCATCTTTTGCTTATCCACCTCCGACGCCTTCTATTGGATCAGGACCTTGAAGATGAGGCGACGCAGCTAGACCAAATGATTTGCACGCTTCGCCACGGCAAGGTGACCTTCACGGTGGATGTCCCTGAGCGAGCCGAGCTCCTGGGGGCCTTGAGGCAAGGTGTAGGCCTGACCCTACCCAGCGATACCACCATCTCCTTGTCCAACCTTTGGGCCCGAAGCCAGGACCTCGTGGAGGACTTTCCCGACCTGCTCCGTGGTGACGCCTTACCGTACTTCCATGACTGGTTACTCGACCGAGTCTGCTTGGTGGAAATCAAGGCGTTGAATCGGGAAAATGCCTGGGAGATCTTCGAGTCGATGAATGATCGAGGAAAGCGACTCGATTCCATCGATCTACTCAAGAGCTTCCTGTTGAGCGAATCCCGGAGTATGTACGATGAGCTGAACGCCCTCTGGCGAAAGATGCTGGCCAGATTAACCGCCATGGGTAGAAATACTCCGAGCGAGTTCATTAAGACATTACTTCTCGCGCAAAAGGCGGATCTGGTTGAAGGTGCCGATGACACCAAGAAGATTGACTTTGCTTTTCACGAATGGGTACGAGAGAGCCGTGACCGCCTCGAGTTGAGAAGCTCAGCCGATTTCCGCAATTTCATCGAGTGGTTGACGGAAATGGCGAATCGATATCGAAGGCTGATTGAGGCAACACGCAGCCTAGAAGCGGGCCTAGAGCCAGTCTTCTACAACGCAGCCAATGGGCTGGATGCCCAGATCCGTCTTATCATGGCGGCGATCCGTAGCAGTGACGACGAATCAGTATTTATAGAGAAAAGCCGCCTAATCGCTAGCTATCTCGACCTCCTATATGTGCGCAAGGCAGTGAACAATGAGCCCGTCGCTCCCTCGATCTTCCAATCGGAGGCGGATCGACTTGTTCCAGCGCTCCGCGAATGTGACGGTCCAACAGATCTCTCTGAAACTCTCGGTAAGGAGATTTCGTCTCTGGCGAATTTCTCTGCCGTAGATAGCTACGGCCTTCGCCCTGATAACCGTCGGCAGGTTCGATATCTCCTGGCTCGCATGACAGCGTACGTAGAGGAAGGATGCGGGAGGCCCAATCGAATAGTCGAATACCTGGACGAGAAACGTCCTTACGAAATCGAACACATCTGGGCTAACCACTTCGAGCGATACCAGGCCGAGGTGAAGACATATAAGAAGTTCGAATCGTCACGTAACCGCTTGGGCGCGCTACTGCTTCTGCAAAAATCCGATAACGCGAGCTTCGGAGACGATACTTATGAGCAGAAATTAGTATATTATTTCCGACAGGATTGCCTTACGGCTTCTCTGTGTATCGAAAGTTACACTCGGAATCCTAAATTCCTCTCCTTCATCAAGGCTGTCGGCCTGACCGCCGACTTTAAGGCCTTTCCTGTGCGATTCGGTGTGGATGCTATACAGTCGCGACAGCATCTGTATCGTAAGCTCTGTGAAAGGATCTGGGATCCTGTCAAACTTGGCTTTAATCTGTCTGAAGCGCCGTCCAACGATGAATCCGTACAACGGCGTAAGCGTGCCTACTATCGAGTCCAAGTAGTCGATCTCATTACGGCTGGTTTAATTAAGCCAGGCGCCGTGTTGACAGCAAATCGCGGAGAGGATAGCTATTCGGCAACTATCGATCATGACGGTCGTATCAGAGTTCCCTCGGGTGAGGTTTTCGCGTCCCTTTCGGCTGCCGGACGTTTTGTGCTAGACGCTGGCGCATGCCCAGGCTGGGACTTTTGGAAAGTGGAAACCCCTAACGGTCCAACTCCAATAAAAGCTGTCCGTAACGATGCGCTTGAGCGAGGAATTATTTCACGGAAATGATGTCGCGTTCCTCGGTGTGGACCGTCAATGGGAACTGCTGCCCATGCCAATACGACGACGGCATCTACAGTATATCGTGAGAATCACGGAGAAGATCTTCATGCCCCTACCTCAACGCCCTGGCGGCATCCTGGCACGAGTGAGTGAGAAGCTCACGCTTATTCGCCAAGGAGCCAATGGTGAGGAGCGGATCGAAATCTATGGCGCTGTCCAGGAACACAAAGCGTTGTTCGGAATAGACGCCGATGTAGAAGAAGGCGATCTGATCGAAAAACCTTTGCCTACGGGCAAAGTCAAGCGTTACAAGATCACCAATGTCACATACCACAATTCCCCTGGCATATCCACCCACGCGCACCACGTGACGGCCAGCATCGAGCCTGTGAGGACACAGGCCCAGGTGTCCCGGCGTCGTGTGGAACTTCCCGGCTTGCATCCCAAGATCTCAGACGCAGCAGGAGCCCTGTTCGCCGACGGTCACTACAGCCGCGCGGTCCTCGCCGCATTCCAAGCTGTCGAGCACGAGGTGCAGCAGAAGACTCAGCTCAATGAATCAGGCGTCTCATTGATGCACAAGGCTTTCAATCCCGCATCTCCGCTGATAAGCGTGGCTCGCCACACAGGTCGGAATGCTCAAGACGAGCAAGAAGGCTTTCGGTTCTTGTTCGCTGGCGCTATGGGTGGCCTGCGTAACCCTCGCGCCCATGGCGTTGATCTTCCGGATTCGGAGCAAGAGGCATTGGAGTACTTGGCTTTGGCCAGTGCTTTGATGCGGAGACTGTGAGTATCGAAACGACTTGTGCACCTGTCCTGGCCCAGGTTCGCCGGTTGCCCCCGTCGCGGCGTGCGATCTCCAGCACCTCGTGCGCCCCAGCCGATGAATCTGCTTCCGCGGTAGCCCTGTCGGGCCCATACATAGGTGCCGCAGCAGGGGAAAGCGCTGCGCGCGGCCCTGGTACAGCAGCGGCGCGTGCGCACAGCGCAGGGACGGGCCGGGGAATCCTCGGCTGGCATCATCGACTCCCAGAGCGTCAAGGGCGCCGACACCGTCGGCCGCGAGTCGCGGGGGTATGACGCAGGCAAGAAGATCAACGGACGCAAGCGGTTCATCGTCACCGACACCCTCGGCCTCCTGCCGGTCGTGTGCGTGATGGCGGCCTCGGCCCAAGACCGCGACGGAGTCAAGACCACCCTGCTCAGTGCGTGCCTGGTCACCCCGATCCGGTTCGTGTTCGCCGACGCCGACTTCGCCGGTGCCCTGGTGGAGTGGAGTCAGCGGATCTAACGCACCACGCTGCACATCGTGCGCAACGCGCCTGGTCAGGTCGGGTTCTAATGAGAGGAACATTGCTGCCCCGGTACGCGGGTCCCGGGGCGAGCCATGTCACCTCAGGACGATTGGCGTCCGCTGCGGTTGCGAATCTTGGTGAAGGCGTCGAGTGCTGTCTCATCGGCGTCGTCAAGGGTGTGCAGGTACTTCTCAGTGGTCTTGATAGACGCGTGGCCGAGGCGTTCCTTCACGACCTGGAGGTCTGCCCCGCCGGATAGCAGCCATGAGGCATGAGCGTGGCGGAGATCGTGGATCCGTACCCTGCTCTCCAGCTCCGCTTCGGCGAGGGCCTTCTGCCAGACCTGGCGTCGGAACCAGTCGGCGGGGATGTGACCGTCGGTGTCGCGGTTCCGAGGTTGCCGCGGGTTGTCCTTGCCGAGGGCCCGTCGCTCGGCCCGATAGATGGCGTATGCGGCACGGCAGTGCTCACAGCGGCACCTGCCGTTGGTGTAGGCGGTGCAGGTCCCATGCTTGTAGGACCGGCCGGCCGAGTTCGGCTCGGTGTATCCAAGCTTGTCAGGGTCGGGGACCACGCGTACGCGTTTCCTCGGCGTCGGGTCGTGATGCCACCTGAAGAACAGGTCGTTGCGGCCAAGCTTCTCGGCCTTGGCGTGAGCTTGGAGCTTCATGACGATCTGAGCCGTCAGCTTGAAGCGGCGGAACTCCTTGTCCTTCGGGTACGGCTTGACGAGAAACCGTTCGCCCTGCGGGTGGAACTTCGGGTTGACCTCGACGACTGCACGGCTGATGGTCAGGATCCGAGAGGGGACGTCAAGGTCTCTGACACGGAGCTCGGTCAACTCGCCCCAGCGCAAGCCGGTCTCGATCGCGGTCTCCACCAGCAACTGGCTGTCGCTGTCGGGGAGCGCCATGTACAGGGTGTTGAACTGCTCCGGCGTGATGATGGTCAGCGGCTTCGGGACGACGGGCGGCGTCTTCACCCCCTTGCAGGGGTGCAGGTAGGTCACCTGGTCGTGAAGTGCGGTTGTAAAGATGGCGCTGAGAATGACCATGTTGCTCTTGATGGTCACCGGCGAGATGCCGTTCTTCTTCATGATGGCCACCCACTGGCGTACGTGCTCAGGAAGGATGTCGATCATCCTGAGGTTGCCGAACTCCGGGATCAGGTGCCTGTGGATGGCGTAGGTGTACTTCTGACGGGTAGTCGCCTCCATCTCGTGGTTCGGCAGCCATACGTCGAGCACGTAACGCTCGAACGGCTGGCGCCCCCGCTTCGGATCACCCGCTCGGCCCTCGGACACCCTGGCCTCGGCCTTCCTCCAGGCCGCGTCGGCGTCCTTCTTGTTCGAGAAAGTACCCGCGGACTTCTCCATCCCCTTGATGTCGAAGTAGTAGGCGGTGTACCTCGGCTTGCCGTTGCGACCGACCCGCTTGCGGGAGTAGCCCAACCGGCGATCACCTCCTTGATCGTTTGACCGTCATTTGACCGTGAGACTGAGCGTCACCTTAGGTGACACATGGTCACCATCGGGCATTCGATCATGCCTCTCACCTGGGAGTTTACCCATTAATTGCGCTCTGACCACGGGCGCGAATACACGCTTCCCGGTCCCTGATAAGGAAGAGGTCCCTGGTTCGAGTCCAGGTAGCCCCACCACGAAACCCCAGCTCACAGGCCGGTTCCCAAGATCAGGGACCGGCCTTTCGATCGTTTTGACCGTCATGTGGCCGTCGCGCTCACCGACGCCAACGAGTTCGGGTGGGTTTTGAGTTCGACGGATGCGACTTCTCCGGCTCCGCCTTGATTGAGCAGGTCCGCCAGCGGAGTGTGCGCTGAGGCCGGCTTGTCGCCCATGTGGTCAAAAGTCGATGAGTTCGATGGTCACGGTCGCGATGTCACCCACGTCGAGGGCTTCGGCCGTACGGACAGCACGTTTGATGGGCAATGCGTATCTGCCACGGGCGCTGTCCGGGAAGATCGAGGTCTTCCATGTGCTCCCGCCGACCGTGACCCGCACCCGCAGCGAACCGAAGCCGCGACGCAGTCCGCCCGCCAGGTCACGGATCTCCTCGGATGCCTCGGCAGGCAGGCTGACGAAGGTCCACGTGTCGGCGCGCCGGGCATCCCATATCCACAGCTCGGCGTCGAAAACGATCACCACGAATACATCATGACACCGGGGTCCGACAGTCCTGGGCGTCCGTGGCGCGCACACCGAGCACCCCCGCCGGCGGCCATAGAAAACGTTTGATGGGATCGGTCTATGAACACACGAGGACATGAAATCGAGGTCACGCCCGTATCGGATCAGGTCGTGGTGCGGGTCAAGGACGTGGTCGTCGCGTCCTCCTCCCGGCCGATCGTGCTCACCGAGACGGGCTGTCCACCGCGCTACTACCTGCCGCCGGCGGACGTGGAGACGGACATGCTCAGACCATCGACGACGACGTCGCACTGCCCGTTCAAGGGCGACGCCACCTACTGGTCGGTTCAGACCGGTGATGGTATGGCCGAGGACGTGGTCTGGTCCTATGCGAAGCCGTACCCGAGGGTCGAGGAGATCGCCGGACTGCTCGCCTTCTGGGCCGAGAAGCCAGGCGTCACGATCGAGGTGAACGGACAGGCCGTGTAAGCGTCGCAACCGGTCCGGGCACTCCTCCAGTTCGGTGGCATCCACGAGTCGGGACGAGACCCGCACAAGTAGTGGATCGATGTGGGGGAAGTGCCCTACTCTGGGCCGGACGAGGGGAGTACTTCCCAAGAGCCGACCTCCGGTCAGTACGGACATCTCATGATGTCCCCGGACGGCCGCCCGCGTCATCCGGGTGAAGGAGACCTCGAACGATCGAGCGCGTTCGAGGAGAGGCCATGCCCGGGGCGAAGCTGCCCGCAGCCGAGATCGAATCGGTTGCTTCACTGAATCTGTGGACCATCACCGTTGCCGTGGTGCTGCTCCTGCTGGCGGCGGACCTCGTGCTGTCCCGCGGTTCCCACGAGGTGCGGATGCGCGAGGCAGTGGGCTGGTCGGTCTTCTATCTCCTGCTCCCTGTGGGTTTCGGCGCCTACCTGTGGGGTGTCTTCGGACCCACTACCGCGCTGGAGTTCTTCACCGGGTACGCGGTGGAGAAGGCGCTGTCGGTGGACAACTTGTTCGTGTTCATGCTGCTGCTGTCGGCCTTCGCGGTCCCCGCGGCGCTGGCCCGGCAGGTCCTGCTGTACGGAATCATCGGGGCACTCGTGCTGCGCGCGATCTTCATCGCGCTCGGGGCCGCCGCGCTGCGGAGCGGCACGTGGGCGTTCCTGCTGTTCGGCGTGATACTGATGATCACCGCCGGCAAGATCCTCAGAGACGCACTGGGCGGGCACAAGCAGGAGATCGATGTCTCCGGCATGCGCAGCGTCCGATTGCTACGGCGCTTCGTGGCGGTCACCGGCGACTATCGCGGCTCCCGGCTGATCGTCCGGGAGAAGGGCCGGCTCGCGCTCACCCCGCTGGCGCTGGCCGCCGCCGCCGTCTTCACCACCGACATCGTCTTCGCCGTCGACTCGGTGCCCGCCGTGTACGGCGTGACCAGCGACCCGTTCCTCGTCTTCGCCACCAACGCCTTCGCCCTGCTGGGCCTGCGGGCGCTCTACTTCGTGCTGCAGAGCGCCCTGACGAAGTTGCGGCATCTCAACCACGGGCTGAGCATCATCCTGGCCTTCATCGGGCTCAAGCTGATCCTGCACTGGGCGCACGGCATCTGGACCTGGGTCCCACAGATTCCCACGCTCGCCTCGCTGGGGGTCATCGTCGCGGTCCTGACCACCGTGACGATCACGAGCCTGAGCGCCGGTCGCCGTGCCGTGGGGCGGGCCCCCGTACGGACGGACGGGCCGGCCGAACCGCGCCTTACGGACGGGCCCGTCGGCCGGGCGCCGGGCGAAGCCGAAGCGCAGTGAGTGCGGTCATGCCCCTGCCTTCCGCCCACATCCCGGTGGGCGGCCGGCTGAGGGCTCGAACGCTGTCGATGTACGACGTACGGGCGACGCGAAAGGATCTGCCCGGCGCTCGTATGACACGAGAGGTGCAGCGACAATGGTGAACCGCGACGCCGCCGCACTCGACGACCCGGTGGGCGAATCGCTCCGCGGTCACCACGCGCACCTCGCCCGCCGGTATGCCGGCCGGAAGAGATGGACGGAGTCATCGTGGACGGGTCCGGTGGCGGTGCACCTCGACCTCGTCGACGAGGACCAGGCCGTCGATGACCATCTCGTCGAGTTCCGCGAGGAATGCGGTGATCTTCTCTCGGGTGTCGACGATGACGACGGCGACCGGCAGGTCCTCGCCGAGTGACAGCAGACGGCTCGTGTGGATGAGCGAGGAGGCGCCGTAGCCTTCCATGCCGCGGAACACGCTCGCCCCGGCCAATCCCATGTGGTGGGCCCGATGCACGATCTCGGCGTACAGCGGCCGGTGCCGGTACTGGTCGTTCTCCCCCACCAAGATCGTCAACCTGGCCGCGGTCTCGTGCGATTTCACCTCCGGCCCCCTTCCCCGAAGCCTCCGGGAACGTCGGCGGAACGCCCGCGCTCAAGGGGCCCCACCGCGGCCTGCCCCGCTGCTCGGGAGACGCCCGGGACAAACGCATGCGTTTCCCCCTCGACCAGGCATCGTGCCCCTGTACGGATTGACGATTCGCGCATCCGCACACGTAAACTGATCGGCACGGCGATGGATCCCGCCCGGGCGGCGTTTCCCAACGGTGTCTCGCCCGGCCGCCCGAACCGCCACCGACGGCTGATGGCTCCTGGCGACGCGCCGGCGGCTTTCGTCGTCTCGGAGGAGGGCGGACATGAGGGCATTCCCAGAGACAGATCTTCCCGCCGGGCCTGGCCGACCGGCGCGAGACGCCCTCCCACCATCGGCGTGCACACATTCCTCACCGAAGACCTCGCCAAGGGTCTCTCTCGGGATCGGTTTCCTCGCCGCATGACCGTCCTGCTCGTCTTCCTCGGCGGAGCCGTCGGCGCGCCCGCGCGCTACCTCATCGACCGGTTCGTGCAGCGACACCACGACAGCGTGTTCCCCTGGGGCACGCTGACGGTCAACCTCGCCGGGTCGTTCGTCCTCGGCCTCCTGCTCGGCGCCGGCCCCGCGCTCGGCCTGCCGCACGAGGTGACCGTGCTGGCCGGGACCGGTTTCTGCGGCGCGCTCACCACCTTCAGCACCTTCGGCTTCGAGACGGTTCGCCTGCTCGAGGAGGGATCGACGGGAAAGGCCGCGGCCAATGCCGTCGGCAGCCTGGTGCTCGGTGTGATGGCGGCGGCGGCGGGCCATGCCGTCGCCCGCCTCTTCACCTGATCGCGATCGGCTCGGGGGACCACCGTCCGACGGGCTCGATCACGCCTCTCGATCGGGATCCGTTATTCCCAGGTTAGTGATCTTTCGCCTAGAATCCGCGCAGACGGTTCTTGAGAGGCGGCCAGATGGACGATCCCAAGCAGGTGCCGACGGGTATCGACCCGACCATCCCCAGCGTCGCCCGGATGTACGACTACTACCTGGGCGGCAAGGACAACTTCGCGGCCGACCGCGAGGCCGCCGAGAAGATGATCGCCATCGGCCGGCAGATGGGCAACGACGCACGCGAGGTCGCCAGGGAGAACCGCGGCTTCCTCGGCCGTGCCGTACGGCATCTGGCCCGTTCCGGGGTCACGCAGTTCATCGACGTCGGCGCCGGGCTGCCGACTCAGGAGAACGTCCACCAGGTGGCGCAGCGGCACGCGCCCGGGTCCCGGGTGATGTACGTCGACAACGATCCCGTCGTCCTCATCCATGCCCAGGCGCTGCTCGCGAACGACCAGGACACCGCGGTGATGCGCGGCGACCTGCGGGATCCGGACGCGATCTTCGACGACCCGGCGGTCCGCGCGCACATCGACCTGACCCGGCCGTTCGCCGTGCTGCTGGTCGCGGTGCTCCACTTCGTGCCGGAGGACGACGCGGCGGCCGCCATCGCCGCCTCGATCAGGGACCGGCTGGTCCCGGGCGGCCATCTGGTGCTCTCCCACATCTACCAGGGCGAGACCGAGATCGGAGACACGGTCGCCGAGGGCCAGAAGGTGTACTCGGCGACCTCCTCCGGCGGCATCGCGGGCCGGACGCTGCCACAGATCACGTCGTTCTTCGACGGTCTGGAGATCCTGGAGCCCGGCGTCGTCCCGGTGCAGGCCTGGCGTCCCGATCCGCCATGGGAGACGGAGGTCGACCTGAGCAGGCCCGGGATCCTCGGGGCCGTCGCCCGCAAAAACTGACGCGCCCACGATGTCGGGAATATGAGACGGTCGCCGTGTTCTAGGCTGGCGGCATGGCGGAGATCGTCGTATCGGACGGATCATGGACGTTCGACGGTGAACGGCTGCGGATCGTGCCGGGCAGCGGGAAGGACGTCCATGAGCTGCGGAAGGTGCTCGGAGAGCTGGTGATACCGCTCCAGGCGATCGCCGGAGCGGCCTTCGAGCCCGCACGCAAGGGGGGCCACCTGCGGCTTCGCCTCAGGAAAGGGGCCGACCCGCTGACGGAGGCCGTCGCCGGCGGACTCGGCGCCCCCGCTGACCCCTACCGCCTGGCCGTCCCCAAGGACCGTACGGGCGCAGCGGAATACCTCGCCGACGAGATCCGCGACTCCCTTCAGATCTGGCAGACGCCGAGCGACCCCTGCGACGGCTTCCTCCTGCCCGGCCCTGCCGTACCCGTGTCGGCCTCCGCGGGCGACGGCGTCGTGAGCTTCGACGGCGAGCGCGTGCGCATCGAGTGGACCCTGTTCGCGAAGTCGGTCAAGGAGTCCGCCGGTCCGCAGGAGTTCCCGCTGGCCGACCTGGCCGGCGTGGAGTGGAAGCCCCAGTCCGGTCTGGGCTACGGCAGCCTCCGCTTCCGGCTGAAGGGCGCCGGACCGGGCGGGCCGCCGGAGAATGACCCGCGCTGCCTGTCCTGGGGCGTGCAGCGCTTCGGCGGCACGACTGCCCTCGTCGCCGCCGCCGTGCTCGCCCGCCTGCCGCGCGAGACGAAGGAGCCCCTCCCGCTCCCCCCGCCCGCCGCCGACGGCCACGAGGCGCCCGACGATCACGACGTGCTCATCCGCCGGCTGACCGAGCTCGGCGAGTTGCACCGATCCGGTGTGCTCACCGACGAGGAGTTCCGTACGGCCAAGCAGGCCGTGCTCCGCCGCCTCACCGGCGGTTCCTGACCGGGGACGAACCCGGCCGCCCCGCGCCCCCGGCGGCGTACGGAGCGCGTAAATACCCATCGCTCCGGCGTAGGGAACACGTCAAGAAACCCCACCAGAGGTACAGCGGGGTATTCGCTTGGCTCATGCCGCCCCCCGTTTCCCGGGGACGAGCGAAGCCTCGGCGTGAAGGAGTGGGGATGACCGACGTCGTCTTCGTCGCCCTGACGGTCGTGATATTCGCGGCCTTCGGGCTCCTGGTGCGGGCGGTGGAACGGCTGTGAGCGCCGTCAACGCCGCCGGCCTCGTCATCGCGACCGGCCTGGTCGTCTTCATGATTGTGGCGATGCTGTTCCCGGAGCGTTTCTAGTGTCCGGGGTCGTCTTCATCGCCTCCCTCGTCGTCTCCCTGGCCCTGGTGCACAGGCCGCTTGGCGACTACATGTACCGGGTCTATTCGGGGACTCGTCACAGCGCCGTCGAGCGCGTCGTCTATCGCCTGATCGGCGTCCGGCCGGACGCGGAGCAGACCTGGGGCGGCTACGCGCGCGCCGTGCTGGCCTTCTCCGCGGTGTCCGTCCTGGCCCTGTACGGCCTGCAGCGGCTCCAGGACAGGCTCTTCCTGAGTCTCGGCATGGGACCGGTGCCCGATCACATCGCCTGGAACACGGCGATCAGCTTCGTGACCAACACCAACTGGCAGTCGTACTCCGGTGAGTCCACCATGGGCCACCTGACGCAGATGGCCGGGCTGGCCGTGCAGAACTTCGTGTCGGCAGCCGCCGGCATGTCGGTGGCGATCGCGCTGGTGCGCGGCTTCGCACGCGGCCGGACCGACCTGCTCGGCAACTTCTGGGTGGACCTGGTCCGCGGCACGATCCGCATCCTGCTGCCGATCGCGTTCGTCGGCGCGCTCACGCTGGTGGCGGGCGGGGTGGTGCAGAACTTCGCGGGCCCGCAGGAGCTGACGACCCTGACAGGGGGCGCCCAGGACGTCACCGGGGGCCCGGTCGCGAGCCAGGAGATCATCAAGGAGCTGGGCACGAACGGCGGCGGCTTCTACAACGCCAACGCCGCGCATCCCTTCGAGAACCCGACGAGCTGGACGAACTGGATCGAGATCTTCGCGATCCTGCTGATCCCGTTCTCCCTGCCACGCGCCTTCGGCCGGATGGTCGGCCAGGTCAGGCAGGGGCACGCCATCACGGCGATCATGGCGGTGATGGCCCTGACGAGCGTCACCCTGACCGGTGTCTTCGAACTCTCGGCCGGCGGCACCGTGCCGCAGGCGATCGGCGCGGCGCTGGAGGGCAAGGAGGTCCGGCTGGGGGTCGCCGACTCGGCCGCCTTCGCCGCGGCAACCACGCTCACCAGCACCGGTGCGGTCAACTCGTTCCACGACTCCTACACGCCGCTCGGCGGCATGATGACCATGGTCGACATGATGCTCGGCGAGGTGGCCCCCGGTGGCGCCGGCTCGGGACTGTACGGCATGCTCGTCCTCGCCGTGATCACGGTCTTCGTGGCGGGACTCATGGTGGGCCGGACCCCGGAGTATCTGGGCAAGCGGATCGGCCCCCGTGAGATCAAGCTCGCCGGGGCGTACTTCCTGGTCATGCCGATCCTGGTGCTGGTCGGCACGGCGCTGGCCATGGCCTCTCCCGAGCAGCGCGCGAGCATGCTGAACAGCGGGCCGCACGGCCTGTCCGAGGTGCTCTACGGCTTCGTCAGCACGTCCAACAACAACGGATCGGCGTTCGCCGGGCTGACGGTGAACACGCCCTGGTACGACGTGGTGTTCGGCCTGTGCATGGTCATCGGCCGGTTCCTGCCGATCATCCTGGTGCTCGGGCTCGCCGGGTCGCTGGCGACGCAGTCCGCCGTCCCCGAGTCGGCCGGCACCCTGCCCACCCACCGGCCGCAGTTCGTCGGAATGGTGATCGGGGTGACGGTCATCCTCGTCGCCCTCACCTTCCTCCCCTCCCTCGCACTCGGGCCGCTCGCAGAAGGACTTTCATAGGAAATGTCAACATCGGTGGAAGTCAGGGTCAGAGGCGGCGTGCTCGAGCCGCACCGGCTCCTCACATCACTCCCTGACGCGATCAGGAAACTGAACCCCGCCACGCTGTGGCGCAACCCCGTGATGTTCGTCGTCGAGATCGGCGCGGTGTTCACGACGGTCCTGGCGATCGCCGACCCCTCGGGCTTCGCCTGGGCGATCACGGGATGGCTGTGGCTGACCGTGCTGTTCGCCAACCTGGCCGAGGCGGTGGCCGAGGGCCGGGGCAAGGCCCAGGCGGCGACGCTGCGGGCGGCCAGGCGCGACACCACGGCACGCCGGCTCAGGAACGGGACGCCGGACGGACGTGCCGCGTGGGACGTCGTGGGCGCCGCCGAGCTCCGTCAGGGCGACGTCGTCGTGGTCGAGGCGGGGGAGATCATCCCCGGTGACGGCGACGTCGTCGAGGGCATCGCCTCGGTGGACGAATCGGCCATCACCGGCGAGTCCGCGCCGGTGATCCGCGAGTCCGGCGGCGACCGCTGCGCCGTCACCGGTGGCACCAAGGTCCTGTCGGACCGGATCGTCGTACGGATCACCCGGCGGCCCGGCGAGAGCTTCATCGACCGGATGATCGGCCTCGTCGAGGGCGCCGACCGGCAGAAGACCCCCAACGAGATCGCCCTGAACATCCTCCTGGCCGCTCTCACCATCATCTTCCTGGTCGGTGTGGCGACCATGCAGCCGTTGGCGATCTACTCCAAGGCCCAGAACCCCGGCATCCCGGACACGCTCACCCTCGACTCCGACGGGGTCACCGGTGTCGTACTGACCGCGCTTCTCGTCTGCCTCATCCCGACGACCATCGGAGCGCTGCTGTCGGCCATCGGCGTCGCGGGCATGGACCGCCTCGTCCAGCGCAACGTACTGGCGATGAGCGGCCGGGCGGTCGAGGCCGCCGGCGACGTGCACACTCTGCTCCTCGACAAGACCGGCACCATCACGCTGGGCAACCGGCAGGCGTCGGAGTTCGTCCCGGTCGACGGCGTCTCCGAACTGGAGCTGGCCGAGGCGGCGCAGCTCGCCAGCCTCGCCGACGAGACCCCCGAGGGCCGCTCGGTCGTCGTCCACGCCAAGCGGGCGTACGGCCTGCGCGAGCGGCGGCCGGGCGAGCTGGAACACGCGGAGTGGGCCGCCTTCACCGCGCAGACCCGCATGTCGGGCGTGGACGTGAACGGGCGCAGGATACGCAAGGGCGCGGCGGCCGCGGTCACCGAGTGGATCGTGGTCAACGGCGGACGTCCCGGCGGCGACGTGGCCGCCATCGTCGACGGTGTCTCCGCCTCCGGCGGCACCCCCCTCGTGGTCGGGGAGGCGACCGAGGACGGAGCCCGGGCGCTCGGGGTCATCCACCTGAAGGACGTGGTCAAGGAGGGCATCCGCGAGCGGTTCGCGGAGATGCGCGAGATGGGCATCCGGACCGTGATGATCACCGGGGACAACCCGGTGACCGCGCGGGCGATCGCCCGGGAGGCGGGGGTGGACGACTTCCTCGCCGAGGCCACCCCCGAGGACAAGCTCGCCCTGATCAAGCAGGAGCAGGAGGGCGGCAGACTGGTCGCCATGACCGGGGACGGCACCAACGACGCCCCTGCCCTGGCCCAGGCCGACGTCGGAGTCGCGATGAACACCGGCACCTCGGCGGCCAAGGAGGCCGGCAACATGATCGACCTCGACTCCAGCCCGACGAAGCTCATCGAGATCGTCGAGATAGGCAAGCAGCTCCTGATCACGCGTGGCGCGCTCACCACGTTCTCGATCGCCAACGACATCGCCAAGTACTTCGCGATCATCCCGGCGGTGTTCGCCGCGGTCTACCCGGGCCTGGACGTGCTGAACATCATGCGGCTGCACAGCCCGCGATCGGCCATCCTGTCCGCCGTCGTCTTCAACGCCCTGGTGATCGTCGCGTTGATCCCCCTGGCTCTGCGCGGGGTGCGCTACCGGCCCGCGAGCGCGTCCAAGCTGCTGTCGCGCAATCTCTCCCTGTACGGCCTGGGCGGCATCGTCGCCCCCTTCGTCGGGATCAAGATAATCGACCTGTTGCTGCCGGTGATGTCCTGATGATTCGCATGACTCGCCTCCCCGGCCGGCTCACCCGGCAGGTCCCCACGGCCGTCAGAACCCTCGTGGTGCTCACGCTGATCCTCGGCGGGCTGTACCCGCTGGCGGTCACCGGCGTCGCCCAGGCCTTCTTCCACGACCGGGCGAGCGGATCGATCGTGCGGGAGAACGGGAAGAACGTCGGCAGCGCGCTGATCGGCCAGCTCTTCACGGACCGGAACGGGAACCCGGTCAGGAAGTACTTCCAGAGCCGCCCGTCCGCCGCGGGCGACGGTTACGACCCGCTGTCCACCTCGGCGAGGAACCTCGGCCCCGAGGACGTCGTCGACAGCCCCGGCAGGCCGTCGCTGCTCACCCAGGTCTGCGCCCGGTCGAAGGCCGTCGGGGAGTTGGAGGGGGTGAGCGGGGCCAGGCCGTACTGCACGACGGACGGAGTCGGCGCGGTGCTGAAGGTCTTCCCGGCCGTCGGCCCGGTCGCCAGGGCCGTCAGCGTCAACCAGCCCTGCCCGGTCAGGCCGTTTCTCTCCATCTACCAGGGTGTGAAGGTAGAATGCGCGAGTCCGGACGGAGACTACGCGACCGGCCGCACCGTTCCCGTCCGCGGAGATGTCCGAGCGGTCGTCCCGCCGGACGCCGTTGCGGCGAGCGGCAGCGGCCTCGATCCGCATATCTCCGTCGCCTACGCGGAACTACAGGCACCCCGGGTCGCCCGAGAACGCGGCCTCGCCCCGGCCGCGGTGGAGGCGCTCATCAGGGAGCACACCATGGGCCGGGCACTCGGGTTCATGGGCGAACCGGCGGTCAACGTGCTGGAACTCAACCTGGCTCTCGACCGGGCTCTCGGCAAGGAGCGCTGATCGGCATGCGACGCGGGCGGCTGCGTGTCTACCTCGGCGCGGCACCCGGGGTGGGCAAGACCTACGCGATGCTCGGCGAGGGCCTGCGCGCCCTCGATCGCGGCCGGGACGTCGTCGTGGGCCTGGTCGAGACCCACGGCAGGCCCCGTACGGCGGAGCTGGTCGTGGGCCTGGAAGTGGTCCCCCGCAAGCCGGTCGTCCACCGTGGGACCGCGTTCGCCGAGCTCGACGTCGACGCCGTCCTGAGACGGGCGCCGAAGATCGCGCTGATCGACGAGCTCGCCCACACCAACGTGCCGGGCTCGCGCAACGCCAAACGGTGGCAGGACATCGAGGAGATCCTCGACGCCGGCATCGATGTGATCTCCACCGTCAACGTGCAGCACCTGGAATCGATCAACGACGTGGTCGAGCAGATCACCGGTGTCCGGCAGCGCGAGACCGTGCCGGACGAGGTGGTCCGGCGCGCCGACCAGGTCGAGCTGGTCGACATGTCGCCGGAGGCACTGCGCCGCCGCCTGGCACACGGCAACGTCTACGGGCCGGAGCAGGTGGACGCCGCCCTGTCCAACTACTTCCGCGTTGGCAACCTGACCGCGCTGCGGGAGCTGGCGCTGCTGTGGGTCGCCGGGAAGGTCGACGACCAGCTCGACCGCTACCGGGCCGAGCAGGGCATCACCGTGCCCTGGGAGGCCAGGGAGCGGGTCGTCGTCGCGCTGACCGGAGGACGCGAGGGCGACACCCTGATCCGGCGGGCCGCCCGCATCACGGCCAGGACCAAGGGCGCGGATCTGCTGGCCGTTCACGTCACCGGCGGCGACGGCCTGCTGGGCGGGGATCCGGCACTCCTGACCCGCCAGCGCGCGCTCGTGGAAAGCCTCGGCGGCAGCTATCACCAGGTGGTGGGTGACGACGTGCCGCGGGCGCTGCTGGAGTTCGCCCGGGGCGTGAACGCCACCCAGCTCGTGCTCGGCGCATCCCGGCGGGGCCGGCTCGCCCAGATCCTCAGCAGAGGTGTGAGCGTCGAGACCATCGCCCGCTCCGGGCCGATCGACGTCCACATGATCACCCATGACGAGGCCAGGCGGGGGCGGCGTCGCTCCTCCGGGTCCCGCGCCGCGCTGACCCGGGGCCGCCGGCTCGCCGGCTGGGCGGTCGCCGTCGCCGTGCTGCCGATGCTCACCGCCGCGCTGGTGCCGTACCGCGACACGCTGGCGCTGCTGAGCTTCATCCTGCTGTTCCTCACCACCGTGATCGGCGTGGCCCTGATCGGGGGCATGTGGCCGGCGATCACGGCGGCGGTCGGCGGGTCGCTGCTGCTCGGCTACTACTTCACACCGCCCACGGGCGAGTTCACGATCGCGGACCCGGAGAACCTCTTCGCCCTCGTCGTCTTCGTGCTGGTCGCCGCCGCGGTCAGCACGGTCGTCGACATCGCCGCACGCCGGACGCGGGAGGCGGCCGCCGCCGGCAGGGACGCCGAGATCCTCTCGACCCTGGCAGGGCACGTGCTCCGGGGCGAGGCCGCCGTGCCGTCACTGCTCGCCCGGATGAGGGAGGCCTTCGGCTTCACCTCCGTCACTCTCCTGGAACGACGCCCGGAGGCGGGGCGCGGTCCGGACGACCGGTCCGATCCAGAGACGTGGCTGATCGCGGCGACCTCCGGAGGCCCCCCGTGCACCTGCCCCGGCGGCGCTGACACGGACGTGGACGTCGGCGACGACCTGGTCCTCGCCGCCCGCGGACGGCTTCCGGACGCCTCCGGCCGCCGCGTGCTCGAGGCGTTCGCCGCCGAGATCGTCGTCGCGCTGCGTCAGGAGCGGCTGAAGGCGGAGGTCGAGCAGGCCAAGCCGCTCGCCGAGGCCGACAGGATGCGCACCGCGCTGCTCGCCGCCGTCAGCCACGACCTGCGGACTCCCCTGGCGTCGGCGAAGGCCGCCGTGGAGAGCCTGCGGACGACCGAGATCGACTGGTCGCGCGAGGACCAGGAGGAACTGCTCGCCACCGCGGACGAGTCCCTCGCCAAGCTGGACCGTCTGGTCGCGAACCTGCTCGACATGAGCAGGCTGCAGGCCGGCGTGCTCGGCGTCGCACTCCAGCCGGTCGCCCTGGAGGAGGTCGTCCCCCACGCCCTCGACGATCTCGGTCCCCTCCGGGACAGGCTCGAGACCGACATCTCCGTCGAACTGCCGGAGATCGCCGTCGACCCGCCGCTGGTGGAACGCATCCTCGTCAACCTGGTGACCAACGCGCTCCGCTACACTCCGCCGGGCGACAAGGTCCTGATCCGGGCCGGCCACCACGGGAACAACGTGGAGATTCGCGTCATCGACCGTGGACCGGGCATCCCGTCTGAGGCACACGACCGGGTCTTCCTGCCCTTCCAGCGGCTCGGCGACCGGGACAACCACACCGGAGTCGGCCTGGGCCTCGCGCTCTCCCGAGGGCTGGCCGAGGCGATGAAGGGCAGTCTCGTCCCTGAGGAGACGCCGGGCGGCGGGCTCACCATGGTGCTCGCACTGCCGGTGAGCGCACCGGTGAGCACGCCGGCGTGCGAGCGACGATCGGAGGCCCCGTGACCCGTGTCCTCGTCGTGGACGACGAACCGCAGCTCCTCAGAGCGCTCCGGATCAACCTGACCGCCCGCCACTATCAGGTCGAGGTCGCCTCCGACGGGACCTCGGCCCTGCGCGTGGCCGCCGACCGGCACCCCGACCTGGTCGTACTCGATCTCGGCCTGCCGGACATGGACGGGGTGGAGGTCGTCCACGGGCTGCGCGGCTGGTCCGCTGTGCCGATCCTGGTGCTCTCCGGCCGGGCCGAGAGCGCCGACAAGGTCGCCGCGCTCGACGCCGGGGCCGACGACTACGTCACCAAGCCGTTCAGCATCGACGAGTTACTGGCCCGGGTCCGGGCCATCACCCGGCGGGCCGCCGTACCGGAGGGCGAGCTCGCCCGCGTCCGGATCGGCGAACACGTCGTCGATCTGGTCGGTAAGACCGTCTCGGGCGAGGTACGGCTGACGCCCACCGAGTGGCACATCCTGGAGATCCTCGTGCGCAACCCCGGCAGGCTGGTGAGCCAGCGGCAGTTGCTGACCGAGGTTTGGGGCACGACCTTCATCAAAGAGACCCACTACCTGCGCCAGTACCTGGCCCAACTCCGCCGGAAGCTCGAACCGGATCCGGCCCACCCCGTCCATCTGATCACGGAGCCCGGAATGGGGTACCGCTTCAGCCCTTGAGCGCCCCGCCGCGCGGGCGGCCGACGGATATCAGGAAGCTCTCACGGCCGGTCTGCGTTATCGTCATAGTCTGCAAGGTGTCGATGGGGACAGTACCTCCGCATCCACTCGCGTGAGCGACCCGGGGACGGTGTGAGCCCGGGGCGGGTCGCGGCGGGAAGATCACCCCGGAGCCGCCGGAAGAAAGGCCGTGCACGGCGACGCGTCGGCCGAGTAGAACCGGCAGCAGGACGAAACGAGAGGGCGCCCGGCCCCGAGTTCCCGGCGAGAGCACCGTGCTCGCGACGAGAGTGGAAGTGCCCGGACGCCAAGAAGGGTGGTACCGCGGAGCCGCAGGCTTCGTCCCTTCGCGTCATGTCATGACCACGCGTGGAGGTCCCGCCCGACTATGTCTTCCGAGTCTTCCCCCTGTTTCCGCTCGCTGCCCGCGCAGGTCGACCTGCCGGCGCTGGAGCGCGAGGTGCTCGACCGCTGGCGGGACGGAAAGGTGTTCGAGCGCTCGCTGGAGCAGAACGCCGCCGGCCCGTCCTGGGTCTTCTACGAGGGCCCGCCAACGGCGAACGGCATGCCGGGCGTCCACCACATCGAGGCCCGCGTCTTCAAGGACGTCTTCCCCCGCTACAAGTCGATGCGCGGCTACCACGTCCCCCGCAAGGCGGGCTGGGACTGCCACGGCCTGCCGGTCGAGGTCGCGGTCGAAAAGGAACTGGGCCTGTCCGGCAAGCCCGAGATCGAGGCGTACGGCATCGCCGAGTTCAACGCCAAGTGCCGCGAGTCGGTGCTGCGGCACGTCGACGCGTTCGAGGAGATGACCGAGCGGATGGGCTACTGGGTCGACATGTCCCAGGCCTACCGCACCATGGACCCCCGGTACGTCGAGGCCGTCTGGTGGTCGCTCAAGGTCATCTGGGACAAGGGGCTGCTGTTCCGCGATCACCGGATCACGCCCTACTGCCCGCGCTGCGGCACCGGCCTGTCCGACCACGAGCTGGGCCAGCCGGGCGGGTACGAGACCGTGTCCAGCCCGTCGGTGTTCGTACGCATGCCCGCGACCTCCGGTCCGCTGGCCGAGCTGGGCGCTTCGCTGCTGATCTGGACCACCACCCCGTGGACCCTCGTGTCCAACACCGCGGTCGCCGTACACCCGGACGTCACCTATGTGGCCGCCAGGCACGGCGACGAGGTGCTGGTAGTGGCCGAGCCGCTGCTGACGCGGGTCCTCGGCGAGGACGCCGAGGTGCTGGCCGCCTTCTCCGGCGCCGAACTGGAGCACACGACCTACACCCGGCCGTTCGACCTGGTCGACATCGAGGACGCGCACTACGTCGTGCTCGGCACGTACGTCACGGTCGAGGACGGCACCGGCCTGGTCCACCAGGCGCCCGCTTTCGGCGCCGACGACATGGCCGTCTGCAAGCGGTACGGCATGCCGGTGGTCAACCCGGTCGGGCCGGACGGCCGTTTCCTGCCGGACGTGCCGTTGGTCGGCGGGACGTTCTTCAAGGACGCCGACGAGGCGCTCACGGCGGACCTGCGCGAGCGCGGCCTGCTCTTCCGCGGCGGCCACTTCGAGCACAGCTACCCGCACTGCTGGCGCTGCCACACTCCGCTGCTCTACTACGCGCTCCCCTCCTGGTACATCAGGACGACCGCGATCAAGGAGAGGCTGCTCGCCGAGAACGAGCGGACGAACTGGTTCCCGGACACGATCAAGCACGGCCGGTACGGCGAATGGCTGCGTAACAACGTCGACTGGGCGCTGTCGCGGTCCCGCTACTGGGGCACCCCGCTGCCGCTGTGGACCTGCCCGGAAGACCACGTCACCTGTGTGGGCTCCCTCAAGGAGCTGGGCGAGCTCGCCGGCCGCGACCTGACGGCGTTGGACCCGCACCGGCCGTACGTCGACGACGTGACGTTCCCCTGTCCCACCTGTGAGGCGCAGGCCCGGCGGGTGCCCGACGTCATCGACGTGTGGTACGACTCGGGCGCGATGCCGTTCGCCCAGTGGGGCGCGCCGCACGTCAACGCCGACGTGTTCGAGAAGTCGTATCCGGGCCAGTTCATCTGCGAGGCCATCGACCAGACCCGCGGCTGGTTCTACTCGATGATGGCGGTCGGCACGCTGGTCTTCGACCGGTCGTCGTACGAGAACGTGCTGTGCCTCGGCCTGATCCTCGCCGAGGACGGCCGCAAGATGAGCAAGCACCTCGGCAACGTGCTCCAGCCCATGCCGCTCATGGACCAGCACGGCGCGGACTCCCTCCGCTGGTACATGGCGACCTCGGGCTCCCCCTGGGCGCCCCGCAGGATCGGCCACGCCGCGCTTGAGGAGATCGTCAGGAAGGTCCTGCTCACCTACTGGAACACGACCTCGTTCTTCACCCTGTACGCCAATGCCGAGTCGTGGTCGCCGAAGCGGCTCGCCGAGGCCCCGCCGTACGGCGAACGCCCGCTGATCGACCGATGGGCGCTGGCCGAGCTGCACCGGACCGTGGCCGAGGTCACCGAGTCGATGGACGAGTTCGCCACCGCGCGGGCCGGACGCCGGCTGACCGAGTTCCTGGACGACCTGTCCAACTGGTACGTCCGGCGGTCCCGGCGCAGGTTCTGGTCCGGGGAGGCCGCGGCGTTCGCCACGCTGTACGAGTGCCTGGAGACCGTCACCCGGCTGATGGCGCCGCTGGTGCCGTTCATCACCGACTACGTGTGGGACGTGCTGCGCGACGGCGAGGCCGCGCCGTCGGTCCATCTGGCGACCTGGCCTGAGGTGAACACCGCCCTGCTCGACCCCGAGCTGTCCGAGCGGATGACCCTCGTGCGCAGGCTCGTCGAGCTGGGCCGGTCGGCCCGCGCCTCGTCGTCGGTGAAGACACGGCAGCCGCTCGGCCGGGCGCTGATCGGCGCGCACGGCTGGTCCGCGCTCCCCGACGACCTCCGCCGGCTGATCGCGGAGGAGCTGAACGTCCAGCGGCTGGAGGATCTGTCCACGTTCTCGGCCGACCTGGTGACGTTCACCGTGAAGCCGAACTTCCGTACCCTCGGCAGGCGCTTCGGCTCGCACACCAAGCAGGTGGCCGCCGCTGTGACCGCCGCCGACCCCACGGACCTGGCCAAGACCATCCGGTCCGGCGCCGCCGTGGCGGTGGAGATCGCGGAACTCGGCGCGGTCGAGCTCGGCCCGGACGATGTGATCATCACTGAGCAGCCCAGGACGGGCTGGGCCGTGGAGACCGGAGCGGTCGACACCGGCACGGGCGAGACGGTGGCGCTGGACCTGACGATCACCGATGAGCTGCGCCGGGCCGGCGTGGTCCGCGAGGTGATCCGACTGGTTCAGGAGGCGCGCAAGTCGACGGGCCTGTCGATCACGGACCGGATCGAGCTGTGGTGGTCGGCCGACGGCGAGGTGGCGCGGGCGCTGCGCGACGGCGGACAGAGCGTCGCCGACGAAGTCCTCGCGGTGAGCTTCACCGAGGGTGCGCCCGACGAGACGCTCCCCCCGCACGAGGAGCCCGACCTCGGCCTCGTCTTCCGGCTCAGGAAGGCGTAACGGCGCAGACCGAGCAGGGGGTCAGTCCGGCCGACTCGGCCTCCTGCCCGGGCATCGTCTCGATGTCGGCCTTATCGGCGGCACGCAGCAGTGGGCACTCGGCGCGATGGTAGCGCCGAGTGCCGACCATCACCCGCACCGTGACGCCGGAGGCGAAGGTCGAGGCGGTCGACGCCGAAGGTGAAGTAGAGGTGGAGCCTGCCGGGGCCGGGAGGCCGGCGCGCCCGGCTTCCGCGGTCTCGGCCGGCTCCACCGGCTCTGTGGCGGCGTTCCCCGCGGAGGCGGGGCCGGGCCGCTTGAACCAGTCGATCGGTTCGGCTGCGGCGGAGGCCTTGGGCTCGGGGGAAGCCGGGGTCTTCGCGGAGGTCTCCGCCGGAGTGGTCTTGGCCGCCGTCGACGACCGATCGACCGATCCGGCCGGCTTGGTCACCACCGCCGGGAACTCGGCGGTGTCGGCGGGATCCGGCTCATCGGCATCCGAACCGACGGTGCTCTCGGGGTCCTTGGTGGGAACGTCGGCTCCGCCGGGCTTGGCTGAGTTACCGGGCTTGGCCGTGTCGTCGGGCTTTGCCGTGTTACCGGGCTCGTTCGCGGCGGACCGGTCTGCGCCACCGGACCTGCCGACGTCGCCGGACTTGTCCGTACCGCCGGGCTCGCCGGTATCACCGGGCCGCTGCGGGCCGCCGGGGTCGTCCGTACCACCGGGGTCCGCCGTACGCGCGGCGCTCTCCGGGGTCTCGGCCTCCGGGGCGGTGTCGACGGTCTCGCCCGCCGAGCCGTCAACGCGCTGTGAAGTCTTGTGGTCATCCCGAGCGGCTCGGCCGTCCGGGGTCTTTCCGCGCTCCGGATGTCCGGCGGTCTCGGGCATCGGCCCGACCATCGGACTCTCGGCGGTCTCAGCCGCCTCCGGGCTCCTGTGGCCTTCGGCCTGGCACGTGGTGCATGGGGTGAAGCCCTCCTCGCGGGCTTCCTCGACGGTGAGCTCCTCGACCTCGCGTCCCGCGAGCTGGCGGCAGTTCGGCAGATGGAACCGCCTGCGGCCGGGGATCACCAGCACGATCGAGTCGGAGCCCAACCCGCGCGCCGCCGGGACCGGCGGGCGGGTGACCGGCGCGGCCACCGGCATGGTGGCCGGGGCGGGGACCGGCGCCGAGGGTGGAATGGCGACCGCCCCGTGATGAGGGAGCTGCCCAGGCGTCCCACCGAGCATCGCACCGACCGGCATGGCGCCGGTGTGCGCGACGGCGTTCGGGAACTGAGGGGGAACGGAGGGACCCTGGGGGGTGTTGACAGGCCCGACGGCGGCACGCCCGCCTGCGGGGAACAGCTCGTGGCGCCTCAGCAGAGCCCCGATCAACAGGCAGACCGCGGACAGCACGCTGATCACGATCGACCACATCACGAGAAACGGTTTCGCCAGCACCACGCCCGCGATGAGCAGGACGATGGCGGCGAGAACCAGAGCGGCACTGATGAGGATCACGGGGGGACTCCGAGTTACCGGGTTCGCGGTCGGGGAAGGGGGGCGCGAACCTTACCGACGGTCGTTGTGCGGGCCGTCGGCGCCCGGGAAGCCGCCGGAGTGCTGGGGAGCCTCCTGCGCGAAGGGGTTCGGACCGCCCGCCATCGGCTGGGGACCCGGAGCGACCGCGTGGGCCATCGCGGGTGCGCCGCTGACGATCGGGAACCCGCCGCTGCCCTCGGCCGAGACGTTCAGCTCGGCGAGCTGGTTCTCCAGGTACAGCTTGAGGCGGCTGCGGTACTCACGCTCGAAGCTGCGCAGCTCCTCGACCTTGCGCTCGAGCTCGTCGCGGGTCTGCACCAGCGTGCCCATGGCCTGTCGGTGCCGCTCCTGCGCGTCACGCTCCAGAGTCTCCGCCCGGGCACGGGCGTCGCCGATGATCTGCTCAGCCTGGCGGCGGGCCTTGCCGAGGATGTCGTCGGCCTCGCGCCGCGCGCGGGTCACCGTCTCGTCCGCTTCGCGCCGCGCGTCCGCGATGGCCTGGTCGGCCGTCTGCTGGGCGAGGGCCAGCACACGGGCCGCGGTGTCCATGTTGTCCTCAGCGGGAGGCATGCCCATACCGACGGGGACCGGCTCCGGGCGGGGAGGCTCGGGGGCTTTCATGGGCTCCGGCTGGGGGACCATCATCTCCGGCTTGGGTTCGGAGACCGGGGCCGGGGCCATCTGCGGTGAACCCGCCATGCCCATGCCTCCCGGGACTTTGCCCCGCAGGCACTCGGTCAGCTTCGCACGGAGCTCCTCGTTCTCCTGAATGAGACGGTCGAGCTCGGCCTCGACCTCGTCGAGGAAGGCATCGACCTCCTCTTCGTCGTACCCCGGCCTGAGCCTGGTGGTACTGAACTGCTTGTTCCGCACATCAGCGGGCGTCAACGGCATTTTGGGTCTCCTTGGCGCGCTTGGAGTCTCTGTCCGGTCGAACGGCACCCGATCAACGAAGCGCTACACGACTTGGATCAAGACCAAGATCACAATGAACAGCACTGTGAAGCTCAGGTCAAAGGCCACCGTACCCAACCTGAGGGGCGGAATGAAACGGCGGAGGAACCTGAGAGGAGGGTCGGTCACGGTGTATATGACCTCTGCCAGCACCAACACCACCCCGGAGGGATGCCAGTTGCGGGCGAACGCCTGCACCGTATCTATGATCATTCTGCCGATCAGCAGAAGCAGAAAGATGTAGAGGGCGAAGACCACGAGTTCTCTAATGATCCCCACGGCCCGGCCCCGCCTCCATCTGGTCACTGTTCATGATGGAACTCTAGCTCTGATTGAAGAAGCCGCGTTCCGCGATTCTGGCCTTGTCCTCGGCGGTCACCTCGACGTTGGCGGGAGACAACAGGAACACCTTGTTCGTAACACGTTCGATGCTGCCGTGTAGGCCAAAGACGAGACCCGCCGCGAAATCGACGAGCCGCTTCGCGTCGCTGTCAACCATCTCCGTCAGATTCATGATGACCGGCGTGCCCTCCCGGAAGTGCTCGCCGATGGTGCGCGCCTCGTTGTACGTGCGCGGATGCAGGGTCGTGATGCGCGCCAGGTCGGTCGTACGGCGCTCCAGGACCGGCGTCGAGGAACGAGGCGCCGGGACGGCCGTCTCAGTGGTGTCCTCGCGGCGCGACGAGTCGTAGTCCTCGTCCGCGTAGTCCTCGTCGGGGCCGTACTCGGCCGCGTACCTGTCTTCGTAGCGGTCGTCCTCCACGAGACCGAGGTAGACCGCCATCTTGCGCATCGCGCCGGCCATCGCTCGTCGTCCTCCCGCTTATCTGGTGCCTTCAAGGTCCCTATTGGGACACCAAGGTCCGCTTGGGGGACATTACCCGACGATGGCCTTTCTACGGCCGAGCAACGCCGTACCGACCCGCACATGTGTCGCGCCGTGCGCGATCGCCGGGGCGAGATCCCCGCTCATCCCCGCCGAGAGGACGTCCGCCCCGGGGTGCTCCTTGCGGATGGTCTCCGCTATCTCGCGCAGCCGGGCGAACGCCTCGGCGGGGTCCCCGCCGAGCGGGGCGACGGCCATCACCCCGCGCAGGCGCAGGCCCTCGGCGGACGCGATGCCGGCGGCGAGCGCCCGGGCCTCCTCCGGCCCGACCCCGCCCCGGCCGGCGACGGAGTCCAGCGTGACCTGGACGAGGCAGTCGATCTCCCGTCCGGCCCGGACGGCCTCACGGGCGAGTGCCGTCACCAGCCGGGGCCGGTCCACGGAGTGGATCACGTCGGCGTAGGACACGACAGAGCGGACCTTGTTCGTCTGTAACTGACCGATGAAATGCCAGGTCAGATCGAGATCGGCGCATTCGGCCGCCTTGGCGGCCGCCTCCTGGTCCCGGTTCTCCCCGATGTCGCGGACGCCGAGCTCGTTCAGGACCCGTACGTCCGAGGCGGGATAGGTCTTGGTCACCGCGATCAGCGTGATCTCCGACCGGTGCCGGCCGGCGGCCCGGCACGCCTCCTCGATCCGCCGTTCGACCTCGGCCAGACCCGCCTTGATCTCCTCTCGTCTCACGCGAGACTCACTTGAGGAAATCCGGCACGTCGAGCTCCTCCTCCTGCTCCTCGAACACGACCGGGACGCGGGGGCCCGGCCGGTTGACCCGGGAGGTGATCGGCGTCGGCGGCTCGGGCGCGGGCCGCGGGATCGACAGCGGGCCGGTGTTCCCGGTGTTCGCGGAACCCGCGCCGCCCGGTCCGGTGTTCCCCGGAGCGGAGCCGGCGCTCGCAGCGGTCCCGGCGCCGGTGGACGCCCCGCTCGATGGCATCTGCTCGACCTGCGGCTCAGGCTCCGGCTTCGGCGCGGGAGCCGGCGGCGCCGGGGCCACCGGTGGCGGCGCGGGAGCCGGAGCGGGCGCGGGGGCGGCCGCCAGAGTCGGCCGGGAGGCCGGCGGCGCGGGCGGGGCGGCAGGCGGCGGCGAGGCGGGACGGGACTGCTGGGCCCGGGACAGCGGTGTGACCGCCGGCTTGGCCGGGGCCGGCTCGTCGAACCCTGCGGCGATCACGGTCACCCGCACCTCGTCGCCGAGCGCGTCGTCGATGACCGTACCGAAGATGATGTTGGCGTCCGCCGCGGCCGCGTTGGAGACGAGCTGGGCCGCCTCGTTGATCTCGAAGAGGCCGAGGTCGGAGCCGCCGGCGATGGACAGCAGGACGCCGTGCGCGCCGTCGATGCTGGCCTCCAGCAGCGGGCTGGACACTGCCATCTCGGCCGCGGCGACCGACCGGTCGTCACCTCGCGCGTGCCCTATGCCCATGAGGGCCGACCCTGCGCCGGACATGACGGACTTCACGTCGGCGAAGTCGAGGTTGATGAGGCCGGGCGTGGTGATCAGGTCGGTGATGCCCTGGACACCGGAGAGCAGCACCTGGTCGGCGGCCTTGAAGGCGTCGAGCACGCTGACCTGCCGGTCCGAAATCGACAGCAGGCGGTCGTTCGGAATCACTATCAGCGTGTCCACCTCCTCGCGGAGGGTCTCGATGCCCGCCTCGGCCTGCATGGCCCGGCGCTTGCCCTCGAAGCTGAAGGGCCGGGTCACCACACCGATGGTCAGCGCGCCCAGCGAGCGGGCGATCTGGGCCACGACGGGCGCGCCGCCCGTGCCCGTGCCACCGCCCTCTCCCGCTGTGACGAACACCATGTCGGCGCCCTTGAGGACCTCCTCGATCTCCTCTCGGTGGTCCTCGGCCGCCTTGCGGCCCACCTCGGGGTTGGCTCCGGCGCCCAGGCCCCTGGTGAGCTCACGCCCGACATCGAGCTTCACATCGGCGTCACTCATCAGCAGCGCCTGGGCGTCAGTGTTGATGGCGATGAACTCGACGCCCTTGAGTCCCTCCTCGATCATCCGGTTGACGGCGTTGACTCCGCCGCCGCCGATGCCTACGACCTTGATGACCGCGAGGTAGTTCTGCGGTGCTGCCACGACGAGGGGCCTTTCCGCTCGTTTGCGTTCCACACGGGCCAGGCCCGCGCTGTCTTCAACTCTCACCCTCAAGTTGAGATTTAGAGTTATGTCAACCTGAGGATTGATACGGACAGTAGGGTTGCCGATCCCTCAGGGTCAACTCACCGCGCCGGAAGGTCGTCCGGCGTGTCGCGAGCCGTCCCGTTCCCTCCCGTGAGATTTCTCACTTGATCGTCACCACCCGGGGGCTGGTCACGTCGTAGAACGTCCCCGGTTCCGCCAGCGCGGCGGCGAGGGCGCGGCCCTTCTCCGCCGCCCGCCCGGCGTCGCCCCAAAGGACGGTCCGGCCGTCGGCGAGCTTCAACGTGATGGACCGGACGGACGGCACGCGGACCTCGTTCACCCGCAGGTCGTCCGGCAGGGCCTCCAGTACGGCGAGCGCGGCGCGCAGCGCCGGATCGCCGGGATCGGGCCGCTGCACCCGCAGCACCGGAAACCGCGGCGGGGCTACGGCCACCCGATCCAGGATCACCCCGAAGCGGTCCACGATTGCGTACACCTCGCTCGCCCTCGCCTCGTTCGTTGCACTCCCGTTCGCCGCCGAGCCGTCGGCGGGCCGCTCATCCGCCGCCGTCTCATGCGCCGCCGGCTCGGCCACGGGCACGACGGCCACCGGGGTGCGCTCGACCACGGTGATCAGTAGCGTTCCCGGCCACTCCCGCTCCACCCGCGCCGACTCCACCTCGGTCACGGCGCGCACCCGGCTCCCCACCTCGTCGACGTCCACGGTCGCCAGCGGAGTGCCGGCGCGCACGGCGGCGGCCGCGCGCAGCGTCTGCGCGGACACCACGGTGTTGCCGATGATCTCGACCTGCCGCACGCCCAGCACCGGCGAGTGGAACACCACCCAGGTGGCCGCGCCCACGACCGCGGCCATGAGCAGGACCGCCAGGGCCGTACGCCGGACGGTCCTGCTTCCCTTGAGGAAGGCCGGCGTGAGAAAGGTCACCTGGCCGACAGCTCCGCGACGATGCGGGGGCCGAGATCCGTGACGTCGCCCGCGCCCATGGTGAGCACGATGTCGCCGGGGCGGGCCCGGCCGGCCACGAGGGCGGGCACCGACGCACGGTCGGGCGCGTACACCACCCGTTCCGTGGGCAGCGGCACCTTGCCCGCGACCAGCGCGCCCGAGACCCCGGGCTCCGGATCCTCCCGCGCGCCGTACACGTCGAGCACGACGACCTCGTCGGCGAGGCCGAGCGCGGTGCCGAACTCGGCGGCGAAGAACCTGGTGCGCGAGTAGAGGTGGGGCTGGAAGACCGCGATCACGCGTCCGGCGCCGGCGACCACGTCACGGGCGGCGCGCAGGTCGGCGGTGAGCTCGGTCGGATGATGGGCGTAGCTGTCGTACACGGACACGCCCCCCGCCTCGCCCTTGGCCTCGAACCGCCGCTTCGCCCCGGTGAAGGCGGCCAGGCCCTCCCTGACGTCGTCGAACGGCAGGCCGAGGCGGAGCGCCACGGCGATCACCGCGGTGGCGTTCACGGCGTTGTGCCGTCCCGGCACGGCCAGGCGGACGCCGCCGTGCCCGGCCACGTGGAATTCGACCTCCAGGCCGCGCGGGGTGATCTCGACGGCGCGGAAGTCCGCGTCCGGGGCCTCGCCGTACGTCACGACCTCCAGGCCGCGCGCCCGGGCGAGGGGCGCCAGTGCCGCAGCGCCCGGGTCGTCCGCGCAGATCACCAGCATGGCGCCGACGCGTTCGACGAAGCGGGTGAAGCTCTCGTGCACGGCCTGCGGGTCGCCGTAGTTGTCGAGATGGTCGGCCTCGACGTTGGTCACGATCGCGATCTCCGGCGTCAGCATGAGGAACGAGCCGTCGCTCTCGTCCGCCTCGGCCACGAAGACCTCGCCGGTCCCGTCGTCCGCGCCGAGGCCGGTGGTGACGAGCCGGCCGCCCACGCAGTAGGACGGATCCTCACCGCATTTCTGCAGCGCCACGGCGAGCATCGAGCTGGTCGTGGTCTTGCCGTGCGTCCCCGCGACGGCGATGCCGGTCCGGCCCGCCATCACGGCGGCGAGCGCGGCGGCGCGCGGGATGACCCGCAGGTTCCGGCGCAGCGCCTCCCCCAGCTCCGGGTTGGAGTCGCGGATCGCGGTCGACACGACGACCGTGTCCGCGTTCTTGACGTGGGAGGCGGCGTGGCCGACGTGGATGTCGGCACCCAGCCCGCGGAGTTCGTCGAGCATGTCGGAGACCCGGGCGTCGCTGCCCGACACGGGGACCCCGCGCTTGAGCAGGATCCGGGCTATGCCCGACATCCCGGCGCCGCCGATGCCGATGAAGTGCACCCGCCCCAGATCAGCAGCCGGCACGGGGTCCACGAGCTTGACGAGACTCATCGGGAAACGATCTCCAGAACCTTACTGGCGAGCGTCGCGTCGGCGTCCGCGCGGCCCATGCGGGAGGCCGCCTCGGACATCGCCACGACACGCTCGGGGTCGTTCAGAATGGGCAGCAGCGTCTGGATGATCCACTCGGCGGAGAGGTCCGCGTCGTCGATCATGATCCCGCCGCCCGCCTGCACGATGGGCTGGGCGTTGAGGCGCTGCTCGCCGTTGCCGTGCGGCAGCGGCACGTACGCCGCGGGCAGTCCGACGGCGGTGAGCTCGGCGCAGGTGATCGCGCCGCTGCGGCACAGCACGAGGTCGGCGGCGGCGTAGGCCAGGTCCATGCGGTCGATGTACGGAAGGATCACGTACTGCGGGTCGCCCGGCGGGGGCTCCACCTCGATCGTGTTCTTCGGCCCGACCACGTGCAGCACCTGGATGCCGGCGGCCCGCAGCCGGGGCGCGGCCGCCAGGGCGGCCTGGTTGATCGAGCGGGCGCCCTGCGATCCGCCGAACACGAGCAGCGTCACCCGGTCGGACTCCAGCCCGAAGTACGACCTGGCCTTGTCGCCGAGCGACAGCCGGTCCATACCGGCGATCTGGCGGCGCAGCGGGATGCCGATGTACTGCGCGTTCTGCAGCGGGGTGTCCGGATGGCCGGTGAAGACGTGGTCGGTCAGCCGGGCGCCGAGCCGGTTGGCCAAACCGGGGCGGGGGTTGGCCTCGTGCACGACGATCGGGACGCCGCGCCGCCGCGCCGCGAGGTAGGCGGGCGTCGCGACGTAGCCGCCGAAGCCGACCAGCACGTCGGCGCCGACGCGGTCGAGGATGCCGGCCGCCGTGCCGATCGCCCCGGCGAGCCGGCCGGGCACGGTGAGGAGCTTCGGCGTGAGCGAGCGCGGCAGCGGCACCGCGGGCACCAGGGCCAGTTCATAGCCGCGTTCCGGCACCAGCCGGGTCTCCAGGCCGCGCTCCGTGCCGAGGCAGGTGATCCCGATCGCCGGGTCCTGCCGGCGCAGCGCGTCCGCCAGCGCGAGCGCGGGTTCGATATGGCCGGCCGTCCCGCCGCCGGCGAGGACCACCCTCATGTCACTCCTCTGTTCCGCGTCATCTCACGCCTCGGGCGGCCACCCAGGCCAAGCCAGCTTAGAGCCCGGGCGGCGAGTCCGGGTCCACGTGCGGCCAGGGCCGCCGCCGCCCCGGGCTCCCGTTTGGCGAACGACAACAACATGCCAAGGGCGGCGAGCGTCGGCAACAGCGCGGACCCGCCGTACGAGACCAGCGGCAGCGGGATGCCCGTGATGGGCAGGACTCCGATCACCGCGCCCATGTTGACGATCGCCTGTCCGGCGATCCACGCGACGACGGCCGCCGAGCACAGCCGGATGAACGGGTCGTTCACCCGCGAGGCGATGCGCAGCCCGGCATAGCCGAGCAGGCCGAACAGCGCGACCACCACGAGGGTGCCCATCAGGCCGAGCTCCTCGCCCAGGATCGAGAAGATGAAGTCGCTCTCCGCGTGCGGCACATGGCCCCATTTCTGGCGGCTCGCGCCCAGGCCGAGACCGAACCAACCGCCCGAGCCGATCGCTATCAGCCCCTGGACGGCCTGGAACCCCTCGTCCTGGGCGTGCTCCCATGGGTTGATGAAGCCCGCCAGGCGCTCCATCCGCCAGGGCGTGACGACGATCATCATAGCGGCGGCGAGCGCGAGCAGCGCGAGGATCCCGCCGAACAGGCGCAGGGGCGCCCCGACCACCCACAGCAGCGCCAGGAAGATCATCATGAGCACGAGCGTCGTGCCGAGGTCGCGGCCGATCAGCACCAGCACCGCGAGCAGCGCGAGTCCGGGCATCAGCGGGATCAGCAGGTGCCGCCACTCGATCCGGCCGCCCCGGGCCCGCCGGGCCAGGATGTCGGCCCCCCACAGCACCAGGGCGAGCTTGGCCGGCTCCGAGGGCTGGACCGAGAACGGCCCGATGGAGATCCACCGCTGCGCGCCCAGCACCTCCTGACCGATGAAGATCACCATGACCAGGCCGAGGATCGAGACGCCCATCAGCGGGTTGCCGGCCAGCCGGAAGAACCGCTGCGGCAGCCGGGAGCAGATCCACATCACCGGGATGCCGATCGCCACCGAGGTCGACTGCTTGATGAACCAGTAGAACGGGCTGCCGGTCTCCTGCAGCGCCTCGATGCTGGAGGCGGACAGCACCATCATCAGGCCGAGCGCGAGCAGCAGCGCGCTGCACCCGAGCACCAGGTAGTACGACACCAGCGGACGGTTCAGCAGCTCACGCAGCGCGGCGAGCCGCCCCTCGGAGCGGTGCCCGGAACGGCCGTCCGCCCGAGGCTCTGCTCCCGTCTCCGCCGCGGTCATCGTTCCGCCAGGCGGTGCACCGCGGCGGTGAAGGCCTCCCCACGCGCCCCGTAGCTCGTGAACATGTCCAGCGACGCCCCGGCGGGGGCCAGCAGCACGGTGTCGCCGGGGGCGGCGAGGGCGGCTGCCTCGGTCACGACGCGGTCCATCACCCCAGTGTCCTGCCCGGACACGTCGACCACGGGGACATCCGGCGCGTGTCGCGCCAACGCCTCGCGCACACGGTCGCGATCGGCGCCCAGCAGTACGGCGCCGCGCAGGCGCGGGGCGGCCTGCCGTACGAGCTCGTCGACCTCCGCTCCCTTGAGCAGGCCGCCGGCGATCCACACGATGGACCGGTAGGCCGCCAGCGAGGCGGCGGCGGCGTGCGGGTTGGTGGCCTTGGAGTCGTCGACGTAGTCGACCCCGCGCACGGTCGCCACGTGGGCGATCCTGTGCGGATCGGGGACGAACTCCGCCAGGCCGCGCCGTACGGCCTCCGGCGGCACGCCGTAGGCCCGGGCGAGCGCGGCGGCGGCCAGCGCGTTGGCGACGTTGTGCGGCGCGAACGGCCGCACGTCGGCCAGGCTCGCCAGCTCGGCGGCCTCGTGGGCGGGGTCGGCCGTGAACGCCCGGTCGACCAGGAGGTCCTCCACGACGCCGAGCTGCCCGGGACGCGGCACGCCGAGCGTGAAGCCCACCCCCCGATAGGGCGCGGCCAGCGTGGTCGACCACTCGTCGTCGGCGTTGTAGATCACGATCCGGGCGTCCGCGTAGATCCGCGCCTTGGCCGCCGCGTACTCCTCGATGGAGCCGTGCCAGTCGAGGTGGTCGGGGGCGACGTTCAGCACGACGGCCGCGAGCGGCGCGAGGCTCCCCGACCAGTGGAGCTGGAAGCTCGACAGCTCGACGGCAAGCACGTCGTACGGCCCGGCCCCGCGCTCCGCCGCCGGCTCTCCGCCCGCCGCCCTGTCTCCGTCCACCGCCGCCACGATCGGCACGCCGACGTTGCCGACGGCGAGCGCCCGATGCCCGGCGGCCGTGAGCATCGCGGTCAGCATCCGGACGACGGTGGTCTTGCCGTTGGTACCGGTGATCGCCAGCCAGGGGGCCCCGCCCGCGCCGTCGCGCAGCCGCCAGGCCAGCTCCACCTCGCCGATCACCTCGATCCCGGCGCGATGCGCGGCGGCCGCCAGCGGATGATCGGGGCGCAAGCCGGGCGAGACGACGACCAGCGACGTGCCCTCCGGCAGGTCGTCCTGCTCGCCGAACCTCACCTCCACGCCGAGCGGGGCGAGCTCGGCGGCCGCGGCCAGCTGCCGTTCGCCCTCGGCCGACTCCAGGACGACGACATGCTCGCCGCGGCGGGCCAGCGCCCGCGCCGCGGCCGTGCCGGAGATCCCCAGACCTGCGACGACGACGCTCACTACTTGGGCACCCATTCCAGGTAGAAGAGGCCGAGACCGCCGGCCACGCACAGCGCCGCGATCAGCCAGAACCGCACCACGATGGTGGTCTCGGCCCATCCGGACAGCTCGAAGTGGTGCTGGAGGGGGGCCATTCGGAACACCCGTTTCCTGGTCATCTTGAAGAAGCCGACCTGGATGATCACCGACATCGTGATGATGGCGAACAGCCCGCCCAGGATGACCAGCAGGAGCTGGGTGCGGGTGGTGAAGGCGAGGCCGGCGATCACACCGCCCAGCGCCAGCGAGCCGGTGTCCCCCATGAAGATCTTGGCGGGCGGGGCGTTCCACCACAGGAATCCCAGGCAGGCGCCGAGCACAGCGGCCGCGACCACGGCGAGATCCAGCGGATCTCGCACCCAGTAGCAGTTCGGCCCGAAGCCGACCGTCGCGCAGCTGTTGCGCAGCTGCCAGTTGCCGATCAGCACGTACGCCGCGAGGACCAGGCAGGTGGCGCCCGAGGCCAGGCCGTCCAGTCCGTCGGTCAGGTTCACCGCGTTGGAGAAGCCCACGATGAAGAACAGCACCCAGATCATGAAGCCGATGACGCCGATCGACGGCCCGAAGTCCCGCAGGAACGACAGCCGCGTCTCGGCCGGCGTGACGGCGTAGGCGTTGGGGAACCGCAGCACCAGCACCGCGAAGATCGCGCCCACCACGAGCTGCCCGGCGGCCTTGGCGCCGCTGCGCAGGCCCAGGCTCCGCTGCTTGTAGATCTTGATGAAGTCGTCGAGGAAGCCGACCACGGCCAGGCCGGTCATCAGGAACAGCACCAGCAGTCCCGAGGCCGTCGGCGGGTCGGTGTTGAGCGACAGCATGCTCGTCAGATGCGCGGTGAAGTAGCCGATCAGCGCGGCGATGACGATCACCGTGCCGCCCATGGTCGGGGTGCCCTTCTTGTCGTAGTGACCTGAGGGCCCCTCCTCCCGGATGTTCTGACCGTAGCCGCGCCGGGCGAACAGCCGGATCGCGAGCGGCGTGCCGACCATGGAGAGCAGCAGCGAGACCGCCGCCGCGATGAGGATGTTCCTCACCGCGCTTCACCTCCGAGGATCGCCGCTGCGACCCGTTCGAGCCCGGCCGCACGCGGCCCCTTCACCAGCACGACGTCGCCCGGCGCCAGCGCACCGGCCAGCTCCGCCCCGGCCGCCGCAGCGTCGGGGGCATGGCGCGCGCCCGGGCCCGCCGCCCGCGCGCCGGCCAACACCGGCTCGGCGTCCTCCCCCACCACGATCAGACCGGCGAGGCCCGCCTCGGCGGCGAGCCGGCCGAACTCCTCGTTCAGCGTCGCGCCGTACTCGCCGAGCTCCCGCATGGCGGCGATCACGGCGAACCGCCGCCGTCCCGAGCCGATGGCGGCCAGGGCGGCGAAGGCCGCGCGGACCGAGTCCGGGCTGGCGTTGTACGCGTCGTTGATCACGGTGACGCCGTCGGCCCGGTCGGTGACCTCCATGCGCCAGCGGCTGCGCGGCTCGGCCAGCGACAGCTCCTCGGCGATCGTCGCCACCGGGAGCCCCAGCTCGTACGCCGCAGCGGCGGCGGCGAGCGCGTTGTCGACGGCGTGCGCGCCGTGCAGCCGCAGCCGCACCGGCGCGGACCCGGTCGGCGTGCGCAGCGTGAACGAGGCCCGGCCGCGCCCGTCGAGCGTCTCTCCCTCGGCGCGCACGTGCGCGCGCCGCGAGCGGCCGAAATAGCTCACCCTGGCGCTCGTCCGGTCCGCCATCGCGCTGACGAGGGGGTCGTCGGCGTTCAGCACGGCCACGCCGTCGTCGGGCAGCGCCTCGACCAGCTCGCCCTTGGCCTGCGCGATCGCCTCGCGGCTCCCGAAGACCCCGAGATGGGCCGCGCCCACGTTGAGCACCACCCCGATCCGGGGCGGGGCGATCCTCGCCAGGTAGGCGATGTGGCCCACGTTGCGCGCGCTGAGCTCCAGGACCATGAACCGGGTCTCCGCGCCGGCCTTGAGCACGGTCAGCGGGTGGCCGATCTCGTTGTTGTACGACCCGACCGGCGCGATGGTCGGCCCGATCCGGGCGGCGAGGGCGGCCAGCAGATCCTTGGTCGTGGTCTTCCCCTGCGATCCGGTCACCCCGGCCACCGTGACACCGGGCCCGCCGGGCTCCGCCGCCCCGTTCAGCTCGGCCACGACGGCGGCGGCGAGGTCGGCGAGGGCGGCCACCACGTCGCTCACGATCACGGCGGGGGCCTCCACCGGGTGGGACGCGAGCACCGCGACCGCTCCGGCCGCGCACGCCTGCCCGGCGAAGTCGTGCCCGTCGGCCCGCTCGCCCTTGACCGCCGCGAACAGCGAGCCCGGCTCGGCGGCCCGCGAGTCGATCACGACGGGTCCCCGGACCACGGTCCCGGGGTCTGCCATGCCGTTCAGCGCGCCCGAGGTGATCTCGGCCACCCGGGCCAGCGGCAACGGGATCATGCGTCTTTCCTGCTCTCTCTCCGTGCGATGGCCCGCGTGATGGCCCGCGCGGCCACGTCACGATCGTCGAAGGGGATGACCCTGCCCCCGACGTACTGGCCCTGCTCGTGCCCCTTGCCCGCCACAACTACCACATCTCCGGGCGCGGCACCGGAAATCGCCAGGTCGATGGCCGCCTCCCGGTCCGGCTCCATGATCACGTGGGCCCGCTCGTCCGGCGGCACCCGCAGCGCCCCCTCCAGCATCGCGGCCAGGATCGCGAGGGGATCCTCGCTGCGCGGGTTGTCACTGGTGAGGATCGCCACATCGGCGAGCCGGGCGGCGGCCTCGCCCATCATCGGCCGCTTGCCGCGGTCTCGATCACCGCCGCACCCGAGCACGATCGTGAGCCGGCCGCGTGCCCGTGCCTCCGGCCCCGCTCCTGATCCGAGCACGGCGCGCAGCGAGCGCAGGACCGACTCGACCGCCCCCGGCTTGTGAGCGTAGTCGACGATCACCTGGAGGTCCCCCGGCCCCGGCACCCGCTCCATGCGGCCGGGTACGCCGCCGAACATCGCGATGCCGGACATCGCGGTCTGCGGCGGGATCCCCGCCTCCACCAGCGCGACCAGCGCGCCGAGCGCGTTGGCGACGTTGAACGGCCCGGGCATGGCCACGGTGGCGTCCACCTCGACCCCGCCGGGGCCGACCACGCGGAAGGAGCTGCCGTCGGTCCCCAGGCGTACGTCGGCGGCCCGCCAGTCGGCCTCCGGGGCCCCGGCAGCCGAGAACGTGGTGATCGGGATCTTGGCGAGGCCGGTCAGCTCGCGGCCGTGGGCGTCGTCGACGTTCACCACGCCGACGCGGGAGAACTCGGGGGTGAAAAGGCGCCTCTTGGCGGCGAAGTAGTCGTCCAGGTCGCGATGGAAGTCCAGATGGTCCTGCGACAGGTTGGTGAAGATCGCCACATCGTAGGAGATGCCGTCCACCCGGCCCTTGACGAGGGCGTGGCTCGAGACCTCCATGGCGGCGGCCGTGACCCCCTGCTCGCGCATCAGCGCGAACAGCGCCTGCAGGTCACTCGCCTCCGGAGTCGTGAGCTCGGGAGTCAGCCGCAGCTCGCCCGCGCGGATCTCCACGCCACCGACCAGGCCGGTCCGGTGGCCCGCCGCGCGCAATCCGGCCTCCAGCAGGTAGCTGGTGGTCGACTTGCCGCTGGTGCCGGTGACGCCGATGACCGTCATGCCGTCGGCCGCCCTGCCGTACACCCATCCGGCGACCTGCCCGAGCAGCGCGCGCGGGTCGGGCACCACGAGCACGGGCAGGCCGGTCGCGGCCGCGCGATCGCGACCCGCGGGATCGGTGAGGATCGCCGCCGCGCCGGAGGCGAGCGCGTCGGCGGCGAAATCGGCGCCGTGCGAGGAGCTCCCGGGCAGCGCCACGTAGAGGTCGCCGCGCCGGACGCGGCGGGAGTCGATCGAGACGCCGGTGACCGTCCCGCGGACCGCTCTGGCTCCGGGAGAGGGCACGGCGCCGGCCACGCCGAGCAGGGCCGCGAGCCCGGACAGCGGGCGGGCCGCCACGGCGGTGGGACGCATCGAGGACGGGGGACGCACGGCGAGAGCGTACCCCTTACCGACCGGCACGGAGGACGACGTCGGGCGTCTTCGTACCCGTCGGAGGGATCTTCCTGGTCTTCAACGCGAATGTCATGACATCCCTGAACACGGGGGCGGCCACGGTGCCGCCGTAGTGACCTTTCTTCGGATCCTGGATGACGGCGAGGGCCATCAGCCGCGGCTGGTCCGCCGGTGTGAAGCCGACGAACGTCGCCGTATACCCGCAGTATCCCCCGCATTCTTGGTCATATCGCATCGCGGTGCCGGTCTTGCCCGCGACCCGGTAGCCGGGGATCGCCGCCTCCGTTCCCGTGCCGTCGAGCCCGACGGCGGCCTCCAGCATGAGCGAGATGTCCCGGGCGGTGCGCTCGCTGATCACCCGGGTCCGCTTCGGCGCCGGGGCGGGCACGAACTTGCCGTGCTCGTCGGTGGTGCCCGCGACGATCGAGGGGGTGATCCGCACCCCGCCGTTGGCGATCGTCTGGTAGACACTGGCGATCTGCAGCGCGGTGACCGAGATGCCCTGTCCGTAGGCGATCGTGCAGCGCTGGCTGCCGGACCAGCTCTGCCAGTCCGGCAGCAGGCCGGCCTCCTCACCCGGAAGGCCGACGCCGCTCTTGGCGCCGAACCCGAAGGCCCGGAACATCTCGTACAGCCGCTGGCTGCTGATCCGCTCCGCCGCCATGATCGTGCCGACGTTGCTCGACTCCGCGATGATCCCGGCGAAGGTGAGCCGCTCGGGCGGGTGCGGGTGCGCGTCCTTGAGCTGCCTGTCGGCGCACTGGATGCGGTCGGGCACGCGGAACACGGTGTCGGACCTGACCGCGCCGGACTCGATCGCCGCCGCGGCCGCGATCACCTTGTTGGTGCTGCCGGGCTCGAACACCTCCGCCACCGACCGGTTGCGCCGATCCTGCGGCGTGCTGTCCTGCCAGTGCTCGAGGTCGACCTCGGGCGCGTTGGCCATGGCCACGATCTGGCCGGTGCGCACGTCGATGACGATCACGCTGCCGCTGCTCGCCCGAGAGGCCTTCACCTGTTCGGCGATCGCCTCCTGCGCGGCCCACTGGACGTCCCTGTCGATGGTCAGCCGGACGTCGCGGCCGGGCACCGGCTCCTGCCGGGTGCTGCGGGTCAGCGGGATCCGCTGCCGCTCCCCGCCGAGCTCGAAGGTCTGCTCGCCGTCACGGCCCGCCAGCACCTCGTCGTAGGCGCTCTCCAGCCCGGCCAGGCCGTACCCGTCGACGCCGACGAACCCGATGATGCCGCCCGCGAGACTGCCGCCCGGGTAGTCCCGGTGGTAGGTCCGCTTGGCGCCCACCCCCCTGAACCCGTAGCTCATGATCTTCTTGGCGCGCAGCGGGTCGACACCTCGGGCGACCACCGCGTACCGCGAGGTCGTCTTGGCCAGTTTGGCGTCGATCTCCTCTTTCGGGCGGTTCAGCTCGGTGGCGAGGGTGGTGGCGACCTGGTCCCGCTTGGCGGGGTCGACCTCCTTGGGATCGAGGTAGATCTCCCGGGCCTCGACGGTCACCGCGAGCTCGTGCCCCGCGATGTCCGTGATCGAGCCGCGCCGCGCCGGCAGCTTCTCCGGCTGCACGCGCTGGTCGGCGCCCCTCGCCTGGAGCACCTTGGAGTCCAGCCCCTGCAGCTGCACCAGCCGCCCGGCGAGCAGGGACAGCACGAACGCCATCGCGACCAGCCCGGCGTTCAGCCGCCGCGCGGGATCGCTGAGCCGCAGAGTGGCGGGCGGCCGCGGCGGAGGCGGAGGCGGCGCCGACCGGCGCTTCGGTCCGGGCGCGCGCGGTGTCCCGGAGCCGCGCCGCCATCCGGGGGCACGCCGTGCTCCGCGCTCCGGCCCGGCCGCGCGCTCCGCTCCGGAGCCGCGGGGCGGACCGCCGGCGGACCCCTGCCGCTCCTTCCGCTGGGCGCCCCGCTGGGCGCCCTGGGACGGCTGTCCGCCGGGCTGCGGCTTCTGGGCCTGCGACCGGGACGGCTGCGGCTTGGGAGGCTGTGCTTTCGGCGGCTGGGATTTCGGCGACTGCGGCTTGGGAGGCTGTGACTTGGGAGGCTGGGATTTCGGCGGCTGCGCCGTACGGGGCGGGCCGGGCGGGCGCGGCGGCCGGGGCGGACGACCGTCGACCGGTCCCCCGCCCCCCTGTCGCGGCGGACGCCTGCTCCCGCCCGGATTCACCTGGTCCCGTCCACCGGCCGGGACGTGATGAACGACGGCGGCGAGTCGTCCCGCTCCAGTCCGGGCGGAACCATGCTCGTCAGCGCCTCCGGCTGCTCGGCCTTGCGGGCCAGCTTCTCTTCGAGCGCCGCCTGCTCGCGCAGCTGGTCGATGCTCGACCGCAGGTCCCTCTCCTTGTACGTCCCCTGGGCGAGGGTCACGTTGAGCAGCAGCAGGGTGACCAGGCCGCCGCACATCAGGCCGATGACGAGCAGGACGAACGGCGCCTTCGGCGCCCGACGTACCGCTGCGGACACCCTCGACGTCGTCGCGCGTGGCGCCCTGACGCCGATGGTCCCGAGTTCCCCCTCGGGCCGTGGCGTGATCTTCGGCCGGGGCGTGGGCCGCGTCTTGGGCCGGCTCTTCGTCTGCGTCCTCAGCTGTGCCTGGAGCTGTGACGGTCGTGTCTGCTGCGCTGTCCTCATCCCTGGCGGATCCTCTCTGCCGCCCGCAAACGGGCCGAGGCCGCCCGCGGGTTGTCGGCGACCTCGTCGTCGTCCGGGAGCTCCGCTCCCCTCGTCAGAAGGCGGAACCGGGGCTGGTGAGCCTCGAGCGGGACCGGAAGCCCGGGGGGACCGGTATCCCTGGTTCGCGCCGCGAGGACCTGCTTGGTGAGCCGGTCCTCCAGTGAGTGGTAGGCGAGCACGACCACCCGCCCGCCGAGTGCCAGCGCGTCGAGGGCCGCGGGCAGGGCACGCTCCAGGGCGGCCAGCTCCTGGTTGACCTCGATGCGCAGGGCTTGGAACGTTCTTTTGGCCGGGTTCCCCCCCGTGCGCCTCGTCGCAGCGGGTATCGCCGTCCGTACAAGATCGGCAAGTCGTCTGGTCGTCATGATGGGATGTTCGACGCGCTCTTTGGCGACGAGGTTCGCGATGCGCGCCGCGAATTTTTCCTCGCCGTAGTCTCGCAGCACGCGGCTGAGCTCGGCCACCGAATATGTGTTCACCACGTCGGCGGCGGTCAGCTCCTGGCCGGGATCCATCCGCATGTCGAGCGGCGCGTCATAGGAGTACGCGAAGCCGCGCTCGGCCTCGTCGAGCTGGGGAGAGGACACCCCGAGATCGAACAGCGCGCCGTGGACGCGGGGCCGTCCGGCCGCGGCCAGTACCTCGGGCAGCTCGTCGGAGACGGCGCGCACGAGGGTGATCCGCTCGGAATAGGGCGCGAGCCGCGCGGTGGACCGTTCGATGGCGGTGGGGTCGCGGTCGATGCCGATCAGATGCAGGGCCGGATGGGCCGCCAGCAGCGCCTCCGCGTGCCCGCCGAGGCCGAGGTTGGCGTCGACGACGACCGGCTCCGGCCCGGTCAGCGCGGGAGCGAGCAACTCCAGAACGCGACCGATCATGACCGGAACGTGACCACCCGGGTGCCCAGGATCTTGCGACAACGCCTTCCGCCCCCCATATCGTCCGGCCCCTTTATATCGTCCGGCCAGGTCCCCATCCGCATCGCCGGCCCTGGCATCTGACACCGGGGAAGGTGCATCAGCTGCCGCCACATGGGAGCGGGTGGAGACCTCGCCGAACGTCACGACGGGTCTTTCGATCAAAGGATCGAACAGATCAAAGGATTCCGGGCAACACCTCCTCCGACAGGTCGGAGAACTCCTGCTCCTGGGCGGCCAGATAGGTCTCCCACCCCTGGGTGTCCCAGATCTCCAGCCTGGTGTTCGCACCGATCACCGTGCAGTCACGTGTCAAACCCGCATACCGCCTCAGGGCCTGCGGAATCGTGATCCGCCCCTGCCTGTCCGGCGTCTCGTCCGACGCCCCGGCGAAGAACACACGGCTGTAATCGCGGACCGCCTTGGCCGTCATCGGAGCGGTGCGCAGGGCCTCGGTGATGCGCTGGAACTCCTCTACTGGGAAGACGTAGAGGCAACGCTCCTGGCCTTTGGTGATCACAAGACCCTCCGCCAGCTCCTCGCGAAACTTCGCCGGCAGGAACAGCCGTCCTTTGTCATCCAGGCGCAGCGGATGGGTGCCGAGGAACACCGAACCCACCTCCTGCGCCTTGCGGAGCGCTCGGCACTACAGCCTCTGCTCTCCACTGCGCACCACCATACTCCACTTCTCTCCACCGTCAACTGATTCACGCCGTGTCGGCGTGTCATTTTCTCCGCGTTTTCCCAGGTAAATGAGGGTGGGGCGAAGTGGAGCGCGCGGAGGCCGCCGGCCCCGGTGGTACAGGGGAAGCCGTACGAGAGGAAAGCGCACGGCCTTTGTCACGGGATTCAGACGAAGGTGCGACGTGGACAAACTCGCCCGGGAACCTCCAGGGTCATAGGGTCTGTACCACAAGAAACAAAATGTATGGTTTAACCCGCATTTATGGAGGCCCGGTGGCAGCAACCTCCGACGTCGAGATCGACATGGACATCGACATCGCGCACCGGATCGGCCGGGCGATCGAATCCGTGATCGAAGGCAAGAGCGACGTCGTCCGCCTCACCCTCACCGTGCTCCTGGCGGAGGGGCACCTCCTCATCGAGGATGTGCCCGGTGTCGGCAAGACCATGCTGGCCAAGGCCCTGGGGCGCTCGATCGACTGTCCCGTCAAGCGCGTGCAGTTCACCCCAGACCTCCTGCCCAGCGACATCACCGGAGTCAGCGCGTACAACCAACTGACCAGAGAGTTCGAGTTCAAACCAGGACCGGTCTTCGCCAACGTCGTCGTGGGCGACGAGATCAACCGGGCCTCGCCCAAGACGCAGTCGGCGCTGCTGGAGTGCATGGAGGAGCGGCAGGTGACCGTGGACGGCGTCACCTACGAGCTCGCGCCGCCGTTCATGGTCATCGCGACCCAGAACCCGATCGAGATGGAGGGGACCTATCCCCTGCCCGAGGCCCAGCGCGACCGCTTCACCGCGAAGATCGCGATGGGCTATCCCGCTCCGGCCGCCGAGCTGGAGATGCTCGACGTCCACGGCGCCGCCCAGCCGCTGGCCGAGCTGCGGCCGGTGGCGACCACGGCCGAGGTGCTGGGGCTGATCCGGGCCGTGCGCGCGGTCTACGTCTCGCCTGCGGTGAAGCAGTACGCCGTCGACCTGGTGACCGCCACCAGGAACTCGCCCGACCTGCGGCTGGGCGCCTCGCCGCGGGCCACCCTGCACCTGGTGCGCGGCGCCAGGGCGCACGCCGCGCTGTCCGGCCGCGACTACGTCATCCCCGACGACCTGCAGGATCTGGCCGTGCCCGTCCTGGCGCACCGGCTGCTGCCGAGCGTCGAGGCCCAGGGACAGCGCCGCCGGCCGGAGCAGGTGGTCGCCGACCTGGTGCGTCACATACCCGTGCCGGACGCCAAGTGAGCGGATTGAGGGCCCTGACCTCCCGGGGACGGTCGTTCATCGCCTCGGGGGCGGCGGCCCTGCTGTGCGCCCTGCTCCTGGGGGAGCACGACCTGCTGCGGGTGGCCGTCCTGATCGTCGCGCTGCCGCTGCTCGCGGCGCTGATCGTGGTACGGACCCGGTATCGGCTCGCCTGCTCCAGGCGGCTCGATCCGTCCCGGGTCCAGGCGGGCGGCGAAGGCACGGTCACGCTGCGGCTGGAGAACGTCACCCGCCTGCCGACCGGGCTGCTGCTCGTGGAGGACGACATCCCGCACGCGCTGGGCACCACCCGCCCGCGGTTCGTCCTCGACCGCGTGGAGCCGCACGGCGTCCGGGAGATCGACTACAAGGTGCGCTCCGAACTGCGGGGGCGTTTCCCGATCGGCCCGCTGTCGGTCCGGATCGCCGACCCGTTCGGGCTGGTCGAGCTGACCAGATCGTTCACGATCACCGACACCCTCGTGGTCACCCCCGAGGTGGTGCCGCTGCCGCCGGTGCGGCTGTCCGGCGAGTGGACGGGCGGGGGCGACAGCCGTACCCGCTCGGTGGCCGCTGCGGGCGACGACGACGTGGCGCCGCGCGAGTACCGCCAGGGCGACGACCTGCGCCGGGTCCACTGGCGGTCGACCGCGCGGCACGGCGAGCTGATGGTCAGGCGCGAGGAGCAGCAGTGGCAGAGCCGGGGCGCGCTGCTGCTGGACACCCGCAGATGCGCCCACCGGGGCGACGGCCCCCGATCGTCGTTCGAGGTCGCGGTCTCGGCCGCCGCCTCGATCGGCGTGCACCTGTCACGTGACGGACTGGGCCTGCGCCTGATCACCGACCAGGGCGCGCAGCATCTGGCCGACACCGGCGCCTCGTGGTCGCTGCTCGACGCGCTCTCGGTCGTACGGCACAGCTCGGCCCGGTCGATGGAGCACGGGATCGCGGCGCTGCGGCAGGGCGGCGGCGACGGCCTGATCGTCGCCGTGCTTGGAGAGATCGACTCCCTCGACGCGCGGGAGCTGGCCCGGCTCAAGCAGCCCGGCGTGACCGGGATCGCGGTCCTGCTGGACGTCACGGGGGAGACCGGGACGACGGGGCAGGACGCCGGCGAGACCGCCGAGAACGTACTGGCCGCCGGCGGATGGCGGACGATCCGGCTGCCCGCCGGCGTGTCGCTCGCGGCGGTCTGGCCGGAGGCCGCGCACAGGAGGGCGGGCATCAGCCGATGAAGTTACCCATCGCCGCCGGGCTGGCCACGGCCGCCGTCACGATCACGCTCTATCCGCTGTTCCAGGGCGGGGCCTGGTTCTGGGCCTGTGCCGGCGCCGTCCTGGTGACCACGGCGACGGGAGCGCTGCTGTCCCGTCTCGCCCCGCGCGACCGGGCCTCCTCCCCCTGGGTGACGTCGCACATCATGGCGGCCGCGCTGCTGATCTACCTCACCGCCGCCTTCGCGGGTGATCAGGCGTGGCTGCGGGTGATCCCCAACAAGGACTCGGTGCTGCGGCTGTTCTTCCTGCTCGTCGAGGGCTTCGACGACATCCAGCGGTACGCCGCCCCGGTGCCGGCCGACCCCGCGGTCTGCCTGCTGACGGCGGGCGGCGTCGGGCTCATCGCGATTTTCGTGGATCTCCTCGCGGTACGGCTCCGCCGCGCCGCGACGGCCGGGCTGCCGATGCTGGCCCTGTTCACCGTGCCGGCGGCCGTGATGACCGATCCGATCGGCTGGCCCGCGTTCGTGATCGGCGCATTCGGGTACGTCGGCCTGCTGGTGGCGGACGGCCGGGAACGGCTGAGCCGCTGGGGCCGTGCCGTGATCGTGCGGCGGTCGCGGCTCACCCCCGGCAGCGGGGTGCTTCCCGACACGGGCCGCCTGGCGCTTTCGGGCAAGCGGATCGGCGTGATGGCCATCGCGCTCGCGATCCTGGTCCCCGGCCTGCTGCCGACGCTGTCGCCCGATCCGCTGTTCGGCTTCGGCGTGGGCAACGGCTCGGGCCCGGGCGGGGGCACCATCGGCGTGCCCGACGCGATGGTCAAGCTGGGCGGACAGCTCAGACAGCCGGAGAACAAGCCCGTGCTGACCTACACCACCTCCGACGGCCGCTCCCGCTACCTGCGCATCTACTCACTGGACAGGTTCGACGGAACGACCTGGCGGGTCGGCACGCTGCAGGGGCGCAGGGAGGACCGGGTGTCGGCCGGGCCGCTCCCCCCGCCTCCGGGACTCGGCCCCGGCATCGCCACACGCCGGGCGGAGACCCGGATCTCGATCAGCGAGGACATCAGCAAGCTCAACTTCCTGCCCCTGCCGTACCCGCCGGCGCAGGTCGACGTGGACGGCGACTGGCGGGCCGACCGCTTCTCGCTGCAGGTCTTCTCCACCGAGGACGAGGCCGCGGGCCTGAGCTACCAGGTCGTCACCGATGAACCGGAGCCGACCACCGAGCAGCTCAGGCTGACGCCGGCGGTGGATCCGGACGTCGACAGTCCCTATCTGGAGTTGCCCGTCACACTCGATCCGGAGATCCACGAGCTGGCCCTGGAGGTCACCAGGCGGGTCGCCACGCCGTACGAGAAGGCGGTGCGGCTTCAGGAGTGGTTCACCAGGACCGGCGGCTTCACCTACAGCCTGGACGTCGGGGGCGGCGGTCCGGCCGTGCTGACGGACTTCCTGCTGGGGACCCGGACGGGATACTGCGAGCATTTCGCCGGCGCGATGGCCGTGATGGCGCGCTCGCTCGGCATCCCGGCCAGGGTGGCGACCGGCTACACGGGCGGCACGAGGGCCGGCGATACCTGGACCGTGCGCACGCACGACTCCCACGCCTGGCCGGAACTGTACTTCGACGGCATCGGCTGGCTGCGCTTCGAGCCGACCCCCGGCGGCAGCGGCGGCCAGGGCACCGCCCAGGCGCCGCAGTACACGCTGCCGGTGACCCCCACGACCGCACCGACGTCCGGTCCCTCCCGCGACTCGGCGGCGGAGACCGACGAGACCGATGACGCCGCGAACCCCGTCCGGCCGGACCGGCGCCGGGCCGACCGGGACATGGACGGCTCCCCCGTGCCGCTGGCGTCGAGACCGTCGACGGCGGCCAAGGTGGGCGCCGGTCTGGCCGCCGTCCTGCTGCTGGCGCTGACGCCGGCGGGGATCAGGGGAATGGTGCGGCTGCGGCGCCGGCGCGCGCTGGCGGCGGCCGCCGCCGCGCCTGCCCCCGCCGTCGAGGCCGCGTGGGCCGAGCTGTGCGACGCGCTCACCGATCTCGGGCTGGCTCGCGAGCCCGGGGAGAGCCCGCGTGCGCTGGGCAGGCGGCTGATCGATCGGCACGGGATGGACGGCGAGGAGGCCGAGTCCGTGGTACGGATCGTCTCGGCGCAGGAGCGGCTGCGCTACGCCCGCACGCCGGGGGACGCGATCCCCGGGCCGGCCGATCTCACGCGGGTGCGCAGGGGACTGGCGCGCGGGGTCTCACGGCGGCGGCGGCTGGCGGTCGGTCTGGCCCCCATGTCGACGCTGCAGCGCATCCGGGCGTTCGGCGGGAGAGCTCTCGAGGTCTTCGACCTGTCCCTCGCTCGCCGTTAGGCCCCGCCCGCCGCCCCGGAGGAGGGGCGGCGGGCGGGTTCGTGGTCTCGGTCAGGGAAGGGGTGGGGGGATCAGCGCTCGTCGCGGCGGCGGTGCCAGCGCTCCTCCATCCGCTCCATGAAGCTCTGCTTGCGGCTGGGCTTGCGTCCGCGGGGCTGGGCGGCCGATGGGGAATCGCCGAACCCGTTCATGCGCATCCAGCTCGACAGGCCCCAAAGACAGGCGGCCAGCATCACGACGAACCCGGCGGCACCGAGGGGGATCTGCGCCGCCACGACACCTACCATCAGCATCACCACGCCGAGGGCGAAGCCGATCCAGGCCTTGACCAGGCGGCGCTTGTAGTGGTTGCGCGGATCTCTGGTTCGGACGCTATTGGCCCACTTCGGGTCCTCGGCGTAGAGGGCCTGCTCGATCTGGTCGAGCAAGCGCTGCTCGTGCTCAGACAGCGGCACGGCGCCTCCCAAGGACGGCCCCATTCAGGGGAAAACGGCTACAGACGACACGGGGTGTCCAGACCTCGCGGTCGGTTATCCCCAGAATACGAGCCCGTAGACGTAGGCGAAAGAAAACGTCCAACGCGGGCCAAACCGGAGGCGACGTCATGGACCCATTGCATCAAACGAACGACGCACCAGCGACGCCGGGCGCACCGCATCGGGTCCGAACCGCCGAGCGGCCCGGTCCATCGCCAGCTCGGCCTCCCGCCAACCCGTCTCCCGCTCGCCCAGACCGAGCTGGCGGGTCGCCGTGGCCGCCGGGCGGAGGTTCTCCACCCGGACTCCGACCAGCCTGAGGCGCACCCGCTCCAGCCCTGCGGCCTCGTAGAGCGCGCGGGCCGTCTCATAGATCTCCTTCGCCACGTCGGTCGTCTCGCGAAGCGTACGCGACCGGGTGATCGTGGTGAAGTCGGAACGGCGCAACTTCACGCTGACCGTCCTGCCGACGTGTCCGCCCGCCCGCAGCCGCGCCGCGACCCGCTCGGACAGTCGCAGCAACTCCCGCCTGATCGTCTCCGGGTCGTCGATGTCGTGCGGGAAGGTCTCCTCACCGCCGATGCTCTTGTCGGGGGCGTCGGCCACCACCGGGCGGTCGTCCCGGCCCCAGGCCAGCTCCGCCAGGTGGGCCCCGACGGCCCCGAACTCGCGCCGGAGCGTGGCGACGGGCACCTGGGCCAGGTCCCCCACGGTCCTGATGCCGAGCCGTACGAGGGCCTGCTCCGTGCGCTCGCCCACGCCCCACAGCTCCCCGACGGGCAGCGGGTGGAGGAACTCCACGACCCGGTCGGCCGGGACGACCAGCAGCCCGTCCGGCTTGCACGCCCGGGAGGCGAGCTTGGCCACGAACTTGCTGCTCGCCACGCCCACCGAGCAGGTGATGCCGTGGCGCCGTGCCACCTGCTCGCGGATCATCCCGGCGATGACGGCGGGCGGGCCGAGCCTGCGGCGGGCCCCGCCGACGTCGAGGAACGCCTCGTCGGACGCGATCGGCTCCACCAGCGGCGTGATGGTCCTGAAGATCTCCATGACGCCCCGGGAGACCTCGGCGTACCTTCCGTGACGAGGCGGGATGATCGTCGCAGCCGGGCACAGCCGGCGGGCCCGGGTCATCGGCATCGCCGAGTGGACGCCGAAGCGCCGGGCCTCGTAGGTGGCGCTCAGCACCACGCCGCGCGCGCCCGGCGACCCCACGATGACCGGGGTGCCCTTCAGCTCGGGCCGCTCGAGCAGCTCCACGCTGGCGTAGAAGGCGTCCATGTCCACGTGCAGGATCGGGCAGCCGTCGTCGACGGCCGCACGACGGGCCTCGCCACCGCTCCTGACATGGTTCCGGGACACACCATCGACTCTACCCGAACAGCCATTCGAAAGCACGTCACCTGTGGGCGATGACGTGGAGCTGGACGGCGATGTCGCGCAGCACGGGGTGGCCGGCCGCCGCCCGCTCCAGCGCGATCAACGCCTCGGGATCGCTCTCGGCGGTCATGCCGGGCACCAGCTCGGAGAAGATCCGCACGCCGTGCACCTCGGTCACGGTGAACCCCGCTGCGGCGAGCAGCCCGGCCAGCGCCTCCCGGGAGAACCACCTTCCCGGCGGCTCGGCCAGCAGCCGCCGGGCCTCCTCGAACTGGCCCGCCAGCGCGCGGTGCACGGCGGCGGCGACCGAGTTGGCCGCGAGCACGCTGACCGCGCCGCCTTCGCGGAGGACGCCGCGGACGGCGCTCAGCGCCCCCGCCGGTTCGTCGACGTACTCCAGCACGCTGTGACACAGCACGAGGTCGGCGCCGCCGGGTTCCAGCAGGTCGCCGAGGTCCGCCACATCGCCCTGCAGGCCCTTGACGCCCACGCCGTTCTCGGCCGCGCGGCGTTCCAGCGCGGCGAGCGAGTCGGGCGTCGGGTCGACCACGGTCACCGCGTGACCCAGCCGCGCGAGCGGTACGGCGAAGCCGCCGGTGCCGCCCCCGGCGTCGACGATGTCGAGCGTGTCGCGCCCGGCGGCCGCCGACCGCCGGGCGAGGACGGCGCGCAGCGCCTCCCAGACAACGGTCTGCCGTGTGGCGTCACGCATGTGCGGCCTCCTACGTTCACAGGCCACGCCGCCGGGCGCGGCGGCGCTTTCCAGTGCGACGGGCTTCCAGGCTTCCAGGTCGAGAGGCCTCTTTCCAGTGCGACGGCCGCTCAGAGCGACAGGGACGGCTTGAGCTGCTTGAAACGGGCCAGCAGCCCGTTCACGAACTGCGGAGACTCGTCGGTCGACAGCTCCCCCGCCAGGTGTACCCACTCGCTGATGACCACGCCCTCGGGCACGTCATCCGACCAGAGCATCTCGAAGGTGCCGGCGCGCAGGATGTTCCGGTCGACCGCCGGCATCCGCTCCAGGGTCCACCCCTCCGAGTACGTCGAGATCAGCTCGTCGATGCGCTCCAGGTGCCGGACCACGCCCTCGACGATCCTCGTCGTGTAGTCGTGGACGGGCGGGTCGGAGCGCTCCACCCGTTCGGCCAGCACGCCGAGCGGGCTCTCTCTGCGGGCTTCGGCCTCGAAGAGGATGTCCAGCGCGCGGCGGCGCGCCTTCCCCCGAGCCGACACGTCAGGCCCGACCGAGGTATTCGCCGCTGCGGGTGTCGACCTTGACCTTCTCGCCGGTCGTGATGAACAGCGGGACCTTGATCTCCGCGCCGGTCTCCAGCGTGGCGGGCTTGGTGCCGCCGGTGGAGCGGTCGCCCTGCAGGCCAGGGTCGGTGTGCGAGATCGTCAGCTCGACGGCGGCGGGCAGGTCCACGTACAGCGGGTTGCCCTCGTTGAACGCGACCGTGGCCGTGGTGTTCTCCAGCATGTAGTTGGCGGCGTCGCCCACCACCGAGCGCGGCACGTTGACCATGTCGTAGGTCTCGGTGTCCATGAAGACGAAGTCGTCGCCGTCGAGGTAGGAGTACTGCATCTCGCGCTTGTCGACGTTGGCCACGTCGACCTTGACGCCGGCGTTGAAGGTCCGGTCGAGCACCTTGCCGGTCAGCACGTTCTTGAGCTTGGTGCGGACGAACGCGCCGCCCTTGCCCGGCTTGACGTGCTGGAACTCGACGACGGTCCACAGCTCTCCGCCGTCGAGCTTGAGCACGAGTCCGTTCTTCAGGTCGTTCGTCGTCGCCACGTGGTCTCCCGCATGCGGCTGCCCTACAAGATGAGCAGCTCCTTGGTGGTCAGTGTGAGAAGCTCCGGCCCGTCGTCACGCGTGACCAGCGTGTCCTCGATGCGCACGCCGCCCCTGCCCGGCAGGTAAACCCCCGGCTCGACGGTGATCGGAACTCGATCCTCTAGTCTACCGGTCCTGTCAGGGCCCAGGAACGGCTGTTCGTGGATCTCCAGGCCGACGCCGTGGCCCAGCCCGTGCTCGAAGTGCTCAGCGTGCCCCGCCCGCTCGATCACGCCGCGCGCCGCCGCGTCCACCTCGTGCGCCGTCGCCCCCGGCCGTACGGCCAGGCACCCGGCCTGCTGGGCCTGCCGTACGAGCTCGTAGAGGTCGCGCTGCCAGGCGGCCGGCCGGCCGACGGCGACGGTGCGGGTCATGTCGGCGTGGTAGCCGCCGTAGCGGGCGCCGAAGTCGATGGTCACCAGGTCGCCGGACCGAATCCGCCGGTCCGAGGGCGCGTGGTGCGGGATCGAGCCGTTGGGCCCCGACGCCACGATGGAGTCGAAGGCCGGCTTGTCCGCCCCCAGCTCCGTCATGCGGACCTCCAGCCACCTGGCGATCTCCCGCTCGGTGACACCCGGGGCGATCCGCTCGACGACCTGCGAGAACGCCTCATCGGTGATCGCGCAGGCCCGGCGCAGCGCGTCGATCTCCTGCTCGTCCTTGACCGCGCGCACCGCCTCGACCAGCCCGGAGACCGGGGTCAGCCGGGCGCTCGGATCTCCGCCGAGCCGCTCGCCGAGCCGCCCGAACATGGCCACCGTCATGTGGTCGGCCTCGACGGCGAGGCCGCCGGCCGCGCCCGCGCGGGCGAGCAGCGCGCCGGCCACGTCGCGGTCGACGATCACCTCCACGTCCCGGCACTGCCGCTGCGCGGTCTCCGCGTACCGGGAGTCGGTGGCGAGCATGGCCTGCCCCTCGGCGCCGACGAGCACGGCGGCGTTCGAGCTGGACAGGCCGGTGAGGTAGCGCACGTTGACGGGCCACGTGACGAGCACGGCGGCGACGCCGTGCTCGGGGAGCGCCGCGGCCAGCCGGGCCCGGCGGGCGGCATGGAGTGAGGCATATGACACGGTTGGACTCTACTGCGCGGATTCGGAGCGGGAGCGCCCCGAGCGCAGCACCGCCTCGCGGAGGCAGAGCACCGCGACGAGGCCCAGCACCGCGGCCGGGACCCCGACCAGGAACACCGTGCGCATCGCCGAGGCGAACGCCTGGATCACGACGTCCCGCACGTGTGCGGGCAGGTGCTGGATCGCGTCCGGGGTGCCCAGCGCGAGGCCGGCCGTCCCACCGGGCGCGTGCGCGAGCATCGCGGCCAGCTCGTCCCGCACCCTGTTGGTGAGGATCGCGCCGAAGGCCGCCACCCCGATCGCGCCGCCGAGGCTGCGGAAGAAGGAGACGCCGGAGGTGCTGACCGCCATGTCGCGCCGCTCGACCGCGTTCTGGGTGGCGAGGATCAGCATCTGCATGCTCAGCCCGAGCCCCACGCCGACGATCGCGGTGTCGGCCCCGATCACGAGGAAGGACGAGCGGACCTCCAGGCGGGACAGCGACCACATGCCCACGGTCACCAGCAGCAGGCCGGCCACCGGGAACGCCTTCCACCGGCCGGTCCTGGTCACGATCCGGCCCGAGGTGATCGACGCCAGGAACAGGCCGAGGACCATGGGCAGCGTCATGAGCCCGGAGTCGGTCGGGGTGAGGCCCTTGACGATCTGCAGGTACTGCGGAAGGTAGATCATCACACCGAACATGGCGATGCCGATGAGCAGCGACGCCAGGGAGGCAAGGACGAACGTACGGTTGCGGAACAGGCGCGGCGGCAGGATCGGGTCGGCGGCCCTGCGCTCGGCCGGGATCGCCAGGGCGAACAGCACCACGCTGAGCACGCCCAGGCCGTACGTCCAGGGGGACCCCCATTCGAACTCGTGGCCGCCCAGCGACAGCAGGAGCATCAGCGTGGTCGCGCCGCCGGTCAGCATGGTCGCGCCCCACCAGTCGATCTTGGCGGCCCGCTTCACGCGCGGCAGCCGCAGCACCCGCTGGATGACGATGAACGCCACGAGCGCGAGCGGGACGCAGACGTAGAAGCACCAGCGCCAGCCGAGCCATTCCGTGTCCACGATGAACCCGCCGAGGAGCGGCCCGGCGACCGTGGAGACGCCGAACACCGCTCCCACGTAGCCCGAGTAGCGCCCCCGCTCACGCGGCTCGACCACGTCGCCGAGGATCACCTGGACGAGTGCGGACAGACCACCCGCCCCGATGCCCTGCACCGCCCGGCCGGCGATCAGCATGCCGATGTTCTGCGAGAGCCCGGCCGCCATCGACGAGGCCACGAAGAGCCCGAGGGCGAGCTGGAACATCAGCTTGCGGCCGAAGATGTCGGAGAGCTTTCCCCACAGCGGGGTCGAGACCGTCATCGTCAGCAGCGTCGAACTGGCCACCCACGAGTACTGCTCCTGCCCGCCGAGTTCGCCCACGATCGTCGGCAGCGCCGTACCGATGACGGACGTGGAGATCATCGAGGTCAGCAGGGCGAGCAGCAATCCGGAGAGGATCTCCATGACCTCGCGATGCGTGTACGACCGCGGCGCCGTTTCCCGCACCATCTCCTGGGTCACGCGATCTCCTCTCCCCGGGCCCGCCGCTGTTACCAGGCCACACCCCTAGTAGACGCTTGTTTACTCGTGAAATCACGATAACCTACGAAAGGTGACGACACGAGATCGGGAGGCCACCGAAGAGCGGATCCTCTCGGCCGCGCGCGAACTGTTCGCCGAGCACGGCTACGACCACGTGACGATCCGGATGATCGCGTCGGCGGCCGAGGCGAACCCCGCGCTCGTCAACCGCTACTTCGGGTCGAAGGTCGATCTGTTCGCCAAGGTCCTGGCGAGCGGGTCCACGCTGGAGTCGGAGCTCGAGGACGGCCCGGAGGAACTGCCCGCCCGGCTGGCCGCACGGGTCGCCCGGCGGCTGAGCCTCGGCGGCCGCGACCCGCTGACGCGGATGATCGACCGGGCGGGGGCGAGTCCGGAGATCCGGGCGGTGCTGCGGGCGCGGGTCGAGTCCGGCATAGTCGACGTGCTCAAGGCGCGGCTGACCGGCCCCGGCGTCGAGGAGCGGGCCCTGCTCGCCACGATGGTCATCCTCGGTGCCGGCCCCCTGCGCAGGCTCGTCGATCCGGAGACGGTCGGCGGAGCGGACCCGGAGGTGCTGTCCGCCCGGCTGGAGCAGATCTTCGCCGCCTGCCTGGACGAACCCCTCGCTCCCCCGCCCCCCGGACCCACCCGTGATCTTGCGAATTCTCGCAGGGACCCCGGCTGAGCCGCGGAAATCAATCCAGTGATCTTGCAGTTTCTTGCAGACATACCTCCTGACGTGCACTTACACCCTCGTCGATCTTGCACTTAGCGGTCAAGTGCAAGATCACTAAAGGTGTCTTCCCTGCTCAGTGGGCAGGTCTGCGAGAAACTGCAAGGTCACGAACGCGACGTGCCTGCCAGCGGCGCGTGCCTGCGAGAATTCGCAAGATCACGGCGGGGGACCCCCGGGGGGTGGGTCAGGCGGCCAGGTCCCTGATCTTCTCGATCAGGCGGACGCGATCGGCGTGGGTGCGGGCGACGGGGGTCACGTTCAGCGTGGTGACGCCCGCCTCGCGCATGGCCGCCAGCCGCTCCCTGACGTGGCCTTCGGGGCCGACCAGCGACATCCGCTCCAGCAGCTCCCGCGGCACCGCGGCCTCCGCCTCCTTCTTGCGGCCCGAGAGGTAGAGGTCCTGGATCAGCTCGGCCTCCCGCTCGTAGCCGTACCGGCGGGCCAGATCGTTGTAGAAGTTCTTGCCGCGCGCGCCCATGCCGCCGATGTAGAGGGCGGCCATCGAGCGGCCCAGCTCCAGGATGCCGTCCACGTCGTCGCCGATGGCCAGCACCGCCTGGGCGATCACGTCCAGCTCGCCGAGCGCGGGGTCCCTGCGCGCCCCGCCGGAGGCCAGCGACCGGCCCCAGACGTCGGCGGCCTTCTCCGGCATGAAGAAGATCGGCTCCCAGCCCTCGGCGATCTCGGCGGCGAGCTCCACGTTCTTCGGCCCGATCGCCGCGATCACGATGGGGATCCGCTCCCGCACCGGATGGTTGATCAGCTTGAGCGGCTTGCCCAGGCCGGTGCCACCCGGCAACGGCATCGAATAGTGCTTGCCCGAGTGCTCCAGCCGCTCCCGCCGCCACACCTTGCGGCAGATCTCCACGACCTCGCGGGTGCGGCCGAGCGGCGCGGTGTACGGCACGCCGTGGAAGCCCTCGATCACCTGCGGGCCGGACGCGCCGATGCCGAGCGTGAAGCGGCCGTCGGAGACGTAGTCCAGGCCGGCCGCCGTCATGGCCAGCAGCGTGGGCGTACGCGAGTAGATCGGCAGGATGCCCGAGGCGATCTGGAGCCGCTCGGTCCTCGCGGCGATGTACCCCATCTGGCTGACCGCGTCGAAGCTGTAGGCCTCGGCCACGAACACGATGTCGAGGCCGGCCTTCTCGTAGTCGGACAGCTCCGCGACGGTCTCCTTGAACCCTCCCGCGTAGTTGAGGGCCATCCCGATCCGCATCCGCTCTCCTTCTGGTCTGCGAGCGACCCTTATGGTCTGCGTGCGACCCCGCCGAGCACCGCCATGATGTCGGCCCGCAGCGGCAGCGAGTCCGGCTCGGGCCGCCACTCGTGCAGCTGGACCAGGCCGGGCTCGACCAGTTCGAGGCCGCCGAAGAACCTCTCGATGGCCGCGCGGGGACGGGCCTCGAAGGGCGCGTTGGCATTACCGTACACGCCGCCCGTCTGCGCCATGATGTCGGTCAGGGCGTCGGAGCAGACGTGCGAGATCACGAAGTGGCTCCCGGCGGGCAGGGCCGCCGCGTACCTGGCCACGATGCCGGCCGGGTCCTCCTCGTCCGGCACGAAGTGCAGGCAGGACACCATCAGCACGCCGACCGGCCCGTCGAAGGCGAACGCGCCGAGCACCTCCTCCGGGCGCCGCAGGTCGGCCTCCAGGAACTCCACCCTGGGGTCGCCCGCGAGCAGCGCCCGACCGTGCGCGGCCACCACGGGGTCGTTGTCGACGTAGCGGACCCGCGCGTCGGGCGCCTCGTCGAACGCGATCTCGTGCACGTTGCCCTGCGTGGGCAGCCCGGCGCCGAGATCGAGGAACACGCGGATGCCGCGCTCGCGGACCAGGAAGCGTACGGCCCGGCCGAGGAAGGCGCGATTCTCCCTGACCGCCTCCCTGACGTGCCCTTGGGAGATCTCGATCACTCTCTCCGCCGCCGCGCGATCGGCCGGGAAGTGATTCTTCCCACCGAGGTAGTAATCGTACATCCGGGCCACGTTGGGGCGGGTGACGTCGAGCCCGCCGGGGATCTGTGCCTGGTCTGCCACTCGACTCTCCTCAGTAGAGCTCAGCGGAAGCTCAATCAGGATGATCATAGCGGGCGCGGATCCGGCGCAGATCCTCCTGAGTGTCGACATCGGCCGGATCGCCCGCGTCGTCACAGGGCACCGGGGTCACCAGCTCGGGATGCGCCCGCAGGAACGGCCGCGCCCCGACGTCTCCCTCGGCCAGCGCGCACACCTCGGCGAAGTGTTCGCGCGCGATCAGCACCGGGTTGCGCGGCGCCCCGCCGTACGTCGCCACGGCGACGGCGGCGCCGGACCGGAACGCCTCGATCAGCCGCCGTACGGCGGCCGGCCGGACCAGCGGCTGGTCCACGAGGGCGATCACCACGGCGGCGGCCGTGCCGGGCAGCGACCGCAGGCCCGCGCGCAGGGACGAGCCCATGCCGGTCGTCCAGTCGGGGTTGCGCACGGTCACCGCCCTCCCGGCCGGGATCTCGGCGGCCCCGAGCACGACGACGACCGGATGACAGCCGCCCTCGGCGAGGAGGCGGACGCCACGCTCGGCGAGCCGTTCGCCGGCGAACTCCACCACGGCCTTCGGCGTTCCGAGCCGGGTGCCGCCGCCTGCGGCCAGCAGCAGTCCGGCGACCTCCACCATGGCCCTCACCCGTCGCCGTGTATCCGGCCGGTCGTCTCGCTGAGTGAGCCGCCCGAGCCGCCCCAGCGGAGCTTGATCAGCTCGGCCGCGATCGAGACGGCGGTCTCCTCCGGCGTACGGGCCCCCAGGTCGAGCCCTATCGGCGAGCGCAGCCGCGCCAGCTCGGCCTCCGACAGGCCCGCCTCGCGCAGCCGGGCCAGCCGGTCGTCGTGGGTCCGCCGCGAGCCCATCGCCCCGATGTACGCCGCCGGCGTCCGCAGGGCCACCTCCAGCAGCGGGACGTCGAACTTGGGATCGTGGGTGAGCACGCAGATGACCGTACGCCCGTCCACCACGGTCTCCGCCAGGTAGTCGTGCGGCCACCTGACCACCACCTCGTCCGCCTCGGGGAAGCGCTTGGCGGTGGCGAAGACCGGCCGGGCGTCGCACACGACGACGTGGTAGCCGAGGAACTTGCCGACGCGGGCCACCGCCGCGGCGAAATCGATCGCGCCGAAGACGAGCATCCGCGGCGCCGGCGCGAACGAGTGGACGAACACCTGCAGGTCGTCCAGCCGCCGCTCGCCCTGCGGGCCGTAGCGCCGCATCCCGGTCGACCCCTGGGCCAGCATGCCGCGCACGTCGTCGTCCACGGCCTCGTCCAGCCGCGCCGAGCCGAGCGACCCGGAGGCGTGATCCGGCCACACCACGCGCCGTGCCCCGACCGGGCCCGGCCCGGCCACGATCGTGGCCACGGCGACCGGACGCCGCGCCTCGATCGACTCGGCCACCTCCCCCAGTTCGGGAAACGTCTCCTTGCCGACGGGTTCGACGAACACGTCGATGATGCCCCCGCAGGTCAACCCGACGGCGAAGGCGTCGTCGTCGCTCACGCCGTACCGCTGCAGCACCGCCGCCCCGCCGGCCACGACCTCACGCGCCAGCTCGTACACCGCGCCTTCGACGCAGCCGCCGGACACGCTGCCGACCACCTCGGTGCCGAGCACCGCCATGGCCGCGCCCGGCGGGCGCGGCGCGCTGCGGAACGTGCCGACCACCGTGGCCAGCCCGAACCGCTCCCCCGACTCCCACCATTCGAGGATCTGGGGCAGCACGTCACGCATCGGCCGCCACCTCCCGTTCCGTCCGTCCGCTTCGGCCCGCCAGAAGCGCGGCCAGGTTCTCGTACGCGGCCAGGCTGTGCCCGGCCACGAAGTCGGTGACGTACGGCAACGCCGCGCGCATCCCGGCCGTGAGCGGCCGGTAGGCCGGGTCGCCCTTGTGCGGGTTGACCCAGATCACCCGATGGGCGATGCGGGACAGGCGGGCCATCTGGGCGCCGAGCAGGTCGGCCGAGCCCCGCTCCCAGCCGTCGGAGGCGATCACGACGGTGGCGCCGCGCGGGTGGGGCAGCCGCAGCAGCGCCTTCAGCTCCTCCCCCAGCCGGGTCCCGCCGCTCCAGTCGGGGATCACGGCCGAGCACGCGCCCATCGCCACATCCGGATCGCGGTGCCGCAGCTCGGCGGTGATCCTGGTGAGCCTGGTGCCCGCGCTGAACACCTCGGTCGCCCCCGGCTCGGTGCGCACCAGCGCGTGGGCGAAGCGCAGCAGCGTGTCGGCGTAGGGGGCCATCGACCCGCTGACGTCCACGACCACGACCACCCGGCGCGGCCGGTCCCGGTGCGCGCGCAGACGCAGCCGCGCCACATCGCCGCCGCGCCTGACCGCCTCCCTGACCGTGCGGCGGCCGTCCAGGTCGCCCCGGTGCGAGGGCCGGAACCGCCGGGAGGAGCGGCGCTCCCGCTCGTCGCGCAGCAGCGCGAGCAGGCGGTGGATCTCACGCCGCTCCGCCTCGGTCAGGTGCGCCACGTCGCGGTTGCGCAGCACCTCGACCTCGCTCGCCGTCGCGGGCAGCGCGCTCTGCTCGCCCGCGCCCTCCGGCTCGCGCGGGTCGTACGGCAGGGCGACGGTGCGGGTGACGGTCACGGTCATGGCCGCCCTGGCCGGAGGCGGCCGCCGCCCGCCGAAGAAGGCGGCGAAGCAGCGGTCGTACCTGGGCAGGTCGTCGGGGCCGGCGCACAGCGTGACGCGGCCCGCCCAGTAGACGTCCCGCTCACTGGTGACGTCCAGGTGGGCGAGCGCTCGCAGGAAGCTCTGCTCCCGGTGGTGATCGGCCGCCACCCCGGCGGCGCGCAGCGTGCGGGCGAACCCCGCCGCCACCCCGGCCACCGACCCCGCGTCAGGCACGGGCGGCCCCATGTCAGGCATGGCGTCCGTCCCATTCGGCCCGTACGGCCTCCTGATCCTCCCGATACTTCAGCAGCGCGCCGAGGGAGGCGGCGGCCAGGCCGGGGTCGAGGCGGGTGGCGCCCAGCGTGAGCAGGGCGGCGGTCCAGTCGAGCGTCTCCGCGACCCCCGGCGGCTTGACCAGGTCGGCCCCGCGCATCCGGGCCGCCGCCTCGGCGACCTCGGCGGCCAGCCGCTCGGTGCAGCCGGGCTGCCTCCGCAGCAGGATCGCCACCTCGCGGTCGAAGCCGGGGTGCTCCAGCCAGTGGTAGAGACAGCGCCGCTTGAGCGCGTCGTGGACCTCACGCGTCCGGTTGGAGGTCACGACGACGACCGGCGGGGTCTGCGCGCGGATCGTGCCGAGCTCGGGGATCGAGATCGTGAAGTCGGACAGGACCTCCAGCAGAAAGGCCTCGAACTCGTCGTCGGCCCGGTCGATCTCGTCCACGAGCAGCACACTGGGCTGGGTCTCCAGGGCCCGCAGCAGCGGCCGGGCGACCAGGAACCGCCGGTCGTAGATCTCGCCCTCCAGGGCTCCGGCGTCGGTCGCCCCGGTGACCTCCGCCGCCTTCAGGTGCAGGAGCTGGCGCGCGAAGTCCCAGTCGTAGAGCGCCTGGGCCGCGTCGATCCCCTCATAGCACTGCAACCTGATCAGCGGCGCGTCCAGGATCGCCGCCAGGGTCTTGGCCAGCTCGGTCTTGCCGACGCCGGCCTCGCCCTCGAGGAAGAGCGGGCGGCCCATCCGCAGCGCCAGGAACGCCGCGGTCGACAGCCCTTCATCCGCCAGGTAGTCGTGCCCGTCGAGGAGCTCCGCCAGCATCGCCGGCGACTCGATGTCAGATGCCTTGATTGTCCGCCGCAGCACAGGCACAGGCTACGTCGCCGCCGATCGCGGGGCATCGGCCGAATCCGCCAGAGAATTCCACCGGAGAGCCCCCGAAGTGCCCGCGGCGGGTTTCGCCGGCGCCCAGCCGGCCGCGGTCGCGGATGAGGGCGCTCAGGCGTGGTCGGGGGCCTCGCCACGGTCGCGGATGAGGGCGCTCAGCTCGGCGACCGCCTTGCGCGAACGGGTCCGCTCGGTGCTCTGGATGCCCATGGCGCCGACCGTGAGCCCGTTGGCGAGGTCGATCCTCGGCCAGGGATCGCCCTCCTCCATCGTGATGTCCAGGACCTCGGGCCACTCGTAGCGGTGCACCCGCAGCGCGTTCACGATCGTGATGCCGCGTTCGTCGGCCTCGACCCGGAGCCGGCCCAGCAGGTGCAGCAGGCCGGCCACCAGGATGCCGAACACCACCAGGCCGATCCGGTCGGCGAGCTTGAACATGCCCGGCGGCATGATGATCGCCAGGACGACCGCGCCGACGACCATCACGACCGCCATGCCGTACGCGATTATCGTGGCGCGCCGGGGACGCCAGGTCACCGGCAGCTGCGGGGGGACGTGCTCACCCACGGCGGCCCACCCCGCGGACCGCCCCACCGCCCGCCGCGCGGGCACCGCTCCCCGGCTTCGACGTGACCAATTGACGCGACCTTCCCTCAGACGGCACTCATACAGTCAGGCTGCGCAGGACGAGGGCCGTCTCCAGGGCCGCGACAGTGGCCTCGTAGCCCTTGTCCTCTTTGCTGCCGGGCCCGCCGGACCGCTCGACCGCCTGATCAAGGGTGTCACATGTGAGCACCCCGTTCCCTACGGGGGTCGACTCGTCCAGCGCCACCCTGGTGAGACCGGCGGTGACGGAGTCGCACACGTAGTCGAAGTGCGCGGTCTCCCCGCGGATCACCGCGCCGAGCGCGACCACCGCGTCGTAGCGCCGGGCCATGGCCTGGGCCACGACGGGGATCTCCAGCGAGCCCGCCACCCGCACGGTGACCGCGACCGCACCGCTGTCCCTGGCCGCCCGCTCCGCTCTCGCCGTCAGCCTGTCGGTGATCTCCTCGTGCCAGCGGGCCGCGACGATGCCGACGGTCAGACCGCCGGCGTCCACGGCCGCGGCCTCCGGACGCCCGGTTCCGCTCATCCGACGCCTCCTTCGGGAATGTGGTGGCCGAGCCGTTCGCGCTTGGCCGCCAGATAGGTCTCGTTGTACGGGTTCATGGCGACCGGCATGGGCTCGCGGCCGAGGACCTTGATGCCGTAGCCGTCCATGCCGCGCACCTTGGCCGGATTGTTGGTCAGCAGCCGCACCGACTTCACCCCGAGGTCGGCCAGCATCTGCCCGGCGTTGGAGAACTCCCGCGCGTCCACCGGCAGCCCCAGCTCGATGTTGGCGTCGACGGTGTCGCTGCCGTTGTCCTGCAGGCCGTACGCCCTGAGCTTGGCCAGCAGCCCGATGCCGCGGCCCTCGTGGCCGCGCAGGTAGACGATCACTCCCCGGCCCTCTTCGGCGATCAGGCGCATCGCGTTGTCGAGCTGCACGCCGCAGTCGCAGCGCAGCGAGCCGAGCACGTCGCCGGTGAGGCACTCGGAGTGCGCCCGCACCAGGATGTTCTCGCCGTCGGCGAGATCGCCGTACACCAGGGCCATGTGCTCGCCGCCGTCGAGCGCGCTCGCGAAGCCGTACGCGCGCCACATGCCGTAGTGGTTGGGGATCCGGGTCTCGGCGACCCGGGTGACCATCCGCTCGGAGCGCCGCCGGTGCTCGACGAGTTGCTCGATCGAGACGAGCGCGAGGTCGTGCTCGTCGGCGAACTCGCGCAGCCTCGGCAGGCGGGCCATCGTGCCGTCGTCGTTGACGATCTCGGCGAGGGCGCCGCCGGCCGACAGCCCGGCCAGCCTGGCGAGGTCGACGGCCGCCTCGGTGTGGCCCCGCCGCACGAGAACGCCGCCCTCCCGGTAGCGCAGCGGGAAGATGTGGCCCGGCCGCACCAGCTCGTACGGCTCGGTCGCCGAGTCGCACAGCGTACGGATCGTCCTGGCCCGGTCGGCCGCCGAGATGCCGGTGGTCACCCCGTCACGGGCGTCCACGCTGATCGTGTACGCCGTACGGAGGCGCTCGCGGTTGTCGCGCACCATGAGCGGCAGGCCGAGCCTGTCGAGCTCGGCGCCCTCCATCGCGACACAGATCACGCCGCTGGTGTGCCGGATCATGAAGGCGAGCAGTTCCGGCGTCGCCTTGGCCGCGGCGAAGATGAGGTCGCCCTCGTTCTCGCGGTTCTCGTCGTCGACGACCACGACGGGCCTGCCGTCGCGGATGTCGGCGATCGCCCGCTCGATCGGATCCAGCTTGATCTTGTCTTCGGTCACGCCGCCACCGCCTCCGTATCCGCCGCCACGGCGCGCGACTGGCGCAGCCAGTCACGGAACCCGATCAGAACCATCACGAAGAACACGCCGTAGACCAGGCCGGAGACCACCAGCCCGGAATGGAAGGCCAGCGGCACGCCGACGACGTCGACGGCCACCCAGACCAGCCAGAAGTCGACCAGCGCCCTGCCCTGCGCCCAGGTCGCCACGGCGCTGCCCACGAAGATGTAGGCGTCCGGCCAGGGGGCCCAGGAGACGTTCCACCCCCTGGAGTTGAGCAGCGTGAACAGCAGCGCGACCGCGACGGTCCCGGCGATCAGCACCGCCAGCAGCACCGTGCGCTCGCGGCCGGTCGCCGACCGGATCGGCAGCGCGGCGCCGTCGCGGGTGCCGCGCGACCACCTGAACCATCCGTAAACGGCGAGCACGCCGAACAGCGCCTGCTTGAGCGCGTTGCCCGTGATGTGCGCGCTGATCGACGCGACGAACAGCAGCACGGCGCCGAGGAGCTGCACGGGCCAGGTCCAGATCGTCTTCCTGATGGCGAGCCAGACCGTCCCCAGCGCGCAGGCGTTCCCCACCAGGTCGGTCCACAGCACGCGCTGCCCCAGCACGTCGAAGCCGACCTCGTACCAGCCGGCGCCGGTCATGCCCGTGTCCCGGCGGTCAGCTTCTCGACATACTTGGCGATGACGTCGACCTCGATGTTCACCGGGTCGCCCGGCTGCTTGCCGCCGAGGGTGGTGAGCCCGAGCGTGGTGGGGATGAGGCCGACCGAGAACCGGTCGGCCGCCGCCTCGACCACGGTCAGGCTGACGCCGTCCACCGCGACCGACCCCTTCTCCACCATGTAGCGGGCGAGATCGGCGGGCAGTGAGATCCGTACGGTCTCCCAGTTGGCGCCGGGCTCGCGGGACAGGATCACGCCCGTGCCGTCCACGTGACCCTGCACGATGTGCCCGCCCAGGCGCTGGTCGGCCCGTACGGCACGCTCCAGGTTGACCCGGGAACCGGGCCGCAGCGCGCCGAGGCAGGAGCGGTCGAGCGTCTCCTTCATCACATCGGCGGTGAACACGGCCCCGTCGACGGAGGTCACCGTGAGACACACCCCGTTGACGGCGATCGAGTCGCCGTGGCGGGCGTCCGTGGTGACGATCTCACCGCGTACGGTGAGCAGCGCCGAATCGCCGCCCCCATCTGTTCTCGATCCGGGGCCTTCGCCCCCGCCGCCCCCGAGCTCGACGGCGACGACCTCGCCGAGCTCCTCGACGATTCCGGTGAACATCTGAACTCTCCTTCGGGGGAAGCCCGGCATGGGTGAAGGAGAGACCACCGCTCTTGCCTCCCGCCTGCGCCGGACGCGTCGTCACGGCGGGCTCCGGGGAGGATGCGGCTTCGCATCACGTCGACGGACGACTGCGCCTCCTCGGCACGGTCGCCCGCTCGCGCGCTTCCTCCCATCCGGACTTTCACCGTCGGTCCTGGAATCTCACCAGGTCCACCGGCCGATGGCTTCGGCCGGGTCGCGGACTGCCACCCGCACGGGGTGTCACCGCCGGTTCGGAATTACACCGACCCCGGAGCACGCTCGCTCTGTCGTCAACCAGTGTGCCATGCCCGCCACGGTGACCGTTATGGAGGGATTGCACTGCCGCCTCCGCGGCGGTCTCGCATCGGTCTTGTCAGGATTCGGTGCTGGTTGCGTCACAGGGTTGTGACACACAACCGCAATTCATCCCAAGCGATCACAAATCGGAATGTTCCCCGCATCGGACCAGCAACTTTCAGGTCCGCCCTCTTAACCTCCGCGCCAAGTGATGCTTAGTTGACCGCAAAGCTCTTACAGATCGACCCCCCAGGAGTGAGTCCGTGTCATTCGCACACAGGGGCGTAAGGTTCCTCGCGGTCGCCACGGGAGCAGCGATCCTGCTCACGGCCTGCGGCGGCACCGAGAAGCCGGCCGCCAACTCGACCAGCCCGGCGGCCGAGGCACCGGCAGCCGGCGACCAGACGGTCACCCACGCCTTCGAGCAGGAGATCAGTTCCTACAACGGCTTCACGCCGGAGGAGTACTCCTCGAAGAACCACATCGTCGTCAACCGGGTCCTTCAGGACGTCTGGTACTACAGTCCCGAAGGCGGGGTAGGCCGCAACGAAGAGATGGCGACCTACGAGAAGGTCTCCGACGACCCGCTGACGGTGAAGTACACCTTCAACCCCAAGGCGGTCTGGTCCGACGGCGCCGACATCGGCTGTGTCGACGTGATGCTGACCTACGCGACGGGCTCGGGCAAGTTCCCCGACTTCTCCTACATCAACACCGATCAGTGGGGCCGGGCCGAGATGCCCGACTGCAAGGTCGGCGACAAGGAGATCACGCTCAAGTACAAGAGCCCGTTCGCCGACTGGGAAGCCCTCGAAATGATCACCATGCCGGCGCACATCGTCGCGGAGCAGGGTGGGCTCACGGTCGAGGAGTTCGTCGACGCCGTCAAGGCCGGCGACCAGGCCAAGTTGAAGAAGGCCGCCGAGTTCTACAGCAAGGGCTGGCTGTTCAACGGCGCGCTGCCCGACAAGAAGCTGCTGCCGTCCAGCGGTCAGTACGTCATCGACTCCTTCGCGCCGGGCCAGTCGGTGACTCTGGTACGGAACGACAAATACTGGGGGGAGCCGGCCAAGGCCGACAAGGTCGTCATCCGGTTCATCCCGCAGGACGAGCAGGTCCAGGCGCTGCAGAACGGTGAGACCAACATCATCGAGCCGCAGGCCAACCCGGACGTCCTGGCCCAGCTCCAGGGCCTGGACGGGATCCAGGTCAAGACGGGGGAGCAGTTCCTCTACGACCACCTGGACTTCAACTTCGACAAGGGCCCGTTCAAGGACGACTTCAAGCTGCGCCAGGCCTTCGCGCTCTGCGTGCCCCGCCAGCAGATCGTGGACAACCTGATCAAGCCGCAGCAGCCCAACGCCACCACCATGGACGTGCGCAACCTCGCGCCGTTCCAGCCGGGTTACGCCGAGGCGGTCGCCTTCAGCGGCGCCGACAAGTACAAGACCGTCGACATCGAGGGCGCCAAGAAGCTGCTCGCCGAGGCCGGCAAGTCCAAGGTGAAGGTCCGGATCGGCTACAACCAGCCCAACCCCCGCCGCACCCAGGTCGTCGAGCTGATCAAGGCCTCGTGCGACCAGGCCGGGTTCGAGATCGAGGACACCGGCAACGAGAAGTTCTTCAACGACGGCGGCGACCTCGCCACCGGCAACTTCGACGTCGCGCTGTTCGGCTGGTCCGGATCGTCCCTGGTCAGCGGCTGGCCCTCCACCTACAAGACGCCGAGCAAGTGCACCCCCTCGGCCAAGGGCAACAACAACGGCTGCTACTCCAACAAGGAGGTCGACAAGCTGCTGGACCAGCTCCTCGGCGAGACCGACTCGGCCAAGATCCTCGATCTCACCAAGCAGGTCGAGAAGATCCTCTGGGATGACCTGGCCACCATCCCGCTCTACTCCCAGCCGCAGCTGACCGCGTGGAGCGACAAGGTGCAGAACGTGGTGCCCAACCCGTCCCAGGCCTCCGTCACGTGGAACATGCACCAGTGGGCCATGCAGTGACAAGCGTCAGGTGACCATCTGACCACGCGCGGGGCCGGGCGACCATGAACCCGGCCCCGCGTGATGCCCACGCCCGCGCCCGCGCCGGCCGACGCCGCGCCGGTCCGCGGGCCGGGCGTCGCCACCCTCACGAACCACCGGCCCGCCGGCGGCTCACGCCTTGACCAGGCGGCCCGGTGGGCCCGGCCCGTCATCTGCAGGAGGTCGGGGACCCTTGCTTGTGTTCATCACGCGGCGGCTGCTCATATCGGCCATCGTCCTGCTCGCCGCGACATTCATCATGTTCGTCCTGGTCGCCCTGTCCGGGGACCCGCTCCAAGACCTGCGCGAGCAGTCGACTCCGCAGGCCAAGGCGCAGATGGCGGCCCGCATCGAGGCGATGCGGCTCGACGTGCCGATCCCGGTCCGCTATCTCGGCTGGCTCGGCGACCTCATCCTCCATGGAGACCTCGGCGTCGACAAGGCGGGCAGCTCGGTCTCCGCCCAACTCGGCCAGGCCACCGCGGCCACCCTCCAGCTCGTGGTCGTCGCGACGCTGCTCGGCGCGTTCATCGGCGTCACCATCGGCGTCATCTCGGCGCTGCGTCAGTACAGCAGTTTCGACCACGGCATTACTTTCACAGCTTTCGTCTGCTTCTCGCTACCGGTTTTCTGGGTGGCGACGATGCTCAAGCAGTACCTGGCGATCGAGTTCAACGACTGGCTGCGCGACCCCACGATCCCGGCCTGGGTCATCGCGGCACTGGCCGTGCTCGCCGGACTGGTCTGGGGCTCGATCTACCACGGGGATCGGCGCGGCAAGCTGGCCGCCTTCGGCATCGGCTTCGCCGTCACCGCCGTGATCCTCTTCGCCCTCTCCGCGAGCCGCTGGTTCGCCGACCCCGGCCTCGGCTTCCCGTTCGTCCTCGTGGTCTCGCTGGCGGCCGCTGCCGGAATGGCGGCGTTGATCTCCGGCCTGGAGCACCTCCAGCCGATGTACGCGGCGCTGGCCGCCGCGGGGGTGGGCGCGCTGCTCTACTACCCGCTGCAGCCGATGCTGGACGACGCGAACCTGCTGTCCATCCTCGGCTTCGCGGCCGTCACCGTCGTGGTCTGCTGGGCGCTGGGACACCAGATCGGCGGGCTGCTGAGCCGGCAGGCCGTCCCGCTGGCCATCGGCAGCGGGCTGCTCACCGGCGGGCTGATCTTCTTCGACCGGCTCCTGCAGGCCTGGGGCAGCTACGCCGCCTCGGTGCGGGGCCGGCCGGTGGCCACGATCGGGTCGCAGACCCCCGACTACACCGGTGACTTCTGGCACATCTCGCTGGACACCTCGATGCACCTGCTGCTGCCCACGCTGGCGCTCATTCTGATCGGCCTGGCCGGTCACTCGCGCTACAGCAGGGCGAGCATGCTCGAGGTGATGAACCAGGACTACGTCCGTACGGCTCGGGCCAAGGGCCTGCCGGAGCGGACGGTGGTCGTCAAGCACGCGTTCCGCAACGGGCTGATCCCGATCACCACGATCCTCGCGCTCGACTTCGCCGCGGTCTTCAGCGGCGCCGTCGTCACCGAGCACGTCTTCGGCTGGCGCGGCCTGGGATCGATGTTCACCAAGGCGCTCCGAGAGGTGGACCCGATGCCGGTCATGGGGTTCTTCCTGGTCTCGGGCGCCGCCATCGTGCTCTGGAACATGCTCGCCGACATCGCCTACGCGTTCCTCGACCCACGCATCCGGCTGTCCTGACGGAGCGGAGACACAGATGACACTCAACACGGAGCAGCTCCAGCCCGACGTCGAGACGCAGGGCATGACCGTCACCGCCCGCACCCAGCGCCAGCTCGTCATCCGCAGGTTCTTCCGGCACAAGGGGGCGCTGTTCGGCCTGGTCCTGTTCACCTTCGTCTTCGTCCTGGCCTTCTCCTCGATCGGCTTCGGCCCGATCCCCGGCTGGTGGGACAAGTCGTGGACGGGCACCGGCACCCTCGTGGACCGGGGCCGTCCCACGCTCAGCCTGCTCCCCGAGTTCCTCGGCGGCACCGGCGTCCACCTCGGCGAGCACCCGTTCGGCCAGGACAACCTGGGCAAGGACTACTTCGCGCTCACCATGCGCGGCACGCAGATCTCGATCATCGTGGCGCTGGCCATCGGCCTGATCTCCACCATCGTGGGCACCGTGATCGGCGCCCTGGCCGGCTACTTCCGCGGCCGGGCCGAGGCGGTGCTGATGCGGTTCACCGACGTGATGATCACGATCCCGGTCCTGGTCATCGGGGCCGTGGTCGGCCAGATGGCCGGCAACCTGGGGCCGTACTTCCTGGCCCTGATGCTCGGCCTGATCACCTGGACCAGCGTCGGCCGGCTCGTACGAGGCCAGTTCCTGTCGCTGCGGGAGAAGGAGTTCGTGGAGGCCGCCCGGGCCGTGGGCACCCCCGCCACCCGGATCATCTTCAAGCACATCCTGCCCAACACGCTCGGTGTGATCATCGTGAGCGCGACGCTGGCGATCTCCTCCGGCATCCTGCTGGAGACGGCGCTGTCGTTCCTGGGATTCGGCGTCAAGCCCCCGGACACGTCGCTCGGCCTGCTCATCGAGACCTACCGCAGCGCGATGGTGACCCGGCCGTGGCTGTTCTGGTGGCCCGGCATCTTCATCGTCGTGATCGCGCTGTCGGTCAACTTCATCGGCGACGGCCTGCGCGACGCCTTCGACCCTCGACAGAACCGGGTGCGTGACTGATGACGACGACCAACACCCAGGGCGCGCACATCGCCAGGCGCCTGTCGGACTCCAAGCGCCCGGGCGAGGCCGAGATCCTGAAGGTGGAGAACCTGCAGGTCTCCTTCCCCACCGACGACGGTCTCGTGCGGGCCGTACGCGGCGTGTCCTACACCGTGCACGAGCGCGAGGTGCTCGGCATCGTCGGCGAGTCCGGGTCCGGCAAGTCGGTCTCCTCGATGGCGGTCATGGGCCTGCTGCCCAAGAGCGCGAGGATCACCGGCAGCATCCACTACCGCGGCGACGACATGCTGAAGATGACGGAGCGCAGGCGCCGCGGTCTGCGTGGGCGCAGGATCGCCATGATCTTCCAAGATCCGATGACCGCGCTCAACCCGGTGCACACCATCGGCGACCAGCTCGCCGAGGCGGTGCTCGCCCATGAGCTGGTCCCCCGGAAGGATGCGCTGGCCCGGGCCAGGGAGATGCTCGACCTGGTCGGCATCCCGCAGGCCGGAGCCCGGCTGCGCGCCTATCCGCACGAGTTCTCCGGCGGCATGCGGCAGCGCGCGATGATCGCCATGGCGGTCATCAACAATCCGGACGTGATCATCGCGGACGAGCCGACCACCGCGCTGGACGTGACCGTCCAGGCCCAGATCCTGGAGAAGCTCCTGGAGGTCAAGGACGCGGTGGACGCCGCGATCGTGCTGATCACGCACGACCTCGGCGTCATCGCGGGCATGGCCCACCGCGTCCTGGTGATGTACGCCGGCAAGCCGGTGGAGATCGGCGACGTCGACCGCACGTTCGCCTCGCCCCGCATGCCGTACACCGCGGGCCTGCTCGGCTCGATCCCCACGACGGGGTCGTCCGGCGGCCGGCTGCGACCGATCAAGGGATCACCGCCCTCACTGATCAATCTGCCGCCCGGCTGCCCGTTCTCCCCGCGCTGCCCGCTCGCCGACGAGCGCTGCCGGACGGCCGAGCCGGTGCTGGAGGAGACGGACATCGGCGGGCACTACGCGGCCTGCCATCACTGGCGCCGGCTGGCCGCGCACTCCGACCCGACAGCACTGTTCAAGACGAACGGCGAGGCCTCATGACCGAGAATGTGCTGACCGAGAATGGGCCACTGCTCGAGGTCAGCGACCTCGTGGTGAACTTCCCCATCAAGGGCGGCATCGTGCGCAGGACCGTCGGGCGGATCCAGGCGGTCAGCGGGGTGTCGCTGCATGTCGACAAGGGCGAGACGCTCGGGGTCGTCGGCGAGTCCGGCTGCGGCAAGTCGACCACGGGCCGGGCCGTGCTGCAGCTCCACCGTCCCACGTCCGGCTCGGTCCGCTTCGCCGGCAAGGAGCTGACCACGCTGACGGCCAAACAGATGCAGGCCGTTCGGCGTGACATGCAGATCGTCTTCCAGGACCCCTACGCGTCGCTCAACCCGACGATGCCGGTGAACGACATCATCGCCGAGCCGCTCAGGGTCCACGGCCTGTGGAAGTCCACGGGGCGCGAGAAGGTCGCCGAGCTGCTGCGCATGGTCGGGCTGAGCCCCGAGCACGGCAACCGGTACCCGCACGAGTTCTCCGGCGGCCAGCGCCAGCGCGTCGGCATCGCCAGGGCGTTGGCGCTGCAGCCCAAACTGCTGATCCTCGACGAGCCGGTGTCGGCCCTGGACGTGTCGGTGCAGGCCGGTGTGGTCAACCTGCTGGAGGACCTGCAGGATGCCCTGGGCCTGGCCTACGTGTTCATCGCGCACGATCTGTCGGTGGTGCGGCACATCTCCGACCGGGTCGCGGTGATGTACCTGGGCAAGGTCGTGGAGACCGGACCGCGCGACGATCTCTATGACCGGCCCGCGCATCCCTACACCCAGGCGTTGCTCTCGGCCGCCCCCACGGCCGACCCGGCGGCGGAACGGAGCAGGGAGCGGATCATCCTCACCGGCGACGTGCCCTCTCCCATCGACCCGCCCTCGGGCTGCCGATTCCGCACCCGCTGCTGGAAAGCGCGGGAGATCTGCGCCGAGGAAGAGCCCGAACTGGTCGACCGTGGCAACGGCCACCCGGTCGCGTGCCACTTCGCCGAGGTGAACACGGCCGTCACCTGACGTCAAATGACGTCATCCGGCCCTCGGCCCCCGGCCTCGTTCCATGCCGGGGGCCGTCGCCGTCTTATGCGGCGCCCGCGCCGGCGGTCTTTCTCCTCCGCCCGGCCGGTGGGCGGCGCCCGATCAATCAATTGATCGTTCAACTAATGCGATATCTCTGTCTCATCCGAATTATGTCACGAACTCGTGACATGGATACATAGAGTCAAATCTCATTCTCGACGACACATCTCCGCCGGTCAACGGGTTTCAGGGCACGAGCTGATTTAATTTAGGGAGCAATGCAGACAAAAGACGGAATGTTCCCGACTTCCAATTGACTCCCGGAAATCGAGTTGCGAAAGTTCCCCTACAGTCAGATCCCATCCGATCGCTGACGGCCCACCCGGGAGCACCGCACCATGACGTTCCCCTCTTCGGCCCCTTCTCCGGCGGCCGCAGAAACCACCGAGGACACCGCCGGTTCCGCCGATCCGGCAGGGTCCGCTCCGGCCATCGTCGGCCGCTCGCCCGGCCGCCTGATGTGGCGGCGGTTCCGGCGCGACCGGACCGGTGTCGTCTCGGCCCTGGTCGTGCTGGCATTCTTTCTGATCGCCCTGCTCGCGCCGGTCATCTCGAAGCTCTACGGCAAGGACCCCTACACCACCTACGGGCAGAATCGGCCGGGCCTGCTGAACGAGTTCGGATATCCGATCGCCCCCAACGGCGGCATGAGCGGCGAATTCTGGTTCGGCCTGGAGCCGGGCCTGGGCCGGGACGTCTTCATGCAACTCGTGTACGGCATCCGCACCTCGCTGAGCATCGCCGTGGTCGTCACGCTGGTCACGGTGGTCCTCGGCGTGGTGCTGGGCATCACGGCCGGATACATCGGCGGCAAGACCGACTACGTGATCGGCCGGGTCATCGACACGCTGCTGGCCTTCCCGCAGCAACTCTTCCTCATCGTCTTCCTGCCGGTCGTCGAGGCCGCCATCGTGCTGCCGGAGGAGGAGACCCCGGTCTGGCTCAGGTTCGTCTCGATCTGCGTCGTGCTGACCGTCCTCGGCTGGGCCGCACTCGCCCGTCTGCTCCGCTCGCAGGTCCTGTCGCTGCGCACGAGGGAGTTCGTGGAGGCGGCCCGGGTGACCGGCGCCTCGCCGGCCCGGATCATCTTCAAGGAGCTGCTGCCCAACCTGTGGACGCCGATCATCATCCAGGGCACGCTGCTGCTCCCGCTGTTCGTCGGCGCCGAGGCCGGCCTGGGCTTCCTCGGTGTGGGCATGACCGAGCCCACCCCCGACTGGGGCCGCATGTTCCAGGTGGGCGTCAACGTCTACCACTCCGACGTGACGTACCTGATCTTCCCCGGCGTCTCCATGGTGATCTTCGTCATCGCGTTCAACCTGTTCGGAGACTCCATCCGCGACGCTTTCGACCCCAAGACCAAGCGCTGACTCCGGCAGCGCCCATCCCCATAGGAAGGACCACATGAGATCGCACAGCAGGCGAATCGCCTCGATGACCGCCGTGCTCGCGGCAGGCGCGCTGGCCCTGGCCGGCTGCGCCAAGGGCGGAGGCGGCGGCGCACCCGAGACCGCCGCGGGCACCTCTTCGCAGAAGCCGCTGGAGAACAAGGCCGTCAGCGCGATCACGGTCGGCACCGCCGAGGACTCCAAGGGCCCCGCCCCCGAGATCGCCGAGGCCAAGACGGGCGGCACGGTCACCATGCTCGACCGCGACGACTTCAGCCACCTGGACCCGGGCCGCGTCTACCTGAACTACAACTCCTCGGTGTCGGAGCTGTTCACCCGTCAGCTCACGAACTACAAGCGCAACGCCGACGGCACCCTCACGCTGGTGGGCGACCTGGCCACCGACACCGGCAGCACCACCGACAGCGGCAAGACCTGGACGTTCACCCTCAAGGACGGCCTGAAGTGGGAGGACGGCTCCCCCATCACCTCGGCCGACATCAAGTACAGCTTCGAGCGCCTGTTCGCCGACTTCATCACCGAGGGCCCGACCTACGCCCAGCAGTGGCTGGTGCCGGAGGCGGACAAGCCGTTCCGCGACCAGTACGAGGGCCCCTACGACGGCAAGGAACTCGACACGATCGAGACCCCCGACGACAAGACGGTGGTCTTCCACCTCAACGGCGCCCACCCCGACTTCAACTTCACGCTGGCGATGACGGGCTACGGCGCGGTGCCGAAGGCCCACGACACCAAGCAGAAGTACGACAGGCACCCGTTCTCCTCCGGGCCGTACAAGATCGTGAGCCACGTCACGGACAAGTCGCTCGACCTTGAGCGCAACCCGCACTGGGACAAGAACACCGACCCGATCCGGCATGCCTACCCGGACAAGTGGCACATGGAGTTCGGCTACCAGTCGCAGCAGACGACCGAGCGCTTCCTGGCCGACAACGGCAAGGACAAGCAGGCGTTCACGTTCCACAACCCGGTCGCGCCGGAGCGGGTGCAGGAGGTGCTGGGCAACGCCGAGGCGATGCAGCGCTCCCTGCAGGGCCTGACCCCGTTCACCACCTTCTACAACATCAACACCAAGCGGGTCACCGACGTCAACGTCCGCAAGGCGCTCATCACGGCCTGGCCGAACAAGCAGATCCAGCAGCTCGCGGGCGGCGAGGTCACGGCGGGCAAGATCGCCACGACCGTCATGAGCCCGACCGTGATGGGCTATGAGGCCTTCGACCTGTACGGCAAGCTGCAGAAGCCGGAGGGCGACCCCGAGGCGGCCAAGCAGCTCCTCGCGCAGTCGGGCGACCCCAACCCGACCATCGTCTACGCCTACAACCAGACGCCGACCCAGGAGAAGATCACCGTCGCCATCAAGGAGGCGCTGACCAAGGCCGGCTTCAAGGTCGTGGCCAAGCCGCTCAACCCAGCGACCTACTACGACGCCATCGGTCTGGTCGACAACAAGTACGACGTCTACTGGGGTGGCTGGGCCGCCGACTGGCCGACCGGCTCGACCGCGATCCAGCCGCAGTTCGACGGCCGTCAGATCGCCGACGGCGCCACGAACTACAGCCACCTCGACGTGCCGGAGATCAACGAGGGCATCGACAAGGCCAACGCGATCACCGACCCGGTCGAGGCCGGCAAGGCGTGGGCCGCGCTCGACCGTAAGATCATGGACCAGGCCGCGATCATCCCCGAGTTCTACCAGACCTACTTCGGTCTGTACGGCTCCGGCCTCGGCGGCGTCAAGTTCGACCCGCTCTGGGGCGAGCAGTCCCCCCTGGACATCTGGGTCAAGTAACCGTCATCCGGTCGCCGCCTCCGTCCCGGCGGGGGCGGCGACCCCGGAAAATCCGCCCGCTGGAGCAGGTACGACACCATGGCCGGCTTTCTGGTACGCCGAATCCTCGGCGCACTCGTGATCCTGATGATCATCAGTGCCGTCACGTTCTATCTCTTCTACGCCATCCCCCGCGATCCCGCCCGGGCCTTCTGCGGCAAGATCTGCCGTCCGGAGACGCTGGATCTCATCCGGCACAACCTGGGGATGGACGAGCCGCTGTTCGTGCAGTACTGGCACTGGCTGGCCGGCATCTTCATGGGCCGCGAGTTCGTCCAGTTCGGCGCGTGTCCGGCACCCTGCCTCGGCTACTCCTTCGCCACCCAGGAGCCGGTGTTCAGCGCCATCCTGGACCGCTTCCCGGTGACCCTGTCCCTCACGCTCGGGGCCTCGCTGGTCATCCTGTCCTTCGGCATCCTCACCGGCATGCTCGCGGCCTGGAAGGTCGGGCGGCCGCTCGACAAGATCGCCAGCTCGTCGTCGGTGATCGGGGCCTCGCTGCAGATCTACTTCATCGGGCCGCTGCTGGCGTTCTACCTCGTGGACACGCTCGAGCTGATCCCGCGCCCGTCCTACGTCCCCGTCTCGGAGGACCCGGTGGGCTGGTTCACCCACCTGCTGCTCCCGTGGGTGGTGCTGTCGATCATCTTCACCGCCAACTACACCCGCATGACCCGGTCGCAGATGGTCGAGCAGCTCACCGAGGACTATGTCCGTACGGCACGGGCCAAGGGCATGTCGGGCCGGACGGTGTTCTTCCGCTTCGCCTGGCGCGGGGCGATGATCCCGATCGTCACGATCTTCGGCGTCGACCTCGCCGCGCTGCTGGGCGGAGCGATCATCACCGAGCAGACGTTCACGCTGCACGGCATCGGCGAGCTCGCCGTACGCGCCGTGCAGAACACCGACCTGCCGATGCTGCTCGGCGTGACCATCGTGGGCGCGACGGCCATCGTCATCCTGAACATCGTGGTAGACGTGCTCTACGCGGTCATCGACCCGCGGGTACGGCTGAGCTGAGCCGAGTCGAGCCGAGCAAATGAGCAACCTGGAGCAGCAAGTGACCACCTCGCCCCCGGGGCCGTTCCTGTCCGTGCGCGATCTCAGCGTCGAGTTCAGCACCGAGGACGGCATCGTCCACGCGGTCGACGGCCTCTCCTTCGACCTGAGGAAGGGCACCACGCTCGGCATCGTCGGAGAGTCCGGGTCGGGCAAGTCGGTCACGAACCTCGCGATCCTCGGACTCCACGACCCCGACCACACGAAGATCGGCGGGGAGATCTGGCTGGAGGACCGGGAGCTGACCGGCGCCGACAGGGCCACGATGGAGAGGCTCCGCGGCAACCGCATCTCGATGATCTTCCAGGACCCGCTGACCGCGCTGTCGCCGTTCCACACGATCGGCCGGCAGATCGGCGAGGTCTACCGCAAGCACCGCGGCGCGAGCAAGAAGGAGGCGCGCGAGCGGGCCATCGAGATGCTGAGCCGGGTCGGGATCCCCCAGCCGGCCACCCGCGTCGACCACTACCCGCACGAGTTCTCCGGCGGCATGCGGCAGCGCGCGATGATCGCGATGGCGCTGGTCTGCGACCCGGACCTGGTGATCGCGGACGAGCCGACGACCGCCCTCGACGTGACCGTGCAGGCGCAGATCCTCGACCTGCTCAAGGAACTGCAGCAGCAGACCGGCACCGCGGTCATCCTGATCACCCACGACCTCGGGGTGGTCGCCAACACGGCCGACGACATCCTGGTCATGTACGCCGGCCGGGCCGTCGAGCGGGGGACCGTGCGCGAGGTGCTCACCGAGCCCCGCCACCCCTACACCTGGGGGCTGCTCTCGTCGATGCCCCGCCTGACCTCCTCGGTCGACGCGCCGCTGAAGCCGGTGCGCGGCACGCCCCCGAGCCTGCTCAGCCCGCCGCCCGGCTGTCCCTTCCACCCCCGCTGCGACTATCCGGAGCTGGCCGGGCCCGAGCTCTGCCGCACCCAGCGGCCGGAGATCTCCCCCGCCACCGGCCACGGCGACGCCTGTTATCTCAGCCTCCGTCAGAAGACGGAGATCCGCACCGCCCAGATCGAGGATCACGCATGAGCGAGACGCTGCTGGAGCTGCAGGGGCTGGTCAAGCACTTCCCCGTCCGGGGCGGCGTGCTGATCAAGCATCAGGTCGGCAGCGTCCACGCGGTGGACGGGATCGACCTCACGGTCGGGACCGGCGAGTCCGTCGGCCTCGTCGGCGAGTCGGGCTGCGGCAAGTCCACGACCGGACGGCTGGCCGCCCGCCTGCTGGAGCCGACGTCGGGCAAGATCCTCTATCGGGGACGCGACATCTCCCACGACTCCCGGCGCAGGCTCAAGCCGATCAGGCCCGAGATCCAGATGATCTTCCAGGACCCCTACAGCTCGCTCAACCCCCGCCACACCGTCGGCACGATCATCAACGGCCCGATGGAGATCAACGGCATCGAGCCGCCGGGCGGGCGGCGCAAGCGGGTGCAGGAGCTCCTGGAGATCGTCGGTCTCAACCCCGAGCACTACAACCGCTTCCCGCACGAGTTCTCCGGCGGACAGCGGCAGCGCATCGGCATCGCCCGGGCGCTGGCGCTCAACCCCAGGCTGATCATCGCGGACGAGCCGGTGTCGGCGCTCGACGTGTCCATCCAGGCGCAGGTCGTGAACCTGCTGCAGGAGCTGCAGCGCGATCTCGGCATCGCGTTCCTGTTCATCGCGCACGACCTCGCCGTCGTCCGCCACTTCTCCCAGCGCGTCGCGGTGATGTACCTCGGCAAGATCGTGGAGATCGGCGACCGGGAGTCGATCTACGAACGGCCGCGGCATCCGTACACGCACGCCCTGCTGTCCGCCGTACCCGAGCCCGACCTCGACGGCGAGCAGCGGGAGCGCATCCGCCTCGCCGGCGACGTGCCCTCCCCCATCGACCCGCCGTCGGGCTGCCGGTTCCGCACCCGCTGCTGGAAGGCCCAGGACAGGTGCGCCACCGAGGAGCCCCCGCTGGTGCGGCTGAACGGCAACCGGGAGGGCCACCTCACGGCCTGCCACTTCCCCGAGGCCCCCACGGTCCAGGGCGACGACGTCGTGCTCGACCCCGCCCT
>NZ_BCBX01000049.1:0-127688 GCF_001417795.1 Sphaerimonospora mesophila | reverse complement strand
CCGCCGACCTGACTGTTTTCGATCCGGCCGGCCGTACCGGTGTACTGGCGTTGTACCCCGGCCGATCGGCAGCCCTTCTTGAGGAAGCCGGTCTCGTCGACGATCAGGACACCGTTGCCGCCGAGGTGTTCGCTCACGTAGCCGCGCACATCGTCGCGTACGGCTTCGGCGTCCCAGCGTGCGCTGCGCAGCAGGCGTTGCATGGTCTGCGGGCCGCTCAGCCCGGCGTGCTCGGCCAGGTTCCAGCAGTTCTTCCGCTCGACGTCCGACAGCAGGCCCCGGACGTAGGCATTCGCGGCGCGACGTGGCTCTACTCGGCCGAACCGGTGCGCGATCCGTGTCATCAGCTCGTTGAGGGTGACGATCCAGCGGTCAGGGTCTACGCTGTCGGCCACGGCCATCACGCGATCTTCAGATGTCTTCACAAACTCCGAATGATCACGTGATGGCCGTTCTCATGCCACCCCAACCGCGAAGATCGCGAAGTGTCACTGGAGTACTAGGTCCACGATGCAGCCCGTTGGGGGCGAGAGCCCGGGGCCTGGGGGCAGGGTAGCGAGCATCAACCGACGAGTTCGGCGGTCAGACCTGTCATGCGATCAGCTTGTCGACGTCAACAGCGGCGCTACACGATCGAGCCAGCACAGATCGGCCCGATGCTGTCCCGAGAACTTCCGGACGGAGATCTCCGTCCGACGCGTGCAGCCGAACTTGTCGGCGCTCGTGTCGGATGTCCGGGCCAAGTTGTCGGAGTGCAGGTCGTCGGAAGGTGCGCGGTTCGTCTTCGCTTCGGAGGCCACGGAATCCGGCAGGTTGAGGCGGACAACCAGGACCAACAGCGTGCACACGTACTTGTCGAACCGCAGCTCAGTGGGTCGTCTTCCACGTCTTCGCCGCGCCGCCGAGTTCATCCGTGAGTTCATCGCCGCCGGCACCCGCGCGGGCCTTGGCTGCGGCCCAGGCCCGCGGGCCGTCCCACCGCAGTCACGCCGTGTAGTGGGTGCCTGCGGAGACACTGGGCAGACGCGCGATCGAGATGATCGAGTGTTCGAGGGTTGGGCAGCATGTCCTGGGCCGCGCACAGGAGGTCGGGGGTGACCACATCCCGAACCTGCGCGAGCTACGCGCCGTTCGGGGCCCAGCGGCGCTGGAAGCAGGCGGCCGATGATCCGCACCGTCTACCGGGTCAAGGGCGGCACCGTCCAACTGGCTATGGGCGCAGGGCGGTTGCGGCCTTGTCGGTCGCGGTGGTGACTCTTCAGCCGATACGCCGCGGTATTCAGCGTTTCTCGGTCCCCGATTGGTCTTTGTCCGGGCCGGTGCCGGGGAAAGGAGGAAGCGGTCCCGCCAGATGCTGGCGTTCCGCGCTGAGGTCGATGACGGCGACCCAGTCGTACGCGGCCCACGTCTCCAGATCGTCTGCGACGGCATCGAGGTCGGCCGCGGCTATGCGTCGCACTCCGGCGTCCGTCAGGAGGTCGTCATACCGGGTACCCTGCGGCTCGCCGCGAAAGACCTTCGCATACCTGCGCAACAGTTCGATGTGAAAACCGATCCCGCTGCGGCTCGCCCGTGCCACTGGAACGAGGTTGTCGGTGTGCGCGGCGGCTTCAGCATCGGATTCCAGGCCAGACTGCCAAGACTGGCGTCTCTCCGCCGCTTTCGGGCAAAGGTCGTCGGCGATCTGACGGTCCATGAGGAGCCAGGTCGCCAGCTGATCGCCGGTGGAACCGGTCCAAACAGCAAAGTCCGTTTCGGAGATGATGTAACCGGCCGCCTCGTACGTCCCCATATCCAGCACGCAGATGAGCACCTTGTCGTCGGGAACACCGTCAAGGCCACATGGCGGACCGGGCAAGACCTCGCTGCCCGGCAAACCGCTGAGGTGCTCCAGCTTGCCAGTGCCGTCCGGCAGATTCAGATACAGAGTCATGTCTCTCCAGAGCTCGTAGAGCATGGTACGCGTGTCACCGGGGACGAAGCAGCCGTCCTCATGTGCGCATGGCCATGGAACAGCACGATCGCCTATCGCAGGCACCGCAGGCTCAATCGAGCATGTCGATCAAAGGGGAGACGGAACTTTCGATTTCCTGGATCAGCGCAGGGATCGTCGGCAGGAGCGGCTGGCCGGACAGCGCAAAGGTCGTTCCAAAGCACAGATCGAAGGTGTAGGAGAACCGCATCGAGTGAGTCTCATCCCCACCGCGTGCTGCCTTACAGATCCGGAACACTTCGGCGTCATCTTGCAGCGGTGAATGTGAACGTCAGCCGTGACTGAGGTCGGATCCCAGTTCAGGTCGTAGCTGTTGGTGAACGCGTTGCCCGTCAGGGGAAGCATGGAGATCTCCAACAAGATCCCCTTACCGATGTTCACGCGCTGGGCGGAGGCGGGGCGGTCCACCTCCATTCGCATGTAGGCGCTCGCTTCAGAGAGGGAAGAGAAAGAGCGCATCGCGGCTCCTTGGGGATCCCGGGTGGCCTGAGGGGCAATGAGATCCACCTCAGGCCGGGGCGAGCGTGTTCCCGCCCCGACTGGCGGCCGTTCGCGGTTTCGCCGGTTAAAGGGGGGCAAGGCCGCCGGCCAAGATGCTTTGCGCCCGTCCAGCTAGTGGGGCACTTTCAGGCACTCGGTAGGCGCAAAGGATCTTGATTCTCACGGCGGCCTTGCCCCCCGCCGGCGGAATCGCAGGCTGCAAGTCGTCGGGGCGGGAACACGGCGACCGCGTCGCTCGCTAACCGCGCTGACGAGTCAGGAGTGCTCTTTCGCAGTCGCAGACAGCAGCGCCTCCCATGCCTGGTGGCAACAGGCATGGGAGGCGCTTACAACTAGCCGGTAAAGGCGGAGAAGAAAGATTCGGCCGCGGAATGACGGTTCCGGGAGGCAGCCTGTCCGAGACCGCGTGTCACTCCTTGCTGGATCCTCCGACGTCTACATCAGAGGTGGGCTGCCTTCCCACCTTCACAAGATCCGCTTGTCAGCCTGCTCGCGTCTACCTGGGCGAACACCCGGTGCGGTGAAGGCCGGCGGTCACACCACCTTGTGACCGTGTGCTCGGACGAACGGTCCGAGGTCCGGAACTCCGAAAGTTTTGCACATCGAGTTGAAGATGGAAACTTTGTCTTCGCCGTAGCGGCCAATATAGCTCGCGTAAGAGTCAGCGGTAACAAATGCTGGCGGAGTGGACTTGCTGTGGAACTTGTCGGCGTACATAACGAGTTCTTCTTCAGCCGACTCGGCCAAATAGTCGGCTACAGGCAGCGGGAGCCCTTGATTAAGTACGTCATCCCGGCTAATCCCTACTCCCGTGAGACAGGAGCAAAAACGACAGAGAACCTCATCAAACCCTTCTGTGCGGAGCAGATCGTAGCCGAGAACCCCGTGGCGTACGTAGTTCGTATGATCGAGTTGACCATTGTTGTCGTACAGCCGATAGACCCCGATGTCGTGGAGCAGGCTACCCGCTCTGACCAGGTCGATGCTGAGGGAACGGCTGGTGCGCGAGAAGACTTGTTCGGCGACTCCACAGACTATTTCGCAGTGGGTGTAGACGAGCTCGAAAGCTTCTCTTGTCGGCGCATATTTCAGGTGCAGCGCGCGAATTTCCCTGTCTGTTGGAACCCGCATCGGGGGAGTCTAGCAACTCCTGATCATGGCGATGTCGGCCCAGTGCGTTGGTGGCGGTCAGGTACGTCCGAGGAGCAGTGTGCTTCTCCTCTGCAGCGTCGGCCTCCTGAGAAAGATCAGCTTCTCGCTGGAGTGGCAGTTCTGCGGGCTCGGCACCCTTGCCCTGCGCGAGCTGGAGACCCGCCATCCGGACCTGACCTGGTACACCACCGGCCAGTACGAGCCTGCTCAGGGCTTCTACGAGCGATACCGGCACAGCAGCCACAGCCCGTGGACCGACGAGCAGCATCCCTGCCCGCACTTTTGAGTGCTTGATCGGCCTGTGGGAACCTCTACTCCGCTTTGCCCGCCTCCGGCGCCGATCAGACCAGGAGCTGTTCAGGCAGGCCCGCACCGGGATTAGACCATCGCGTGCAGGTCATAACGCTCCCGCAGGTCCTCCAGGGCCTTCCAGCGCCCCATCGGTGGTTCGTCCCCGCTGGTGATCAGTATGGAGGCCAGGTCGCGTACGCGGATGATCAGGGCATAGGTGAGGACGGATTGATCTCGACTTTGCCCCATGCCTTCCGTGATGCGCTACCTGTCGCTGTCGGGGCTACCGACGAGTGCTTGCCGAAGGTCCTGTTCCACCTGGTGGAGTGATCTCGCCGCCAAGCCCACGGTTTCGGTGTATCCCGCATATGGCATGTCCTCGGCGCGCACGCCATAGGGCAGCGCAAGTGATGACCACAGCTTCAAGACCTGCCCTTCGACGAACCGGGCCCGGGTACCTCGCATCGAGACCGTAGTGACCAACGTCCACCCCATGCTTTGATGGAGTTCGATTCGCTGGCTGCCGACCTTGGCTATCCCGATCTTCGCGGCATCGAGTCGCTGGTGCACCATGAGGTACACCAGGGCATCATCGTCGGCCTTGATGCCGTAACCGCCGCAATAGACGCACGCCCCGGTTCCGGCGTGCTTGATGCTGTCGAACGTGGGCTCGATCTCCTTGCGGCAGCCCGGATTCAGGCACCGCGACAACCATCGCTCCTTCACACCGGGGAACGGGACAAGCGGTTCTCCACCTGCCAACCGGAGCATGTCTTCTGCCTGCTCGGGTCTGATGGGCCCGTTTCGCCGACAGAGGTCACAGCACTTCGGCTGGCCCTGCTTGATCGCTTTCTTCACACTGGACAACGTGGGAGACGTGATCCCCTTGCAGTTCCCGCACACCGACTCCCAAGGCGTCCGGTTGTCCACGTACGGGACTGTCGGCGCGAGACCACGAAGCGCCATCACCGCACGCGCCTCCGCCTCCGTCTTCTTCTCCGAACCGCTGCAGGAACGACATGGCCCCTGAGTTGAGCTCGGCGAGCACACGTTGCTGTATCGCGGAGATCTCGGCTGCCGGCACGTTGCGCAGTAGCCCGGCCAGGGCTTGTCCGCGCCAGGGAAGGGAACTGTCGGGATCCAGCCTTTGGCGCGCATGCGGGCCTCGGCGACGTGGGGGTCAAGCGGCGCTGGCACAGGTGCCTCCAGGAGCACGGAGATTGCCGACGCCTGGCAGGTTCGCAGACGCCGCCGACAATCTGATCCGCGGTCGCCAGGCTGTGGATGCCCGAACTGGATTGCCGAGGAGCGGAGGGCAGGCGTCTTGCCGCAGTAAATGCCGGATTTACTGCGGCAACTTCGATACGATCACCGACACGCATCTCATTCAGCCTGGGTGCGTCCCCGATACGTGACTCTTCGTCCGCGAGTCGAGGTGTACACATTTACTGCGGCAACGATCGTGGGGTGCCATTGTGTACATGATCTACATCGACGACAGCGGGCAGAAGGAGGTCCGCCGTCGGCACATGGGCGAGCTCGTCTCCGTCGGCGGTGTGATCGTCCCCGAGCTCGCAGTCGCCGGGTTCGCGACTGCGCTTGACGGCATCCGCGCGGAGTTCGAGATCCCCGAGGGAGAGGAACTCAAGTGGAAGCCTCCCAAGAACACCTTCCAGGCGTCAGCGGGCGGCCCGCTGATCAACGAACTGCGCCAGCGGATGCTTCAGGCCGCCATCGATAGCGGCATCAAGTCTGCCGTCGTGGTGTGGGACCGCGGTCATGTCCCGTGGGAGAAGACCCGCGTCGAACCCGAGATCCTCAAGTACCTCTATGAGCGGATCACGTCGTACCTGCGCGAGCGGGGCGACGTCGGCATCATCATCGCCGACCAGCCGGGCGGCGGCCGCAAGGACGAAGTGAAGTGGCTGGCCGACACTCTCGGCCTGACCCGAGAAGGCACTCGCTTCGCCACGCCCGATCGTGTCGTCTCGCCGATCCTGACCGCGCCGTCCCATCACGTCCCGCACCTGCAGCTGGCAGACCTCGTCACCGCAGCCACCACCGCAGCGGTCGCCGGGCAGCCGGCCGGGATGAAACTGGCGAAGTGGCTGAAGGAATTGGCCCGTACCAACTCGCATGGGCTCGTCGGCGGCGCGGGCGTGGCGCTGTGGCCACCCGACTTAGTGGATTTGCACTACTGGATCTTCCAAGAGACCTACTACGCCAAGGGATCCACCGGACATCCGATCGGCCCATCCGGCAACCCTTTCAGCAATCCTGGGCGGACCTACCAGCGCGACAACGGGCTCTCTGGCCCTGACAGCCCCACCAGCGGGTCGCCTCTCGCGGCGGGGAGCAATTCGTGACCGTTCACGCCTTCGATCGCGGCACCCCTGTCGACTACGGCACCGCCGTGGAGGCGTACCTTCGCTCGGCTGGGATCGCCGCCTCTTCCCAGCGGATCTACCGGATCTCACTGCTTACCTGGGCTTGGCTGGCCTGCGGGCAACAGCCGCCGCTGGGGCGCGAGCGGCGGGGCGCCGAGCCACCCACTGTGGCGTTCGCCGCGCTCGATGAGGCGTCGGCCGACGTGCTCGCCGAGGTGTTCGCGCAACGGGCCCGGCTGGTCGACGCCGACACCGTCAACCGTGAACTGTCGGTCCTAAAGGCCGCTATCACCTGGTGGCGCGCCCGCGGTTGGCTTGCGCACAACCCGATCACCGGCATCGAGCGCCGTCCGGCACCGCCGGACCGAACCCGGGCGCTGTCGCGCGAGCAGATCGCCGCGTTGTTCGACCTCAAGATCAGCGTGCGCGAACGCACGTTCTGGAAGGCCTTGTACGAGACGTGCGCGCGGGCCGAGGACGTTGCTGGCCGCGACCCTCTTCGACACCGGAAGCGAGGCACTGCATGAGCTCCCGACGCGAACTACTCAGCCCAGCCACGCGCATCGCCCTGCGTGAGCTGGTCTCTACAATCCCAGTCCGTCAGATCAACAATCTGTGGCAAGCCGAAGGATTCGCGCCCGATCCGCTGACGTATGAGCGCCTGGAAATAGAGGCGGTGTTAGGCGATCGGCAAAGGCTGTTCCAGTCCTACCTCGACGCGGTCGATTGGGCCGACGAACGCCACGTGGCTCGCGCCCTACGCGTCATCGAGCGTCTCCTGGAGGATCATTACTTCAGCTCCAACGAGATCATCTATCACCGAGCTCGCCGCGAGCTGGAACGCGATGGCTACAAAATCAACGACGACGGCCACATCACCCGCGTCGGAGTCGGCATCCGCCCTGGAGCCCTTGCGAACCTCACCGACGCCACCGCCATCAACGATGGCCTCCAACGTATCCGGCGAGCCGAACAACACGACGATCCTGCCCTTGTCATCGGCGCCGCCAAGGAACTCATCGAAAGCACCGCCAAGCTGGTCCTGCATGAACGGGGCCACACCGTCGACCTCCGCGCCGACGTCCAGGACCTCATCCGCGCAGCGCAAAAAGCGCTGTTGCTGCAACCGACCAAGGCCACCGGCCCCGACGGCACCGACGCCGTCAAGAAAATCTTGGGTAGCGCCAGCGCGATCGCCGTAGGTGTCGCTGAACTCCGCAACCGCGGCTACGGTACCGGCCACGGCCCCGTCGGTGCCCGGCACGGTCTTCGCCCTCGGCATGCCCATCTGGCAGCCAACGCCGCCATCACGTGGTGCGAGCTCATGCTCGAGACCCTCGCCGATCCCGAAGCGCCCTGGCGCACACCACCACCCGCCACAGCTATCACGTCGACGTAGCCCTGTCTGATTTTGTTCGCGAGAACAGGAGCCAGATGTTGGTCACTTTCGGCACCACTTCGCTGGCCCACCGCGTGCCGCGCGTGAGTGTTCGTGAGAACGAGCGCCACTTGTTGACCATGACCGAGATCCTGGCGAGGTAGCACAGGTCGCCAGGTGACTCTCCGTAGAACTCGGCCGCCGTGAACTATGCGTGAGCGGAGATCCGTTCGACGCCGGGCGCGGCCGTCGCAACCGGCGTGGCACCGAAGCTCACGAACATCGAGAGCGGCGAGATCTCGCTGGCGTCCGAACTCAGCGACATCTGGCGCCGGAACTCACGAACAAAACCGCCCTGTCCGGCACCGCTGATTCCTTGCGAGCCCCCTCTCGACGCGTGGCCCAAGCAGTCAGCACCCAGGCCCTGCCTGTGCCCCGGCTTTGTCCACAGCGCCCCAGTTCGCCTGGCGATGACGAAACCCGCGTGATCGTCGATAGGCTAAGCGCCGCTCAATCGCCAGTTCGCGAAAAGGGTGGTCATGGAAGCCGCTACCGGAGATCTCGCCACCTGGGCTGGGGTCGTCGTCGCTCTCGTATTTTCCATCGCAGCCTTCGCAGTGTCCCTGGTCTCGCTCAAGTACCAGCGCCACTCTGCCAAGGCGGCGAAACAAGCTGTCGATGAGGCCAAGCGGTCAGCAGACGCCGCCGAAGAGGCGGCAACGGCTGGCGTGCGGTCCGCGGATGCAGCGGAACGCTCGGCAGTCGCTGCCGAGCAGGTCGCCGAGATCGAGGCCATGCGGGACATGCAGCCGACGGTCGCATGGGAAGTGACGCGCGAGTCGCAGTTCGCCGCTTATCTCCGGAACGCCGGCACCGAGACCGTGACTGGCGTGACGGTCGATGCGACCGTGCCCGGCGTAAACCAAGCCCCGGACGGTGTGATGCTGGAGCCGGGCGCTTCGGTCAAAATGATTCTCACTTCGTCACTGGCGCACAACACCCCACGGGAGATCAGGGTGACCTGGGACGGCGCTCCCTCACCGGTAGTCGTCCCTGTTCCCCCATGGTGACCGCAAACGAGCGAGAACGTTGTCCGCCAGCGCTGGCCGGTTTGAGCCGCTGACATCTATTCCGCGTCGGCCACTGTCAATATGTCCGAGGTGCCCCGGGTTGGTTGGAGGCTCCCAAGACTGGAAGGCTGGGAGCCATGCCCGCACAGCGGAAATACCCCCAAGAGCTGCGTGATCGAGCCGTCAAGATGGTCTTCGAGCTGCGCCAGGAAACCGGAGAGAAGACCGGGACGATCGCCCGGGTGGCCGACCGGCTCGGCATTCACCGTGAGGCGCTTCGCACCTGGGTACGGCAGGCAGAAGTCGACAGCGGGCAGCGGCCGGGCACGAGTTCGAGTGACGCGCAGCGGATCGCCGAGCTGGAGCGGGAGAACCGTGAACTACGCCGGGCCAACGAAATCCTGAAGGCGGCGTCCGCCTATTTCGCCCGGGAACTCGACCCGAGGCTGCCGCGCTAATCGAGTTCATCGACCTACATCGGGATCGGTTCGGTGTCGAGCCGATCTGCGCGGTCCTGGATTTCGCGTCGTCGAGTTATTACGAGGCGAAGCGTCGTGAACGTGAGCCGTCAGCGCGTGCGTGTCGCGATGAGGAATTGAAGGTGGAGATCATGCGCGTGTGGGAGGAGGACGGCTGGAAGGTGTACGGGGCGCGTAAGGTCTGGCGTGAGCTGAATCGCCAGGGCACAGTGGTGGCGCGGTGCACGGTCGAGCGGCTGATGCGCGAGCTGGGTATCGAGGGTGCGTGCGCGCGTCGTAAGCGTCCGCGGACGACCGTGCCCGGTGATGGCCGGCAGCCGGCTGACCTGCTGGAGCGTGACTTCGATGCGCCGGCGCCGAACACCTTCTCGGCCAGACACCGGCCGGGAATTTCGGACGCTGTGAGCGGCCGCCGGGTCGGCCCGGGACGCTGTCCAGCTCGCGGCCAGACAGAGCCGCGCCCATTGACGTGGCACGGTCCGCGGTCGAGCATCAGGGCGTCGCCGCCTTCGTCGTACGTCCGTCTCTGCGCATGGACCAACAGGAGGAAGTCATGTCAAGTATGTCGAGCGAGTCTTCGACGGGCGCGGTGCTGCCGAAGGGCTGGCAGGCGTTCGTCACGCTGGAGCCCGGCGAGACCACAGCCGGGGCGGTGGCGAAGGCGCTGGAGGAGGACATGAGCCTGACCGAGGCGCTCGCGTCCATGAACCTCATCGCCGAGACGCTGGCCAGGCGCTCGGCGCGCGAGCGCAGTGCGATGTCCCGGCTCATCGCGTCCCGGCTCAGCGGCGAGGTCGCCCGCGGCTTCCTGAAGGCGACCGCCGCGGTTCGTCTCGCCCACTCGACGCTGGAGACGCCGAAGGAACAGCCGGTGCCGCCGCACGAGGACGTGTTCCACCGCCTCGACCTCCTCCCGCCGAAGAAGCTCGAGAAGCCCTCCGAGAAGACCCCGGGTGGCCGCGACCGGCAGAAGCTCGAGGCGCTCGACCTCGCCACGACGGGCAAGGTCACCGTCGACCTGGCCGAGCTCGAGCACCGCACCGACGACGTGCGCGACGCATCGTCGATTGGCCACCTCCTGGAGGCGTTGAAGCTCGTCAACTCCATCGGCGGCAGCAGGTACCCGTACTCGAAGAATCGCCGCATCGAGCTCGGTAAGACGGTGAAGGGTACGACGCAGGAGCACCTCGTCGAGCAGATCGGCTTCCGGGCGGCGAGGACCCAGCGCAACGACAAGGGCGGCCTGTCGGCCCAGAACCAGCTCGCGGTCACCTACTGGCGCACGAACTTCCGCGACACCCTGCGGAGTTTCCTGGACAAGCTGCAGGTGGGCGGGAGGCTGGGCCCGGGCGACGTCCTGGTCAACAGCCCGCGCGTGCTGCGCAAGCTCGGGATGGTGGTGAGCACGGAGGTGCTGGCCGGGCTCACGATCACGCCGCTCGTCGGGACGTCGGGCATCAGCGTACTGAGTGGCATCGACAAGCCCACTGGCATCGACTGGGAGCACATCCTGCGGGATCTCGGCGCGACGCCGTCGGCGTACCAGCTGTACGAGCTCATGGACGTGGGCAAGACCCCGCCCCCGACGGACTTCACGGTCGACACGCAGGCCGACCTCGCGCAGCTCATCACCTGCAGCCCGTTCTCGCGGCTGCAGGAGATCGCGCGCGGAAAGGGCGAACTGGCGCCGGTGTGCGCCATGATCGAGCACCTCGTGCTGGGCCTCACCGACAAGCTCGGCCCGAAGCGCTTCGACGCGCTGACCGCCAACGCTCTAGGATCGCTGAGCCGGCTTCTCGACATCGTCGTGGAGAACGAGGAGAACCCGTCGGTGGCGATGCGCGCGGTCGACCTCATGATGGACGAGATCGGCATCGTGGTCGCCGCGGCTAAGTACTACACGTGGACCGACTATCGGGAGACGATGCGGGAGGTCCTGCTGGAGCGGGCGCCGAGCATCGCCGACGAGCGGATCCAGCTCGACAGCCATCTCATGACGAGCGCTGGGGCCGCTTCTCAGAGGCCGGCGCGACCATCAGCGGCATCTTGGACCTGCTGGCCCGGAAGAGGCGAGCACGGGGCCTGCCGGACCGTAATGGCTGATCAATGGCGGCATCCGTCGGACGGCGCGCGGTGCGGAAAAAGGGATGCCGGATTTACCGGTGCCGGTCAGCTTTGCTGCTGCCGGGTGCTCAGATACGCCGCCAGCGCCTCGATGTGGGCTGGATCGGCCGCGGGCTGCGGTGCGGGGAAATACCGGTCGAAATAACCGTCGGTGATCGCCCGCATCGGCAGCACGGGGCCACCCTTTCCGGGTGTGGAACAGGTGGCATGCTTGATGCTGGGATGCAGCAGTGTGGTGTCGGGCACGATCCATGCTGTGCCGCCGCGGAGGCCGCCGGTGAGCCGGTAGATGATGCCCCCGCGGGAGTAGGCGCGCCGGTCATCGAGCCATCTTTGTGGTACGGCGGTGCCGTCGGCCTTGACCAGCATGCCCTTGCCGTCTGTGTCGAGTCCCAGCGTTCCGGCGCCGCATCCCTTGGCGTCGATGATGAGCCAGGTGGCGCCGGTCAGCACGACGTGATCGATGTTGGCGCTGCCCAGGCTGAGCGGCTTCATACCCGCTCCGCGCACCTGATTGAGCCCTTCCAGGTCGTGGAAGAGGTGGAAGTGATCGGCCCGGGCGGTCAGCCACTGCTCCAAGGCCCGGGCCACCTGCCGTTCGTGAAAGGCGCCTCGCCGCGCGTCCGAGCCGTACTTCGCGCCGCCCGAATCGGTCAGGCTCCAGCCCGGACTTCCATGCACTGTCACGCTCATCGGCATGCGCCCCATCAAGATGCTGCAAGGGAAGTGGGTCGGCCACGACGCTACTGAGGGGCACCGACATTTAGCCTCGCTCATGGAGCTGACCAAGGCATGCTTGGCGGTTTCGTAGAGTGTCCGGGTGGGTCCTTCCAGCACGGCTTGTACACCGACTGGCAGCTCTGACCTGCGGGTCAGGGACTCCTGATTTCTGATCGTCCGGCTGGACGGATCTGCCCGGCGCATGTGCATCCCTGTTTGGGAACTCGCGGCCATCCCCTCGGCTCTCGCGGTCGAGGTCGCGTGATGGACTGCTGCTACCGAAGGTCAGGCCTGGCACTCGATCACACACTCTGCGGACATGCCCCACCCCCACACGAGCGCGTGCGCGGAAGGCTCCCCGAACCGCACCACCACCGAGGGGAATGTCTGTGAAAGTACGGCTGGGCATCGACGTGGCCTGTCGGGCCGCGCATCAGGCCGCGTGCGCGAACGAGGCCGGGGAGTTCGTCTTCTCTGGCCGTCGTTTCCGCACCACTGTGGAGGATCTGGAACGGCTGTGGGCGAGCCTGCCCGGCGATGCAGAGGAGGTGCTGGTGGTGATGGAGCCCACGCGCAACGCGTGGGTCCCGCTGGCCGCCTGGTTCGCCGCCAAAGGCGCCAAGATCGCCATGGTCACCCCGGAGCAGTCGTCCGACTTGCGCAAGTACTACCACAAGCACACCAAGAACGACCGGTTGGATGCCCGGATCCTGGCCCGGATCCCGCTGCTGCACCCCGAAGGGCTACGACTGCAAGGCGAGGCCGAGCTCGGCCCGGCTGACCCGCTGCGTCGCGCCACTCGCCGCCGTCGCAAACGCCGCACCGCGACCAGCCAGCGTATCGACGCGCTGCTGGAGATCTACGGCCCGCAGTGGGCCCGCGTGCTGGGTGAGGGCGACTACGCCAAGGCCGCTCTGACCGTGCTGGAGCGCACCGGCGCCGACCCCCGCGCCTTGAAGCGGCTCGGGCACAAGCGACTCACCGCGCTGCTGATCCGGGCCAGCCGTGGCGCCTGGCGCGACGAGCGCGCCGCCACCATCCTCCAGGCCGCCGAGGTCACGCAGGCCTTGTGGGCCGCGGGCGGGCTGGACTTCGCCGAGCTGGCCGAGGACCTGTCCGGGGAGGCCCGGCTGGCGCTGCAGCTGAACGAGGAGATCAAGGCCCTCGACTCCCGCATCGGCGTGCTCTATGACGAAGCCGACCCGGCGCAGATCATCGCCTCCGGGCCCGGTATGGCCGCCATCTCCGCCGCCGTCGTGCTCGGCGCGCTGGGCAATCCCGACCGTTTCGACAACCTGGCGGGGGTGCGTGCCTTCACCGGCCTGACCCCCAGCCTGGACGAATCGGGCACCAGCTCCCGGCACGGCCCGCCCACCAAGGCCGGCGACCCCGCGCTGCGCGAGGCCCTGTTCGGCGCCGCCGATCGCGCTCGCAAGATCGACCCGACGCTGGCCGCCCGCTATCAGCGCCTCGTCGTGACCGAGGGCAAGCACCACAACTCGGCCGTCTGCACCCTGGCCGCCATCTTGGTCACCCGGCTGGCCGCCTGCTGGCGCACCCGCACGCCTTACCAACTGCGTGACACCGACGGCACCGCGATCACCGTTGAGCACGGCCGGGCCATCAGCATCGAGCGCTACACCGTCACCGACGCCGACCGCGCCAAGAACCGGCCCAAGCGGGCCAGCAAGCGCCTCAAGGAAGGAAAGGGGACGAGCCGACGCGGTCAGGAGTCGTCTGACGACGCTCCGGCAGCCGGCCCGTCCTCCAACAAGGCTACCCGGCGCAAGGTGGCCTGACCGAACCCCGCTCACCCACGACCCAGCAACCAACGGCGGGACCGCCGAGTTCCGACGGCAGTTGCGCATGCCCTGATCCATCAGCCCTTGATCGGCTTGACTTCGGTTAGGAACTCAAATTGATGCCTCTTTCCGCTGGAATCAGCATTCCAGGATCAGACAGACACGCCGCGCCCCTTACGTTGTAGATCTCGCCCAGCCATTCGGGCCTCTTCGTTTGAACATGCCGGTTGACGACGGCCCGTGCACGGGTGGAGCCCACGGCAGCCTGCGGTAATGATGGGTATCGGACTGCCAGCAACTGACGGATCATCCGAGCAACGAATGAGCAACGAGAAGCAGAAAAGCCGTGATCACTCTCTTGTGATCACGGCCTCTGACCTGCTAAAACTCTGTCGGGACGGCGGGATTTGAACCCACGACCCCTTGACCCCCAGTCAAGTGCGCTGCCAAACTGCGCTACGTCCCGTCGCCCGGGCTGGCCGGGCTTCCATAACCTTAGCGCAGTTTCCGGCCGGGTGCGTACATCACGATCGTTCCTCCGACCTAAACTTCGATCATGGGAAGGAAACCGCGGATCGATCACGAGGAGCTCGCCCGGCTGGCCGCCGAAGGCTGGTCGAACGCGCGTCTGGCCGCGCATTTCGGTGTCACGGAGTCCGGCGTTCTCCAGGCGAAGCGGGCGGCGGGTCTGTCCAAGCCGATGACCGACCACAGCAGGGCCCTGCCTTGGAAGCTCCGCCGTGAGCACAGCCAGACCGGTCCGGCCACCAACCTGCGCAACCTGTCCGCGGCGGCCCAGGGCCGTACGGTCCCCAAGGACAAGCTCAACACGGCTCTCCGCTGGGCGAACCGGCTCGTCGACGGTGGTCTCGACATCGCCTACGACCCCGAACACGGCTTCCAGGAGGTGCCTGCGGAGGGCTCCTCCCACATCGGACGGGTGCTGGCGGAGGTCCAGGCCACCATCGGCGAGCCTCCGGGGGAAAGGCCATCGGGCGGGAACGCCCCGGAACAGAGCTGAGGCCTCCGCGGCCGGCCGATCAGTCGTCGTCCCGGCGGAGCGGTGTGGTGTCCTCCCGGATGTGCACGTGACGCCGCCCCGGGTGCGCGGTGGCGTGCGGTTCGTTTTCGTGCACATGAACGTGCTGCTCGGCCGGCGGGTCGACCGTGTACACCTCCGGCTCGACGATGTCGACCGTCTCCTCAGTCTTCGGGCGGCGGGTGTAGAAGCTGGTCAGCAGTGCGCCGACGACACCCACCCCCATCAGGATCCAGCCGATCATGTGTAAGTCGATCCCGGGTACGTCCCACTTCACGGCGAAGGCGAGAACGGCGCCGATCGCGATGAAGGCGAGGCTGGCTCCGAATCCCATGACTACCTCCTCTGCTGGTAAAGCACCCTCTACCCGTCAATCGACCGGTTACGCGACGCGTAAAGACGCGTAAATAGGGCCTCCGAGGGCAGTTGCGAAAGACCAGCGCACCACTCGCAACGTTTGGAGGCAGACATGAGCCCCGGAGCCTGGGCGGCAGTCGTCATCGTCGTGGTGCTGGCCCTGGTCGCGGTCGGCTACGCCCTGACGATCTGGAATCGCCGCCGGCATCTGCGGGACCGTTTCGGGCCCGAATACGACCGGACGGTACGGCACAGCGACAGCCGCAGGGCGGCCGAGAAGGAGTTGCTCTCCCGTGAGGAGCGTCACGCCGACCTGCACATCCGCCCGCTCGACCCGGAGACCAGGCATTCGTACGCGACGAAGTGGGCGGGGGTCCAGGAGCGGTTCGTCGACGCACCCGGTTTCGCCGTCACCGAGGCCGACGCTCTCGTCACCGCCGTGATGACCGAGCGCGGATATCCCACGGAGGGGTTCGAGCAGCGCCTGAGCGACCTGTCCGTCGCCCACGCCGCCACACTCGGCCACTACCGCAAGGCGCACGACATCAGCGGACGCGCCGCCAGGCAGGACGCCACGACTGAGGAACTGCGCCAGGCGATGGTCCATTATCGCGCGCTCTTCCATGAACTTCTCGGCGCCGGCGAGGACCACGCTAACGGCAGGCAGCCCGCCCGGGACGGCAGGGAGGCGAGCCGATGAGGCGCAACGACACGACGAGGACCGATCAGTCCCCGAGGAAGGAGCGGCAGATGATCGACGCCACGGACGAGACGAGAAACACCCGGGACATGACCAGCGCGCCGCCGGCACCCCACTCACAGGACACATCGGACACATTCGATGCTGCAGACACGAAGCATGCTCAAAATGTTGAACGCGCACAAAACGTACAGAGCGCGCAGGACATGCATCGCGACGAGCCGGACAGGAGCCACACTGGAGACGCGATTCTCGCGCAGAACGGGCTCGACGGCGGGCTCGAAACGCGCTGGCGGGAGATCAAGGCCGGCTTCGTGGACCATCCCCGGCAGTCGGTCGAGCAGGCCGACGAGCTGGTGGACGAGGCGCTGAGACAGATCACGACCCGTCACCGGAACCTGCTCGACCAGTGGAAGAGCGGCGACGAGAGCGACACGGAAACGCTGCGCCTCGCCCTGCGCGACTATCACGACCTGCTGCTCCAGTTAACCGGAAAGTGAGGTGACCGCCATGCTCGCCATCGCGGCGGCGGTCGTATTCGGGATCGCCTTTCTCCTCGACCTTCTCAACGCGAGCATCGGCATCGGCATGACAGCGCTGATCGCCCTCGGCCTGTGCCTGCTCGCACTGCACCAGGCCGGCGTCGGCACCGCCGGAGTGAGCTCCTGGCGCGGCGGCTGGCGCGGACGGGCCCGTCGCTGATCCGCGGTACGGCACCGGCCGGCGCTAAGCCCCCGATGCCGTACGACCCTGATCCTCCTGCGGCGGCGCGGCATGACGGTGGTACGACCGGGCCGCCGCACCGAACACCCCGGTCGGGAGAACCGGCCTCCTGCGCCGCCTCGCCCCGGCCGCGGCCCCCGAGCGCCGAACCCATGTGAGGCCATACGCGTGCCACGCCGTACGGCGTGACGCCGGACAACCGGAAAAGGCCGTCCGTGCCGGTCCCGGGAACCGATGAATCACCACCCGAAGCCGCTTGACAGTAAAGTTCGACTCTCTTTAACTGGGAGTGGTGTGCCGCAGGCATTTCAAAAGAAATGCCCGAGCACCGCGCCAATTACAGATGCGTCATGACACGGCTACGGTGAGAAATTGACGAGTGCGGCTGATGGTTGTGCGCGGACCATTATCGACCGGCTGCGCTTTTCTTCCACCACCGTTGACCTGCGGTCGGCTTCCGGCGCCGTCTCGTGGCTGCCGCCGGTCGGCGAAGACTCCGTGATCGCGGCACCGCGCGTGGTGCTCGCCGAGCGCGCCGGGTGCCGTGAGTTCGCCCTCCTGCAGGTCATGCTGCATCGGCTCGGGGTGCCGAGCGTACGGATCGACACCGAGAGCATGCCGACGCTGCGGATCCGCGCAACCATGGCCGACGGCTCACCGTCAGCGGGCGGTGTGGCGGTGGACGGTCGCCGCATCGAACCGACCGTCGTCTGGACGCGGCATCTCTCGCCGAGAGCGCTGCGGGGCGGTGACGATCCGGCGGCGGCGCTGGTCCGTGCCGACTCGTGGTGCGCGTTCCTCCACCAGATGTCCGCGCTCTCACCGGCCGGCCTGCCGGGCCGAGGCCCCGGCCGCCTCGAGCAGATCGTGGGTGCGGCCGGGGCCGGGGTACGCGTCCCGCGAACGGTCGTGACGACCGACCCCCGATCCGCCCGCGCCGAGATCTCGAGTGGCATGGTCGTGATCAAGGTGGTCGACGAGCATTTCGTCGAGCCGGCGCCGGGGCTCCTCGTCGGCGTGTTCCCCCAGATCGTGAGCCGCGACGACCTCGGCCGGCGGCCACCGCTGGACTTCCCCGTCATCGTGCAGGAACACGTCGAGCACGAAGCGGAGCTGCGTGTCTATCACCTGGCCGGCGCCGTACACGCGTTCGCCGTGGACAAGGCCGCGCCGGACGCCCTCTGGCGGGACGGCTCAGCCGTGTCGATCAGATCGGTGGCGCCGCCGCGGGCGGCGGTCGAGACCGTACGAAGGCTGGCGGACCTCTGGGAGCTGACCTATGGGGCCTTCGATCTCCTGATCGCCGGCGGAGACGTCGTGTTCCTGGAGGTCAACGTGGACGGCGACTGGCTCTGGTTCGAATCGAAGGCCGGCACGAGCGTGGTGTCGGCCGCCGCGGCCGGCATGGTCAGGGCCCTCCACCGTACGGCCCTCCACGGCACGGCCACGCCGGTGACGGACCCCCCGATCGACCTGCTCGATTTCCTCCTCCTCGGCTCCCGTACCGACCTCGACTCCCCCACCGATCTCGACTCCCGTACCGACCTCGACTCCCACACCGATCGCGGCTCGGTGCCGGCCTCCTGGGCTCCGATGCCGACCTCCCGGGCCGGTGAGCGTCGGCGGCCCGCACAGTGCGAAGACGAACACAAAGAAGACGACCACAAAGAAGACGACCACGACGAAGACGACCACGACGAGAACATCCAGAGCGAAAACATGCGGTGAAGAACATGGGGTGCGAAAACAGGGTGAGTGCATGGGTCACGCGGATTCGTCTCGCCTGAGCTGCTCGATTCTCGGTCCGCTCCAGGTCCGGGTGGACAATCGCGAAGCGATTATCGGCGCGCCGAAACAGCGATTGCTCCTGGCCATATTGTTGTGCCGCGTGAACACGGTCACCTCGTCCGCACAGTTACTGGACGCATTGTGGGGAGAAAAGCCGCCGCGGACGGCGCGCAAGAATCTCCAGGTGTACGTGTCCACCCTGCGCAAGATCGTCGGCGACCGGATCGACTTTCAGGGGTGGGGCTACCGGTTCCATGCGGAACGGGACGAGCTGGACCTCCTGAGGTTCCAGGAACTGGCCAGGATCGGACGTAGCGCGATCCGCAGCGGAGCCCTCTCCGTCGCCGCCGAGTCGCTGGGCACGGCCGTCGGCATGTGGCGTGACCAGCCGCTGGCCGAGTTCGCGCACGTGCCGGCGGTGGCCCGGGAGGTGGAGCGGTTCACCGAGCTCTTCCTGTCGGTCTATGAGGATTGGGTGGAGCTCGAGATCGAGCTGGGCCGCCACGTCGAGGCCCTGGCCGGTCTGGACGCCCTCGCCGTACGCTTTCCCACCCGGGAGCGGATCACCGCGGCGAGGATGACCGCACTTGCGCGGTGCGGCCGCGTCTACGAGGCGCTTTCCCACTTCGAGACCCTGCGCCAGCATCTGGCCGTCGAACTGGGCATCGACCCCAGTCCCGTGCTCAAAGAGCTCTACCAGCGGATCCTGAAGGGCTCGGACACCCGGCAGCGGAACGGCACGCGAGGACGGGGATGGGGCATCGGAACGGACCGGACGGCGTCTCCGCCGACCCTCGCCAAGGGTCTCGGCCCGGACATGAGCCCGGACATGAGCCCGGACATCGACGCGGACATCGACGCGGACATCGGTCTGGCACTCGGCGGAAGAAGCGGAAGAAGAGGCACCGACACGGCGGCGCAGGCTCCGGCCAACCAGCTCCCGCGTGACCTGGCCGATTTCGTCGGCCGTGAGGCGGAGGTGCGCCGCATCGTCGACGACCCCGCCCCCGTCACCCTCATCACCGGTGAGCTGGGCATCGGGAAGACCGCTCTCGCCGTACACGTCGCGCACATGCTCGCGCCCGATTTCACGGACGGCGCGCTGATGGTCACGCTCGGCCGGCGCGGCGGGCCCAGACAGATCGAGGACGTCCTGCGGGAACTCATGGAGGCCGCGGGGCTGAACGTCGCGGGGGTGCGCGACCGGGACGTGCTGGCCTCACTGTGGCGCTCGTGGCTGGCCAACCGGCGGGTCCTGCTCATCCTGGACGACGCTCCCGATGAGGCGAGCGCGCGGGCGCTGCTTCCCGGCACGACGGCGAGCAAGGTCCTGGCGACCAGCAGGAGCAGGCTGAGCGGCCTGGAGTCGGTGGTCCGGATCACGCTCGGGCAGCTGTCGGCGGACGAGGGCGTCGCCTTCCTGGGCAGGCTGATCGGCGACGAGAGGGTGCACGGCGATCTGCCGGCCGTGTCGGAGATCTTCGCCGGGTACGGCCTGTCCCCCCTGGTCCTGCGTCTGCTCGGGGCGAGGATCGCCGGGCTGTCGCATGTGCCCCTGCGGCGTCTCGCCGACCGTCTCGCCCGGGCGGAGAGCGTCCTCGACGAATTCGCGGCGGGCGACGTGCTGCTGCGGGAGCGGTTCGAGGGGTGTTACAACCGTCCGTCCTGGGCGCTTCGCCCCGCCTTCCTCACCCTGGGCGGCCTCGCCGGGCCGCCGTTCGGCCATGACGAGCTGGTCGAGGCCCTGCACGGCATCGGGCAGCCGGCCGAACGCGTCATCGAGTCGCTGATCGAGGCGAACGTGCTGACGGTTCCCGATGGGGAGGTGACCGCGCACTCCATGTGCTATGCCATGTCACCGCTCGCCCACCGCTTCGCGGCCGAGCTCCACGGCGCCGGACGCACCTGAACCCTCGTCGCTCGATCCAGAACCGGCGCCGCTCGATCCAGAACCGGCGACGGCCGACCCCGAACCACCGCCACCCGGCCCGGAATCCGTACCGCCCGGCCCAGGGTCCGTACCGCCCGGCCCAGAGTCCCTACCATCGGCGACGGCGCCGGTCAGGGCGTGCAACGCGGGACTTCCGGCGGCCAGCGCGCAGCACGCGGCCAGTCCGCCGCCGAGCAGGAGCAGCGCACCTGTGCTGCCGACGTACTCCGCGAGTACGCCGCCCAGCAGTGGTCCGAGCGGCGCCAGTCCCATGCTCGCCACCGTGATCAGTGAGGTCATCCGGCCCATCATCGCCTCGGGGACGAGCGTGGCGACCAGCACGCGCAGCACCACGTTGGCCGCCGGCGTCGCGACCATCGCCGAGAAGAGCGGGACGACCGGCCAGTACGGCCCCAGCGGGAGGGCGATGGCGCAGACGGCGAGCGCGAACAGCCCGACCACGGCGAGGATCAGCCGTCCCGGCGGCAGGAGCGCCCCGATCCTGGCGGACACGGCCGCGCCGAGCAGCCCGCCGAGGCCCATCCCGGCCAGCACGACGCCGGTGATCGCCGGGTCGCCGCCGCGGTCTCCGACCAGCACGATCACGGGCAGCAGCAGCGCGTTCGCCACCAGGTTCGCGATCAACGACAGGGCCAGGGCGGCGCGCAGCCCGCTCCGCCGCCACAGCCACCGGCCCGCCTCGGCGATGTCCGCCCCCATGCCGGACTTCCGCGACCGCGTGGAGTCCTCCGACCGGCGCGGCACCCTGGCCAGGGCGACGGCCACCAGCGAGATCAGGTAGGTGATCGCGTCGACGACGAACGGGAACACCCGGCCCAGGCCGAACAGCAGCCCGCCCAGCGGCGGACCGGCGAGTGAGGCGGCATGCCCGCGTGCCTCCTCCTGGGCGTACGCCAGCGACAGCTGCTCGGCGGGGACGACCGTGCGGATGGCCGTGTCGCGGGCCGGCCGGAAGAACGCGTCCGCCGTGCCGTTCGCCACCGCCACCGCCACGATGTGCCACAGCTCCACCCGGTCGGCGAAGACGACGACGGCGAGCGCGGCCATGCTCAGGCAGCGGACCGCCTCGCTGACCAGCATGATCCTGCGCCGGTCCCAGCGGTCGGCCCACACCCCGGCGGGCAGGGAGATCAGGAGGTTGGTCGCGATGCGGCAGGCGCCGACGAGCCCGGCGAGCGCGGCGGACCCGGTGACGGCGAGGATCAGCAACGGGAGTGCCAGCCAGGTCAGCGTCGATCCCAGTTCGGACGTCGCCGCACCGATCCACAGCATCTGGAAGCGGAAGTTGCGGCGCAGCGGCGGTGGCTCGCTCATGAGGCTTCTCCGTCGGTGTGTTTCGAAGATCCGTCCCGGATGGTTCAGGTCGCTTCCGTGTCCCCGGGTGCCGGTGTCTCCTCGTACGGCCCGGGCCGTACGAGGAGCTCCGCCAGGCCCCGGTTGAGGTGGTTGCCCTGCCAGCTCAGCCGGTCGAGCGGGGTCACCGGCGTCATGCGGGGGAAACGGCGGGCGATGCCGGTGAGCGCCACCGTCAGCTCCAGCCGGGCGAGCGGCGCGCCCAGGCAGTAGTGCGGGCCCATCCCGAACGTCAGGTGGCCCGCGGCCGTGTTCCGGTCGACGTCGAGCAGGTCGGGGCGGTCGTGCCGGGCGGGGTCGCGGTTCGCCGCCGAGATGGACAGCAGGACGCGGCTTCCCGCCGGAATGACCGTGCCGCCGACGCGCACGTCCTCGGTGGTCGTCCGTACGGTGCCGAAGGGCCCGGGTGTGTGGTAGCGGAGCAGTTCCTCCACGGCGCGCGGGGCCAGCGCGGGATCGGCGCGCAGCGCGGCCAGGATCTCGCGGTGCCGCAGCAGCTCGGCGACGGACATGCCGATCATCTGGGCGGTGCTCTCGTAGCCGGCCATCAGCAGCATCGCGCACAGCGAGACGACCTCGTCCCTGGCGACCTCCCCGCCGGGATCCCACGCGGCGACGATCGAGGACAGGACGTCGTCGCCCGGCTCGCCCGGCCCTCGCCCGACCACGTCCTGGAAATAGGCGTCGATGCGGTCGAGGGCGGTCGCTCTCGCCTCGCCGCGAGTGCGGTCGAACACCGTGGCGATCCAGTCGTACAGCTCGGGGCGGTCGGCGGCGGGCACCGCGAGAACCTCGCATATCACCTGGAAAGAGAACGGATAGGCGAAAGCCGACAGCAGCTCGACCTCGCCACGGCCGCCCAGCCGATCGAGCAGCTCCGCCGCGATCGCCCGGATGGCCGGTCGGTACGCCTCCAGGCGGCGGGGCGTCAACAACGGCGCGGCGAGCCGGCGGATCCGGGTGTGGTGCGGCGGGTCGTGATCGACCAGGGTGACGTTCAGCGCGCGCCGCTGCGGCCGCCTGGGGGTGGCCGTCCCCAGGGCGAGGCGGGGGTCGGTGAAGGCGGCCCGGACGTCCGCGTCCCTCGTGATCATCCACATCGGCCGGCCGGCCGGAGTCACCACGTGAGCGACCGGGCATTCCTCGCGATACCGGGCGAGGCTGGGGTGCGGGTCCGCGAGGAACGCCCGGTCGAACGGCGTGCGCGGCCGCACGTCTTCCTCTGTCATCGTCAGCCCTCCCTTGCGCCGACTGGATTCCGGGAGACCACCGAGGTCACGAAGTCGGCCGCGGCTCCGGCGCCACCCGACCGGTTCAGGCGCTCGCCGAGCCGCCGCGCCCGCTGCTTCAGCGGTTCGTCGTCGCACACCGCCTTGAGCAGGCCGGCGCCGTCACCCGCTCCGCCGCCGGCCACGCCGCCCATGCCGCCCTCACCGCCGGGGCCGGGGAACCGGACCGCCACGCCGGACCGCACGCACGCCTCGGCCAGCAGCGGCTGCTCGGAGCCGGCGGGGGCGACGGCCAGCGGCCTGCCCTGCCCGAGCGCGGCCAGCACCGGGGAGGAGGTGCCGTTGGTCAGCACCACCTCCGCCAACGCGATCAGCGGGCCCATCCAGGGCCGTTCGACGACGATCAGGTCGGCTCCGGCGGCGGCTCTCGGCTCGCCCGAGCGCGCCCGCTCCACCACGGCCTGGAACGGACCTCCGGTGAACGTCGCGTTCAGCCGGGGCCACAGGCTCTCCCCGCCGAACGTCCGCCCCAGATGCACGTAGACGACCGGTTTGCCGATCCGGGCCAGCCGCTCGGTCAACCGGCGCAGCTCGGCGGGGTCGGCCCCGGGCTCCCACGCGCACGGCCCGACGTGGTGGATCCCCTCGGGCAGGACCGCCCCCGGATACTCCAGCGCCGGGTCGCCGCGCAGGAGCAGCCCGGCCCCGATCAACGGCAGGTCCGGCCGCCGGTCGCGGCGGGCCCGCAGGCCCACCCGCTCCCGCGTGGCGTGATAGTGGCGCAGCAGCTCGCGCAGCCGCCACTCCCGCAGCACGACGTGCTCGGGCTCGCCCTCGCCGCCGTGCCGGTACGGCCACAGGTGCGCGGCGAACCCCAGCACCACGGCCGGCAGGTCGAGCGCCTCCGCCGCGAGCAGGGCGCCGTGGCAGAGCGCCGAGGTGACCAGCACGTCGGCGCCGATCTCACGAGCCGCGGCCGCCACCGCCCGATATTGCGCGGCGCCGGTCTCGCCCCAGCAGCCCACCGAGAACGCCCGGCCGCCGTGATATTCGCGCGCGTCCAGCATGGGCAGGCCCGCCTCGCCGATCACGACGGCGGCGCGGGGCCGGGCGAGGACGAGGACCCGGTGGCCGCGGCGGCGCAGCTCGATGCCGACGGCGAGGGCCGGATAGAGATAGCCGGGATCGCTGAACGGGCACAGCAGGACGTTCATACGGGACCGGCCGGATCGAGCCCGAGATGCCGGGCGAAGAAGGCGAGGACGTCGGCGAGCAGCCCGATCTTCTTCGACGCCGCCCGGAGCCCGTGGCCGGTGTCCCGTTCCAGCCGGAACAGGATCGGGCCCGCGCCGGCGGACGCGTGCTGCAGCAGGGCGCACATCTTCCGGGAGTGGGCCGGGTCGACCCGGGTGTCCGCGCCCGCGACGGCGAACAGCACCGGCGGGTACGGCACGCCTTCCCCGACCCGGTGATAGGGCGAGTAGGCCAGCAGGGTGCGGAACTCCTCGGGGTCGCGCACGCTGCCGTACTCCGCCCGCCAGCTGGGCCCCATGCCCAGGCGCTCGTAGGCGAGCATGTCCAGCAGCGGCGCGACGCAGACCGCGGCCGCGTACTTCTCCGGATGCCGGGTGAGCGCCGCGCCGACCAGCAGTCCGCCGTTGGACTCCCCCATCACGCCGAGCCGGTCGGGGCCGGTCCAGCCGTGCTCGACCAGGTGGTCGGTGGCGGCGTCGAAGTCGTCGAAGACGTTCTGCTTGCGTACGCCCATCCCGTCGCGGTGCCATCGCTCGCCCTCCTCGCCGCCGCCGCGCAGGCAGGCGATCGCGTAGATCCCACCCGCCCGGACCCAGGCCAGGGCCTGCGGCATGTAGCCGGGGGTCATCGACGCGCCGAATCCGCCGTATCCGGTCAGGATCGCCGGGCGTGGCCGGTCCGGCGCCCCGCTCGGGGAGAGGACGAACATCCGCACCCGGGTGCCGTCCTTGGACTCGAAGGTCACCTGCGAGGTCGCCACCGCGCCGTCCACCGGGCCGTCCACCGCGCCACCCGCCGGGCCGTTCGCCGTGCCGTACGGCCCGGGGCGCGACCACGGCCGGACCGTGCCGGAGCGCGCGTCGTACCGCAGGACCCGGGGCGGCGTCGTGTGGTCCCAGTAGCCGAACCAGGCCTCGTCACCCCCCTCGGGTGGCACGGCGAACCGCCCGACCGAGCCGATCTCCCCCGCCCGGCCCGTCCCCGAGCCGGACAGCGGCACCCGCGCCAGCTCGCGGCCGTCGGCCAGGTCGTGCAGGGTCATCTCGGACACGGCGTGCCGGCTCCACGACACCAGGGCGAGCGGGCGCGGAAGACCGGCGCCGGTCAGCGGCACGAAGTCGTCGAGCACGGCGTCGGGCCGTTCCGCGATCAGCGTCCGCCAGGTCCGCGGGGTCGGGTCCGCGGCGGTCGTCACGACGATCCGGCCGCGGGGCGCGTCCAGGTCGGTGCGCAGCCACAGCGGGTCGCGCGGGGTGGTGCCCGGGGCGATCGTGATGCGGCTGCGGGCCGGGACGTTCTCCTGCACCGGGCGCAGGCACGGCCGCTCCGCCGTACCCTCGTGCAGATCGGCGAGCCACAGGTCGGTGGCCGGGGCGGTGCCGACGGTCGAGGAGACGGTGAGCCAGCGGCCGTCCGGCGTGACGGCCACGGTGTAGAAGCAGGTCCTGTCCCGGCCGTCCCCGAAGATCAGGACGTCCTCGTCGGGGTCGGTTCCGACGCGATGGAGGTGGACCCGCCGGTGATACCGCTCCTCCCCCGGGTTGAGCTCGGGGGCGAGCCTTCGTACGTAGTAGAAGGCCCGGCCGCCCGGCAGCCAGGCGACCGGGGTTTTGCGCACCCGGTCGATCGGGCCGTCGACCACGGCCCCGGTCGCGACGTCGAGCACGCGCAGCAGGGAATCCTCGGTGCCTCCGGCGGAGAGCTGGACGGCGACCAGATCACCCTCGATCGACGGGTGCCACGCCTCCAGCACCGTGCGTCCGCTCGGGTCAAGCGCGAGCGGGTCCACCAGCGTCCGCTCCGCGCCGTACGCCGAGCCGTGCCCGGCGTCGCGCTCCGACACCACCAGCCGCGGATGGTCGGCGTCCGGCTCCCGGTGGGTGAAGAAGACGCGGTCCCCGCGCGGCCTGGGCAGCGAGGTCAGCGGCACCCGGGCGAGCCGGGACAGCGTGGCATGCCACCACGCCGTGTCCGGCCAGGTGGCCCGTTCCTCGGCGAACAGCGCCTCCTGGGCCGCCGTCCAGGCGATGGTCCGTTCGTCGCCGGGATCTTCGAGCCACCGGTAGAAGTCGGCGACGACCACGCCGTGGAACTCCTGCGCGGACTCCGTCCGGGGCGCGTGCGGATAGCGCGTGACACCGCCCCGTCTCATCGTCCGAGCCGCCCGGTCGAGCTGAGGTAGTCGAGGTGCGCCGCGTCCACGGCGTCGTGGAACCTGGTCAGCGCCGCGTGATCGTCGGCGTACCGGTACGACTCATCGCACGAGATCCACCGGTCCCTGGTCTGCTCGGCCGTCAGGTAGCCGTCGCGTACCGTGCCGACCTGCCAGCCGGCCTTGCCCGCCGTCTCCCAGCAGCTGTAGAGGGTGCCGTCGGCGTTCACGACCGCGCCGTACCGGCCGTCGCGGTGCGAGCACGCCTGGCAGGGCGTCTCCACCCCGGGCCGGGGCACGGCGAAGCCGAGGTCGACGGCCCGGCGCTGCCAGCGGATGAAGCGGGCCGCCGTGTCGTCGCCGAAGGACAGGTCGTTGCCGTAGCCGATGCCGACGTCGCCGACCCGGGCGAAGTAGATCGAGCATCGGGAGGGGTCGAGCGCGGCTGCCAGCCGCTCGACCAGCTCGTCGATCCCCCGATGGTTGTGGTGGGACACGTTGACCCGGATGACGCACCGGATCGAGGTGACCTCCTGGACCCGGGCCATGTTGCCGACGATGGCGTCGAAGGTGCCGCCTCCGCCGCGCCGTACCCGGATGGTGTCGTGCTCGGGCCGGTCGCCGTCGAAGGTCACCTGGACGTCGCGCAGGCCGAGATCGGCCAGTCGCCGGGCGAGCGACGGCGTCAGCAGCGTGCCGTTGGAGGTCATGCTCGCGCGGTGCAGCCCGTAGGGGGCGGCGCGTTCCAGCAGTTCCAGGCAGCCCCGGGGGTTCAGCAGCGGCTCTCCGCCGAAGAGCATGAGCACCAGGCGGTCCAGGCCGGCCTCGGCCTGCCGCCGTCCGGTGAACTCGAGGATCGAGGTGATGGTGTCGGAGGTGAGCCTGGAGTAGGCGATCCGGGGCGGCCGGTTGCCGCCGGTGTCGTCCTGGTCGATGTTCTGGAAGCAGTAGCCGCAGCCCAGATTGCAGCGGGTGCTCGTCAGCACGGTCAGGGAGTAGCTGCGATAGGGACGGGTCTTGAATAGGCCCTGCTCACGGAGCTTCCGTTCCGTGGCCGGGCGTAACTCGTGAGCCGGGGTGAGATGGCCGCCGTTGAGACGCGCGATCCCGCCGGGCCCAAGAAACCACCAGCCGTGCTCGCCCCGGAGCAGCCGCGGCCGCGACGTGGCCTCCCGGTGCCGGCCTCTGTTCATCGGTTCCTCCATGCCGCGTGACGACAGGTCCCGGTCTCCGTGGGGAGACCGGGAACCACGGGAGTCTCAGTTGACCTTCTCCTGGTGACCGACGCACCAGGGGGTCTCCTCGCCTTCGTCGTCGGAGTGCGCGACGACCTCGGGGGCCTCTTCTTCGGTGATCTCGGGCTCGGGGTTCAGGTCGTTCTGCTCGCTCATGAACTGCTCCTCACCTTCCGGCCGATGCCGTTCATCGGCGTGAGCCACACGGTAGGAACGACCAGTTTCGGAGCAGTATGGCGGCGGCATGGCGTCGCCATACTGGCGCGAAACCCGTCGTCACTAGCGTGTGGATCACCCGACGCGGCAGGCGCGACCAGGAGGTAGCCGATGACCAGCCCCGAGCCCGAAGCCCGGCCGTTCGACGCGTTGACCACCCTGCGCGCGGCGGGCCACCACGTCGACCTGCTCAGCGAGCGGCAGCGGCAGGTGTTCGCCGAGCTGAGCGAGCCCGAGGTGGAGCTGCTCATCTCCATCAAGACCCGCCTTGACGCGGTGACCGGTGAGGTCGAGGGTCACGACCTCAAGCTGGTATGAACTCCAGGGCCTCGCGCCCGGCGCGCCGCCACGTCGTCGTCGTCTTCATCGACCTCGTCGGCTCGACGGAGCTCGCGGAACGTCTCGATCCCGAGCTGCTGCGGCATGTGCTGGACCGGTACTACCAGGCGTGCACGTCGGGCATCGTCGAGCACGGCGGGGTGGTGGAGAAGTACATCGGCGACGCGATCATGGCGACCTTCGGCATCCCGATCAGCAAGGGCGACGACGCCATCCGGGCGGTCCGCGCCGCCCACGACGCCCTCGCCCGGGTCCGGGACCTGAGCGACGCGCTCGGGCACACGCACGGGATCCGGCTGGACGCGCACTGCGGCATCTCCGCCGGGGAGGCGGTCGTCATCGACCTGCCCGGGGCGGACCTGCGCGTCATCGGCGACACCGTCAACACCGCGAGCCGGCTGCAGTCGGCCGCGAGCGGCGGGGAGATCCTCGTCGGGGAGGACGTCGCCCGCATGGTCCGGTCGCAGGCCAGGGTGGAGCCGGTGCCGCCGCTCCGGTTGAAGGGCAAGAGCAGCCCGGTGCGGGCGTGGCGGCTGCTGTCGCCGGAGCCGGACGCCCGGCCGCGGGAGGATCCGACCCCGCTGATCGGCCGCGCCGCCGAGCTGGAACGGCTGCACGAGGCCCACCGCCGGGTGGTGCGGGAGCGCCGGTGCCATGTCGTGACCCTGCTCGGCGCGCCCGGCATCGGCAAGTCCCGGTTGGTCCGCGAGTTCCTGGGCGGCCTGCCCGAGGAGACGACCGTGCTCACGGGCCGGTGCCCTTCGTACGGCGTCGGCGTCACCTACCGTCCCATCACGGAGATGATCGGATCACTCAACGGGCGCTGGCCGTCGGCGGCCGCGCCGATGGAGGCGGCGAGCGTGTCGGCCCTGCGCGGTCTCACCGCCGGCGCCGGGCCGGGGCGTAGCGGGGACGGCGCGGGGGTGGAGGAGATCTCGCGAGCGGTCCGCGCCCTGTTCGAGTCGCTCGCGCGGCGGGGGCCGGTGGTGGCGGTCTGGGAGGACCTGCAGTGGGCGGAGACGACGCTCCTCGATCTCATCGAGGACCTCGCGGCCTGGCTTCCCGACGTGCCCGTCCTCCTCGTCTGCGCGGCCCGGCCCGAGCTCGCCGACATCCGGCCCGCGTGGTGCGGCGACCGGGAATGCGCGGTCCACCTGGAGCTCGGGCCGCTGGACAGGCCCGGGATGGAACGCCTGGTCGCCGCGCTGTACACCGGCCGGGCGGCGTCCGCCGAGGTGGTCGCCCATCGGGTCGACGACCTGTGCCCGCGCGTCGTCGACGGCTCCGACGGCAACCCGCTGTTCGCCGAACTGATGCTGGAGATGCTGCTGGAGGAGGGGGAGGACGCGCCGCTGCCCCCGACGATCCAGGCGCTTCTCGGCGCCCGCCTCGACCGGCTGGGCGACGGTGAGCGCGACGTGCTGGAGCGTGCCGCGACGATCGGCCACGTCTTCACGGCGGATCGGCTGAGGGTCGTGTTCCACGACGGCGAGGAACGCCGGCCGGGCCTGGACGAGCCGCTGGCACGGCTCGGGCGGCATCGCCTGATCCAGCATGGGCCGGCGCCGGGCTCGTACCAGTTCACGCAGACCCTGACCCGGGACACCGTCTACGCGATGACCCGCAAGGAGCTGCGGGCCGCCTGGCATCTGGCGCTCGCCGACCACCTGTCCGGGCAGGCCGAGCAGGACGATCTCGCCCACCACCTGGAGGCCGCCTGCCGCTTCACCCGGGAGGTCCGGCCGGACGATCCCGGGCTGCCGGCGCTCACCGAGCGGGCCGCCCGCGCCCTCATCGGGGAGGGCACGCACGCGCTGCACCGCAAGGACCTGCCGGCCGCCATCGCGCTGCTGGAACGGGGGCGCGAGCTGCTGCCGCCCGGCGACGCCGGGCACCGGCCGCTGGCCGTGCGCATCTGCGACGCGGGGCTGGCGCGCGGCGACCGCGACCGGGCGTTCGCCGCGCTGGACGCGGCGGAGCGGCTGCTGCCGGGCGACCGGCGCAACGCGACGACCTGCGCGGTCCAGCGCGAGATCCTGGCCGCCCGGTTCGGGACCCGCCCGCCGGAGCCAGGACCACTGCGCGAACTGCTCGCCGCCGACCCCGGCGACGACCTGAGCTGGTGCCGCCTGCACCAGCTGGAGGCGCTGGTCGACCTGGACGAGGGACGTTTCGGCGCCGCGGAGACGGCGCTGCGGGACGGCCTGGCCCGCGCCGCGTCCCTGGGCGACGGCTATGAGGAGAACCGCCTGCTCAGCGGGCTGTGCGAGCTGGCCCAATGGTCGCCGACGCCGATCGGGGAGAGCCTCGCGCTGTGCGCCGATCTGGCGGCCAGATTCGGTGGGGACCGGGCGCTGCTGGTGCCGGTTCTGATCACGCGGGGGCGGCTGCTCGCCCTTTCCGGCGACATCACGGCGGCCCGTGCCGTACTGGCCACGGCGGACCGGCACGTGCGCGATCTCCATCTCGATCTGGCGGCGGCCGCGGTCGTCCAGGTGCAGGGGCTGGTGGAATCCCTCGCCGGCCGCCACGCGACCGCCGAAGAGCTGTTCCGGCGGGGTGCGGCGGCGCTTCGCGCGGCGGGCCAGGTCGGCCCGGCGCTGACCCTGGAGGCCTACGAGGCGCGCGAGCTGCTGCGGCAGGGCCGCCTCCCGGAGGCGGGACGGGCGCTGGCCCGCCTTACGGCCGAGCCCGGCGGCCGCCACGCGCGCACCGAGCTGCTCCTCATCGCCCTGCGCGCCGGGGTCGAGGCCCGGCGAGGCGAGCACCGGGCGGCCGCCGCGCTCGCCGCGCTGGCGCTGGAGCGGCTCGGCCTGATCGACGATCCGTGCCTGCGCGGCGACGTGCTCGCCGAGATCGCCGACGTCCACCGCGCGGCCGGCCGTACGGCCGAATCGGCCGACGCCGCCGGACGGGCCCTGCGGGCGTACGCGGCCAAGGGCGCCGCGCTGCCGGCGGAACGGGTCCGGGTCCGGCTCGCTGCCGGGCCCGGCGGCGAGGAGGTGGAGCGGTGACCCCGCCACCGTGGCGCCGGGAGCGGCGTGAGCACTTCCCGGGCATGCCCGCCTGGGGACTGGCGACGTCCCGGCTCGAGCTGGAGGCGTTCCAGGTGAGCCGGCAGGAGGAGGTCACCAGGGACTGGGCGTGGGGCGGCGCCGACGGATCGGGCGTGCGCGTCTGCGTGGTCGACACCGGCGTCGAAGGCGGCCACCCGCTGGTCGGCGCCCTGGCGCGGTCCCTGGTGGTCGTCTCAGGGGACGGCGGGAGGCCGGTGCTGGCCGACTGCGACCCGGTCGACCCGGCGGGCCACGGCACGGCGTGCGCGAGCGTGATCCGATCGGTCGCCCCGGGGGTCTCGCTGACCTCCGTCCGGGTGCTGACCGACGGCAAGACCGGCACCGGCTCCGCCCTTCTGGCGGGCCTCCGCTGGGCCGTCGAGGCGGACTTCGACCTCGTCAACCTCAGCCTGTCGACCACGCGGAACGAGTTCCGGGCGGCACTGCACGAGCTGGCCGACCTCGCCTACTTCCGGCGCTGCCTCATCGTGGCCTCGGCGCACAACATGCCCGTGGTGAGCTTCCCCTGGGCGTTCTCCTCGGTCATCTCGGTGGCCAGCCACGACGAGCCCGACCCGTTGACCTACTACTACAACCCGGCGCCGCCGGCCGAGTTCTACGCGCGCGGTGTCAAGGTCCCGGTCGCCTGGCCGGGCGGCAGGCGGATCCACAGCACCGGAAACAGCTTCGCCGCGCCGCACATCACCGGCGTCTGCGCGCTCATCCTGAGCAAGCACGCGTGGATGACGCCGTTCCAGCTCAAGTCGGCGCTCTATCTGACCGCTCGCAACGTCGCCACAGACCACGGAGGCACGAATGTCCCTGTTTGACCCGCTGCCTTCCGGGAGCGCCGAGATCACCGAGCGGCGGCTCCTGCAGTCCATCGTGGAGGTTGCCCGGCACGTGTTCCGGTCCGCCGCCGCCTCGATCTTCCTGGTGGACGAGACCACCGGCGAGCTGGTCTTCGAGGCGGTCTCCGGCGAGGGCGAAAAGCACCTGCTGGGCACGCGGTTCCCGCCTGGTACGGGCATCGCCGGGTCGGTCGCGGCCAGCGGCCAGCCCATGATCGTCGACGACGTGGCGGAGACGGCGCAGTTCGCCCATGACGCGGCCGAGTCCACCGGCTACGTCCCGCGCAGCATCATGGCCGCGCCTCTCATCCGGTACGAGGAGTGCATCGGCGTGCTGGAGGTGCTGGACCGCACGCCCGGGCCGCCGGGCCAGAACGGCACAGGCGGCATGGCCGGCGCATTCGGCGCAGAGGGCGCTCAGGGCGCAAGAGGCTCATGGGGCGAACGGGACTCGTGGGGCGCACGGGACTCGCGGGGCGAGCTCGACGACGTCAGCCTGCTGGCGCTGCTCGCGACCCAGGCCGCCTGCGGGCTGGAGCTCCTGCTCCGGCTGCGGCACGCGACCTCCGCCGCCCGTCCCGGCGACACGGGCCGCCCCGGCGACATCCACCTGCTGCTGGAGGGGATGGCCGCGCGGATCCCCAGGGGAACCGCGACGACCAATCCCGCGGCCCTGAAGCTCCTCCTGGTCGCCGACGAGTTGCTCGGCTGAGCCGGGGATCTCGCGCTCACATGCGCGCGGCCAGGGTGAACTCCTCGCGGGGGTTCTGCACGGCCCCCAGCGAGACGATCTCCCTGGGGAAGAACAGGCCGAGCGTCCAGTCCGCCAGGATGCGGGACTTCTTGTTCAGCGTGGGCATCCGCATCAGGTGATAGGTCCGGTGCATGAACCACGCGGGATACCCGCGCAGCTCCCGGCCGTAGACCTGCGCCACGCCCTTGTAGAGCCCGAGGCTGGCCACCGATCCGGCCGACTTGTGCCGGTACGGCCGCAGGCCGCCACCGCGTAGCGCCGCCAGCAGGTTGTCGGCGAGCCGGCGGGCCTGCCGTACGGCATGCTGGGCGTTGGGCGGGCACATCTGCCCTGGACGGGTGAGGTCCGGCACGGCGGCGGCGTCCCCGGCCGTGAACGCGAAATCGGTGCCCTCGACCCGCAGGAAGGGGGTGGCCCTCACCCTGCCCTTCTCGTCCAGCGGCAGGTCGCCGGCGCGTACGAGCGGGTTCGGCTTCACCCCCGCGGTCCAGACGAGCGTGTCGGTGTCGAACGCATCGCCGTCGTCGAGGACGATGTGGCAGTTCTCCGCCGACTTCAGCAGCGTGCGCATCCTGACCTCGACGCCCCGCTCGCTCAGCTGGCGGGCGGTCCAGCGGCCCATGTCCGGCCCGACCTCGGGCAGGATGCGGTCGGTGGCCTCGACGAGGACCCAGCGCATGTCCGTCCTGCGGATCCCTTTGAAGAACCTGCAGGCGTAGGTGGCCATGTCCTCCAGCTCGGCGAGCGCCTCGACGCCGGCGAAGCCGCCACCGACGAACACGAAGGTCAGCGCCCGCCGGCGCACCTCCTCGTCGGTCGTCGAGGCGGCCACGTCCATCCGGCCGAGCACGTGGTTGCGCAGGTGGATGGCCTCCTCGACGGTCTTGAAGCCGATGCCGCTCTCGGCCAGACCGGGGATCGGGAGAAGCCGGGAGACCGAACCCGGCGCGAGGACGACGTAGTCGTAGTCGAGGGTCAGTTCCGGCCCCTCGTGTGGTTTGACCTCCGCCTTCCGGTCGGCCAGCCGGACCGAGGTGGCTCGTCCGCTGAAGATCCGGCACGACGAGAGGACCTGCCGGAGCGGGACCACGACATGCCGCGCCTCGATGCTCCCCGCCGCCGCCTCGGGCAGGAAGGGCTGGTACGTCATGTAGGAATCGTCGTCCACGACGGTGACCTGTGCCTCACCTCGGTGTAGCTTGCGCTGCAGGCGAAGCGCCGTGTACATGCCGACGTAACCGCCGCCGACGATCAGAATCCGTGGGACTGCCATGGGGGCCCCCTACCCGGTACGGACCGGGAAACGCATCGTTACGATCGTCCCGTCCGCCCCTGTTTCAACCTTCATGTCCTTGCTGAGCCGGCGCGCCACCCACAGGCCCATGCCGCTGGTCGCGTTCTCGGGCGGCGGGGTCTCCCCCGGAACGCCCTCCGGACGCCAGCCCCCGCCCTCGTCGCGCACGCCGACGACCAGGTCGGCGCCGTCCCGCCAGACGCTCAGCCGGGCCTTCGTGGAGCCGTGCGTCACCGCGTTGGTCGCGACCTCGTTCAGCGCGAGCAGGAAGTCGCCGACGGCGTCGTCCGGCATCCCGCGACGGCGTGCCTCCGCGGCGGCGAACTCCCGCACGTCCGGCAGGTCGGCCAGGGAGAAACCACGTTCCCCGGCCGACCGCGAGACGTGCGCGGAAGCGCCGTCATCCCTCACCCGGCATGCGCCTTTCGCGGGGCGTCGCGTGACGGTACGACATGGTGGACCTCATCGGTGATTCATTGACGATTCATGCGCGGCTCACGTCGCCCATGCGCTGCTCGTCCATGAGCTCCTTCATGGGCTCATCCCGCGACGAGCTCCGCACGGAGCAGGTCGAGCGTCTTGCGGAGGATCCTCGAAACGTGCATCTGGGAGATGTCGAACTCAGCGGCGATCTCGGCCTGGGTCAGGTTTCCGTAGAAACGCAGCAGGAGGATGTTCTTCTCCCGCTCGGGGAGCAGGTCGATGAGCGGCTTGACGGCCTCCCGGTCCACCAGGATGTCCAGGGCGTCGTCCTCGTCGGGAATCACGTCTCCCAGTGCCGCCGCGTCGTCGTCGGCGCCGATCGGCGCGTCCAGGGAGAGCGTGCTGTACGCCGCGGAGGCGTCCATCGTGAGCAGCATGTCCTCCTCTGAAATGTTCATCCTCTTGGCGAGCTCGGCGACCGTGGGGAACCGGCCGAGCTCCTGGGTCATCTCCGCGACCAGGCGGTTGAGCTCGGCCCGCCGCTCCTGATACAGGCGCGGCACCCGGACGGCCCAGGTGCGGTCGCGGAAGTGCCGCTTGACCTCTCCGGTCATGGTCACCATCGCGTAGCCGCGAAACCCGTGCCCGAGAGTCGGGTCGAACCCGTTGACGGCCTTCATCAGGCCGACGTAGGCCGCCTGGAGAAGGTCTTCCATCGGCTCGCCCCGGTGCAGGTAACGCCGGGCGATGTCCCTGGCCATCGGAAGGTGCATCTCCACGACCATCTCGCGGATCCGGTCCCGCCGCTCGGCGGGGAGATCCTCCCGGGCCAGCTCGGTCAGCAGTTCCTCGGCGGTCGGAGTGTCGTGGCTCGTCGTACGGCCCTCGGCAGACATCTGCGCAGGTCCCCTCGTAATCTTCGCGCGAGGGCGGCGCCTGTCCGGGATGGACCGCCTGGCAGATCCACACAGATCGTTCCATGCAGAAGGCGCGCCTCGCTACAGTGTCGAGACGAGGCCCTCTGCTGGACCTCTGAGGAACTATATTGCCAAAAATCCCGAAGTATCACCACCTGGTATCACCGCCCCTGTGGCACCAGTAATCTTCTCCGCAGAGGAGGCGCGAGGTGTCTAACAACGGGCTGCTGTCCCTGAGCTCCACCATGGCGGGCGGCATTGTGGTGATCCGCGTCAGCGGCGTCCTCGACGCCACGACGCGCGAACACTTCTCGGACTTCCTGGACGCGGCGGCGGACGACCACGGCCCGGACATGATCCTCGACCTGGGCGGAGTCACCTTCATGGACTCCCGGGCGCTGGGACTGATCGTCCATCACTGGCAGCGGGCGACCGGCGACGGCGGCAACTTCGCCCTGATCTCGGTGCAGTATCCCAACTCCAAGGTGATGTGGGTGACCGGGCTCTCGGAGCGTCTGCCGCTCTTCGACACCCTCGACGAGGCGCTCGCCGCATTCGCCGCCTCCTGACGACCCCCGGGACGTACGTCTCGGATCACTCGGGACGTACGTCTCGGACCACGCGTTCGCGTACCCGCCGTCAGGGCTCGCCGTTCCTCCGCCCGCCGGTCCTGGAAACGCCGCTCCCGGGGCCGCCGTCCTTGAGACCGCCGCTCCTGGCGCCGATGTGCCCCCGGCCCCGCTCCGACACCAGCATCCGGGCCAGGTCGGCGACCTTGACCTGGTGGTGCTGGGAGACCTGCCTGAGCTCCTCGAACGCCTCCTCGGCCGAGCAGCCGCTCGTCGACATCAAAATCCCCTTGGCCTGGTCGATGATCGAGCGTCCCTCCATGGCCTCCTGCATCTGGGCCGCGTCGGTCAGGACGTCGTCGAACTGCCGCACGTTGGCCAGCGCCACCGTCACCTGCTCCCTGAGCAGGGCCGGGAGCGAGCCGTCTCCGGTGAAGGCCGCCTGACCGAAGACGCCGGCGCGCACGCCGTACAGACCGATGATCACTACGCCGTCGTCCACCTCGATGGGCAGCGCGAACACCGAACGCACACCGTGCCGTACGGCCGTCGCGCAGTAGGCGGGCCAGCGGGGCTCGCACATCACGTCCGCCACCAGCACCGGCCTGCCGGTGGCCAGCGCCTCGCGGGAGGGCCCCTCGCGCAGCTCGCGCTCACCGTCGATCAGCGCGGTGAGCTCGCTGTGGGAGGCGGCGAGCAGCACCCGCCCGTCGGCCCACAGCTCGGCGGTGCCGCCGGCGCATCCCGGCACGCCACGCGCGGTGGCCTCCGCGATGCCACGCAGGACGCTCTCACAGGAGGCCCCCTCGGTCACCCTGCCGAGAGCGGCCAGGTCACGTACGAGGATGGACGTCGTCTCCATGATAGAAAGACCATTCCCATCGGTTCCGGATTAATCCAGGCTGGAACGATTAGACCCGGTCCTGGGCGTAGCGTCTACTCAGGTGAGGAAAGGAGGCCGCTTGCCCGCCAACTCCGAGCTTGAGCGTGCCCTTGGCGGTCTCGCCGACCGCATCGCGATCCTACGGGACGATTTCCGGCCGGAAGCGGCCCTGAGAGAGCTGGAGACCGCCGAGGACCTGCTCCGCGACGCCCTCACCGAGCTGGCCCGCGGCCACCGGCGCAGGGACGGCGGCAACCTGCGCGAGCACAAGCTGCTGCGCCAGGTCTTCCGCTCGCTTCCGGTCCCCGTGATCATCATGGACACCGGCGGCACGGTGCGGCGCATCAACAACGAGACCACCCGCCTGCTCGGCAGCCCGGCCGGCTACCTCATCGGCCGCGCCTTCCCGCTGCTCGTCGACGTGGCCGGCCGGGCCGCCTTCCGGTCGCATCTCACCGCCGTCCTGCGGGGCGAGGAGGTCTCCTCGCTGCGGACCCGGCTGGCCCATCAGGGCCGCGCCCATGTCGTACGGCTCGTGCTCAGCAGGCTGCGCATGCCCGGCGAGCCCCAGGAGATGATCGCGGCGGTCGTGCTGCCGACCGAGGTGCCGCCGACCCCGCCCCGGCTGCCCGAGATCTCCGGCCCGGCCTCGAAGCAGACCGTCACGGCCCGGGCGTCCGGAGCGGACGCCGGCCGGGCCCCGACCGGCGGGGAAGAGGCCGAAGCCGTGTCGGGGCGCCGCCCCCGGACGGACCCGGCCGTCCCCTCGCCGGATCTGATGGCCGCGGTCCGGCGGCACGAACTGCTCTCCCGGTTCGCCCGGCTGCTGCTCGACGAGGAGAGCCTGCGCGAGCCGGTGGCCCTGCTGCGCGCCGCACGCCTGCTGGCGGCCGAGACGGCCGACTGGGTCATCGCCGACGTGTTCCGGGACGGTGATCCGCGCGGCGCCGACGTTCACCGGGCCGACGTCCACCGCGCGACCGTCGTCGGCCCGGGCGACCAGCCGTCCGGCCGCCTTCAGCGGGTGATCGAGGAGACGTCCCCGGCCGAGGCGCCCATCGTCGAGCAGGTTCTGGTCACGCAGAGCGGGATCGTGCACGAGATGCTCGCCGACGACTCGCTCCTCGGCGGGACCGTGCTGAGCGACATGCGGGCCGGGTCGCTGCTGAGCGTGCCGATCCGCACCGACGACGAGGTGCACGGCGTGCTCACGCTGGTACGGCAGCGCGACCGGCGACCGTTCGGCCTGGCCGACCTCGGCCTGCTCGAGGAGATCGGCACGCACCTCGGCCTGGCCATGCGGGCCCAGCGCGGCTTCCAGCGCCGCGCCCAGGCGGCCGACACCCTCCAGACCGGCGTGCTCCCCCGCACGCTGCCGGAGATCCCCGGCTTCGAGAGCGCCGCGTTCTATCACCCGGGTTCCGGGCTGCGCGCGATCGGCGGCGAGTTCTACGACGTGTTCCGGGTGAAGAACGGCTGGGGGTTCGTCATCGGCAGCGCGGCGGGCCGGGGCGAGGAGGCGGCCGCGGTGACCGCCATGGTGCGCAACGGGCTGCGGGTGCTGAGCGTCTGGGAGGACGACCCGGGACAGGCCATGCGCAAGGTCAACGACGCGCTCGTGGTGCAGCGTACCGGCCTGTTCGTGATGGCCGCCGCCGGTTTCGTGCGCGGGCGCAAGGTGCGCCTCGCCTCGGCCGGGCACCATCCGGCCGCGCTGCTCCACCCCGGCGGCGGGGTCCGCTTCACCGAGGGCGGCGGCGTCCCGCTGGGATTCGAGGAGGGGTCGATCCCCGCCACCGAGGAGCTGGTGATCCCGGCGGGCGAGACGCTGCTGCTCTACTCCGACGGGCTGGTCGGCGCGCAGAGCACGGCCGGGGAGAACTACGGCGAGGCACGCCTGACCGAGTTGCTCGCCCGGTGTGTGGGCCAGCCGCCGGGCGCGGTGGTGAAGGCGGTCGAGGAGGACCACCGGGCCTTCTGCGGCAGCCACGCCACCGACGAGGTCACCGTGCTCGCACTGCGCAGATCCAGGTGAGGACGCACCCGGTCTCCCGATTTCCGGTCCGATCTGCGAATATGGTGTAATCCGCGCCGCCGGCGATGAGGAGAAGGCCGAGGGGAGCATCCGGGGACAGGCCCAGGAGGAGCCCGGGAAGCGCCGAAGGAGAACCGGGAAGCGGGGCGCCCGTCGGCGGCCGAGCGAAGATTTTTCTCGATTAGGCGTTTAGCGAGGATCAGAGTACGGTAATCAGGCACTTATCGTGCCTAAGACGCAGGCACACCTTCTAGACGCCTTCCTTGCCGTTGAGGTGTGCCATGGATATCGCCATCGTCTCTGCTCACGAACTCACACCGGACACTCCCGCGATCGCCCGCGAGCTCGCGCGCGGCCACCGGGTGACCATGTACACGCGATGCAACGCCCAGGGCGCCGCGATCGAGCACGTCCCGGCCGGGCCGGACGTGGAACTGTCGGAAAGCGACCTGCTCCCCTACATCCCGGACTTCAGCGCCGGGCTGCGGCAGCGGTGGCGGAAGAGCCGCCCCGACATCATCCACGCCTACTCCTGGACCAGCGGTCTGGCCGCCATCGCCGGGTCGGAGGGCCTGGGCGTGCCGGTCACCCAGACCTTCCACACCCATCACGACGACAGCAGGCCCGCGCCGGTACGCCGGCTGGAGTGCGCGATCGGCCGCCGCGCCAGGGCCGTGATCGCCGCCTGCGCCGACGAGGAGTCCGAGCTGATCCGGATGGGGGTCCCCCGCCGCAACATCTCGGTCGTGCCGCAGGGCATCGACGTGGAGCGCTTCCACCGCCAGGGCCCCGCCTGCCCGCGCGGCGACCGGCCGCGGCTCCTGCACGTGGGTCACGTGGGCGCGGCCAGCGCCGTGTCCGCGCTGATGTCGGTGCCCGACGCCGAGCTGGTCATCGCGGGCGGCGACGGACCCGCGGTGGAACGACTGCGCACGCTCGCCGCCGACCGCGGCCTGGCCGACCGGGTGGAGGCGCTCGGCACGGTCCCGCATGATTCGATGCCCCAGCTGATGCGCAGCGCGGACCTGGTGCTGTCGCTGTCCCCGTCCGTGCCGAACGGAACGGCGGCGCTGGAGGCGATGGCCTGCGGCGTCCCGGTGATCGCGTCGGCGGCCGGCGCCCACCTGGACGCGGTCGTGGACGGCGTGACCGGCTTCCTGGCCCGGCCCGACCGGCCCCTGGAGGTGGCCCAGCGGATCCGCAGGCTGCTGGGCGACGCCACGCTGCGCACGGCCATCGGATACGCCGCGGCCGACCGCGCCCGGTCCCGCTACTCGCTCGAGCGCATCAGCATGGAACTGCTGCGGGTCTACGAGAAGACCTGCGCCTGACCGTGCATCCCGTTCATGCCGACCCGCTCATCCCGCCGACCCGCTCATCCCGCCGACCCGCTCATGCCGCCGACCCGTTCATCCCGCCGGCCCGTTCATCCGCCTGACCGCCCGTCCCGGCCGGCCTGTGCCCGGTCGGGAGGCGGCCGGCGGATCAGCGCGGCGGCCTTGAGCGCCAGGTGGAGGAGCAGCCGGCTCTCCCCGTCTGCGAGGTCGAGCCCGGTGAGGCGCTCGGCCTTGCCCAGCCGGTAATAGAGCGTCTGACGGTGAACGCCCAGCGCGGCCGCGGTCTCCTGCACGTGCCCGGCATGGTCCAGGTACGTCTCAACCGTGTGGGCCAGGTCCCGCGACGCCGGCGCCGACAGCGCGGCGCACTCCGCGGCCAGATCCGCGAGCTCCCGGTGCGACAGCCGGACCAGCAGGCGGTAGACGCCCAGCCCCGGCCAGCTCGCCACCGGGCCGTGCCCGGCGACGTGCTCGGCCACCCGAAGCGCGAGAAGCGCCTCCTGCCAGCTCTCCCACGCCTCGTCGGGGTCCTCCCGGGAACCCCCGACACCGGCCGCCGATCCGTACGCGTCCCGCAGCCGGTCCGCGACCTCCCGCGCCTGCGCGGCGGGGGCCAGCACGGCCAGCAGCCCCTCGCCCGCGTCCTCGCCCGGCGGCCCGCCCGATCCGCCGTCCGGGTCGGCCAGCACGCCGCGCGGCAGCGGCGGCGGTTCGCCGCCCCCCTCCGGCGGGGTCCGTACGGCGAGGGCCGCCACCGGGCCCTCGACCTCGACGTCGGCGGCCGCCCGGACGGCGGGATCGGCGGAGAAGAAGTCACGCAGCCGGACCCGCCGTCCGCGGGCCTCCCGGGCCAGCCGCGCCGCGGCCCGGGCCACCAGCGGCGCCACGGCGGCCAGCCGCTCGTCGGTCAGCGCACCCTCTGATCCCCCGGAGAGAACCGGTCCCCCCGATGGCGCCGGTTCACCCGCGGGAGGGGCGTCCAGCAGCCAGAGGTAGCCGTAGTTCACTCCGCGATGCCGCAGCGGGACGCAGACCCGGCCGAGCAGTCCGGGCAGGCCGGGGATGCGCACCGGGCCGGTCGCCGTGGCGATGCCGTACGCCTCGAAATGGGCGCGCACCTCGGCGGAGGCCCGCCGGCGCAGGATCGACTCCTGCCGGACCCGGTCGATGTCCCCGCTCTGCTCGCCGTACGCGAGCAGCTTGAACGACCGGTCCTCGATCGTCACCGACGCGTCGAGCAGCCGCGCGATCTCATCGGCGATGTCCTGCATGGACTCCATTGTTGTGCATCTGTAGGAAAATCCTGTGGCGGATGTCCGTGGACCCCGTGACCTGGGACTTTTACCCTTTGGCCATGCTCGGATCTCTGCTTCTCGCGGCCTCGCGCAGCCCGCTGGCACGCCGGGCCGTGTCGAATCTGCGGGCCACCCGCGGCGTCGTCGACCGCTTCGTGGCCGGGGAGTCGACCGCCGACGCCGTCACGACGACCCGCCGCCTGACCGGCGCCGGGCTCGCGGTCACGATCGACCACCTCGGCGAGGAGGTCCGCGACAAGGAGACCGCGGTCGAGGCCGCCGATGCGTACGTCACGCTGCTGGGCGCGCTGCGTCCGCTCGGGCTCGGCGACCGGGCCGAGGTGTCGGTGAAGCTGTCGGCTGTCGGGCAGGCGCTCGACGGCGGCAAACCCGACGGCATCGCGCTGGAGAACGCCAGGCGGATCTGCTCGGCGGCACGCGACTGCGGCGCGGCCGTCACCCTGGACATGGAGGACCACACCACGGTCGACTCCACGCTGGAGATCCTGCGCGCGCTGCGCGCGGACTTCCCGGAGACCGGCGTGGCGATCCAGGCGTACCTGCTGCGCAGCGAGGCCGACTGCCGCGACCTCGCCGGCTCGCGGGTCCGCCTGGTCAAGGGCGCCTACCGCGAGCCCGCCTCCGTCGCCTACCAGGGCAGGGGCGAGGTGGACCGGGCCTACGTCCGGTGCCTGCGAGTGCTCATGGCGGGCGAGGGGTATCCCATGGTGGCCACGCACGACGACCGGCTGATCGCCGTCGCCGAGATGCTCGCCGGCCGGCATGGCCGCGACCGGGACGGTTACGAGTACCAGATGTTGTACGGCATCCGGACCGACAGGCAGCGCGACCTCGCCGCCGCCGGGCACCGGGTGCGCGTCTACGTTCCGTTCGGCGACGACTGGTACGGCTACTTCATGCGCCGTCTCGCCGAGCGCCCGGCCAACGTCGCCTTCTTCCTGCGCGCTCTGAAAGGCAAGTGAGCAATGGATGCGATCACCAACGTCCCCCTCCCGGTCAACGAGCCGGTGTACGGCTACGCCCCCGGCAGCGCCGAGCGCGCGGCCCTGGAGGCCAGGGTCAAGGAGCTCGGCGAGACGCGGCTCGATCTCACGATGACGATCGGCGGTGAGCGGCGGATGGCGGGCGGCGCCCCGATCGACGTCGTCCAGCCGCACAACCACGCCGCCGTGCTGGGCACCACGGCCGACGCGACCGCCGCCGACGTCCGCGCGGCGATCGACACGGCGCTGGCCGCCGCCCCCGCCTGGCGGGCCCTGCCGTTCGAGGAGCGGGCCGCGGTCTTCCTTAAGGCCGCCGATCTGCTGGCCGGCCCGTGGCGGGCCACGATCAACGCCTCGACGATGCTCGGCCAGTCCAAGTCGGTGCAGCAGGCCGAGATCGACGCGGCCTGCGAGCTGATCGACTTCTTCCGGTTCAACGTCTCCTTCGCCCGGCAGCTCCTGGCCGAGCAGCCGGCGTCGTCGCCGGGCGCGTGGAACCGCATGGAGTATCGCCCGCTGGAGGGCTTCGTCCTGGCGATCACGCCGTTCAACTTCACCTCGATCGCGGCGAACCTGCCGACCGCCCCCGCGCTGATGGGGAACGTCGTCGTCTGGAAGCCGTCGCCGACCCAGCAGTTCGCCGCGCACTTCACGATGCGGCTGCTGGAGGCCGCCGGGCTGCCGCCCGGTGTGATCAACATGGTGACCGGCAACGGCGCAGCCGTCTCGGAGGTGGCGCTGCCGCACCCCGAGCTGGCCGGGATCCACTTCACCGGGTCGACCGCGACCTTCCAGCACCTGTGGCGTACGGTCGGGGAGAACATCGCCGGCTACCGGGGTTATCCGAGGCTGGTCGGCGAGACCGGCGGCAAGGACTTCGTGATCGCCCACCCCTCCGCCTCGGCCGAGGTGCTGTCGACCGCGCTGATCCGCGGCGCCTTCGAGTACCAGGGGCAGAAGTGCTCGGCCGCCTCCCGGGCGTACGTGCCGCGGTCGCTGTGGTCGCGGATGCGGGACGACTTCGTGGCCACGGCCGAGTCGCTCACGGTCGGCGACGTGGCGAGCGACCTGTCGGCGTTCATGGGGGCCGTCATCGACGGCCGGGCGTTCGCCAAGCACCGGGCGGCCATCGACCGGGCCCGGGCGACGGACTCGATCGACGTGCTGACCGGGTCGTACGACGACTCGACCGGCTATTTCGTGAAGCCGACCGTGCTGGAGTGCGCCGACCCGGCGGACGAGGTGTTCGTCAAGGAGTACTTCGGCCCGATCCTCGCGGTGCACGTGTACGACGACGCGTCGTACGACGCGGTGCTGGACCAGATGGAGAGCGTCGCGCCGTACGCGCTGACCGGCGCGGTGATCGCGCAGGACCGGTACGCGATCGCGGCGGCCACCGAGCGGCTGCGCTTCGCCGCCGGCAACTTCTACGTCAACGACAAGCCCACCGGGGCGGTCGTCGGCCAGCAGCCGTTCGGCGGCGCGCGGGCATCGGGCACCAACGACAAGGCGGGGTCGATCTTCAACCTGATCCGCTGGGTGAACGCACGGACGGTCAAGGAGGCGTTCGTCCCCCCGTCCGACCACCGCTACCCCCACATGGGCTGACCCGCCCACGAAGTCCCGGGGCCGCGGAGATCGACCGGCCCCCGGACGCCCCTGCTCCTCGTCATCGGCCCACGCCCGTCCGGCCTGCTCCAGGACGTCGTCAGGCTCGGCGACGGGCGAAACGATCGGTCGCCGAGATCACCGCGGCGTTCGTCGCGCCATGCGCACCGTGCCCGGCCTCGTCGATCAGGATCAGCTCCGCGTCGGGCCAGGCCTGGGCGAGGCTCCAGGCGATGTCAGGTGGGCCGCTGATGTCCAGCCGGCCGTGGACGAGGACGCCGGGGATGCCCGCGAGTTCCCCCGCCTCGCGGAGCAGGATTCCGTCGTCGAGCCAGGCCGCGTGCCGCCAGTAGTGGGTGACCAGCCTGGCGAAGGTCATGCGGAACGCCGGGTCGTCGTAACGGGGGTCGGGCCGGTGGCCCGGATGGGTGGCGACGTGGGTGTCCTCCCATGTGCACCAGTCCCTGGCGGCCCGCTCCCGCACCGCGGGATCGGGATCATCGAGCAGCCGGGCGTACGCGTCCACCAGGCTGCCGCCCCGGTCGGCCTCCGGCACCCCATCACGGAAGCGCGCCCACTGCGCCGGGAAGAACCGCGCCATGTCCCGCGTGACCCACTCGACCTCGCGCCGGCTGGTGTTGGTGATGCTGAACAGCACCATTTCGGAGACCCGCTCGGGGAAGCGCTCGGCGTAGGCCAGGCCGAGGGTGGTGCCCCAGGATGCGCCGAGCACCAGCCAGCTCTCGATCCCCAGATGCCGCCGGAGGCGCTCGATGTCGCCGATGAGGTGATGGGTGGTGTTGGCGTGGAGGGTCCGCGCCGCGTTCGGGGTGCTCCGGCCGCAGCCGCGCTGGTCGAACAGCACGATGCGGTACGCCTCTGGATCGAGGTAACGACGCCATCCCGGTGTGCATCCCGATCCCGGCCCGCCGTGCAGCACCACCGCCGGTTTCCCGTACGGATCGCCGCACGTCTCCCAGTGGACGAGGTGGCCGTCGCCGACGTCGAGCATCCCGCTGTCGTACGGCTCGATCGGGGGATAGAGGTCCGGCACGACGCGCTCCCAGACGAGAGAACCATGGTCCTGATAACCGTGGAAATCTCAGCCAGCGTACCGAAACCGCCGGGCATGATCGATCGCGATCGTGAGTGGTCGACGCCGGTCGGGAGACGCTCTGACCCGGCATCTCGGCTGCGTCACCCGGCCGAGGCCGGTGACGACGCCGATGAGCCGGGGGTCAAACTGGAAGCATTCGGCTACCCCTACTACCGGGACGGATGACATGATCTTCATTACCGCGAAGTTCCGCGTACGGCCCGAGCACGCCGACCGGTGGCCCGAGATCGTCGCCGATTTCACCCGGGCGACCCGGGCCGAGCCCGGCTGCCTGTGGTTCGACTGGTCGCGCAGCCTGGCCGACCCGGCCGAGTACGTCCTGGTCGAGGCGTTCCGCGACGACGAGGCCGGCGCGGCCCACGTCCAGGCCGAGCATTTCAAGGAGGCGCAGCGGACACTGCCGCGGCACCTCGCCGAGACGCCGCGGATCGTCAACGTTAAGGTCCCGCAGGACGACTGGTCTCAACTCGGCGAGATGGCCGTCCCCGACCAGGGCTGACGCGCCGAGACGGTGTCCTCGGTCAACCGGCGACCGCGCGGGATATGCGAGATCACGACACGCGCCTGCGTGCGGCGGCGTCGAGGGCGGCGGCCTCCTCCGGGGTGGGGGCGGTGCCGCCGAGATGGGCGGGCTGCCACCACGCCCCGGGCGTGATCTCGGGGTAGGTGCGCTGCGCCTCGTCGAGCAGCTCCGACATCCGCCGCCGCAGTTCGGCGGTGAGCTTCACGATGTCGTCGTCGGGTCCGGGGTGCATGAGCTCGCCGACCAGGATCGTGATCGGGACGTGCCGCTGGAGGAGCCTGCGCGGCCGGCCCTTGGTCCACAGCCGCTGCCCGCCCCACAGCGCGACCGGGATGATCGGGACCCCGGCCCCGACGGCCATCCGGATCGGGCCGCTCTTGATGTCCTTGACGGTGAACGACCTGCTGATCGTCGCCTCGGCGAAGTTGCCGACGATCTCCCCGGCCCGCAGGGCCCGTACGGCCGCGTGGAACGCTCCGGCCCCGGCCGTACGGTCGACCGGGATGTGGTGCATGCCGCGCATCAGCGGACCCGACACCGGGTGGCTGAACACCTCCTGCTTGGCCATGAACCGGACGAGCCGCCGCGAGGGCCGGGCGGCCAGACCGGCGAAGACGAAGTCGAGGTAGCTGACATGGTTGCTGACCAGGACCGCGCCGCCGGATCGCGGCACGCGCTCGGCGCCCTCGACCCGGATCCGCAGGTCCAGCAGTTTGAAGGCGGTCAGCGCGGCGCGGATCACCGGGGGATACACGAGCTCGGTCATGTACGGAAAGGTAACCTACGCTTCAGTAGGTTCGGCACTCAGGGGACGGCCGCGTCGCGGGGCTGCGTCAATGGCCGCGGAATGCCTCCTCCAGCCACCAGGCCGGCAGCCCGGGGGTGACCTTCGCGTGGACGAGGAGCGGCCGGTCGCGCGGGCCCTTCAGCCATTCGGCGACCCCCGCCAGGTCCTCCTCGCGGCGTACGGAGACCGCCGCGCAGCCGAAGCCCCGGGCGATCTCGGCGAGGTCGGCCGGCGGGAACGTGACGTTGTCCAGCGGGAAGCCGTCGGGGCCGAAGTGGTGCACCTCCGCGCCGTAGGCGTCGTCGTCGTAGACCACGACGACCATCGGCAGCCCGAGCCGTACGACCGTTTCGAGCTCGGCGATGCCCATGAGCGCTCCGCCGTCGCCCAGCGCGGCGACGGGCAGGCGGTCGGGCCGGGCGATGGCGGCGCCGATGGCGGTGGCCAGGCCCAGGCCGATCGACTGGAACGCCTGGGTGAAGCAGAAAGCGCCGCCGTCCGGCACGGACAGGAACATCGACGGATAGCCCATGAAGTTCCCGGAGTCGACGGCCACGACCCGATCCGCGGGAAGCAGGTCGTCGAGTCCGATCGTCAGCGTCCTGGGGTCGATCCGGCCGTCGCCGCCCGTGTCGGCGTACGGCACGTCGCGCCAGCGCACCTCGCGGGCGATCCGGTCGGCGACCTGCTCGCTCCGGTAGCCTTCGCGGCCGTCACCGGGTCCGTCGCCCCTGACGCCCAGGAGGCCGGTCACCGCCCGCGCCGTCGCGCGTACGTCGCCGATCACGCCGAGGTCCACGGGACGGTTGACGCCGATGGCGTCGGCGTCGATGTCGACCTGGACGACGGTCGCGTCCGGGCCGATCAGCCTGCCGTGCCGGGTGGTCCACATGGTGAGCGAGCAGCCCCAGGCGACGACGAGATCGGCGCCGCCGACGAGCTCGGCCGCCAGCGGCGAGGCGAATCCGCCCATCACGTCCAGATCCCACGGACTGCCGTGGAAGTGGCCCTTCGCGACGGCCGAGGTGGCGAACAGCGCGCCCACCCGCTCGCCGAGCGTCTCGAGCTCCCGGCGCGCGCCCCGCGCCCCGCGACCGGCCACGAAGACCGGGCGCCGCGCCGTCTCCAGCAGCCCGGCGAGCCGCGCGATCGCGTCCGGCGTGTCCTCGTCCGGGGCCGCCGCCCCGGCCGCGTCCGCTGACTCGGCGCCGTCGTCGGCGACCGGCTCGCTGGGGAACGTGAGCCCCCACGGGGCCGGGACCCGGCTCGCGGCGGCCTGCCGCACCCCGCCGCCACCGGCCTGCAGCTCCTGTACGGCGCGTGCCGCCTCGTCCGGCAGCTCCTCGTCCTGCACGTCCAGCGGCAGGCGGAGCAGCACGGTGCGGCGGCCCAGCAGTGCGGCGAGGAAGGCCATGACGGTGTCGTCGACCACGGTCTCGGCCGAGGCCACCCTGGCGACGTGGGCGCCGACGGCGGAGGCGAGGGCGGCCTGGTCGATCCGGAAGTTGGAGCGCGGCGAGCTCACCTCGGGGGCGAGCACGAGCAGCGGCGTACGGCTCTTGGCCGCCTCCGTGACGCCGGTCAGCGCGTTGGTCAGGCCGGGCCCCTGGTGGACGGTGAGGACGGCGACCGTTCCGCTCATCCGGGCGTAGGCGTCCGCCATCGTGGCCGCGCCGCCCTCGTGGCGTGCCGCGACGTACCGCACGCCATGCCGTACGAGCGAGTTGGTGACGTGGAAGTTCCCGCTGCCGACGACGCCGAAGGCCGTGCGCACGCCGAGGGAGGCGAGGACGGCGCCGACGGCTTCCGCGACGTTCATCGCCGGACGCCTCATCTCTCCGCTCATCGCTCCACGTTTCTCTCCACCAGGGCCAGCACGCGCAGCGGGCTGCCGGACCCGCCCACGATCGGCAGCGGCCCGGCGATCACCACGGCGCCGGTGGGGGGCAGCCGGTCGAGGTTGCGCAGCTGCGTCAGGCCGTACTTGCCGGCCCCGAGCAGGAAGGAGTGGCATGGGAAGGCCGGATCGAACGAGTGCGCCGCCCCGGCGTCCGTACCGACGGTCTCGACGCCGAGACCGATGATCGGCGTCCGCTCCGCCAGGAAACGGGCGCACTCGACGGAGATGCCGGGCGTGTGCGACCCGGTCTCGTCCGCGTTGAGGAACCGGTCCGCGTCGTGTGCCCGGGCGTCCCATCCGGTGCGGTAGAGGAGCCAGCCGCCGTCGGGGAGCGGGCCGTGCCGCTTCTCCCACGCCTCGACGTGGTCGATCTCGAGGAGGAAGTCGGGGTCGGCGGCCGACTCGGCGGCGAAGTCCAGCACCACGGCGGGCGCGATCAGCTTGCCGACGGGCACCGCCGAGACGTCCTCGCCGTCGCGGGCGGTCACCCAGTGGTTGGGGGCGTCGAAGTGGGTGCCGGTGTGCTCCCCGGTGGTGAAGTTGTTCCAGTACCAGGCCGGGCCGCGGTCGTCGTACCGGCTGATCTCCTGGAGGCTGAACGTCGCCGTCTGGCCGAACTGCTCGGGCAGTCCCAGGATCGGGGTCTTCTCGGTCAGCGGCGCGGTCAGGTCGAGCACCTCGATCCCGCCGCCCCGGATGCCCTCCAGCAGATCCCGCAACACCGACATCACGCCTCCCCTAACTCACACGCGGGCAAATCCTCCTACACTCTCGCCCCTTCGCGCCAGCCACGGGCGGGCACCGGTCATCGGACGCGGGCGACCCGGCTACCACCGGAAGTAGACGAACAGTCGGCCGTGGTTCTTGGCGTCCTTGTCTATGCGGTGGTAGAGCGCCTTGATCTCCTTCTGCTCCAGGAAGCGGAGCACCTTCTTCTTGAGCTGGCCCGACCCCTTGCCGGGAATGATCTCCACCTGGGTGGCCTTCTTCCGGACCGCCTCCTCGATGACGCCGCGCAGCGCCCGGTCGATCTCGCTGCCCTTGTTGTAGATGTCGTGGAGATCGAGCTTGAGCTTCACACGGGTGATTGTAGAGGCCGGGCGGACGATCGGTCAGCCGTGGAGATAGCCGACCAACGCGTCCTTCTCCGTCTCCAGCTCCTCGATGGCGCTCTTGACGACGTCGCCGATGCTGACGATGCCCACCAGCCGTCCGTCCCGCACGACGGGGACGTGCCGCACGCGGTGGTCGGTCATGGTGCGGCGGAGCTCCTCCACGTTGGCGTCGGGCGTGCAGGTCCTGACCTCCGAGGTCATTATCGTGGAGACCGGCCGATCGAGGATGCCGGCGCCCCGCTCGTACAGGCGTCGTACGACGTCCCGTTCGGACACGATGCCCACGATGGTCTCGCCGTCCTCCGACACCACCACCGCGCCGATGTTGAACTCGGCCAGTCTGGCCAGGAGCTCTGCCACCGTCGCCCGCGGCGGGACGGTCACCACACGCGTCCCCTTACCCTGCAAGATCGTTCCAATGCGCATCGACGCCGCCTTTCCGGCCCGAGGGCCCGCCCACCTCCCGCACCTGCCGAGAGCGGGGGTCTCTGGACTGTTTCCCCAGGCAACAGCGGCGACGACATCGCGTCAAGAGCCGTGACTCCACCCTCTGGTAAATCTCCCCTTCCCTGCAGGGTTACCCGTGCCTGGCGATCATCGTGATCTTATGCTTGAAGTCATGGAAGACCCCCGCTGGCTCAGTCCGCAGGAGCAACGCGCCTGGCGTGCGCACCTCGCCGCGCACCGGCTGCTGTTCCACCAGCTCGATCGCGAGTTACAGGAGAAGGGCCTGTCGCTCAACGACTACGAGATCCTGGTGAACCTGTCGGAGAGCCCCGACCACCGCATGCGGATGAGCGAGCTGGCCGACGCCACCATCCAGTCCCGCAGCAGGCTCTCGCACCAGATCTCCCGGATGGAGGCCGCCGGGCTGGTGGTGCGGGCGAGCTGCGACGACGACAGGCGAGGCACCTTCGCCGTGCTCACCGACCTCGGCTGGGAGACCATCCAGCGGGCGGCCCCCGACCACGTCGCGGGCGTCCGCCGCCATCTGATCGATCTGCTGACGCCCGAGCAGGTGTCCGCGATCGAGGAGATATACGCCCCGATCGCCGACCGCCTCCAGTCGATCCGCACGGCCCGCTGACGCCAGCTACGATCCGCGTTGTGACGAGAATCCTCGGGCTGGTCGTGGCCGCCCTGCTGCTGGTGACCGCCTGCGAAGCGAACAGCGTGGCCGCGCTCCCCGACGGACCCGGCCTGCTGAAGAAGTCGGCCGCGGCGATGAAGACGGTGCGGACCGTCGTCTTCTCCATCGAGACCAGGGACCGGCCCGCCGTGCCGGTCAGGCACGCCGAGGGCACGCTGACCAGTGAAGGCGACGCCAAGGGCACCCTGCAGGTCGAGCTCGTCGGCCTGCAGGAGTTCGAGTTCGTGATCGCGGGCGACACCGTGCACTTCAAGGGCCCGACCGGCGGCTTCCAGACGATGACCCGGCAGCAGCTCGCCGCGATCTACGACCCGTCGGTGGTCCTGACCGGCGTGCCGGAGCTGCTGTCGTCGGCGCAGGACGCCAGGACCGAGGCCGCCGAGAAGGTCGGCGGCGCCGACGCCTACCGGATCGCGGCCACCCTGCCCCAGCGGTCCCTCGCCAAGCTGATCCCCGGCATCGCCCAGGGCGTGAAGGGGACCGTGTGGGTCGACAAGGCCACCGACCGGCTGCTCAAGATCGATCTTCCGCTCGGCGACGGCGGCGCGACCGTGACCCTCGGAGAGTACGACGCCCCCGTGACGATCACACCGCCCGCGTCGTGATCTCCCCCGCCCCGATCATGGCCCCCTCCCCGGCACGCGGCCGCCGTCTCGCGCTCGGCGTGGGCGGCGTGGCCGTGCTGCTCGCCGCGCTCGACGCCTACGTCGTCGTCACCGTCTTCGCGGACATCGCCCAGGAGGTCGGCGTCCCGCTGAACCGCCTGGAACGGGCGACGCCCATCGTGACCGGGTTCCTGCTCGGTTACGTCGCGGGGATGCCGCTGCTCGGCCGGCTGTCCGACCGGTACGGCAGGCGTCCGCTGGTCCACGCCTGCCTGGCCGGGTTCGCGGTGGGCTCGCTCGTCTGCGCGCTCGCCCAGGACGTCGCCACGCTCACGGCGGGCCGTACGCTCCAGGGCCTGGCCGGCGGCGCGCTGCTGCCGATCACGATGGCCCTCATCGGCGATCTGTGGGACGAGCGCGGCCGGCCGGTCGCGCTGGGCGCGGTGGGCGCGGCCCAGGAGCTCGGCAGCGTGCTCGGCCCCCTCTACGGCGCCGGGCTCGCCGCCCTCGTCGGCTGGCGCGGCATCTTCTGGGTCAACATCCCGCTGGCCCTGCTCGCCGCCCTGGCCGTACATCGCGGCCTGCCGCGGGAGCCGCGCCGCAGGACCTCCGGCGGGGTCGACGCGGCCGGCGGCGCACTGCTGGCGCTGGCGCTGGGCCTGCTGGTGGCCGGGCTCTACAACCCCTCGCCCGGCGAGGCGGTCCTGCCGCCGTGGGGCCTGCCGTGCCTGGCGGCCGGCGTGGTCGCGGCGGCGGCGTTCGTCGCCTGGGAGATCCGTTCACCGGTGCGGCTGCTGGATCTGAGCGGTGTGCCGAGACGACCGCTGTTCGCCACCCTGGCGGTGAGCCTGCTCTCGGGCGCCGCACTGCTGGTGACGCTGGTGGACGTCCAGCTCGCCGCGCAGACGCTGCTGGGCGAGGACGCCGTGGGCGGTGCGCTGGTGCTGACCCGTTTCCTCGCCGCGCTCGCGGTCGCGGCGTTCCTGGGCGGGATGCTGACCCGCCGTTTCGGGGAGCGGTGGGTGGCCGTCGCCGGTATGGCGGTCGCCACCGTCGGCTACCTGATGATGTCGCGCTGGCCCGCCGACCTCGCCTCGGCCGGCGTCCGGCTGGACGTCGATCTGGCCGTCGCCGGGTTCGGCCTCGGTGTGGTCGTCGCCCCGGTCTCCTCCGCGGTGCTGCGCGCCGTGCCGGCCGTGCAGCACGGCGTGGCCTCGGCGGCGGTCGTGGTGGCCCGCATGATGGGGATGCTGCTCGGCGTGGCGGCGCTGTCGGCGTGGGGGTTCCACCGGTTCCAGTCGCTGACCGCGCACCTCGACACGCCGCTCCCGATCGGCGGCGCCGGCGCGGACTACCTCGCCGAGCTGGCGGAGTACCAGACCAAGGTGAAGGCCGCGCTGCATGTGGAGTACACGGAGATCTTCCTGATCACCGCGGGACTGTGCCTGCTGGGCACAGCGGCCGCGCTGGCCCTGCCCGCCGCCGCCGGAGGCCGGGGTCAGGAGCGCAGGTAGGCCAGCACGGCGAGGACGCGGCGGTGCTGGTCGCCGTCGTCGGCGTGCAGGCCCAGCTTCATGAAGATGCTCCGGATGTGCTTTTCGACCGCGCCGTCGGTGACGACGAGACGGCGGCCGATGGCGGGGTTGGACCTGCCCTCGGCCATCAGCGCGAGCACCTCCCGCTCGCGCGGCGTCAGCGAGGCGAGCGGGTCGCCGCGCCGCCGCCGCACCATGAGCTGGGCGACGACCTGCGGGTCGAAGACGGTCCCGCCGCCCGCGACCCGGCGCAGCCCGTCCATGAACTCCTCGACGTCGACCACGCGGTCCTTCAGCAGGTAACCGACCCCGCCCCGGGCATCGGCCAGCAGATCGTCCGCGTAGGACACCTCGACGTACTGGGAGAGGATCAGCATCGGCGCGGCCGGAACCCTCTCCCGGGCCTCGACCGCCGCCTTCAGCCCCTCGTCGGTGAACGTGGGCGGCATCCGCACGTCCACCACCGAGACGTCGGGCCGGTGCGCCACGACGGCCTCGACCAGTTCCTCCCCCGTGCCGACCGCCGCCACGACCTCGCAGCCGAACTCCTCGAGCAGGCGCACGAGGCCCTCCCTGATGAGAACGGCGTCGTCGGCCACCACTACCCGCACGGCACCTCCGCCATGATCGTCGTCGGCCCGCCGACCGGCGACCGTACGGACAGCTCGCCCTCGACCGCCCGCAGCCGGTCGGCCAGCCCGGCCAGGCCGTGCCCCTTGGCGACGTGCGCGCCGCCGACCCCATCGTCTCCAATCGTCAGCAGCAGCGTGTCGCCGATCCTCGCCAGCGTGACCGAGCAGGAGGTCGCCCTGCTGTGCTTGGCCACGTTGGTCAGCGCCTCCGCCGTCACGAAGTACACGGTGTTCTCGATCAGCGCCGGGAACCGCTCGGTGACCTGCACGTCGAGCTCCACGGGGACCGTGCAGCGCCCGGCGAGCGCGGCCAGCGCCGGGGCCAGGCCGCGGTCGGCCAGGATGGGCGGCGCGATGCCGCGGGACAGCGCGCGCAGCTCGTCGAGCGTCTCCCGGGTCGCGGTGATCGCCTTTCCGATCGTGGCCTCGGCCGCCATGGCGTCCTTCTTCAGCTCGCGCTGCGCCCGCGACAGCTCCATCGCCAGATGGACCAGCCGCTGCTGCGGCCCGTCGTGGATGTCCCGCTCCAGCCTGCGCAGCGCGTTCGCCTCGGCGTGCGCGGCGGCCTGACGCCCCTCGGTCAGGTCCTCGATGCGCTCGCGCAGCTCGGCGACGCCGGTCAGCAGCACCTTGCCCAGCGAGGCCTGCAGTACGGCACAGCCGCGTACGACCGGGTAGAGCGTGGCGGCGGCGACCACGCCCACCGCGAGGTAGAAGACGCTGTCGACGACGTAACCCGTGCCGAGGCCGAGCAGTTCGGGAAGCTGGTGGTTGTCGGGGATGTTGGAGGTGATCCACCCGTAGAGCGGATAGGTCAGCGCGAAGAGGGTCACCCCCCACCAGGTGATCACCACGCCGAACGTCACGGTGGCCACGGGGAACACCGCCAGCGCGTGCAGCACGTCGAGCCACGGCTGCCCGCCCGACAGCGGCGTCCACAGCCGGCGGAGCAGGCCGGCCTCGGCCGGGGGCCGCGGATAGCGGGGGCGGGCCAGCTCGGTGCCGAGCACCCTGCTGATCCGCAGCCGCTCCACGTCGCCCATCCCCCGGGCGACGAGCATGGTCAGGGCGAGGATCGGCAACCCGATCCATACGATCCACAGGCCGACCCCCGCCACGACGCCGGTCAGGACCAGGCAGAGCGATATCGTCGCGAGGGGAAACCCGATCAGCACATATACGGAGTCACCGGTCAGCCGGGAAAGAAATCGTCTCATGGCCTTCACGGTATGACCGGGAACCGTCGATGATCGATCCCGCGGTCCGCAGTTCCGATGGTAGGGAGAACCCTACCTTCGGCGGTCGGGCGGGAGTCGGCGGTACGGCGGTCACCCGTGATTCTTCTGCCGCTTCTCCCTGATCTTCATCGTGATCTCGATCGGGGAGCCGGCGAAGCCGAACTCCTCACGGATGCGGCGCTCGATGAACCGGCGGTAGGTCTCCTCCAGGAACGCCGAGGTGAACAGCACGAACCTCGGCGGCTCGGTCGTCGCCTGCGTGGCGAACAGGATCTTGGCCTGCCTGCCCCCGCGCGCCGGCGGCGGTGTGGCCTGCACCAGCTCGGTGACGAACTGGTTGAGCCGGGCCGTCGGCACCCGCGTCCCCCACGACTCCAGGGCCTGTTCGATCGCCGGGGCGAGCCGCTGAACGTGCCGGCCGGTCTTGGCGGAGATGTTGACCCGCAGCGCCCAGGGCACCCGGACGAGCTGTCGGTCGATCTCCTTCTCCAGGTAGTAGCGCCGGTCCTCGTCGACCAGGTCCCACTTGTTGAACGCGACCACCATGGCCCGGCCCGACTCGATGACCATGCCGATGATCCGCAGATCCTGCTCGGTCAGCACCTGGGACGCGTCGATCAGCACGACCGCGACCTCCGACCGCTCCAGCGCGGCCCGGGTCCGCATCGCCGCGTAGAAGTCGGCGCCCTTCAGCTCCCGGTCGCGGCGGCGGATGCCGGCGGTGTCCACGAAGCGGTAGGTCTCGCCGTTCAGCTCGATCAGCTCGTCCACCGGATCGCGGGTGGTGCCCGCCACGGGGTCGACCAGCACCCGTTCCTCGCCGGCCAGCCGGTTCAGCAGCGACGACTTGCCCACGTTGGGCTTGCCCAGCAGCGCGATCCGGCGCGGGCCGCGTCGCTCGCCGAACGTCTGCGGCGGCGCCTCCGGCAGCACGTCGAGCACGATGTCGAGCAGGTCGCCGCTGGCCCGGCCGTGCAGCGCGGAGACCGGATGCGGCTCGCCGAGGCCCAGCGACCACAGCCCGGCCGCCTCGAGCTCCAGCTGCTGGTTGTCGACCTTGTTGGCGGCCAGCACGACGGGCTTGCCCGAGCGGCGCAGCACCCCGCCGACGGCCTCGTCGGAGTCGGTCACGCCGACGCTCGCGTCCACCACGAACAAGATCACATCGGCCAGCTCGGCCGCGATCTGGGCCTGCTCGGCGATCCGCAGCGCCATGCCGGTGGCGTCGGGGTCCCAGCCGCCGGTGTCGACCAGCGTGAACCGGCGGCCGCGCCAGGTCGCCTCGTACGTCACCCGGTCCCGGGTCACGCCGGGCACGTCCTCCACGACCGCCTCACGCCGGCCGATGATGCGGTTGACCAGCGTCGACTTGCCCACGTTGGGGCGGCCGACCACGGCGACGACCGGCAGGGGGCCGGTGTCGGCCTCCCGCGGGTCCTCGCCCACGGAGGCGGCGAGTCCGGCCTCGGTCCAGCCGTCCTCGTCGTAGTCGTACTCCCCCGTCACGTCCATTTCCTGCCTCATCGGCCGCTTCCTCCCCGATCCACCGGGATCAGGCTCAATGTGCCCCCTGCGCTGATGGGGCTCAGGTGGTCCGCTCCTTGACGAGCCGCAGTACCTCTGCGATCACCTCGTCGAGGTCGAGCGGGGTGGTGTCCAGTTCCACCGCATCGGCCGCCATCGCCAGGGGGTCGGCCTTGCGGGTGGAGTCGAGCGCGTCCCGCCGGGCCATCTCGGCCCGCTGCTCCTCGGTGGAGGTCCCGGTCAGCTCCGCCGTACGGCGGCGTGCGCGGGCGTCGGCGCTCGCGGTGAGATAGATCTTGAGCGGGGCGTCCGGGGCCACGACCGTGCCGATGTCGCGGCCCTCGACCACGATGTCGCCGGTCCCGATGATCTGCCGCTGCAGGTCCACCAGCCGCCTGCGCACCTCGGGCACCGCGCTCACGGCCGAGACGGCCCGGGTGACCTCCTGGGTCCTGATCGGCCCGCTGACGTCGGTCCCGTCCACGCCGATGCCGGGGGCGTCCGGGTCCGTGCCGATCTCCAGCACGGGTTCGTGGCACCGGGCCGCGACGGCGGCCGGATCCGCGAGATCCACCCCGTGTTCGAGCATCCACCAGGTGACCGCCCGATACATGGCCCCCGTGTCCAGGTAGCGCAGCCCGAGGGCGCGGGCGACCCCACGCGACGCGCTCGACTTCCCCGAGCCGGACGGCCCGTCCATCGCGACGACCAGACCCGACACGCTCGCTCCTCTTCTCCAGCCCTGCCCGGCACCTCGTGCCCGGCGATCCACGGCCCGAAACTCACGGCCCGACGGGCTTGCCGGCAGGCCGTGCCGCGGCTTTACCCGACCCCCGAGCGTACCGGGACTCCCGGCGCCATCGCGCCATCGACGCCATCCGCGCGACCCGCCGGGGCGGGCTCCCCCCGCCCCGTCAGGGCACGTGCCAGCCGCGCTCGCGCAGCCCCTCGGCGAGCGCCTCGGCCGCCTCCGGCTGGACGTACAGGTCCGCCGCGCCGAGCGGCAGCCCGGGCGCGTGCTCCAGCCGGACGTCCTCGATGTTGATCCCCGTCTCCCCCGCCGCGCGGAAGAGCCGGGCCAGCTCGCCGGGGCGGTCCCCGACCAGCACCTGGACGACCGCGTACGCGCGCGCCGGGGCACCGTGCTTGCCGGGGATCCGGCCGGTCCCGCGCACTCCGCGCTCCAGCAGTTCCGTGACGTCGGCGACGGCCGCGCCGTCGACGGCCAGCGTGCGCAACGACCGCGCCGCGGCCACCAGGTCGGCGGCGACGGCCTCCAGCACCTCCGCGACCGGTACGGCGTTGCCGGACAGTATGCCGGTCCACAGCGCGGGATCGCCGGCGGCGATCCGGGTGACGTCGCGCACGCCCTGCCCGGACAGGCCGAGCGCGGTGTCGGACGCCTCGGCGAGCCGCGCCGCCACCGCGGCGGCCGTGACGTGCGGCGCGTGCGAGACCACCGCCACCGCCCGGTCGTGCTCGGCGGCGTCGACCCGTACGGCGTTGCCCCCGCACAGGTCGATCAGTTCCAGGACAGCGGCGACGGCGGGACCGGTCGCCTCGGGCGTCGGGCACAGCGCCCAGGGGCGGCCGAGGAACAGGTCGGCCCTGGCCGCCGCCGGTCCGGAACGCTCCCGGCCGGCCAGCGGATGCCCCGCGACGAACGTGGACAGGTCGCAGCCGAGCTGCGCCGCCTGCGCGATCGGCAGCGCCTTGACGCTGGCCACGTCGGTGTAGGCCCGGGCGGCCTCGTTCTTCTGCAGGTCCAGCAGCCACTGCGCGACGAACGGCGGCGGCACCGCGATGACCGCCAGATCGACGGTCCGGTCGGCCCGCCAGTCCTCTCCCCCGCCGAGCTCCCGCGCCAGCCGTACGGCTCCCGCGTCGCGATCGGCGAGGAAGACCCGGACGCCGCGCTGACGCAGCGCGAGCGCGATCGAGGTGCCGATCAGTCCCGTGCCGACGACGACGACGCTGCCGATCGAGGCAGCGCCCTTCTCCGCCACGGTCCCCTCGACGGGGGTGCCCTCCATGGGATCCATCCTGCTCGTCCTGTGCCCGGTCCCGCCGGGCGGCTATTGTGCGATGTCCACGCGGAGCGCGACCGCGCCCCGCAGGTATACGTGCTGGATCTCCTGACGCGGCCGGTCCGTGTCGATGTGGGCCATCAGGCGGACCACGCGCGGCAGCGCCCCCGGCACGTCGATCTCGGTGGAGCACAGCAGCGGGACCTCGTGGAATCCCAGCTTGCGTGCGGCCAGCGCGGGGAACTCCGCGGTGAGATCGGGTGTCGCCGTGAAGATCACGCTGATGACGTCGTCGGTGGTGAGGTTGTTCCGCGTCATGACCTCGGTCACCAACTCGGTCGTGCCTGCGATGATCGACTCCCGGTCGTCGGCGTCGACCTGGATGGCTCCACGAACCGCCCGCACCATCGTCGTTCCCCTCTCGCGCTCACCGCCGTGGGCCCAAGCCGCCACCCAGTCCACGGGGCTTTATCCAATATTGTCCCGTCTTGCGAACCGGGGCCCGGCAAGGCTACATGCCAACGGCGGCGTAAAGCTCGCCAACCTCCTGCACGGTCAGCGAACGGAGGGTGCCGGGCTTGAGCCGGCCCAGTTTGACCGGTCCGAACTCGATGCGCGCGAGGTCGATCACCCGGTGGCCCACGGCCTCCAGCATCCGCCTGACGATGTGCTTGCGCCCCTCGTGCAGGACGATCTCGACCAGCGCCTGCTGTCCGTGCTCCTGCACGATGCGGAACTCGTCGGCCCTGGCCGTACCGTCCTCCAGCGCCACGCCCTCGCGCAGCACCCGGTGCAGGTTACGCGGCACCGGACCGGGCACCTTGGCCCAGTACTTCTTGGCCACGCCATAGCTGGGATGGGTCAGCCGATGCGCCAGCTCACCGTCGTTGGTGAACAGCAGCAGCCCCTCGGTCTCGGTGTCGAGCCGCCCGACGTGGAACAGCCGCGGAGCCAGGTCCTGCACGTAGTCGTGCAGGCACGGCCTGCCCTCCGGGTCGTCCATCGTGCTCACGACGCCGATCGGCTTGTTGAGCGCGTAGTAGACCAGGTCGGTCGAGGTCGGCACCCGCCTGCCGTCGACGTGGATGACCTGCTTGGCGGGGTCGACGCGGGCGCCGAAGCGGCGCACCACCTGGCCGTCGACCGTCACACGGCCGTCGCCGATCATCTCCTCGCAGGCGCGGCGGCTGGCCACCCCGGCCTGGGCGAGGACCTTCTGCAGCCGCTCGCCGTCCGGCACCTCCGTCGTGTCGCGCTCGTCGGCGTAGTCGTCGTCGTAGAAGTCCGGGTCGCGCAGTGGCTGCCGGGAGGTCTTGAACGGGTTCTCCGCACCGCCCTCCCGGCGCATCCCGCCGCCGGCCTCCCGCGTCCGGTCTTCGCCCGATCGGTTCTCCCTCGACCGGTCTTCTCGCGACCGGTCCTCTCGCGACCGGTCTTCTCGCGACCGGGGCCGGGACTCCGCGCCGCGCTCGGACCTGTCGCGGCCGTAGCGCGCCCGCAGTCCCCCGTTCTCGCCGCCGATGGTCTGCACACCGTCGCGGGACCGGGCGCCGCCCCTGGCGGCGCGGAAGCCCGCACGCTCGCCCTGGCCGTACTCACGCCGCCGATCCTCGCGCTGCCCGTACTCACGCGGGCGGTCCTCACGCCGGCCGTACTCGCGCGACCCGTCACGGTTCGCACGCTCGCCGCGCCCCTCCTTGAAGGTACGGCCGTCACGGCCTGCGCGGCCCTCCCGGTTGGCGCGGTCGCCCTGGAAGGAACGGTCGCCCCGATAGGCCCGATCCTCCCGGGAGGGTCGCCCGTCCCGGCGGGAGCGGTCATCCCCGCGAGCACGGTCTTCACCGCGAGCACGGCCTTCGCCGTAGGTGCGACGCTCACCGTAGGTGCGGCCTTCGCCGTAGGTGCGACGCTCACCGTAGGTGCGGCCTTCGCCGTAGCCGCGACGCTCGCCATAGGTACGGCCTTCGCCGTAGGCGCGGCCCTCCCCGCGGTCGCGCTGGTCCCGGTGACCGCGTTCCGGACGCCTGCCGCCGGAGCCCCGGCTACCGCCGGGCGCCCGGTCGTCGCGATATCTGCCTCCGGGGGCCCGGTCGTCGCGGTAGGCGGACGAGCGGTCGCGGTTTCCCGGCCGCTCCCGGTCCCGGTCCGTGTAACGGCCCCCCTCACCGGACGGCCTGCCGTACCCGCCGCGCGAGCCGCCCCGGTCGTCCCGGTAGCCGTTGTCTCGCACGCCTCGGTTGTCCCGTCCCGTCCGGTCGTCCCGGCCGTCTCGGCCGGTGCGGTCTCGATCCGTACGGCCGCCGCTGAAGGGCCTGCCCCGCTGACCGGTGCTCCGGCTCCGACCGCGTCCCTCACCGGACGGGGTACCACGCCTGCTGTTCACTGCTTCTCCTCAAGGATTTCCACGTCGTCTGGGAGGAATGGGGCGAGCTCGGGAAGCTCGTCGAGGCTACGCAACCCCAGCCTCTCCAGGAAGTAACTCGTCGTCCGGTAGAGCACGGCCTGGCTCTCCGGGTCCGTTCCGGCCTCCTCGACCAGGCCTCGTGCGGTGAGCGTCCGGATGACGCCATCGCTGTTCACACCGCGGATCGCCGCCACCCGGGCCCGGCTGACCGGCTGCCGGTAGGCGACCACGGCGAGGGTCTCCAACGCGGCCTGTGTCAGCCGCGCCGTCTGGCCGTCCCTGACGAAACGCTCCACGAGCGGTGCGCACTCCGCCCGGGTGTAGAAACGCCAGCCTCCGGCCACCTCCCGAAGGTCGAAACCCCGTCCGGCCGCGGTGTATTCCGCGGACAGCTCGCGCAGGGCGACGCCGACCTCCCCCGTCGGCCGCTCCAGGACCTGGGCGAGGGTCACCTCGGCGACCGGCTCGTCCACGACCATCAAGATCGCCTCAAGCGCCGGTTTGAGGTCCGGAGGGGCCTGCGAGATCCCGGCCTCGGCCGCGTCACTGCCTTCCATGGTCCTCTCCCTAGCCGGCGTCGGGGTCGCCGTCGCTTCGCGACGTGTCGTAGTCGTCACCGACCAGCACGTCGCCGTCCGCCGCGCCCGTCCATGTGACGTACAGCTCGCCGAGCGGCTCGACCTGATCGAAGGAGACGGCGGCCTCCCTGAACAGCTCCAGGACGGCCAGGAACCGGGCGACGATCTCGAAGGTGCCCGCGCAGTCGGCGGTCAGCGCCCGGAAGGTGGCCCGTCCGGCCCGCCGCAGCCGCTCGACAAGGATAGCGGCTTGTTCACGGACGCTGGCGAGCGGTTGATAGATGTGGGAGACCGAGACGGTCGGCGGCGCCTTCGGCGTGAACGCCCTCGCGGCGATCTTGGCCAGTTGTTCCGGGCCGATGCCGAGGACGAGCTCCGGCAGCAGGTCGGCGAACCGCTTCTCCATCGGCACCGAGCGGGGGAAGCGCAGCGCCTCCTCGGCGAGGCGGCCGTTGAAGATCTTCGCGACCTCCTTGTACGCGCGATATTGCAGGAGCCGCGCGAACAGCAGGTCGCGGGCCTCCAGCAGGGCGAGGTCCTCCTCGTCCTCGACCTCGCCGGTGGGCAGCAGACGGGCCGCCTTCAGGTCCAGCAGGGTGGCGGCGACCAGCAGGAAGTGGCTCGTCTGGTCGAGGTCCCACTCGGGTCCGCGGGAGCGGATGTACGCGATGAACTCGTCGGTGACCTTGTGCAGGGAGACCTCGGTGATGTCCAGCTTGTGCTTGGAGATCAACCCGAGGAGCAGATCGAACGGCCCCTCGAAGACGTCCAGGTGCACCCGGAACCCGGACGGGGTCTCCTCCCCGCTCTCCGGATCCGCCACCTGCTCGGTCATGCCTCCCATTGTCCGCCACTCCCCGGGATCAGGGGATCACGCATGGGCGCCCGGGATCACGCGCGGGCTTGGGCGGGCCAGCGGGCGAGCAACTCGCGGGCGAGATCGCGGTAGGCGGCCGCCCCCATCGATCCGGGGTCGAACTGCGTGATCGGCTCGCCGGCCAGCGTGGCGTCGGGGAAGCGGACGGTCCGGTTGATCACCGTGTGGAAGACCTTGTCGCCGAAACCCTGCATGATCGTCTGAAGGACCTCGCGTGCGTGCAGCGTCCGGGGGTCGTACATCGTGGCGAGCAGGCCGTCTATCTCCAGACTCCGGTTGAGCCGCTCCTGGACCTTGCCGATCGACTCCATGAGCAGCGCGACGCCGCGCAGCGCGAAGAACTCGCACTCCAGCGGGATCATCACACTGTGCGCGCAGGTGAGCGCGTTGACCGTGAGCAGGCCGAGCGACGGCTGGCAGTCGATCAGGCAGATGTCGTAGTGCGGCAGCAGGGGCTCCAGCGCCCGCTGCAGGGCGTACTCCCTGGCCACCTCGTTGACGAGCCTGATCTCCGCGCCGGACAGGAAGATGTTGCTGGGCAGCAGTTCCATGCCGTCGACGCTGGTGTCGAGCAGGACGTCCTCGACGGTGACGTCCGGCTCCTCCATGATGAGATCGTAGATCGTCGCCTCGAGCGGCCTTGGGTCGATGCCGAGCCCGACCGACAGCGCCCCCTGGGGATCGAAGTCCACCAGCAGGACCCGCTGACCCACCTCGGCCAGCGCGGCGCCGAGGTTGATCGTGGTGGTCGTCTTGCCGACGCCGCCCTTCTGATTCACCATCGCGACGATCCGCGCCGGTCCGTGCGTCTCCGGCGGTGTCGGCTCGGGGAACACCGGGCGCGGACGGCCGGTAGGCCCGATCGCACCGCCGGGGATCCCCGCGTTCCACGTCGCCTCAGTGGTCGCAGTCACCTGTTGGTCCTCCCTGACGGCCTCGAACCTGATCGAATCTAAAGGGTTCGCATCAATGCGGCAAGGCGGCGCGCCCAACGAGTGCCAAGCGTCCTTCAGGTATCGGCCAGGTCTCGGCGTGCTCGAGGTCTGGCGTTCTTCAGTTCAGGGCGCGGGGGTGGGCCGCCGCATAGACCTCCCGGAGCCTGTCGACCGTCACCAGTGTGTACACCTGCGTGGTGGTCACCGAGGCGTGCCCGAGCAGTTCTTGCACAACTCTAACGTCGGCGCCGCCGTCGAGGAGGTGGGTTGCGAAGGAATGTCGCAACATGTGCGGAGAAACACCGGAAAGTCCTGCTCGCTCCGCCGCGGCCTGCAGCACCTCCCAGGCGCCCTGCCGGGTCAGCCGGCCGCCCCGCGCGTTGAGGAACAGCGCGGGCGTCCCCCGGCCATGCGCCGCGATCGCCGGCCTCGCCCTGACCAGGTAGGCGTCGAGCGCCCTGCGGGCGTACCTGCCCAGCGGCACGAGCCTCATCCGCCCGCCCTTGCCGCGCAGCCGCACCTGGTCCTGCCCGGGGTCGTGGGACACGTCGTCGACGGCCAGCCCGACCGCCTCGGAGATGCGGGCGCCCGTGCCGTACAGAACCTCCAGGAGCGCGCGGTTGCGCAGGGCCAGCGGAGACTCCTCGGGCCCGCACGCGGCCAGGAGGCGCTCCACCTCGGCGACGCTGATCGCCTTGGGCAGGCGCCGCAGCTGACGCGGCGGGCGTACGTCGTGCGCGGGATCGTGACCGGAGACGCCCTCGCGCAGCGCGAACCGATGCAGGCCGCGCACCGCGGACACGGCGCGCGCCGCCGAGCTGGCCACCAGCGCCGGATGTTGGTCGTCCCCCTCCCGCAGCGCGGACAGGAACGCGACCACGTCCGCCTCCTTGACGTCCGCCAGCGTGGCGAGGCCGCGTGCCCTCAGATGGTCCAGGTAGCGGCGCAGGTCCCGCCGGTACGACGCGAGCGTGTTGGCAGACAGCCCCCGCTCCACCGCCAGATGGGCGAGATAGCTGGACAGCACCGCCTCGGGCTCGCTCAGGACGTCCCCCTACGGACTCATGCCTCCGGCGCGTCGGCGGGACGAAGTCCCTTGAAGCCGTCGGCGGAAGCTGCGTATGCGGCGAGGATACCGGCGACGGCCGGAGAATTGTGGATCATTCCGGTCAGCGCCGTGTCGACCGCCTCGGCCAGCGGAATCCACACCGCCGGCATGTCGGTCTCCTCGTGCCGGCGGACGAAGGTGTTCTCCTCCTCGGGGATCGGCTCCACGTCGCGGGCCAGGAACACCCGGATGCGCTCGTCGGTCATTCCCGGCGAGGTGTAGAGGTCGACCAGCGTGTGCCAGATGCGCGCGCGATATCCGGCCTCCTCGGCCAGTTCACGTGCGGCGCAGTCCACGAGAGGCTCGCCGGGGACGTCGCGAAGCCCCGCCGGAAGCTCCCACAGCAGGCGCCGCACCGGATGGCGGTACTGGCGGATCAGCAGCACGCGGTCGGCGTCGTCCAGGGCGAGCACCGCGACCGAGCCGGGGTGGACGGCGTAGTCCCGGTCGGCCGTCACCCCGCCGGGCATCGCCACGGTGTCGGTCCGCACCGAGATGACATGCCCGGCGAACCGGTCGACGGAGGCGGACACCTCCCACGACTCCGCGACGTCCCGCACCTCGGGGTGCGCGTCCGGCCCGCCCGCGTTCCGCGGGTCCACCCGCGACGCCGGCCCGTTCTGCTCGGGCATGTTCCGCTCGGGCATGTTCCGCTCGGGCCCGTTCTGCTCGGGCACGCTCACTTGGTACGGCCCGCCTTCACCGCGGCCTGGTTCAGTGCCTGGTCGACGGTCTGGTGCACCGTCTGACTCCCCGCCTGGTTCGAGGTCTGGTTGGAGGTCTGGCTCGCACCGGTCCGGCGGGTCTCCGCGTACTCGAGGGCGGCCTCCACCAGCCCCTTGAACAGCGGATGCGGCCTCGTCGGCCGGGAGCGGAACTCCGGGTGCGCCTGGGTGCCGACGAAGAACGGATGCCGGTCGGGGGCGAGCTCGGCGTACTCCACGAGCCTGCCGTCCGGAGACAGACCGGAGAACACCATGCCGATCTTCTCCAGCGGCTCCCGGAACGAGTTGTTCACCTCGTAGCGGTGCCGGTGCCGCTCCTCCGCCCGGGCCTTGCCGTACAGGCGGCGGACGAGCGACCCCTCGGTGAGCTTCGCGGGGTAGAGGCCGAGCCGCATGGTGCCGCCCATGTCGCGTTCTCCCGCGACGACGTCCTCCTGGTCGGCCATGGTCGAGATGACCGGGCTCGGCGTCTTCTGGTCGAACTCGGTGCTGTCGGCCTCGGCGATCCCGGCGAGGTTGCGCGCCGCCTCGATGACCATGCACTGCATGCCGAGGCAGATGCCGAGCAGGGGGATCTTCCGCTCGCGGGCATGCCGTACCGCGCCGACCTTCCCCTCGATGCCGCGCACGCCGAACCCGCCGGGGATCAGCACGCCGTCGACGCCGTCGAGCTCACGGGCCGCGCCCTCGGTGGTCTCGCACTCATCGCTCTTGACCCAGCGGATGTTGACCCTGATGTCGGCGGCGAACCCGCCGGCGCGCAGCGCCTCGGTGACGGACAGGTAGGCGTCGGGCAGGTCGATGTACTTGCCGACCAGGCCGATCGTCACCTCCTTGGCGGGCCGGTGCACGCGGCGCAGGAGCTGGTCCCACTCGGTCCAGTCCACATCGCGGAACGGCAGGCCGAGCCGCCGCACGACGTACGCGTCCAGCCCCTCGGAGTGCAGGACCTTCGGGATGTCGTAGATCGAGGCGGCGTCGACGGCGGAGACGACCGCGTCCTCGTCCACGTCGCACATCAGGCTGATCTTGCGCTTGAGCGAGGTGGTGATCGGCCGATCGGACCGGCACACGATGGCGTCCGGCTGGATGCCGATGCTGCGCAGGGCGGCGACCGAGTGCTGGGTCGGCTTCGTCTTCAGCTCCCCGCTCGGTCCTATGTACGGCAGCAGCGAGACGTGCAGGAAGAACACGTTGTCACGGCCGACCTCATGGCGGACCTGCCGTACGGCCTCGAGGAACGGCAGCGACTCGATGTCGCCCACCGTCCCGCCGACCTCGGTGATCACCACGTCGACGTCGGGGCCGGCCATCCCGCGGATGCGGTCCTTGATCTCGTTGGTGATGTGCGGGATGACCTGCACGGTGTCGCCCAGGTACTCCCCGCGGCGCTCCTTGGCGATCACGTTGGAGTAGACCTGGCCGGTGGTCACGTTGGCCGAGCCGTGCAGCTCGGTGTCGAGGAAGCGCTCGTAGTGGCCGACGTCGAGGTCGGTCTCCGCTCCGTCGTCGGTCACGAACACCTCGCCGTGCTGGAACGGGTTCATCGTCCCGGGGTCGACGTTGAGGTAGGGATCGAGCTTCTGCATCGTGACCCGCAGGCCGCGCAACTTGAGGAGGCGCCCCAGGCTCGAGGCGGTGAGCCCCTTGCCGAGACTGGAGGCGACGCCACCGGTGACGAAGAGATGCTTGGTCAGGGTTTGCTTGGCCCGTGCTGGCCTCGGGCTGGACAGTGTTTCCCCGGTCTGGGCGGCGCTGCGCAAGAATGGCTCCCGTGGTCGTCGTCTATCCCGACCGCCCGCTCGGCGGCCGCGATGCCCACGGGCTCTCAGATTATCAAACGCTTCCCGTTATCGGCCCACCTACGTGCGCGAACCCGATATGGCCGATAAGCCGACCAGCGGGTAACTTGTCCGGTTATGTCGATCGTGAAGCGCGCCGTGGGCCGACTCGTCCACCGCGGATGGGCCTACTTGCGCGAGGCGGCCGCGCTCAGCCCCGGTTCCACCGGCGGTTACCGGTTCCGCCGCCTCGGCGACGGGGCGTTCATCGCCTTCCCCGTCGGCGCGATCTTCGGGGAGGAATGGATAGAGATCGGCGACCACACGCTCATCGGCGAGCGCGTCTCCCTCTCCGCCGGCATGGGCCCGGGGGTCGACCTCGGCCCCGGCTCGATCGTGCGGATCGGCCGCGGCTGCTCCATCGGCAGGGGCAGCCATATCGTCGGCCACCAGTCCATCGACATCGGCGAGGACGTCTTCACCGGCCCCTACGTCTACATCACCGACCAGAACCACGTGTACGACGACCCGGAGACGCCCATCGGGCGGCAGTGGCCGCGCAACAAGCCCGTCGTCATCGGGTCGGGCTCCTGGCTGGGCACGGGGGCGATCATCCTGCCGGGGACCCGGATCGGCCGGCAGTCGGTCGTCGCCGGCGGCGCGGTCGTACGGGGCGAGTTCCCCGACCACTCGGTGATCGCCGGAGTGCCCGCCAGGATCGTCCGACGGTACGTCCCCGGCGAGGGCTGGAGCACAGGTTCCCCGGTCTCATCGACAGAGCCGGGCGGCGGCCGCGGCGTGCCCCGCCCGGTCGGTCGATGCCCTGATCAGGTCTCCTTGGGGAACACCAGCGGTACGGTGTCCAGGCCGACCACGCCCGACGGCCAGGTGATCCGCGGGGTGTAGCCGGGGGCGAGCCGGTACGACGGTAGGCGGCGGTGCCACTCTTCCAGAACCACGGCGAACTCCATCCGCGCCAGATGGATGCCGACGCACCGATGAGGCCCGCCGCCGAAGGTCAGATGGTTGTAGGCGCGCTCGACATCGAAGATGTCCGGATCGTCGAGCTCGGCGGGGTCGCGGTTGGCGGCGCCCAGGGCGACACCCACGTTCGAGCCGGCCGGGATGTGCTGGCCGTACAGTTCCACGTCACGCGTGGCCACGCGCGGCAGGACACAGTTCGCGGGATCGATCCGAAGCATCTCCTCGGTCACGGCCGGGATGATCGATGGATCTTTGGCGACCCGGGACTGGAGACCGGGGTCCGCGGCCAGCTTGGCGAACATCAGGCTGAGCGCCGAGGTGACGCTGCCGATGCCCGCGATGATGAACAGGAAGCACAGCCCCAGCGCTTCGGTGTCGCTGAGCGGGTCGTCCTCGGTGTCGGCGAACACCTCGGCGAGCAACCCGCTTCCGTCGCCACTCCGGCAGGCGGCGACGTGGGCCGCGACGTACTCGAAGAGCTGCTGTGCCGACTCCATCACCTGCGGAGGGGGCTCGGCGGAGCCGGACAGATCGGCGAAATCGACGATCGCGTCCTTCCAGGCCAGGAGACGCTCCCGATCCTCCAGCGGCAGGCCGAAGAGCATCAGGAACACATCGGCGGGAAAGGGCCTGGCAAGCTCGGCGACCACCTCGCACGAGTCCCTGCCGGCAATGCGATCGATGAGCGAGTTGACCTGCTCACGGGACGATCGCTCCAGGCGGGCGGCCGTCCGCGGTGTGAAGAACGGCTGCAGAATCCGCCGATAGCGGGTGTGAGCGGGTGGATCGGAAGCGATCGGCAGCAACGGAACAGGGCTGCCCAATGTGGCGAATGCCTGCTCGGAGGAGAAGATCTCGGGATTGCGTAGTACGTGATCCGCGCCCTCCCGAGTGGTGACGACGAATCCACCGTTCTTGAGACGTACGACGGGACCGGCGTCTCGGAGCATGGCGTACGGAGCCGTCCGGTCCTCTTCCATCGGTAACTCTTCGAGGCTCAGCGATCCGGACAGAGGGGTGTGATGCGCATCGCTGCTCATGTTCCTCCTACCTGCTTGATCAAGGCAGGAAGATCATACGATCCGAAAGATCATAAAGATAGGCCCGTCATTCGACCCCGGCCTCGCGCATGTCGCGAACCTCGCGCTTGAGTTCCTTGATCTCATCGCGGAGCCGGGCCGCGACCTCGAACTGGAGATCGGCCGCCGCGGTGTGCATCTGCTCGGTGAGCGATTCGATCAGTGCTTCGAGCTGTGCCCTCGGCATCTCGCCCACAATGGCCTTCGCGTGCCGGCCGGCCTGCTTGGAGGCGAGACCGGGGACCGGAGCCTTGCCGCGTGACTGCTGACGACCGGCGCCGCCGAGCATTTGTGCGGTGTCCGCGTCCTCCCTGGCGAGACTGTCGAGAATGTCGGCGATCTTCTTGCGCAGCGGCTTCGGGTCGATGCCGTTGACCTCGTTGTAGGCGACCTGCTTGGCCCGGCGCCGGTTGGTCTCCTCGATCGCCCGTTCCATGCTCGGCGTGATCTTGTCCGCGTACATGTGCACCTGGCCGGACACGTTACGGGCCGCCCGGCCGATGGTCTGGATCAGCGATGTCTCGGACCGCAGGAAGCCCTCCTTGTCGGCGTCCAAGATGGACACAAGGGACACCTCCGGCAGGTCGAGGCCCTCGCGGAGCAGGTTGATGCCGACGAGCACGTCGAACTCGCCCAGGCGCAGCTCACGCAGCAACTCGATGCGGCGCAGCGTGTCCACCTCGCTGTGCAGATAGCGGACCCGGATGCCGTTCTCGAGGAGGTAGTCGGTCAGATCCTCGGCCATCTTCTTGGTCAGCGTCGTAACCAGGACCCGCTCGTCTCGCTCGGCCCGTGCCCTGATCTCCTCCATGAGGTCGTCGATCTGGCCCTTCGTGGGCTTGACCACGACCTCGGGGTCGACCAGGCCGGTGGGCCGGATGACCTGTTCGACCACATCGCCCTTGCTGCGCCCCAGCTCGTACGGTCCGGGCGTGGCCGACAGATAGACGGTCTGGTCGATCCGCTCCAGGAACTCCTCCCACTTCAGCGGACGGTTGTCCATCGCGGACGGCAGACGGAAGCCGTGCTCGACGAGTGTCCGCTTACGCGAGGCGTCGCCCTCGTACATGGCACCGATCTGGGGAACGGTCTGGTGCGACTCGTCGAGGACGAGCAGGAAGTCCTCCGGGAAGAAGTCCAGCAGCGTGTGCGGCGGACTTCCCTGCTCCCGCCCGTCGATGTGACGGGAATAGTTCTCGATGCCGGCGCAGGTGCCGATCTGGCGCATCATCTCGATGTCATAGGTGGTCCGCATGCGCAGCCGCTGGGCCTCCAACAGCTTGCCCTGCCGCTCCAGATCCGCGAGCCGTTCGGCGAGCTCGGCCTCGATGCCGTTGATCGCGCGCTCCATCCGCTCCGGTCCGGCCACATAGTGCGACGCGGGGAAGATGTGCAGTTCCTCGTCCTCTCCGACGACCTCACCGGTCAGCGGGTGGAGGGTGGACAGCCTCTCGATCTCGTCGCCGAACATCTCGATGCGGACGGCGAGTTCCTGGTAGACCGGAATGACCTCGACGGTGTCCCCTCGCACCCGGAAAGTGCCGCGGGTGAAGGCCAGATCGTTCCGGGTGTACTGCATATCGACGAGCCTGCGCAGCAGGTGATCTCTCTCGATCTGCTGGCCGACCTTCAGGCCGACCATCCGCTCGACGTACTCCTGGGGGGTGCCCAGACCGTAGATGCAGGAGACCGAGGCGACCACGACCACGTCACGCCGCGACACCAGCGACCACGTCGCCGAGTGCCGCAGCCGCTCCACCTCCTCGTTGATCGAGGAGTCCTTCTCGATGTAGGTGTCGCTCTGGGGAACGTACGCCTCGGGCTGGTAGTAGTCGTAATACGAGACGAAGTACTCGACCGCGTTGTTCGGCAGCATCTCGCGAAGCTCGTTGGCGAACTGCGCGGCGAGCGTCTTGTTCGGCTGCATGACCAGCGTGGGGCGCTGAAGCCGCTCCACCAGCCAGGCCACGGTGGCGGTCTTGCCGGTGCCCGTCGCGCCCAGCAGGACCGTGTCCTTCTCTCCCGCCCGGACCCGGCGCTCCAGTTCGGCGATGGCCGTCGGCTGGTCGCCGGACGGCGTCATCTCGGTGACGACCTCGAAGGGCGCCGCCTTGCGCTGCAGGTCGATCAGAGACTTCATCGCTCGCTCACCACTCCACTCTTGCCCGGCACGCCCGGCCCCTGGCACGCCCGCCCCCGGCGCCGTACGCTCACGTCTCCATAACCTACGTGGCGCGACCGACAATTCCGGTACGGTTCCCCAGCTCCCGCCCTTGATTCCGACGGCCATGGGTTCTGACACACCCTGCTGACCTCCTGATCTCGGACCGCATATGGGCAGGACGTAGGCCATCAGAAAGGAGGAAGATCGCGATCGATCAGGAGCCGACCTCCGAAGATGTCCTCTTCTTCGGGTCTTTCTTCTTCTACTGCTTCTGGCCATACCCGGCTCGGTCCCGATCCCATGGCAGCATGCCCCGCCGCTTCCGGCCTTGATGCCGAGCCTTCGGCCGGGGTTTCATCGGCCATGATCGGCTCGGTGTCCTGAGGCAGGCGGTCGGGTGGCGCCTTGGGCCAGTTTCGCGGCTGCGGATCGGGCAGGGGGACCATGACCGGAGGGAGCCGGACCGGGTAGACGTGCCCGAGCGGGCTGGTCCAGACGGTGAGACCCGGCTCGGGCCTGGTCACCCGCCAGCCGCCCTCATGCTTGGCGCGATGGTCGTGCCGGCAGGCCAACTCCAGATTGTCCGCACAGGTGGGGCCGGCCAAGGACCAGTCGACGATATGGTCCTGGTCGGTCTTGGTGGCGGGCACGCGGCAGCCGGGCCAAGAACACACCCGGCCACGGATTTGGACATAACGCCGCAAGACGGCATCAGCCCTTCGGCGACCGGTCCCACCACCCGGATCACCGCGACCAGCCCCACCGCGACCAGCCCCACCGCGACCAGCCCCACCGTGCTCTGGATCACCACGACCGGCCCCACCACGATCTGGATCGTCATGACCGGCCTCGCCCCGTCCTGGATCACCACGTCGTGGATCACGGTGAGTGATCTCATCGCGATCGGGATCACCCTCAGTGGCTTCCCCACCGTCAAGCCCGCAGCCATCTCCATGATCGGGACCACAGTCACAGTCACAGCCACAGCCACAGCCACAGCCACAGCCACAGCCACAGCCACAGCCACAGCCACAGCCACAGCCACGATCATGGTCATGGTCATTCCCAGGATCAAGGCCACGATCGCGGTCACGGTCAAGACCGGGACCGGGATTGGGATTGGGATCGGGACCGCCGTCACGCTCGGATTCAGGACACGAACCGTGAACCCCACAGCAATCGGGGCCGGGCTTGGAATCGGGGCCGGAGGCGGGGGCGGGAGCGGAGCCAGGATGCCCGCCGTGATCACCGGCGGGTGTGAGGCCCGCGCCATGGTCGTGTCCATCGTGGTCCAGGTGGCGGCGGGTCTGCCGGAGCAGATCGGCCAGAAGGTTCGACCAGTCGCCCGCGCCGGCGGGCCGGCGCGTCAGTTCGTACAGGTGAGTCCAGGAGATCTGCAGTTCGACGATCCCACCCCGGCGCCTGTCACGGGCCGGGGGCACATCCCTGGCCGGGCGGGCGTCTGCTGCCGGGTGGGCCTGACCCGCTGAGGAGGTGACCGGTCGCGCGCGGTGGCGGGTGATCCCGGCATGCAACAGCCGGCCGTCGTCGCCGCACACGGCAAACCGCCACTCCCCCGGCAGCATCCGGGCCACGATCCAACGGGCCAGGTCCGCATGCACGAACCCCCAGCCGGGCACGTGAGCGGGATGCTCATCACGTCCCAGCAGAGTCATCACCCCGACACGGATCTCACCGAGCGCCCACCCCCGGCCCGCCCGCGCCGGCTCCTCCCCGGCCGGATCGGCCCCCGCGGTGAGTCCGGCCCTGCCCAGCGCGCCCCGGCCGTGACCGCTGCTGCCATCGCGACCGTCACGATCAGCGCCATCACCGTCAAGGCCGCCCCCCATACCGTCCCCACCATCAAAACCATGGCGCTCATCGCCGGCACCAGGACCAGGACCGGGAAGGCGATCACCGCCAGCACCAGCACCGGCACCAGCACCAGCACCAGCACCAGCACCGGCATCAGAACCGGGACCAGCACCGGAATCGGAGCAGGAATCAGGACAAGCACCAGGACCGGCATCAGCACCAGAATCAGCGCCAGGACCGCGATCAGGTCCGGAAACAGGGCCACGACCGGCACCGGCACCGGGGCCGGGGTCGGAATCGGGGCCACGACCGGGAACGGGAACAGCTCCAAGACCAGGACCGGGGCCGGGACCGGAATCGGGTCCGGGGTCGGAGTCGGGGCTGGGACCGGAATCGGGTCCGGGGTCGGGGTCGGGGTCGATGAAGGGATGCGCGAGGACGTGAACGATGATCTCTTCATCGCTCAACCTCTCAAACGAGCCGTCCAGCGATCCCAAGAACAGATCCGCCCGAATGTGATCGATCGGCCGTCGATCTCCCGCACGCTTGCACGCCCGTGCCAGCACATCGATCCGCTCACACCCGGCCGCGGCCCGATCCAGCGGCAGGTCCAGCCCCGACACACTCGCCGTGCCGTCGCCGTTGCGCACCCCCGCCACCCGGCGCCGCCGGACCGCCTCGGCATACCGCTTCTGCGCCCACAACGGATCGATCGCCAGCACCATCCGCTGAATCCGCTCGATCAGCTCCCCGACCGTCCAGCCCGGCGCCTGCCCCACCAGCCGCGCGCACACCTGCCCGGCCTGCTCATCGGTCAGCCCCGCCGTCCAGCGCACGAACGCCATCGCCCGCGGCTCGTCCAGCACCCCCGCCAGCATCGCCTCCCCCAGCACCGGCAACCGCCGATGCACATTCCACGCCAGCTCAAAAGCGTTATCGGAACGACGGCGCGACCACACCAGCGCCGCCCGCGCCTCATCGGGAGCGAACTCATCGGGCACCTGCACCCGGCACACCTCCTGGCCCGACCCCTGCTCGCGCAGCCCCACCTCCAGCAACACCGCCAAAAACCAGGCCCGGGTATGACACACCTGCCGGTAGGCCGCCTTCAACACCTCCACCGTGTCGAACCCCGACACCCGCCGCACATCCACCCCGGCCAGCACCACCGCCAGCTCCGCCCCCGGCACCGCCCCGGCCATCCCCTCCGGCAGCGGCACCGGCACCCCGCCCCCACCATCCAGCCACCCCGCCCAAACCCCACTCCCGACCCCGCCATCCCCCACACCATCGCCACCAGAACCGCAACCACCACCCGGACCACGACCGCCGCCAAAACCCTGACCGTCACAAGCGCCACCAGAATCGGCAGCGGCATCAGAACCGGGATCGGCATCAGGACCGGGATCGGCATCGGGACCGGAAGGGCCACCGTCCCCATCCACGCACAGCTCATCCACACCCCGCGCGCCCACACCGGCAGTGTTACGACCGCAAGAACCGACACCGGTGACACCCCCACCGACCCCGCCCTCACCACGACCGGCACCGGCACCAGCACCGGCAGCCGCAACAGCAACAGCAGAAACAGGAGCAGGAGCAGAAACAGGAGCAGGAGCAGGAGCAGGAGCAGGAGCAGGCACCGGGGCGTCCCCCACCGGCACGACCGAAAGACACGGCACCGGCGACTCACCGGGCGAGACCGGCTCACACAACGGAACGGCCACCACGGACACCCCCTCACCGAGACGAAAGCAACAACCACCCCGATCACACGACCGGGACTCCCCATGACAGGAAACGGCTACCTCAGCACTCGGCGAATGGCCCCACAACGGCCCGCCAGCAAAACTCACCCTCAACGTCTGCCCCAAGCCTACCTCGAACACATCATCGAACACAACCCATTACACTCCTCAATCACCCCTGCTAAGGCGTGTATCGCAAGTAGATGTTGGATTGCAACGATCTTTGGTTTATGGCACGTGAGACCTGACCGACGCATAGTGGACCTGGCTCGAGCCGCAGTTGCCTAAGGCAAGAGCGATGTATCCGGCAGCGGCGCAGGCTCCGGTTGAAAGCGGCGTTGCTCGGACGCTCCAGGGGCGGGCAGACCAGCAAGATCCACCTCGCTGCCGACCGCAGGTGCCACCCGCTGGCGTTCGTCGTGACCGCGGGGCAGGCGGCCGACAGTCCGCAGTTCATCCCCGTGCTCAAGAGGATACGGGTCCGGGGGCCCGTCGGTCGTCCCCGCACCCGGCCTGGCGCGATTGCCGGGGACAAGGTCCTACTCCTCCCACGGCAACCGCGCCTACCTCCGCATTCGCCGTATCAAGGCAGTCATTCCGGAGAAGAAGGACCAAGCCGCCAGCCGGAAGAAGTCGAAGGGCAGCAAGGGCGGCCGGCCCGTTAGCCACGACGCCGACCTGTACAAGGGCGGAACACCGTCGAGCGCCTGATCAACAAGCTGAAGGCCTGGCGAGGCATCGCCATCCGCTACGACAAGACCCCTGCGAGTTACCTCGCCGGCCTCCACCTCCGCGCAGCGGTGATCTGGATCAGAGATCGCCCGGACCACCTTGATCACAACTGAGTACGCGCCCTAGGTCTAAAACTGACGGAGGTTGTTGACATCTCGGGTCTCCGATCACTACGGAGACTTCCATGCCCCCATCAGCCGAACAGCGGCTTGATCGCCGGGCCCGGCACCGCCTGGCGATCATCCGTCAAGCCGAAGAGGTCACCGGCAACGTCGCGCAGACCTGCCGGTACTACGGAATCAGCCGCAACGCCTACTACATCTGGTACCGCCGCTATCAAGCCGAAGGCATCGACGGCCTGCGCGACCGCTCCAGCAGGCCCAAGACCAGCCCGAACCATCTGGATTCCGTTGATCGGCGACCAAGGTGGCATCGAGGCCCAGCAGTCGTTCCACCTCCTGCTCACGCGAGGTCTCAGGGCGCGAACACAGATGGATCCGGTTCTTGATCTTCTTAGCCTCACATGCGGGCAGCCCTGCAAGTACGTATCGCCGGGCTAGGAGCGGCGCGGGTCATAGTTCTGGAACTCGACCAGGCGGATGTCGCTCTGCGGCAGCAGGGGCACCCCGCTGCTGGAGTCCAGCACCACCCGACGGCCCAGGGGCTCGCGCAGCGTGACGGTGATCCGGTCCGTCTTCCCCATATCGTTGCAGACCTCCACGTTGTCGTCGCGCCGGACGTCGACGTCCACGACCACTGCCGAGGGCGTCTCGTGGACGCGCGAGCCGTACGTCGTGTCGCACGTGCCGTGCACGTAACTCAGCTGGAGCTCAGTCGGCGTGCGCACCTCGTAGGTGTGCACCTCCTGGATCCCGTCGTCCAGGGGCCGGGGCGGTCCGCCCATCGCGGCCGGGTCCACCGCCACCCGCCGGAACGGTTCCGGTACGCCCTTCACGGTGAAGTCCCACGTCGGTACCTGCACGTCCCCCCGACTACTGGGCATCGTGGCCTCTCCCCGCGCCACCGCGACCACGCGCAGTGGTCGGCACCCCTTGGCCGGGCACTTATCGTCGACGAAGGACCTGGGCTTGCCGAGCCCGGCGTAGGCGGCTGCCGCCGTCAGCACGGGCACGCTTAGCGTGCTCTCATCGGCCCAGCGCAGCTTGGCCGGGGCGGGCACCTCGACCGGGAGCTCGGTCTCCAGCTTCCAGGCGCTGTTGATCATGCTCCGCCCGACCCAGCGGGGCATGCGTCCCCAATCGGGCTCCAAGGTCAGGTTCCGTAGCGGGACGAACCCAACGATCCACGGCTCTCTCTCCGCCGAACTCTGCCAGCGTTCTGCGACCTCATGGGCGAGGTCCGTGAACTCGTCGGCAGTGACCGGTGCTCGGGTGGAACCGCAGGCCGTCGCGAGCACGATGAGCAGTGCGGCCGGAAGCATCCTCATGATCGATAGACGTGCCGGCGGGCGGCGCGGTTCGCTCCCGGTCGGGAGCCGCAGGCTCGCCGGCCCACGATCACCTTCGACGGTGAAGAGACGGCCGGCCCGGCGGGTTCACAGCCGGAGATCAGAGCCGGCCGAAAAGGTGGACGAGCACCGGCGGCTCGCCGTCATCCCCGTCGCCGTACCCGGGTCGTGGTTCCGCGGCGAAACCGTGCTACGGGCACCCCTCGGTCACGCGCCCGGGGCGTACGCCGCCGCTCGGGCGACGAGCTCGTCCCAGACCTCGGCGACCCGCTTCTCGAGGGCGTCCAGCGAACCCTCGTTGTCGATCACGATGTCGGCCACCTTGAGGCGGTCCTCACGGGAGGCCTGGACCGCGATCCGGGCCCGTGCGTCCTCCTCGGCCATGCCCCGGAACTCCCGCAACCGGCGGACGCGTACGTCATCGGAGGCGTCCACGACGATCACTACGTCGTACATCGGGGCGAGGCCGTTCTCGGCGAGCAGCGGCACGTCGTAGACGACGATCGCCCCGGCGGGAGCGGCCTGCTGGAGCTCCTCGACCCTGGCGCCGACCCTCGGGTGGACGATCCCGTTGAGCACCTTCAGCTTGCCGGAGTCGGCGAACACGATCGAGCCGAGCCGTTCCCGGTCGAGCGTCCCGTCGGGGCGCAGCACACCGGCGCCGAACGTCTCGACGATCTCGGCGAGCCCGGGCGTTCCCGGCTCGACCACCTCACGTGCGATCTTGTCCGCGTCGATGACGACCGCGCCACGCTCCGCGAGCCGCCGTGACACCTCGCTCTTGCCCGAGCCGATGCCGCCCGTGAGTCCCACCCTGAACACGTCCCGCAGCCTATCGGGCTTCCGTACGGCACGGCCCGCCGGGCAGGCGGTGCCGTACGCCGTGCAGTACGCGTGCTGGGCGAGGCGCGGACGGACGAACGGTTGATGCGGCCGTCAGCGGCTGAGACGTAGATGCACCAGGGTCAGGTGATCCTGCACGCGCTCGCGGCGGGTCTCGCGGTAGCCGAGGCGCCGGTACAGCCGCAGGTTGCCCTCGGAAAGGTGGCCGGTGAACAGGTCGAACGCGGTGGCCTCCGGCACGGCCTCGTGCAGCGCGGCGAGCAGCCCACCGCCGATGCCCTGTCCCTGCCGATCGGGCGCGACGATCAGACGGGCGACCAGGCACGTCGAGCCGGACAACTGACCGCGGACGGATCCGACCAGCCGGGCGCCCTCCGTCGCCTTGAGCACGACGCCGCCGTCGATCACCTTCCGCACCTGCTCGACCGTCTCGACGAGCGGGGGCAGGAACGGGTCGCCGTAGAGCTGCGCCTCGGTCACGTAGGCGGCCCGCTGGAGGGTGAGGATCTCCCCGGCGTCGCCGGGCGCGGCCCGTTCGATGTCAACCACGCCGTCACCTTATCGGGGGTGGATGAGCTCATCGGTGACGGGAGTGCCCGGACACGCGGAAGGCCCCGCCGAAGCGGGGCCTCCGTGCCGTTCTCTGAACCGGTGCTCTCTGATCCGGTGCTCTTTAAAGCTGCGCTCTTTGAACCGGCGCTCTCGAACCGGTCGCCCGGGTCAGCTCTGGCCGCCGGCCAGCTTCTCGCGCAGGGCCGCGAGAGCCTCGTCGGAGGCGAGGGCGCCGCCGCTCGACTGGCTCTGCGACGAGGTCTCGCCGCCGTAGGACGAAGAGGCCGCCTGGCTGGCCGCCGCCTCCTCCTGCCGGGCCTTCTCGATCTGCGACTTGTGCGCCTCGAAGCGGGCCTGGGCCTCGGCGTACTGCCGCTCCCACTCCTCGCGCTGCTTGTCGAAGCCCTCCAGCCACTCGCCGGTCTCGGCGTCGAAGCCCTCGGGGTAGATGTAGTTGCCCTGGTCGTCGTACGTCGCCGCCATGCCGTACAGGGTGGGGTCGAACTCGACCTCGGCGCCGACGCCCTCGTTGGCCTGCTTGAGCGACAGGGAGATCCTGCGGCGGTCGAGGTCGATGTCGATGATCTTGACGAAGATCTCCTCGCCGACCGTCACGACCTGCTCCGGGATCTCCACGTGGCGCTCGGCCAGCTCGGAGATGTGCACCAGGCCCTCGATGCCCTCCTCGACGCGAACGAACGCGCCGAACGGCACCAGCTTGGTGACGCGACCGGGCACGACCTGGCCGATCTGATGGGTCCGGGCGAACTGCTGCCACGGGTCCTCCTGCGTCGCCTTGAGCGACAGCGAGACCCGCTCGCGCTCCATGTCGACGTCCAGGACCTCGACCGTGACCTCCTGGCCGACCTCGACGACCTCGGAGGGGTGATCGATGTGCTTCCAGGACAGCTCGGAGACGTGCACCAGTCCGTCGACGCCGCCGAGGTCCACGAACGCACCGAAGTTGACGATCGAGGAGACGACGCCCTTGCGGACCTGGCCCTTCTGCAGAGTGTTGAGGAACGTCTGGCGCACCTCGGACTGCGTCTGCTCGAGCCAGGCACGGCGGGACAGCACCACGTTGTTGCGGTTCTTGTCCAGCTCGATGATCTTGGCCTCGAGTTCGCGGCCGACATACGGCTGCAGGTCGCGGACGCGGCGCATCTCGACCAGGGACGCCGGCAGGAAGCCCCGCAGGCCGATGTCCAGGATGAGACCACCCTTGACGACCTCGATGACGGTGCCGGTGACGATGCCGTCCTCGTCCTTGATCTTCTCGATCGTGCCCCACGCCCGCTCGTACTGGGCGCGCTTCTTGGACAGGATCAGGCGGCCTTCCTTGTCCTCCTTCTGGAGGACCAGCGCCTCGACGTGCTCCCCGACCTCGACGACCTCGGCGGGGTCGACGTCATGCTTGATGGAGAGCTCGCGGGACGGGATCACGCCCTCGGTCTTGTAGCCGATGTCGAGCAAGACCTCGTCTCGATCGACCTTGACAACGGTGCCTTCAACGATGTCGCCGTCGTTGAAGTACTTGATGGTCTCGTCGATCGCGGCGAGGAAGGCCTCCTCGGAACCGATGTCGTTGACCGCTACCTGCGGGGTGCTCGAGGTGGCCTCAGTGCTGCTCGTCATGTGTGGAATTGCTCCGAACCGGACAGATGTCGTTGTGACGGAAGCGCGGCGGGCTTGTTTTCGTTCATCGGAGGCTGTTCAGCGATCGCAGCGACAGATGACCGAGCGCGAGCCCGCTCCGTCCGAGACGCGCGCGAGCCCACAACGCAGCGATCAGCATATGAGACATGACGGGCGGGGTCAATCCGAGGCAAGGGAACACGCCGCTAGTAGACGACGATCTTCCCTGCTCGCTTTGAGGCTACCGTGTCGCGGAGTTTGCGGGGGATCGACACCCTCTTGGGATCCCCATCGGACGTATACCGCTTCTTGGGGTGCTCGTCCAACCAGTCGAGCCAATAGGCCGTGCACCAGCGGCTGCATTCCCCGTGTTTTCCGTTGGACTGGATCCTCGGGATCGCGTAGCGCTCGAACTTTTTCGCGAAGGGCGAAACAGCGGGCTCGGCCCCGGCCAGGAACACGCCATCGAAGTCGTATTTCGTGCCGTCCCACTTCCCGTCGTGCGCCACGCTCAGCTTCCTGGGCCGGGAGCCGTACGGCAGGGCGAGCGTGGTGGACGGCCCCGTGCCGAGTTTGGCGAGCAGCCGCTCCTGCCGCACGATCTGCTCGCTCACCCGCTTCGTCGGCAGACTGCGCAGGTCCGGGTGATCATAGGTGTGGTTGGCCACCTCGAAACCCCGCTCGACGAGCCACTGCACGGCCCGGGTCTGCTCGGCCCGATCGTTCAGACCGAACGGGGTCCGGTTGATCCAGAACGTGGCGACCGGCCGGAATTTCGGATATTTGGCGGCGACCTCGTAGATGATGCCGACGGCCGTGTCGCGCTTCGGCACCCCCTGGGCGTCCAGGGCGAAGTGGCTGGGGTGGCCGTCGTCGAAGGTGAGGACGACGGGGTGGGAGCCCGCGGGGATGTCGATCTCGCCGGACACGAACTCGGCGGCCGTGATCGGCACGTAGTTCTTCCTGGCCAGCCGCTCCAGTTCCGTGCGGAACTGGCGGGGGGTGCGGTCGATGGAGGCGATCCGCTTGGGCAGCAGCCGGTGATACATGATCACCGGAACCAGCCCGGCCTCGTTGGCCTTCACCTTCTTCGCGGACTCCGGCGTCGCGGTCACCGGCGCCCGCTCGCCGGACGGCACTCCGGCGGACGCCGTCGCCGACGCCGACACCGACGGCCGCGCCACCACCGCCGTCCGGGGGCCGTCGCCCCCCGAACTCCACCGGGGCAGCAGCGTGAGCACGACGAGGCCCACCACGACCACCACGACGTTGGCCAGCACCGTGACTCGAGTAACGTCCCGCACGATCATCCGACCATAATGCCCAAATTTTACCCAAATCACATGGAACGGTGACCGGGCTCGAGACCGTGATCAAATGGCGGGCAGGCAAAAACGAGGGCAAGAACGGCTGCCGGCGATCAGTGCGGGATGCCGATCCGCACCGGAGCCGAGCAGCTTGCAGCCGATCCCGAAGTCGATCGATCCTGGATGCCGATCACCCTGGAGTCGATCCCCGAAGTCGATCGATCCTGGAGTCCATCAATCCTGGCGCCCATCGATCCTGGAGCCGATCGATCCTGGAGTCGATCAGCGCCGGGGTCGCCGGGAACCGGGCGGGGGGCGGGCGGGGAACGGCCCGCCCGGAGCGATCAGTGTCCGGCGTCCTCCCACGTCTCGCCGACGCCGACGGAGACGTCCAGCGGCACCCGCAGGTCGTAGGCCGCGCCCATCTGCTCGCGCACGAGCGCGGTCAGCTCCTCCAGCTCCCCTGGCGCGACTTCGAACACCAGCTCGTCGTGCACCTGGAGCAGCATCCGCGAGCGCATGCCCGTCATCGCCTGCCGCACGTTGAGCATGGCGACCTTGATGATGTCGGCCGCTGAGCCCTGGATGGGCGCGTTGAGCGCCATCCGCTCCGCCATCTCGCGCCGCTGCCGGTTGTCGCTGGTGAGGTCGGGCAGGTAACGGCGGCGACCGAGGATCGTCTCGGTGTAGCCGTCCGTGCGGGCCTGCGCCACGACGGCCTCGAGGTAGTCGTGGACGCCGCCGAACTCCTCGAAGTACTCCTCCTTGAGCGCCCTGGCCTCCTGGACGGAGATGCCGAGCTGACCGGACAGCCCGAAGTCGGACAGCCCGTAGGCCAGTCCGTAGTTCATCGCCTTGATGCGGGCCCGCAGATCGGCGGTCACCTCCTCGGGCGGCAGGTCGAAGACCCGGGCGGCGGTCGCCTGGTGGAAGTCGTGACCCGACTCGAACGCGGCGATCAGCGCCTCGTCCCCCGACAGGTGCGCCATGATCCGCAGCTCGATCTGGCTGTAGTCCGCCGTCAGCAGCGTCTCGTAGCCCTCGCCCACCGTGAAACCCTTGCGGATGCGGCGGCCCTCGACGGTCCTGATCGGGATGTTCTGCAGGTTCGGCTTCTCACTCGACAGCCGCCCGGTCGCCGCGACGATCTGGTTGAACGTCGTGTGGATGCGCCCGTCGTCGGCGATCTCCTTGATCAGCCCCTCGACCGTGGTCCGCAGCTTGGTCTGGTCGCGGTGCCTGAGCAGGATCGTCGGCAGCTCGTTGTCGGTCTGCAGCGCCAGCCAGGCCAGCGCGTCGGCGTCCGTCGTGTACCCCGTCTTGATCTTCTTGGTCTTCGGCAGGCCCAGCTTGCCGAAGAGGATCTCCTGGAGCTGCTTGGGCGAGCTCAGGTTGAACTGCTCGCCCACGACCTGATGCGCGGCCTCGACGGCCTGCTTCACCGCGGCGCCGAACTCCGCTTCCAGCGCGGCGAAATACTGCCTGTCGGCACCGATCCCGGCCCGCTCCATCTCGGCCAGCACCCGCACCAGCGGCAGCTCCACCTCGGTGATCAGCCGAGTGCCGCCGCGCCGCGACAGGTGCTCCTCCAGCGCGTCGGCCAGCTCCCGTACGGCGTGGGCCCGCAGGGCGAGGTCACGCGCCTCGCCCGCGTCGACGTCGTCGAACAGCGAGGTCTGGCCGTTCGACGCGGTCTCCGCACGCAACTCACGGCGCAGGTAGCGCAGCACCAGGTCGTCGAGCGGGAACGACCGCTGCCCCGGCAGCGCCAGATAGGCCGCCAGGGCGGTGTCGCAGGTGAGGCCGCGCAGGTCCTGTCCGTACGCCCACAGGGCGAGCAGCGGCCCCTTGGCGTCGTGTACGGCCTTGGGCCGCGACTCGTCGGCCAGCCACTCGCCGAGGGCCGCCTCGTCCTCGGGGGTGAGCCGCGTGGGGTCCACGTAGGCGGCGCCGGCCGCCGTGGCGATGGCGATGCCGTCCAACCGGCCGGTGCCGCTGCCGTACACACCGCGGAACGCGAGCCCGGCCCGGCCCCCATCCTGCCCGGACGGCTCGGGCAGGCCGGACAGCCACCCGGCCACCTGGCCCGGCTCCAGCACGGTCACCTCGAGCTCGAAGCCCTCCTCCGCCTCGGGCTCGGCGGCACCGGCGGCGCCGAGGGTCTTGAAGAGCCGTTCGCGCAGCTCGCCCCGGATCTGCAGGGCGTCGAGCAGCCTGTTGACCTCCTCGCGGTCCCACTGGCCCATCGTCAGGTCGGCCACGCCGCTCTCGACGGCGACGTCGCGCCGCAGCTCGGTCAGCATCCGGTTGTGGATCACCTGGCCGAGGTGCTCGCGCAGCCGCTCGCCCGCCTTGCCCTTCACCTCGTCGGCCCGCCTGACCAGCTCGTCGAGGGATCCGTACTCGACGATCCACTTGGTGGCGGTCTTCTCGCCCACACCGGGGATGTTGGGCAGGTTGTCGCTGGGATCGCCGCGCAGCGCGGCGAAGTCCGGGTACTGCGCCGGGGTGAGCCCGTACTTCTCCGCGACCGCCTCAGGGGTGAAGCGCGTCATGTCGCTGATGCCGCGTCTGGTCATCAGCACGGTGATCCGCTCGTCGACGAGCTGGAGCGCGTCGCGGTCCCCGGTGACGATCAGCACGTTCATGTCCTCGGCGGCCGCGCGGGTGGCCAGCGTCGCGATCAGGTCGTCGGCCTCGAATCCGGCCAGCGACAGCCGGGGAACGCGCAGGGCGTCGAGCAGTTCGAAGATGAGCTGCATCTGGCCGCGGAAGTCCTCCGGCGTCTCCGCCCGGTTCGCCTTGTATCCGTCGTACGCCTCGTGCCTGAAGGTCGGCTCGCTGCGGTCGAAGCAGACCGCCACGTGGCTCGGGCGTTCGTCGCGCAGGACGTTGGACAGCATGGAGGTGAAACCGTAGACCGCCTCCGTGTGCTGGCCGTCGGTCGTCATGAGATTGGCGTCCTTGAGCGCGTAGAAGGCGCGGTACGCAAGGGAATGCCCGTCCAGGAGCAGCAGACACGGACGGTCGGGGGTCGCTTCACTCTTCGGCACATCCGCAGCCTAGTCTCCCTGTACGACATAAAACCCGGGCTCTTCCCAGAGGAGGTCTCCCCTTGACCCTCATCGACCCCGAAGAGTTCCTCGCCGCCGTCAATCAGGCCGGCGAGGGCCACCTGCACGAGCGCATGGGCATCGAGGTCCTGGAGGCGAGTGCCGAGCGGATGGTCGGCCGCATGCCCGTCGCGGGCAACACCCAGCCGTACGGCCTGCTCCACGGCGGCGCCTCCTGCGTGCTCGCCGAGACGCTGGGATCCTTCGGCGCCACGCTGCACGCGGGTCCCGGGCGGATCGCGATGGGGATCGAGATCAGCGCGACGCACCACCGGTCGGCCACATCCGGCCACATCACCGCGATCGCCACCCTCGTGCACGGCGGCCGCACGCTCGCGACGTACGACATCGAGATCAACGACGACGGCGGGCGGCGGGTGTGCACCGCGCGCCTGACCTGCATGCTCCGCGACGCCGAGTGATCCTCGCGCCCTACCATCGCGGCCGGACCGAGAGAAGCAGACATTCCGCCCATTGACTCCATAACAGAACGACCTTGCGGCTTTCTTTGCACACCTGCCCCTCAGGTCGCTACCGTGGTGCCCCCAGAGCCCGTGGGGACCGAGTAGACAACGTGCGGAGCCGGGGAAGCTGTGTACGGACCCAAAGGTCCCGCGGGCTCGCCATACTTTCTCAGCGCCTCGTCCACCGTTTTCGCGTCTTCGAAGAACCCGGCGCAGCGGTCGCGGTGAGCACGGCCTGCTCCGCCGCCGTCCGGGCGAGAAGCCGGCGAAGGTGACAGGCCGCCGGACGCGGAAGGCCGGCCGGGAACTCCTTCCCGGCCGGCCTCTCCTTCGTCGCGACGCGAACGTCGCCACGCGAACGGGTCCGTCAGTCGGACGGGTCCGTCAGTGCTGTCCCAGGGCGCCGCCCAGGTAGGCCTCCCGGACCTGCGGGTCGTTGAGCAGGTCCGCCGCCGGAGCGGACTTCACGACCCTGCCGGTCTCCAGGACGTACGCCCGATGGGCGATCTGGAGCGCCTGCTGGGCGTTCTGCTCGACGAGCAGGACCGTGGTCCCCCGGTTGTTGATCTCCTTGATGATCGAGAAGATCTGGGACACGAGCTTGGGCGCCAGGCCCATCGACGGCTCGTCCAGCAGCAGCACCTTGGGCTTGCTCATCAGCGCCCTGCCGATGGCCACCATCTGCTGCTCGCCGCCGGACATGGTGCCGCCCTGCTGGTTCTTGCGCTCGGCCAGCCGCGGGAACAGGTCGAAGACCTCGGCCAGGTCCTTGGAGAAGTCGCCGGACCGGGTGTAGGCGCCCATGAGCAGGTTCTCCATCACCGACATGCCCGGGAAGACGCCCCGGCCCTCCGGCGACTGGCCGATGCCGACCAGCACCCGCTTGTGGCCAGGCAGCCTGCTGATGTCCTTGCCGTCGAAGGCGATGCTGCCCGACGTCAGCGAACGCAGACCCGAGATCGTCTTGAGCGTGGTGGTCTTGCCCGCGCCGTTCGCGCCGATGAGGGTGACGATCTCCCCCTCGCCGACGTCGAGCGAGACCCCCTTGAGCGCCTCGATCTTGCCGTAGTGGACGTGGATGTCCCTGATCTCAAGAAGCATCTGCGGGTGCCCCCAAGTACGCCTCGATGACCCTCGGATCGCTCTGCACCTCTGCCGGGAGACCCTCGGCGATCTTCTGGCCGAAGTCCAGTACGGCGATGCGGTCGCTGATGCCCATGACCAGTGACATGTCGTGCTCGATCAGGAGGATCGTGCGGCCCGCGTCGCGGATCTTCTTGATCAGCCCCTGGAGTTCGATCTTCTCCGCCGGGTTCATGCCGGCGGCCGGCTCGTCGAGCAGCAGGAGCTTGGGGTCGGTCGCCAGGGCTCGCACGATCTCCAGCCGGCGCTGGTCGCCGTACGGCAGGTTCTTGGCCGTCTCGTCGGCCCGGTGCATGATGCCGGCGAACTCCAGCAGCTCCATCGCATGCTCCCGCCCGCGTCGCTCCGCGTGGCGGTGCCACGGCAGGCCGAGCGCCGCGCCGACCGCGCCGGTGCGGTTGTGCGCGTCGAAGCCGACCAGAACGTTCTCCAGAGCCGACATGCTGTGGAACAGCCGGATGTTCTGGAAGGTGCGGGCGACGCCGCGTTTGGTGATCGTGAACCGCTTCAGACCGCTGATCTTCTCGCCGTTGAAGCGCACCTCGCCTGAGGTCGGCCGGTAGACGCCGGTGATCGCGTTGAACACCGTGGTCTTGCCCGCGCCGTTCGGGCCGATCAGCGCGAAGATCTCCCCCTCCCTGATGGTGAGGTCGACCCCGCCGAGCGCCTGCACGCCGCCGAAGCGCATCGTGACGGCGCGGAGTTCGAGCAACGCCTTGGGCTCGCTCACTTGGCCACCTCCTTGTCCCCCGCGTCCCCTGATGCCGTCGTGCCGCCGGACTCCGTGGCGGCAGCGCCCGCGTCGTTCTCGCCGTTGCCCAGGACGTTGCGGCGGCGGCGCGCCGGCAGCAGCCCCTCCGGACGCAGCGCCATCATCAGCACGAGGGCCGCGCCGAAGATGAGGATGCGGTAGTCGGCGAAGCCGCGGAACCGCTCGGGCAGCCAGGCGACCAGGAACGCACCGATCACGACGCCGGGCAGGTTGCCGGAACCCCCCAGCACCACGGCGGCCAGGATGGTGGCCGACAGGATGAACGGGAAGTTCGGCGGCTGGATCGCGATGACCTTGCTGGCCCAGATGGCGCCGGTCAGGCCGCCGATCATGGCGCCGACGAAGAAGGCCAGCAGCTTGAACCGGAAGGTGGGCACGCCCATCAGCTCTGCGGCGTCCTCATCCTCCCGGATGGCCTCCCAGGCGCGGCCGACCCGGCTACGCTCCAGCCGCTTGGCGACGATCACCACCAGCACGACCGCCGCCACCAGCAGGTAGTAGTACGGCAGCGGATCGAGGGCGAACTCCACCCCGAACAGCGTCGGCGGATGGGGGATGTTGGTGATGCCGCGCGCGCCGCCGATGTAGTCGGTGTTCTGCGCGGTGATCCGGACGATCTCCCCGAAGCCCAGCGTGACGATCGCCAGATAGTCTCCGCGCAGCCGCAGGGTGGGTGAACCGAGGACGATGCCCGAGATCGCGGTCATGAAGATCGCGATGATCAGCACGCCCCAGAAGTTCCAGCCGTACTTGGTGCCGAAGACCGCCATGGTGTACGCGCCGATGGCGTAGAAGGCGACGAAGCCGAGGTCGAGCAGCCCCGCCTGGCCGACCACCACGTTCAGGCCCACCGCCAGCAGCACGAACGTGCCGATCGGGCTGAACAGCAACGACGGCCAGTGCGAGTCCGGGGCCATGAACGATCCGATGGCCGGATGCGGGGCGATGACCGCCAGGGCGATCAGCAGGGCGTATCCGGTCCAGCGCGCCCAGCCGGGCGCCGCCGCCCACCGGTCGCGCACCCCGTCGCTGAGGCCGCCGACCGCGCGTCGGAACGACGTGAGCGGGTTTCCGCTGTGAGTCTTGGAGTTTGCGTTCATGCGCGCGCTCGCTGGAGGGATTCACCGAGGATGCCGGTGGGACGGAACAGGAGGACGAGGACGAGGATGGTGAAGGCGATGACGTCCTTCCATTCTGAGCCGAAGAAGATCGCTCCCCAGTTCTCGATGAGGCCGAGGGCGAGCCCGCCGAGGAGCGCGCCGCGCAGGTTGCCGATGCCGCCGAGCACCGCGGCGGTGAACGCCTTGACGCCGAGCAGGAAGCCGACGTTGTAACGGAGGTTCTCGAGCTCCATGGCGTACAGCAGCGCGGCCACCCCGGCCATCGCGCCACCGACGAGGAAGGTCGTACGGATCACCCTGTCGATGTTCACGCCCATGAGCGTGGCGGTCTCGGGGTCCTGAGAGGTGGCCCGGATGCCTCGCCCGATCTTCGTGCGGTTCACGAAGACGTCGAGCAGGACCATCATGATCACCGCCGAGACGATGATGATCACGTGATCGTTCCTGATCTCCGTGTTCCCGATCGTGAGCAGCGTCTCACGATCGAGGAGCCGCGGCACCGGGACCTGGATGCGTCCCTGGGACGGGCGGTCGAAGACCTCGGGGATGATCACCAGGGCGAAGAGCTCCTGGAGGAAGATGGAGGCGCCGATCGCGGAGATGAGCGCGGCGAGCCGCCCTGCGCCGTGCCTGCGCAGCGGCCGGTAGGCCACCTGTTCCAGCACGACGGCCGCGCCACCGGAGGCCGCCATGGCCACCAGCATCAGCAGGAGCAGCATGCCGACCAGCGCGATTCCGGTGAGCGGGCCGGTGATCCCGATCTTCATGATCACGAAGAGCGCCGCGAAGGCGCCGATCATGAAGATCTCCGAGTGGGCGAAGTTGATGAGGCGCAGGACGCCGTACACCATCGTGTAACCGAGGGCGATCAGCGCGTAGATGGCGCCGATGGACAGGCCGCCCACGGTGGAGGGCCCGACCTGATTGATGAAGTCGTTGAGCACGGTGGTCGCTTTCGAACCGGGGCGACGGTAGTCGCCGGGCAGGAAGGAGCGGGAGCAGCGGTTTGCTCCCGCTCCCCAGCGTTCTCAGATCGAACTGGACGCGTCAGCCGAGCTGAGCCTGCGTGGTGTCGCCCAGCCAGTCGAGGTTGCCATCCTTGATCTGGTAGACGTGAATGATGTTCGCGGCGATGTCACCGTTCGGGCCGAACTTGATCTGCTTGGAGACGCCCTTGAAGTCGACGGTCGCGAGGAAGTCGTTGATCTTCTCCGGGGTGGTGTTGCCGGCCTCGATCGCCTTCAGGATGGCGGTCGCCGCGTCGTAGCCCTCGGAGGCGTAGATCAGCGGGTCGCTGCCGAACTTCGCCTTGTAGTTCTCACTGAACGTCTTCAGCTCCGGCACATCGGAGCCGAACGGGATGAGGCAGGGGCAGCCGAGCACGGCGCCCTCGGCGGCCTCCTTGCCCGCGGCCTCGACGAGCTTGATGTCGACCGCGCCGTCGCCGGAGACCACGGTCGCGGTCACGCCGCCGTCACGCAGCTGCTTGAGCAGCCGGCCGAGCTGAGCGTAGTAGCCGCCGTAGTAGATGACGTCGGGCTTGGCGGCATTCACCTTGGTGACGGTCGAGGAGTAGTCGGAGCCGTTCGGGTCGATCTTGTCACGCTCGACCGCGACGCTCTGCTTCTCGAACTCCTGGGCCACCGCGTCGGCGAGGCCGACGCCGTACTCCTGCGCGTCGTCGATGACGAACGCCTTCTTCGGCGACTTGGCCTTGACCAGGAAGTCCGCGATGGCGGGGCCCTGGATGGCGTCGTTGGCCACGACGCGGTGCCAGTACTTCCAGCCGTTCTCGGCCAGCGCCGGGTTGGTCGCCGAGCCCGTGACGCTCGGGATCTTGCCCTGCTCCAGGACCGGGCCGACGTTGCGGGACTCACCCGAGAAGCCCGGGCCCACCATTGCCACAATCTTGTCTTCGGTGACGGCCTTCTGGGCCAGCGGGACAGCCTGGTCGGGGTTGCCCTGGCTGTCGTACTTCACCAGTTCGACCTTGACGCCGGTCGACTTGGCGTTGAACTCGTCCACCGCGAGCTGCGCGCCCTGAGATGGCGGGATCATGAGCGCCGAGTTCTCACCGGTCAGGTCGCCCATGAAGCCGATCTTGAGAGTGGTGGCGCCCCCACCATCACTCTGACCACCGGACGACGAGGCGTCGTCGGTGCCACTTCCACACGCCGCGAGGCCGAGGGTCAGCGCTGTACCGACCGCGACAATGCCGCCAAGGCGAGCGATCTTGGATCGCAAGGTTGCCTTCCTTTCGCTGGATCCCCTTACGGGGATCGGATACGCATCCGCCCCATCCAGCGGTCAGCCGAGGGGTCGTGACCGGTAGTACAACCACGGGAAGTCACAGGTCGGTACAGAGGTCATCACGGTTATGGCTTTGTTATGCAGATCCTCTTCGTTTAGTAATCAACGTGTAACGGAATTGGGAAATATCCCTTTAATCCTGGTCAGAGACCCCGTGCATCGGCTTACTATGTTTTTTCGGCCTGATCACGTGATCACGACTGGGGACTCGTGATCATGGCTGGGGGCTCTCCGGCGTGGGCGGCGCGCTCTCCTCCGGCCGGGGGCCCTCCTTCGCGGCCTCGGCCACCACGATCTGGGCCACCTGCCGCATGCTCATGCGGCGGTCCATGGACGCCTTCTGGATCCACCGGAACGCCTGCGGCTCGGTCCACCCGTGCTGGGTCATCAGCAGGCCCTTGGCCCGGTCCACGAGCTTCCTCGTCTCCAGCCGGCCGGAGAGGGTGGAGACCTCCTTCTCCAGCGCCGTGATCTCCTCGTGCCGGCTGATCGCCATCTCGATCGCCGGGACCAGGTCGCCCTTGGTGAACGGCTTGACCAGGTACGCCATCGCTCCCGCGTCCCTGGCCCGCTCGACCAGGTCGCGCTGGGAGAACGCGGTCAGGATGAGGCAGGGTGCGATCCGCTCGGCGACGATCCGCTCGGCGGCCGAGATCCCGTCGAGGACCGGCATCTTCACGTCCAGGACCACCAGGTCGGGGCGCAGCTCCGTGGCCAGCTGGACCACGGTCTCCCCGTCGCCGGCCTCCCCCACGACGGCGTAGCCGTCCTCTTCGAGCATCTCCTTCAGGTCGAGGCGGATCAGTGCCTCATCTTCCGCGATCACCACTCGTCGCTGCGTACTCACGCACAAGAGGTTACCGATGTCCGCTACATTGGGACCACGCAAGGGGTCACGCGGACGATCATCGATCCGCTAGGCTCCGAGCGACGGGATCCGGACGACCATATAGAGTCCGGATTGAAGCCCCGGTACCCCAATTGGCATGAGGGAGCGGATTCAAAACCCGTACAGTGTGGGTTCGAGTCCCACCCGGGGCACTTTCACCGGCCGGATCGGGTCGGTGGGTCGTCGGACGCCTGGCCGGTCGGCGCCCCCTCATCTGAAGACGACTGTCCGGTCGCCGTTGAGCGGCACGCGGTGCTCGACGCACCACTGCACGGCACGCGCCGGCGCCAAGCATTCCACCTCGCGACCCGCGGCGGCGAGGCCCTCGGGGTCGAGCGTGTGACCGACCCGGGTCACCTCCTGTTCGGTGATCGGACCCTCGTCGAGTTCGGGCGTCACGTAGTGCACCGTCGCGCCGATGAGCTTCACGCCGCGGTCGAACGCCTGATGGTACGGCCTGGCCCCTTTGAAGCTGGGCAAGAAGGAATGGTGGATGTTGATCGCCCGCCCGGCCGGCTTGCCGCACAGCTCATCGGAGAGGATCTGCATGTACCGGGCCAGAACCACCAGATCTACCCGGTCCTCCTCGGTGATCTCCAGCAGGCGCCGCTCCTGAGCGGTCGCCGTACTGGCGATTTTCAACGACGTCGCATCCGTGTTCGACGAGGAACCCTGACACCGCGTGCACTGCAACAGGGTGAGGGGCCCGGCAGGGACAGTCAAGACATCAGGCCGAAAATCGGAGATTCGACAGTCAAGTCTGTTGCGCTACACAGGACAAGGCGCATAATCAGCAACATGCTCGGGGGGAGCGGGAAGGTCTGCTCGGAGGGCCGGCCGTCAGGGTCCGTCGGCGGACCCTGATCCCGCAACGTCGACGACTCCTGGAGGTCGCCCCCGTGTCCAAAACCTCACCCACATCCATCGACCGACCCCTGTTCCTGATCTCCGCGGGCCTGGCGGCCGCGTTCGTCGCCTGGGGCGTGTTCGCCACCGACAACCTGGCGACGGTCGCCGGGACGGCCAAGGACTTCGTCATCGAAGGATTCGGTTGGGTTTTCATCCTCACCTCCGCGGGGTTCGTCTTCCTCGCGGTGGCCCTCGCGATCAGCCGCTACGGCCGGATCCGCTTGGGAAAGGACTCCGACCGCCCCGAGTTCCGCACCTCGTCATGGGTGGCCATGATGTTCAGCGCGGGCATGGGCATCGGGCTCATGTTCTATGGCGTCGCCGAGCCGCTCAACCACCTCGCCACACCACCGCTGGGCCTGGCCGAGCCGGGATCGAAGGAGGCGGCCCGGCTCGCGACGGAATACTCCTACTTCCACTGGGCGATCCACCCGTGGGCGATGTACGCCGTCGTCGGCCTGGCCCTGGCCTACTCCGCCTTCAGGAAAGGACGGGCCAGCCTGATCAGCTCGGCATTCTTCCCGTTGCTCGGTGACCGGACGCGCGGCGGCGCCGGCAGGGCGGCCGACATCTTCGCCATCATCGCGACGCTCTTCGGATCCGCGACCTCGCTCGGCCTCGGCGCGCTCCAGATCAACAGCGGCCTGACCCAGCTGTGGGGCTTCCCCAAGTCGACACCGCTGGCCATCGGCATCATCGCCGCTCTCACCACGGCCTTCGTCATATCGGCGGTGACCGGGGTGCGCCGCGGCATCCAGTGGCTGTCCAACACCAACATGGTGCTCGCGATCCTGCTGCTCGCCTTCCTGTTCGTCGTCGGGCCGACCGTGTTCGTGCTCAACACGTTCACCGAGTCGGTCGGCGGATACCTCGGCGACCTGCTGCCGATGAGCTTCCGATCCGGAGCCTTCGGCGGAGCGGACTGGCTGTCCGCCTGGACGATCTTCTACTGGGCCTGGTGGATCTCCTGGACGCCCTTCGTGGGCATGTTCATCGCGCGCATCTCCAAGGGCAGGACCATCCGGGAGTTCGTCGTCGGCGTCATCCTCATCCCGAGCCTGGTCAGCTTCGTGTGGTTCGCGATCCTCGGTGGCTCGGCGCTGCACGTCGAACTGTCGGGGAAAGCCGATCTCGCGGCCGCCGCGGCGGAGGGCCCCGAGTTCGCGCTGTTCGGCCTGCTGCGGGAGTACCCGATGTTCGCGGTCATGGCGGTTCTCGTGATGGTGCTCGTCGCGCTCTTCTTCGTCAGCGGGGCCGATGCGGCGTCCGTCGTCATGGGCACGCTGTCATCGCGCGGCGTGCTGGAGCCGGGCCGGGGCGTCGTCATCCTGTGGGGCACCGCCACCGGAATGGTCGCCGCGGTCCTGCTGCTCGCCGGCGGGTTGGACGCGCTGCAGACCCTGTGCATCCTCGCCGCCGCGCCGTTCCTACTCGTGATCTGCGGCATGTGCGCCGGCCTGATCAAGGATTTACGGCAGGAGCCGAAAGCCGCCGCTGCGGAGCCTGCGTCCCCCGGGCGCGCCCCGGAGTCTCCGGCTGAGACGCAGACCCTGCCGGTCTAGATTCCGGGTGATGTTCCGAATGTGAGCTCCGGCGGGTGGCCGAGCGGCATCAACGATGGCGGCCACGAGCCAGACGATGCCGCTCGGCCACCTCAATCGCGGGCGAGGCTGTCCAGCCAGGCCTGGTGCAGGCGGGCGAATCTGCCGGAGCGGGCGATGAGACGCTCCGGCGGCCCGTCCTCGACGATCCGGCCGCCCTCCATCACGAGCACCCGGTCGGCGATCTCCACGGTCGACAGCCGATGCGCGATGATAACCGCGGTCCGGTCGGCCAGGATCGTGCGCAGCGCACGCTGCACGAGCCGTTCACTCGGTACGTCGAGGCTGGAGGTGGCCTCGTCGAGGATCAGCACGGCTGGATCGGCGAGGAAGGCACGGGCGAACGCGACGAGCTGCCGCTGCCCCGCCGACATCCGGCCGCCGCGCTTGCCGACCTGCGTGCCGTAGCCCTCGGGCAGCGCGGAGACGAACGTGTGCGCGCCGATCGCCTCGGCCGCCTCGACGACGGCGGCCGTCGGCGCGTCCGGCCGGCCGAACCTGATGTTGTCGGCGATCGTGCCGGTGAACAGGAAGTTCTCCTGGGTCACCATGACGACGTGGCGGCGCAGCTCGGCCTCGTCGAGGTCACGCAGATCCACGCCGTCGAGCAGGACCCGCCCGGCCACGGGATCGTAGAACCTGGCCATCAGCTTGGCCAGCGTGGTCTTGCCCGCACCGGTCGTGCCGACCACGGCGACGGTCTGCCCCGCGGGGATCTCCAGATCCAGCCGGGGCAGTACGGCCCGGCCGCCGTCGTAGCCGAACTCCACGGCCTCGAACCGCAGCCCGCCGCGCGCTCCGTCACTCCCCCTGCCTGGCGCCCCACCCGGCACCTCGCCGCGCGACCCGTCGAGCGGCACCGGCCGGCGCGGCTCGGCGACGTCGGGCCGCTCCTCCAGCACGCCGGACAGCTTCTCCAGCGCGGCGCCGGCCGACTGCAGCGCGTTGTAGAACTGGCTGATCTCCTGCATCGGCTCGTAGAACTGCCGCAGGTAGAGCAGGAAGGCGGCGAGCACGCCGACCGTCACCGTGCCGTTCAGGGCGAGCCATCCGCCGTACAGCAACACGGCCGCGACCGTGACGTTGCCGATGAGCTTGATGCCCGGCATGAACACGGCGACCAGGCGGGTGCTGCGCATGTTGGCGTCACGGTAGTCGGCGTTGAGCCGTTCGAAGATCTCCTGGTTGCGCGGCTCCCTGCGGAACGCCTGTACGGCGCGGATGCCGGTCATCGACTCGACGAAGTGGACGATGACCAGCGCGACCGCCTGACGGCTCCGGCGGTAGGCGACGCTCGACTCCCTCCGGAACCACCGGGTGAACAGCAGCAGGACCGGCAGCGGCAGCAGCGCCGCCAGCCCGAGGCGGACGTCGAGCACGAGCAGCATGATCGCGGTGCCGCACAGGGTCAGCACCGCCGTGACGAGGCCGTCGAAGCCGGAGTCCAGCAGCTCGCCGATCGCCTCGACGTCGGAGGTGAGCCGGGAGATCACCCGGCCGGAGGTGTACTTCTCGTGGAACGACAGCGACAGCCTCTGGAAATGGTCGAAGACCCGGCGGCGGAGTTCGAGCAGGATGTCCTGCCCGATCCGGCCGGACATCTGAAGGAACACCATCCGGGTGAGCGCCTGGACGAGCGTGGCCGCGACGACCAGGGCGATGATCGTCAGGAGCGTTCCCGGCCCACCGCCCGCCAGCATCGGCGGGATGCCGTCGTCGATGCCGGCCTTCACCAGGTAGGGCAGGGCCAGGCCGGCCGCACTGGACAGCACGATGACGGCGGTCAGCAGCGCGATCCGCCGGCGATGCGGCCGCAGCAGATCGGCGAGCAGCCGGCGCGAGCGGGTGCGCAGCAGCAGGGAGACGCTCTCGGACACCTGGTCCTGGTCCTCGGCCGCGACGCCCCGCCAGGAGTCGTTCACCGCAGGGCCCGCTCTGGATCGAGATCGGCGTCCTGCGCCAGCAGCGCGCGGTATTCCGGCACCGACGACAGCAGGTCGGCGTGCCGCCCGACGCCCGCGATGGAGCCGTGGCTGAGCAGCGCCACCCGGTCGGCGAGCAGCACGGTCGAGGCCCGGTGGGCGACGATGAGGCCGGTCGCGTCGGCGAGGACCCTGCGCAGCGCCTCCTCGACCAGGGCCTCGGTCTCCACGTCGAGCGCGGACAGGGTGTCGTCGAGCACGAGGACGCGGGGCCTGCCGAGGATCGCCCGGGCCAGCGCGAGGCGCTGCCGCTGACCGCCGGACAGCGACATGCCCTGCTCGCCGATCCGGGTGTCCAGCGCCCAGGGCAGGTCGAAGACGAACGTGGCCTGGGCTATCTCCAGTGCCTCCCGGATCTCCCGGTCGGTGGCGTCGGCCCGGCCCAGCGTGACGTTCTCCCGCACGCTCATCGAGAACAGCGTGGGCTCCTCGAACGCGGTGGCGACCATCGAACGCAGCGACGGGAGCGAAAGGTCCCGCACGTCGCGTCCGTCGATCGTGACCCGGCCGCCGGTCACGTCGCGGAGCCTGGGCACCAGCGACGTCAGCGTCGTCTTGCCCGAGCCGGTGGCCCCGACGATCGCGACGGTCTCACCCGGCCGCACGTCGAGCCGGACGTCCCGCAGCACGGACCGGTCGGCGCCGGGGAACCGGAACTCCACCCCCTCGAACCGCAGATGTCCCCGCCCGCCCGGCCGTCTGCCGGTGGCGCGCCGCCCGTCCTCGATCTCCGTCCCGGTCTCGTTCTCTCCACCGGTCCCGTTTTCTTTGCCGGCCCCGTTTTCTTTGCCGGTCGAGGTTTCCGCGCCGGCCGAGACTCCCGTACCGGCCGAGATCTCCGTGCCGGTCTCGTTCTGCGCGCCCGTGATGTCGGGTACGGTGTCCAGCACCTCGGTGACCCGGTCAGCAGCGGTCATCGCCTCCTGGCCCATGGCGAGGATGTAGCCCAGCGAGGCGACCGGCCACACGAGCTGCAGGACGAGGGTCGTGAACGCGACCAGTGTGCCGAGCGTCAGCGCGCCGGCGCCCACGGCGACCGCGCCGAGCAGCAGGACCATGGCCAGCGTGAGGTTCGGGATCACCTCGAGGAACGTGAAGAAGCGCGACGACAGCCGGACCTTGCCCAGTGCCGTACGGCGCAGCCCGCTCGCGGCCTCGTCGAACACCCCGTAGAGGTGACGGCGCCGGCCGAACGCCTTGATCGTGCGGATGCCGAGCGCCGCCTCCTCGACGAGCGTGGCCAGATCGCCCTGCTGGTCCTGCACCTGGCGCGAGACGCGGATGTACCGCTTCTCGAACCGCAGCGACAGCGCCACGACCGGTACGGCCGACGCCGTGACGAGCAGGCCGAGCGGCCAGTACGTCCGCAGGAGCACGATGACGACCGCGGTGAGCTGGAGGATGTTCATGATCAGGAACAGCACTCCGAAGCCCAGGAAGCGACGGATCGTGGACAGGTCGGTCGTCGCGCGCGACAGGAGCTGCCCGGACTGCCACTCGTCGTGGAAGCTCATCGGCAGCCGCTGCAGGTGCCGGTAGAGATCGTCGCGGATCGTCGTCTCCAGGCCGAGCACCGGCCCCGCCTGCGACCACCTGCGTACGAAGGTGAGCACGGCCTCGGCGACGCCGAGGCCGAGGGCGAGCAGCCCGAGCGGGAGCAGCGCGGCGCGGTCGCCCTGGGCCACCGGACCGTCGATGATCTCCTTGCCGACGAGCGGGATGACCGTGCCCGCGGCGATGCCGAGGAAGGCGGCGACCCAGGACACGATCATGATCCGCGTGTACGGCCGCAGATAGGACCGCAGCCGCCACAGCGAGTGCCATAAGGGGCGGCGGGTGTCGGGCCCGGATCCGGGCCGCTCGCGCATCGTCTCCGTGGCGCTCCCCCCGGTGCATGGACAGGATCAGACGGCTCGCACTGCCATGCTTTACCAGGAGTCGGCGGTCATCAAGGGGGTTTCCCCGACCGCCCGGTGTTCCAGATGTCCCGTGCCCGGGTGTCCGACGCCCCCGCTGTCCCGGCTGTCCCGGGCGTCCCAGTGGGCCGGGTGATCACCCGGGGTGGGCGACCGCCGAGCCGATGGTGTGGACCCGCAGGGCGTTGGTGGACCCGTGCGTGCCGGGCGGGGAGCCGGCGACGATCACCACCTTGTCGCCCTTCTCACACCGGCCGAGCGACAGCAGCGACGCCTCGACCTGACGGACCATGTCGTCGGTGTGGTGGACGAACGGGACCTCGAAGGTCTCCACCCCCCACGTCAGCGCGAGCTGGCCGCACACCTGCGGGTTGGAGGTCAGCGCGAGCAGCGGGATCGGCGAGCGGTAGCGGGCCAGGCGACGGGCGGTCTCACCGGACATCGTGAACGCCACGAGGGCCTTGGCCTTGACGATCGCGCCCACCTCCGCCGCCGCGCGGGCGATGGCGCCACCGGTGGTCTCCGGCAGGCGATCCAGGGTGTGCGTGGCCTCCAGGCTCGTGCTCTCCGCCGCGATGGCGATGCGGTGCATGGTGGCGACAGAATCGACCGGATAGTTGCCGACCGAGGTCTCACCCGACAGCATCACCGCGTCGGCGCCGTCCATGACGGCGTAGGCGACGTCGGAGGCCTCGGCGCGGGTCGGGCGCGGGGCGTTCATCATCGAGTCGAGCATCTGGGTGGCCACGATGACCGGGTGGGCCTTTTCGCGGCACAGCTCGATGATCCGGCGCTGGACGATCGGCACCTGCTCCAGCGGAAGCTCCACGCCGAGGTCGCCGCGCGCGACCATCACGCCGTCGAACGCGTCGACGATCTCTTCGAGGTGCTCGACGGCCTGCGGCTTCTCGATCTTGGCGAGGAGGGGCAGATGGACGCCCTCCTCATCCATGATCTTCTTGACCAGCAGCGCGTCGTCCGGCGACCGGACGAACGACAGGGCGATCAGGTCGAACCCGGTGCGCAGCGCCCAGCGCAGGTCCCTCTCGTCCTTCTCGGTGAGCGCGGGCGCGCTCACGGCGACCCCGGGCAGGTTGAGGCCCTTGTTGTCGGAGATCATGCCGCCGACGATCACGCGGGTGACCACGCGTGGCCCGTCCACGGCGGTCACCTCAAGGTTGAGACGGCCGTCGTCGACCAGCACGGTGTCGCCCGGACTGACGTCACCGGGCAGTCCCTCGTACGTCGTGGAGACCATCTCTCGGTCCCCCGGGACGTCCTCCGTCGTGATCGTGAAGACGTCGCCGTAGCCGAGCCGTACGGGACCGGAGGCGAAGCGGCCGACGCGGATCTTGGGGCCCTGCAGGTCGGCGAGGACGCCGACGGGACGTCCCAACTCCTCCGCGGCGGCCCTGACCCGGTCCAGGATCTCCCTGTGCAGCTCGTGGCTGCCGTGGGAAAGGTTGAATCGGGCCACGTTCATGCCGGCGAGGATGAGCTCGCGCAGACGTTCGGGCGATGAGGAGGCGGGACCCAGGGTGCAGACGATCTTAGCTCGACGACTCACAAGTACTACCCTAATTGGTACAGACCACTTCATGTGACGGCAGGCACATGCGTCGCCGAGTATTCACGGTCTCTCACCAGGGAGTTCACCCATCCGGCCCGATGGCGGCACGGCGTCATCACATCTTGCTCTGACCACGCTACTCCTCGCGGCCCGCTTCCACCGGGCTTTCCACCCCGTCAGCCCGGTCACTGCGCGATGGTGGCGGCGCGGGCGGCGTTGACCACGCCGCGGCCGAAGAAGCCGTTCCTGGCCGCGTCGCCCTCGCAGACCTGGGTGTCGTCCGGGCCGTACTTGTAGGCGCGGGACGCGGGGCAGGCCTTCTGCACGGCGGAGGCGTACAGCAGCTTCTCGACCTGCGCCGGGTCCATGTGGACCCCGCCCTTGCCCGGCTTGCCGAACCTGCCGATGATGATCGCGGCGACCCCGGTCGCGTGCGGGGCGGCCATCGAGGTGCCCTCCAGATACTGGTAGTAGGAGCATGTGCCGCCCCGGCAGTCGCGGATCACCGAGGCGTCCTTCGGGCGGCCGTCCTTGCCGATCGAGCCCTTCGCCCGCAGCACGCTCTCCGGGGCGGCGGCCAGGATCTCCCGCCGCGCGCCCTTGAGCTCGGTCCCGCCGTCGAACAGGTCGCCGCCGGGCGCCGCGATGTCGGCCTGCTCGATCCCGTAGTCGGAGAAGGCGGACTTGCGCCCGCTCGGCCCGACCGCCGTGACCGAGATCACGCCGTCGAGCTCGGCCGGGACGTTGAGGCAGGTGTTGTCGATCTTACGGTCGCGCTGCTTGTCCAGCGGGTAGTTGGGGCTGGTCGTGTCCTTCTTCGGCCGGCCGAGGTCGGTGCCGCTGTTGCCGATCGCGGTGATCAGTGTCACGCCTCGCTCGCGGGCGTAGGCGAGCGCCCGGCGCATGCCCTCGACGACGCCCTTCTGGTCCAGGCGCTCGACCGGCGAGTCCTGCGGGTTGGCGGTGCAGTTGAACGCCCACGGGTCGACGTAGAAGCTCATGTTGACGACGTCGACGCCCACGTCCCCGGCGTACGCCAGGGCGTCCATCGTCGGCTTGAGGAAGAAGTAACCCGAGTCGGTGCCCGCCCGCAGGTTGACCAGCGACACGTCGGGGGCCACGCCGCCGATGCCGATGCCGTTGAGCGGCGAGCCGATGGTGCTGGCGACGTGCGTGCCGTGCCCGTCGTCGTCCACGTCGGCCGGGTCCTTGCAGCTCTGATGCTCGCACGGGCCGTCGAGCTTCTTGCCGTTCGGGTCGTTCGGCTCGTCCACGACGAAGTTGCGGCTGAGCTCGCGGTTGAAGTTGGGGGCGATGTCGGGATGCCTCCCGTCGACGCCGGTGTCGATGATGCCCACCAGGACCTTGCGGCTCCCCCTGGCCTTGCCGTACGACCCGTCCGGAGTGGCGCCGATCATCTTCATGTCCCACTGGCGGTCCGCCAGCGGCTCCTCCTGCGTCGCCCGCCGCCCGTGCGCGGTCGTCCGTACGGCCGACGGCCCCCGTGAGCCCGACCGCGCGTACGGCGGGGCCGCCGCCGGAACGGCGGAGACCCTGCCGACGGGCCGGTCGAGGGAGACGCCGACGACGGCCCGATCCGCCCCGATCCGCTCGGGCGCGTCGGTGCGCACCATCAGGTAGCCGAGCCGGTCGTCACCGCCGATCACGGCGCCGCCGGCGGCCGTCACGGCACGGGTCGCCGCGTCCTTGCCCCCGTCGGCGTAGAACACCAGATATCGGCCGGCCCGGACGGCCGGTTCCGACTCGGAGGCACTGGAGGAGGGCTGGGCGGCGCCCGCCGCGTGATCGGCCGGGTCGGGCCCGGCACAGGCCGTCGCGCCGATCGCGCCCACCAGCGTCATCGAGACGGCCATCGCGGCGAGACGTCCGCGTGCGTTCACCGATCCCCCCCGTTTCGGCTCCTGCACTCTTCAGGCAGCCGGACGCTTCCGACTGCCTGAATCTGAATATGTCCTATTTTCTACAGCTAAACCAACGGACGTGCGGTGGGCGGGATCGGAGCGGGCAGCGCCGTCCCTCCGCTGAGCCGCCGATCCACGGCGGCCGCGGCCGATCGGCCCTCCGCGATCGCCCAGACGATCAGCGACTGCCCGCGGCCCATGTCACCGGCCACGAAGACGCCGTCGACCGCCGTCTCGTAGGAGGCGTTCCTCGCCACGTTGCCCCTCGCGTCGAAGAAGTCTCCCGGCGCGAGCGCCGCCAGATCGGTGAGCAGCGGTCCCTTCTCCGGGCCGAGGAAGCCCATGGCGAGCGTGACCAGCTCGGCGGGGATCTCCCGCTCGGTGCCGGGGATCGGCCGGAACCCGGTGGCCGGGCCCTCGACGTCGACCAGCCGCAGCGCCCTGACCCTGCCCTCGGCGTCGCCGACGAACTCGGTGGTGGACACAGCGTAGACCCGCTCGCCGCCCCGGGCCGCCAGCTCCTCGTGGGCGCTCTCCATCTTGAACAGGATCGGGAACGTCGGCCACGGCTGCCCGGCCGTACGGGCCGCCGGAGGCATCGGCATGATCTCGAGCTGGGTGACCGAGGCCGCTCCCTGGCGGATCGCCGTGCCGACGCAGTCGGCTCCGGTGTCCCCGCCGCCGATCACCACGACGTGCCTGCCGCGTGCGGAGATCGGCGAGGCGTCCAGGTCGCGGTTGGCCGGCGGGAGGTACTCCATCGCCTGGTGGATCCCGCCGAGCCCGCGTCCGGGCACCGGCAGGTCACGCCAGGCCGTGGCGCCGCCCGCGAGCACGACCGCGTCGTACTCCTCCCGCAGCCGGGCCGCGGTGACGTCCACGCCCACGTTCACCGAGGTGCGGAACTCTGTGCCCTCGGCCGCCATCTGCGCGAGACGGCGGTCGAGGTGGCGCTTTTCCATCTTGAACTCGGGGATGCCGTAGCGGAGCAGGCCGCCGACGCGGTCGGCCCGCTCGAACACCACCACGTCGTGCCCCGCCCGGGTGAGCTGCTGGGCAGCGGCCAGGCCGGCCGGGCCGGAGCCCACCACGGCCACCCGGCGGCCGGTCTTCACGGCCGGCGGCAGCGGAGCGACCCAGCCCTCGGCGAAGGCCCGCTCGACGATCTCGACCTCGACCCGCTTGATCGTGACCGGGTCGGAGTTGATGCCGAGGACGCAGGCCGTCTCGCACGGGGCCGGGCACAGCCGGCCGGTGAACTCCGGGAAGTTGTTGGTGGCGTGCAGCCGCTCGGCCGCCTCTCTCCAGTCGTCGCGGTAGACGAGGTCGTTCCACTCGGGGATGAGGTTCCCGAGCGGGCAGCCGTTGTGGCAGAACGGGATGCCGCAGTCCATGCATCGGGACGCCTGCAGGGACAGCGCGGCCGGGGGAAAGTCCTCGTAGACCTCACGCCAGTCGCGGATGCGGACGTCGACAGGGCGGCGGGCCGGCAGCTCGCGCCCGTGCGCCAGGAAACCCTTCGGGTCGGCCATCGGTTGTTGCCCCCTTATCCGTGCGCCGCGGCCATGACGGCCTGGTCGACGTCCCTGCCCTCGGCCTCGGCCGCGGCCCGGGCCCGCAGGACGCGCCGGTAGTCCGACGGCATGATCTTTCCTACTCTGGTGAGTGCCGCGTCCCAGTCGGCGAGCAGCGCGGACGCGACCGCGGACCCGGTCTCCGCCAGGTGCCTGCCGACGATCTCGCGCAGGAACTCCGCGTCCGCCTCGTCCAGCGGCTCGACCTCGACCATCTCGCGGTTGACCCGCCCGGGCTCGAGATCGAGCACGTACGCGATGCCGCCGGACATGCCGGCCGCGAAGTTGCGGCCGGTCGGCCCGAGCACGACGACCCGGCCGCCGGTCATGTACTCGCAGCCGTGGTCGCCCACGCCCTCGACGACGGCGGTGGCGCCGGAGTTGCGCACGCAGAACCGCTCGCCCGCGACGCCGCGGACGAACACCTCTCCGGAGGTGGCGCCGTACAGGCCGACGTTCCCGGCGATGACCTGCGTCTCCGCGGCGAACGGCGCGGCGGGGTGCGGCCGGACGACCAGGCGGCCGCCCGACAGGCCCTTGCCGAGGTAGTCGTTGGCGTCGCCGACGAGCCGCAGCGTGACACCGCGGGGCACGAACGCGCCGAAGGAGTTGCCCGCCGACCCGGTGAACGTCACGTCGATCGTGTCGTCGGGCAGCCCGCCGGCGCCGTACCGTCTGGTCACCTCGTGACCCAGCATGGTGCCGACCGTGCGGTTGACGTTGCGGATGGGCAGCTCGAGCGTGACCCGGTCGCCGCCGGCCAGCGCGCCCTCGGCGAGCTGGATCAGCGTGTTGTCCAGGGCCTTGTCGAGCCCGTGGTCCTGCTCGGCCACCCTGCGCAGAGGGATGCCCTCCGGAAGGTCGGGCCGGTGCAGGATGGGCGACACGTCCAGGCCCGCGGCCTTCCAGTGGTCGACGGCGGCGGCGGTGTCGAGCAGGTCGGACCGGCCGATGACCTCGTCCAGCGACCGGTGGCCGAGCAGGGCGAGGTATTCGCGCACCTCCTGCGCGATGAACTCGAAGAAGTTCACCACGAACTCGGGCCTTCCGCTGAACCGCCTGCGCAGCTCGGGGTTCTGCGTGGCCACTCCCACCGGGCAGGTGTCGAGGTGGCAGACCCGCATCATCACGCAGCCGGAGACCACCAGCGGCGCGGTGGCGAAGCCGTACTCCTCGGCGCCGAGCAGCGCGGCGACGATCACGTCGCGGCCGGTCTTGAGCTGGCCGTCCGTCTGGACGACGATGCGGTCGCGCAGGCCGTTGAGCAGCAGCGTCTGCTGGGCCTCGGCCAGGCCGAGCTCCCAGGGGGCGCCCGCGTGCTTGATCGACGTCAGCGGCGAGGCGCCGGTGCCGCCGTCGTGGCCGGAGATGAGCACGACGTCGGCGTGCGCCTTGCTGACCCCGGCGGCGACCGTGCCGACCCCGACCTCGGCGACCAGCTTCACGTGGACGCGGGCCCGCGGGTTGGCGTTCTTGAGGTCGTGGATGAGCTGGGCCAGGTCCTCGATGGAGTAGATGTCGTGGTGCGGCGGCGGCGAGATGAGGCCGACGCCGGGGGTGGAGTGCCTGGTCCTGGCGATCCACGGGTACACCTTGTGGCCGGGCAGCTGGCCGCCCTCGCCGGGCTTGGCCCCCTGGGCCATCTTGATCTGCAGATCCTCGGCGTTGACCAGGTATTCACTGGTCACGCCGAACCGGCCGGAGGCCACCTGCTTGATCGCCGACCGGCGCTCGGGGTCGTACAGCCGCTCGGGCTCCTCGCCGCCCTCGCCGGTGTTCGACTTCGCGCCGAGCCGGTTCATCGCGATCGCCAGCGTCTCGTGCGCCTCCCGCGAGATCGAGCCGTACGACATCGCGCCGGTGGAGAACCGCCGCACGATCGACTCGACCGGCTCGACCTCGTCGATCGGCACGGGCTCGGCCGCCGGCCGCAGCTTGAACAGCCCGCGCAGCGTCATCAGCCGTTCTGACCGCCCGTCGACGAGCGAGGTGTACTCCTTGAAGATCTCGTACCGCCGGGTCCGGGTGGAGTGCTGCAGCTTGAAGACCGTCTCGGGGTCGAACAGGTGCGGCTCGCCCTCGCGCCGCCACTGGTACTCCCCGCCGACGTCCAGTCGCCGGTGCGCGTTCTCCGCGCGCGGGTAGGCGCGGGCGTGCCGCTCCAGCGCCTCCCTGGCCAGTACGTCGAAGCCGACGCCGCCGAGACGCGAGGTCGTGCCGGTGAAACACTCGTCGACGACCTCGGCGCCGAGGCCGAGCGCCTCGAAGATCTGCGCCCCCGTGTAGGAGGCGACCGTGGAGACGCCCATCTTGGACATGATCTTCAGGACGCCCTTGCCGTACGCCTTGATCAGGTTGCGTACGGCCCTGGCCGGGTCGAGGCCGTGCCCGCCGGTGGCGGAGCCGCCCTCCATCGCCATGGCCTCGACGGTCTCGATGGCGAGGTAGGGGTTGACCGCGCTCGCGCCGTACCCGATGAGCAGGGCCATGTGGTGGCACTCGCGGGCATCGCCGGTCTCGACGACCAGGCCGACCCTGGTGCGTGTCTTCTCCCGGATGAGGTGGTGGTGCACCGCGCCGGTGAGCAGCAGCGACGGGATCGGCACGCGATCGCGGGAGGAACCGCGGTCGGTCAGCACGATGATCCGCGCGCCGTCGGCGATCGCCGCCGAGACCTCGGCGCGGATCTCCGCCAGCCTGTCGACCAGGGCCCGTCCGCCACCCGCCGCGTCGAACAGGCCGGACACGACGTACGGCTGGAAGCCCGGCAGCGCGCCCTCGTCGTTGATGTGCACGATCTTCGCGAGCTCGTCGTTGTCGATCACGGGGTACGGCAGCACCAGGCGGCGGCAGGAGACCGGGCCGGGCTCCAGCAGGTTGCCCTCGGGGCCGATCGTGGACTGCAGGGAGGTGACGAGCTCCTCGCGGATCGCGTCCAGCGGGGGGTTGGTGACCTGCGCGAAGAGCTGGCTGAAGTAGTCGAACAGCAGCCTGGGCCGCTCGCTGAGCACGGCGAGCGGGGTGTCGGTGCCCATCGAGCCGATCGGCTCGGCGCCGGTCCTGGCCATCGGCGCCAGCAGGACGCGCAGCTCCTCCTCGGTGTAGCCGAAGGTCTGCTGCCGCTTGACCAGCGCCTCGTGGGTGGGGTGCTCGTGCTCGCGCTCGGGCAGCTCCTCGAAGCGGACCAGGCCCGCGTGCAGCCAGTCGCCATACGGCTCGGCCGCGGCGAGCTCGGCCTTGATCTCGTCGTCCTCGACGATCCGGCCGCGTGCGGTGTCGACGAGGAACATCCGGCCCGGCTGGAGCCGGCCCTTGCGCACGACCCTGTCCTGGGGGATGTCGGCGAGCACGCCCGCCTCGGAGGCGAGCACGACCAGGCCGTCCTCGGTCACCCAGAACCGGCCGGGCCGCAGGCCGTTGCGGTCGAGCACCGCGCCGACCAGTGTGCCGTCGGAGAACGTGATCGACGCAGGTCCGTCCCAGGCCTCCATCAGCGTTGAGTGGAACTCGTAGAAGGCGCGGCGGGCCGGATCCATTTCCGCGTGGTTCTCCCACGCCTCGGGGATCATCATGAGCACGGCGTGCGGGAGCGACCGGCCGCCCAGGTGGAGCAGCTCCAGCGTCTCGTCGAACGACGCGGTGTCCGAGCCGTCCGGGTCGCAGATCGGGAACAGCCGTCGCAGGTCGCCGGGGATGAGGCCGGTGGCGAGCATCGCCTCCCTCGCGCGCATCCAGTTGCGGTTGCCCCTGACCGTGTTGATCTCGCCGTTGTGCGCGATGTAGCGGTAGGGGTGGGCGAGCGGCCAGGAGGGGAAGGTGTTGGTGGAGAAGCGCGAATGGACCAGCGCGATCGCCGTGACGTACCGCTCGTCGGACAGGTCGGGGAAGAAGGGCTCGACCTGGGGAGAGGTCAGCATGCCCTTGTAGACGATGGTCCTGCTGGACAGCGAGGCGAAGTAGACGTCGGCCTCGTGCTCGGCCCGCTTGCGCAGGGGATAGACGGCGCGGTCCAGATCGAGGCCGGTCTCACCGCCCGGTGCGCTGACGAAGAGCTGGCGGAAGAACGGCATGACCGCCCGCGCCCCGGCCCCGGGGAGCGAGGCGTCGACCGGAAGGTCGCGCCAGCCGAGGACGGTGAGACCCTCCTCGGCCGCGATCTCCTCGATCAGCCGGACCGCCGTCTCGCGTGCCCGCTCGTCGACCGGTAGGAACGCCGTACCGGCGGCGTACGCGCCCTCGGGCGGCAGCTCGCTGTGCCACCCCAGATCGGCGAGGATCTCACGGAAGAACGCGTCGGGGATCTGGGTGAGGATGCCCGCACCGTCGCCGGTGTCGGGCTCGCTTCCGCTGGCTCCTCGGTGATCGAGGTTGCGCAGTGCGGTCAGCGCGTTGGCGATGATGTCGTAGCTGCGGCGGCCGGTCACGTCGGCCACCATGGCGACGCCACAGGCGTCGTGTTCGTTCGCCGGGTCGTAGAGTCCCTGTGGCTTCGGGAAGCCGCGGCGAGCAGCAGGCATGGAGTTCCTCCCGTCGTCTGCTTCTGCTGGAACAGAGGGACGACGTTGGCCCTGCTGCGGTTGTGGAGTGGGTTGAGGGTACCGCACGGTCTCCCGGCGGCTCTCTCAGGGTTACGTGACTTGATAGTTCCTTTCAGACTGGTTCGCGAAACTTCGATCGGCCGATGTCCCGGATACAGTTGCCGCATGTCCGGACTCGATGCGCTCGACGACCTGATGACCAAGGCGGGCGTGGACGGCCGCCGCCTGCGCAGGGCCGTCGCACTGCTGAGCGACGGACGCTGGTGGAGCCTGGCCGATCTGGTCCGGGAGACCGCGACCTCGCGGCGTACGGTCGAGGCGCTGCTGCGTGCGCTCCCCCTTGAGCACAGCGGCGACCGCTTCCGCATCCCGACCGATCAGATAAATACCCTTAAAGCGTATCATCAAGGCGCTAATGACAACATTTCGGACTATTGGCACATTAGTCCCCGGCAAGGACGGTACGTCGAGGTCCTGCGGCGACTGGAGACCCTGATCGACGAGGCGCCCCGGGGACGTCACGCGCTCGATCATGTCTCCGCCACGGCGGAGACCGTGCTGCGCCGGGCCCTCCTGCTCGGCGAGCGGTTCTGGCTGCCCGGCGCCCGCCTGCTGTGCGTGGGCGACCACGACCTGACCTGCCTGGCCGTACGGATGATCCACCCCGAGGTGGAGGTCGCGGTGGCCGACATCGACGACCGGATCCTCGCCTACATCGACCGGCAGGATCTCGGTGTGCGCACCCGGTGGACCGATCTGCGGCTGGGCCTGCCGCCGTCACTGCGCGGCCGAGCCGACCTCGCGATCACCGATCCGCCCTACACGCCCGAGGGCATCGGACTGTTCGCCGCGCGGGCCGCCGAGGGCCTGCGCGACCGGGAGCAGGGCCGGATCCTGGTCGCCTACGGCGCGTCCGAACGCACACCGGCACTCGCCCTCAAAGTACAGAAAGCCTTACTTGCCCTTAATTTGCTAAACGAGGCAATATTTCCGGATTTCAACCGATATCACGGGGCAGAGGCCATCGGCAGCGCGGCGGATCTCTACGTCCTTCGGCCGACCACCAAGACCTGGCCCGCCGTGGCCGCACTGACCGACCGGGCCGGCGATCACACCACCACCGCGATCTACACCCAGGGACCCCAGGCCGTCGAGTCGGCGTCCGCCCAGGCGGCAGCGGCCGCGGACGGGGTCGTGAACGAGATCCTGGACGGCTTCGAACCCGGCCTGCTCGCCGGGGACTGGCCGCGCGGACCGCTGCCCGCCACCCCCCGGACGAGGCTCGCCACACTGCTGGCCAAGCCGTACGCCGCCGATCCCGAGCGGGTGGCGATCGCCGTACCGTCCGGGCTGGAGGCGGCGCTGCCCCGTCTGCTGCTCGCGACCAGGGCGCGGCACGTGCGGGTGCTGCTCACCCGGCCGCCCGGCGACGCGCTCGCCGCGCTGCTCGCCCCCGTCTACGACATCGCCGTACGCCGCCTCGGCGGCGACGCGCACCTGCTCGACGCCGTACGGCTCCCGCCACCGGCGGACGGCGCCGACGCGATCGTCCGGCGGATCATGGACAGCGCGCACGGCAAGATCGTCAACGTCTGGCGGGAGGCGCTGACCGGGCGGACCGGATCGACCAAGAAGCAGGCCAGGGCCGCGATCGAGGAGGCGGCCCCGTGGGCGGGCGACCTCACCCTCCTGGAGGCGCCGCTCCACCGCCTCGCCACCCTTTCCGCCGCCGTCTCGCGCACTCTGCCGGCCGCCGCCGAACTCACGTAGCAGGCGGCTCTCCCGGCCCACCGACGGGGACGACACCCGGCCCGCCACTGCGAGATCACGAACGGCCGCACCGCGGGTGAATCCCGCCTGCTGCGAGTTTCCGCAAGATCACGGAAGCGATCAGTGCAGGTCAGCCGCACCCGCTGCGAGCAATCGCAAGATCACGGGGTGAGTGAGGGGTCGGTGGGGGTGGGCTCGGGCGGCTGGGGCCTGTCGTCGGCCGATCCCGGGTCGGGCGCCACGGACGGCAGCCCCGCGACGGCGACGATCCGGCGGTAGAGCCCCTTCTCGACGTCGCGGACGGCCAGGCCGAGCATGACGAAGTCGTCGCGCTCCCCCGGCTCGGCGCCGTCGGCCCGGGCGACCCACACCAGACCGGCGTAGTGTCCCATCGCGTGACCGCTCGCCTCGCTGTATCCCTGGAAGGCCGCCCTGCCCTGCTCGAGCGGCAGCGTCCAGCCGCCCAGGTACGTCGACTTCAGGTCGTCGACCACGCCGTTGGCGGCCCGGACGTCGGCGAGGTCGAACAGCGTGTACTGAGCCACGTAGGCGCCGTCCGCGCTCCGGTAGAGACCCCGCAGCGCCTGCCTGCACCCGGCCTTGGCCAGCAGGTCGCGCAGGCCGCTCCCCCAGACGGCTCCCGAACAGCCGGGGTCCGCCTGGGTCGCGATCCGCTTCAAGGTGATCTTCCCGGCGGTGACCGCACGCGCGCCGAAGACCTCTCGCAGGGTCAGCGGCGCACTGTCGGCCTTCCGGTCCGCGATCGGCTTGAACTCCCTGGGCGACGGCCACGCCTGGTAGGTCTCCGGCCGCCCCTCCCCCAGGACGCTCCCGGCTCCCCTGGCCGGTGTCTCCTCCCCGCCGGCGACCTTGTCGATCAGCAGCGTGAGCAGCAGAGCCGCCAGCAGGACGCCCAGGACGGAACCACCCCAGACCACCATCCGCTGCTGTCCGGCGGTGAGTCCGAGCTCCGCGAGGAAGCCCCACCGCTCGACCGGCGCGGACGGCCGGCGCTTGCGCCTCGTCATAGTGCGGCGGCTCCGATGAGCGTGCCGAGTCCCCAGGTCAGGGTCGCAGCCGCGGCGCCGACGACGAGCTGGCGCAGCCCGCTCCACCACCAGCTCCGCGCGGTCACCAGGGAGACCAGCGCCCCGGCGCCGAACAGCGCCGTCATCGAGATGACCGCCGGGATCCACAGTCCGCCGACGCCCAGCAGGTACGGCAGGAGCGGGATCAGCGCACCCACGGCGAACGCCAGGAACGAGGAGCCGGCGGCGAGCACCGGTGAGGGCAGGTCGTGGGGATCGACGCCCAGCTCGGCCCGGGCGTGCACGGCCAGCGCCTGCTCCGGGTCGCGCGAGATCTGCCTGGCGACCTCCCTGGCCGTCTCCGGCTCGACGCCGCGCGCCTCGTAACGCAGCGCGAGCTCGTCCTCCTCGGCCTCAGGGTGGCGCTCCAGCTCCCGGCGTTCGACCTCCAGCTCGGCCAGCGCCAACTCCCGCTGGCTGGCGACCGACACGTATTCGCCGCCGGCCATGGAGAACGCGCCGGCGGCCAGACCGGCCACACCCGCCAGTGCGATGATCTTGGGGTCGGCGGTGCCGCCCGCCACACCCGCGATGAGGGCGAAGTTGGAGACCAGGCCGTCCATCGCGCCGAACACCGCCGGACGTAACCAGCCTCCGGTCACGTCACGGTGTCTGTGGTGCACCTCGGCCCGCGCCCCCACGCCGGCTCCGGACGTCATCGCTTACCGGCCTCGCCGTCCGCCGTCGTGGAGATTCCGCCGGTGGCGTCGTCCTCCCGATCGGACGTGCCCGCGTCGGACGTGCCCGCGTCGAATGTGCCCGTGTCGGATGCGGCCGGACCATTGCCTTCGGTACCGCCCTCCGACGTACCGCCCTCTGCCGTACCGCCGTCGTCCGGGTCGTCGGCGGATGCCGTCGTGCCCAGTGGCTCGGCGCCGCTCCTGCCCCGGGCCAGCCAGAAGTACGCGATGGCCGCGACGAAGATGACCACCGAGGTCCACTGGTTCAGCCGCAGGCCGAGGATCTCGTGCGCGGGGTCCACCCGCAGGCCCTCGATCCAGAATCGGCCCAGCGTGTAACCGGCGACGTACAGCGCGAAGAGGCGGCCATGGCGCAGGGTGAACCGTCTGCCGGCCAGCACGAGCAGCCCGGCGAGCGCGAGGTTCCACAGCAGCTCGTAGAGGAACGTGGGGTGGTAGGTGTCGACGCCGGGCACGGTGCCGGGGCGGCCCGGATCGATCTGGAGTCCCCAGGGCAGGTCGGTCGGCCCGCCGAACAGTTCCTGGTTGAAGTAGTTGCCCAGCCGGCCGATGGCCTGGGCGACGGCGATGCCGGGGGCGACGGTGTCGGCGACCGCGGAGAACGAGATGCCGCGACGGCGGCAGGCGATCCAGACGCCGAGCCCGCCGAGGGCGATCGCGCCCCAGATGCCGAGACCGCCCTCCCAGATGAACAGCGCGTCGATCGGCCGCTTGGGCGCCTCCGATCCGAAGTAGATCTGCCAGTCGGTGATGACGTGGTAGAGCCGGCCTCCGACGAGACCGAACGGCACGGCCCAGACGGCGAGGTCGGTGATGGCACCGGGCTCGCCACCCCGGGCGCGCCACCGACGCTCCCCGATCCAGACGGCGGCGACGACGCCGAGCACGATGCACAGCGCATAGGCCCTGATCGGGATGGGGCCGATATTCCAGACCCCTTGCGACGGGCTGGGAATCGAGGCGAGGAGGGGCATGTCAGGTGACGTTACCGTAAGAGGGAGCCGATTCGTCGCGTACCGCGGCACTCATGTGGATCAGCCCTTGGCCGCGTTGACGATGGCGTCCCGCAGGGCGCTCGGCACGAACGCGGTGTTGGAGTCGAGCGGCTTGCCGTTGACCATCACGGTGGGCGTTCCCGTGATCTTCTGCGCGCTCAGGATCTTGTTGCTGTACTCCTGGTGCTCGGCGGTCTTCTGCTGACCGCGCACACAGCTCTCGAACCCCGAGTCTGTGACGCCGACCTCCTTGCCCCACTTCACGAGATCGTCGAGCGTGAAGCCGTTCACCGACTCGGACGGCTGGTTCTTGTAGAGCTTCTCGTGGTAGGCGAGCCACTTGTCGCCGTCCGCGATGCACCGGGCGGCCGACGAGGCGCGCAGCGAGTTGCCCTTGGTCGGCTCCTGGCCGAAGATCGTGATCATGTGGTAGACGACCTTGGCCTTGCCCTCCGTGGCGAGGTTCTTCAGCGTCGCGCCGCTGGTCTCCTCCATCTGCCGGCAGGCCGGGCACTGGTAGTCCTCGTAGACGTCGACCACCGGGGCGGTGACCCCGGGCTTGGCCATCACGACGGTGCCGTCCGACTGCACCGTGACCGGCGACAGATCCCCGGCGAGCTCCTCCGACCTGCTCTGCGCGACCGACCACCACCCGATCCCGACGGCGACGACGGCGACCACCGCCACCGTCACGACCATGGTGATCCGCCTGCGCTGCTCCTGCTTGCGGTAGGCCTCACGCTGTGCCGCGATGCGTGCCCTGGCCGCCTCGCTCGTCCGCTTGCTCACGAAGTCTCTCCCTGACTGCCGTTCTCACTACTGGGATCGCCCGCGTCATCGGGACCGTCGTTCTCCTCGTCCGGCTTCGGAGAACCCGTCAGGCCGAGCACGGAGTCCAACGCGAGACGGCCCGGCGGCCTGGCCACGATCCAGGCGGCACACGCCAGCAGCCCGAAGTCCCGCAGGAGTTCCCAGAGATAGTTCGGATCCTGTCCGTCGGCGAGTTGCCCGCCGCCGCCGAAGCAGCCGCAGTCGATCCGCAGTCCGCGGGCCCAGGCCGAGGCGATCCCGACGACGAAAGCGGCCATCACCAGGCCGGAGATCACCGCGGACACCCGGGTGAGCAGCCCGACGATCAGCAGCGCTCCGATGACGATCTCGACCACCGGCAGGCCGTAGCCCACGATCTGGACGAGGGACTCGGGCAGCAGCTCGTAGGCGCGGACCGCCTGCACCGACGTCGCCGGCGCACCGATCTTGAGCGCGCCCGCGACGAGGAGCACGCCGCCCAGCACGAGCCGGGCCGCCGTCGTCACCCACGACAACACCAGATGCACGGAACGTGACCGATCGGACACGCGTGAGCCGGATGCCAGCTGAACCATTGTCTCCTCGCCCGGTTAGGCAACCCCACTGAACAGTACCGGGAGCCAAGCCCACCATGTGCTGGATAAGCGCGTGGTAAGCAGGGCCTTTCCCTGACGGCGAAAGCCGTTCCCGATCAGGAATGCCGGCCCGATCGGGAACGCCGGCCCGGTCAGCGACGCGCGCTCAGCGCCGTACGCCTCCGGCGAGCTCGCGGGCGAGCTCGCGGAGCGCGGCGAGGCCGGACGCCTCGTCCGGGGCGTCGAGGAGGCGGCGGATGAAGGCGGAGCCCACGATCACGCCGTCGGCGTAGGCGGCCACCTCGGCGGCCTGGGCGCCGGTGCCGACGCCGAGGCCGACGCAGACGGGCAGTTCCGTGTGCGAGCGGGTCCGCTTGACCAGTCCCTCCGCCGCGGCGCTGACCGACTCCCTGGCGCCGGTCACCCCCATCAGCGAGGCGGCGTAGACGAAGCCGGTGCAGCACGCGGCGACCTTGGCGATCCGATCGTCCGTCGAGCTGGGCGCGACGAGGAAGACCGTGTCGATCCCGGCCGCTCCGCTCGCCTCGATCCACGCCCCGGCCTCCTCCGGGGTGAGGTCGGGGGTGATCGTGCCCGCGCCGCCCGCCGAGGCGAGGTCACGCGCGAAACGCTCGGCGCCGTAGCGGTCGACCGGGTTCCAGTACGTCATGACGAGTGTGGCCGCGCCGGTCCTGGCCACGCCCTCGACGGTGCGGAGCACGTCGGCGATGCGGGTGCCGTTGGTCAGCGACCGGTGCACCGCGTCCTGGATCGTCGGGCCGTCCATGAGCGGATCGGAGTACGGCAGGCCGATCTCGATCACGTCGCAGCCCGCCTCGACCATCGCCGTCGCGGCGGCGATCGCGCCGTCCTTGGTGGGGAACCCGGCCGGCAGATAGCCGACCAGGGCCGCCCGGTCCTCGGCCCGCGCCTTCTCGAACACCGCCTGGAGAGTCGTCATCGCAAACGCCTTTGTCGGTACTGATCGCTCAGAGGTTGAAATACTTCATCGCGGTGCCCATGTCCTTGTCGCCGCGGCCGGACAGGTTGACCAGGATGGTCGCCTCCGGGCCGAGCTCACGGCCGAGCCGCAGCGCGCCCGCGAGCGCGTGCGACGACTCAAGGGCCGGGATGATGCCCTCGGTGCGGGCGAGCAGCGCGAACGCCTCCATCGCCTCGTCGTCGGTGACACCGTGGTAGGTGGCCCGGCCGGAGTCCTTGAGCCACGCGTGCTCGGGGCCGACGCCGGGGTAGTCCAGGCCCGCGGAGATCGAGTGCGACTCGATCGTCTGGCCCTCGTCGTCCTGCAGGACGTACGTGCGCGAACCGTGCAGCACGCCGATGCTGCCCGTGGTCAGGGTCAGGGCGTGCTCTTCTGTGTCCGCGCCGCGTCCACCGGCCTCGTACCCGTGGAGCTGGACGCCCTCGTCCTCGATGAAGGCGTGGAAGATGCCGATGGCGTTGGAACCGCCGCCGACCGCGGCGGCGACCGCGTCGGGCAGCCCGCCGGTGAGCTCCTGGATCTGGCGGCGCGCCTCGACGCCGATGATCCGGGCGAAGTCTCGGACGATCTCGGGGAACGGGTGCGGGCCGGCGACCGTGCCGAACAGGTAGTGCGTCCGGTCGACGTTGGTGACCCAGTCGCGGAACGCCTCGTTGATGGCGTCCTTGAGGGTCTGGCTGCCGTTGGTGACGGGGACGACGGTGGCGCCCAGGAGCTTCATCCTGGCGACGTTGAGCGCCTGCCGCTCGCAGTCGACGGCGCCCATGTAGATGACGCATTCCAGGCCCATCAGGGCGGCGGCGGTGGCCGTGGCCACGCCGTGCTGACCGGCGCCGGTCTCCGCGACCACCCGCGTCTTGCCGAGGCGCTTGGTGAGCAGCGCCTGGCCCAGCACATTGTTGATCTTGTGGGCGCCGGTGTGCGTCAGGTCCTCGCGCTTGAGCACGATCCGCGCGCCGCCCGCGTGTTCGGCGAACCGCGGCACCTCGGTCAGCGTGGTCGGGCGGCCGGCGTAGGTGCGCAGCAGGCCGTCGAACTCGCTGATGAAGGCGGGGTCGTTCCGCGCCTTCTCGTACTCGGCGGCCACCTCGTCCAATGCCGGGATGAGCGCCTCGGGCACGAATCGGCCGCCGAAGACGCCGAACTTGCCCCGGGCGTCCGGATCATCGCCGCGGGCCCCGCCTGCCGCCAGATCGGCGGAGGTGAGCAGGGTGTCTTCCGTCGCGGTCACATGGCCTCCTTGCCTGTGCGTCTTCGTCTGACGCGGCCGCTCCGCCCGGTGCCGTTCGGACGGGCGCGGCGCTCTCGTCACGCCTGCTTCTCGTGCCCGCTGTCCTGGCGGGAGGCCGGGTGGGCGCCGGCGGTCACCAGATCGTTCACGGCGGCCCTGGGATCCCTGCCGGTGACCAGGCTCTCACCGACGAGCACCGCGTCGGCGCCGGCGCGCGCGTACGCCAGCAGGTCGTGCGGGCCGCGCACCCCCGACTCGGCGATCTTGATGATCCCGTCCGGGATCTTGGGTGCGAGCTTGGCGAACACGTCGCGGTCCACCTCAAGGGTCTTGAGGTTGCGGGCGTTGACACCGATGATCTTGGCCCCGGCGGCGACCGCCCGGTCCAGTTCCTCCTCGGTGTGGACCTCGACCAGCGGGGCCAGGCCGATCGACTCGGCCCGCTCGATCAGCGAGACCAGCGCCTGCTGCTCGAGGGCCGCCACGATCAGCAGGGCGAGATCGGCGCCGTGGGCCCGGGCCTCCCAGAGCTGGTAGGACGTGACGATGAAGTCCTTGCGCAGGATCGGCACGTCGACGACGGCCCGTACGGCCGCCAGGTCGCTCAGCGTGCCCGCGAACCTGCGCCGCTCGGTCAGCACGCTGATGACGTGGGCGCCGCCCGCCTCGTAGTCGGCCGCCAGCGCCGCCGGGTCGGCGATCGCGGCGAGCGCGCCCTTCGACGGGCTCGACCGCTTCACCTCGGCGATCACCGAGACCCGGTCGCCGCCCAGCGCGGCGTACGCGTCACGGGGCTGCGGAGCACGCGCCGCTCGCTCCTTGAGCTCGTCGAGCGGCACTGTCTTCTGCCGGTCTTCGAGATCCTCCCGGACGCCCAGGATGATGTCCTCGAGAACGCTCACGGCGTAAGGGTCCCTCCGGTCGGCTGCTCTATCCTGCCCTGCGATGGTATCGGTCTGCGGCCCGCCGCTCGGCCACCGGGTCGCGTCAGGCCCCTGCAAAGAAGCCTCAGGGAGCGAGGAATCGCCCGAAAGGTAGATTCCGCACCACCCAGTACACGATCACGGCGGCCAGGAACGCCCACAGGTACGCGGGATGCGCGAGGCTTGTCCGCGCGGGCCGTCCCTGCCATGATCGTAACGTCCAACGGGCCCACCAGAAAACGAGGAACGGCAGCGTGGCGACCGCCAGCGGATTCAATCCGATCGCGGCGACGACGTCGGCGTGTCCCAGCGCGTGCATCGCGCGCAGCGTGCCGCAGCCCGGGCAGTAGAGCCCGGTGAGGAAGAGCAGCGGGCAGGTGGGGTAGTGCCCCGGCTGGTTCGGATCCACGGCCGAGACGTAGGCGAACGCCGCCGCGGTGACCGCGGCCACGCCGAACGGCGCGAGCACGGACCGCACCCGGTCCACGCCGCGCCGCTCGGAGACGTCCGCCATCACTCGAACGAGGCGGAGGTGCTGAAGCTGATCGTCCCGAGTACGACGACGAGGAGGAACCACAGCACGACCAGCACGATCATAGTGATCATGGAGGCCAGCCACCACTTCTTGGCCGACTCCGACGCGGCCATGGCGCCCTGGTAGTCGCCTGCCGCCCACTTCGAGTTGACCTGTGTCGCGTACACGATGGACACGACGCCCAGCGGAAGGCAGCACAGGACCGTGGTCACGATCGCCATGACCAGGTGGTTGTTCGGGGGCGGCGGCCCCATGGGACCTCCGGGCGGAGGCGGAGGGTAGCCGCCGGGATAGCCCGGGTCGCTGCCGTATGCCATTACGGAACTCCTGTTCTAGGGGAATGATCGGGCGCAAACCCGGGTCACACCTGGTGTCGGCGGCCGCCCGGAGCGTGACAGCCACGAGGTGGTAGCGGGAAGCATAGCGACACGAAGGCGCAATCCTAAACAAAAGCTCTTTGTGCGGACAATCTGTGACCTAGATGTTGGAGAATTCCAATGGCGTAGCTCACATGAATTTCAGGATGCCACTTCTGAGCTGTGTTTTTTCCATTCGATGACTTCACAACCTACGTAAAAGTCAAAAGGCGCGAAAAGTCAGGATCTCATGAAGACGTGGGGTCGACGCCCTCGTCGAGGGCGTCCCACATGGCCCGCTCGCCGGTCCGTTCACCGCCGCCCGGCCCGCCCGGCGTACGGCCCCCGCCGCCGGGACGGTCGTACTTTCCGGACATTCCGGGCCAGTGCCCGGCTCTGATCGCCGCCGTCACTCCCCCGGCCAGCAGGATGAGCCCGCCGGCCGCGGCGGCCCCCGGCCAGACCTGCGACGCGGTGGTGGCGAAACCGGAGGACGACACCACGGCCGTCGTGATGTGCTCGCGGGCCGCGGCGGCGATCGTCGGCGCCCGCGTGCCGTCCCACGCCCCGGCGATGATCGCGACGCCGAACAGGGCGATCACCACGCCGATCATCCGCCGTACGACGCCCCTGGCGGCCAGCACCGCCGCCAGGGCAGCGAGCGCGGCCAGCGCGGCGGGTGTGAGCCAGGCCACGAGATCGCCGCCGGTGAGGTCGACCCGGCCCGCGCCGATCCGGCCCTGCTCCGGGCCGAAGGCCGCCGTGGCCCAGGTGCGGCCGGCCGCCAGCAGCACGAGACCGGCGCCCGCCGCGCAGGCGGCGAGCCAGATGATCAGCGAACGCCGGGCCGTACGGACCGTCGCCGGGTCGGAAGCCGTCACCGGCCCGGGTCCGGATCGGCCGCGTTCACCGCGGGCGAGGTCAAGTCGAGCACATCGGCATCGAAGCACGTGCGGTCGCCGGTGTGGCAGGCGGCCCCCACCTGATCGACCTTCAGCAGGATCGTGTCGCCGTCGCAGTCGAGCGCCACGTGCCTGACCCACTGCACGTGCCCCGAGGTGTCGCCCTTCACCCAGTACTCCCCGCGGCTGCGCGACCAGTAGGTCGCCCGGCCCGTGGTGAGCGTACGGTGCAGCGCCTCGTCGTCCATCCAGGCGAGCATCAGGACCTCGCCGGTGTCGTGCTGCTGGACGATGGCGGGCACCAGCCCGTCGGGTGTGCGCTTGAGCCGTTCGGCGATCTTCGGGTCGAGGGCCATAGGCCAATTCTGCCGCAGCCTGCATGCCCCTCACGTGACCGCCCACAGGTAGGGCACCACCGGTCGTACCGGAAAGCCCCTGCCCCCCAGGAACGGTGACCTCTATCAGCTTCTGATCAGACGACAGGTATGAGCTGCGTGGTCGCCAACTCCCGATAAAGCTCGTCACTGGCCATGAGTTCCTGATGGTTGCCGGCCCCGCGAACACGGCCGCTCTCCATGACGATGATCCGATCCGCTCCGATGACCGTCGACAATCGGTGCGCAACGACCAATACAGTCGTATCTCGCGCCACCTCAGCGATCACCTCACGCAATCGCATCTCGTTGACGGCATCCAGCTGCGAGGTCGCTTCGTCGAGCAGGAGTAGGCGAGGCTTGCGCAGCAGCGCCCGAGCGATGGCGATCCTCTGTCGCTCACCGCCCGAGAGCATGACGCCTCGATTGCCAACCGGGGTCTCGAGACCTTGTGGCAGCCTATCGACCACATCATTGAGACGGGTTTTGGTCAGCACCTGCTGAATATCGTCATCGGTAGCCTCAGGATTAGCGTAGGTGAGATTCTCCCGAAATGTGCCTTCTAGGACCGGCGAATCCTGCTCCACATAGCCGAGCGAGGCTCGCAATTCCCCCAAGCACCAATCACGAATGTTTCGCCCTCCGATGGTGATCACACCTGCCTGAGGCTCATAGAACCTCTCGACCAATGAGAAGACAGTGGATTTCCCTACCCCTGACGGTCCCACTAGAGCGGTCATGCCACCCGCAGGAGCCACGAAGCTCACACCGTCATGAACAAGTGTCCGATTATCCGCATAGCGGAAGGTCACATTATCGAAGATCACACCTAGCGGTTCGCCATCCACTCCGGGGAAATCCATCGACGACTCGGACGGTAACCGTCTAATTTCGTCGATTCTCGCCACCGCGGCCAGCCCCTGCTGCATTAAAGTGTAGCTTGATATTAGTTGACCTATGGGTGAAACGAGATAGAAAAGGTACAGCAGAAATGCGATCAATGCGGAGACCGTCATCGAACCATCAGCCACTCGGGCTCCACCCACCCCGAGAACAGCGAGAAATGCGAGTTGAATCAGTGTCCAAGCACCGATGCCGGCCGTCGACTTCCACGCGATGGCCGCGACCCCCTGGTTGCGTGCATCGCTCGCGGCCGTGCTCACGATGGCGATCTCCCGACCTTCCGCCCCGCTGGCTTTGACCGTGCGAAGTGCCTGCAAGACCCGCTCCAGCGTAGAGTTCATCCGTCCTAGTGCCACCTGAGCCCGCAGGCTTGCCCGTCGGATCTTCGGGCCGACCAGAGCGACCATCAGTCCGACCAGGACGACCACTCCCAGAGTGACCAGCAGAAGTGGCGCATCCGTGATCGCCATCATCGCCAAAGCACCCAGGAACATGAAAACGGCGCTTGCTGTCCCTGCGAATGCCTCGGTACAGACGGAACGTAGCAGCGTGGTGTCGGAGCTCACCCGTGTGAGCAGGTCACCCGCCTTAAACTGATCCACATCGCGAACCCGCAAGCGCATGATGCGATTCACCAGGTCGATGCGGGAGGTCAGCACGACGCCTTCTCCCATTCGTTCCAACAGGAACCGACCTGCTGCGGACATCAGTGCCCCGATCACCACAGCGGCGGACAGCCACAAAATCGGGCCACCGGAAGCACCCCCCTGTCCGAACAGATCGATCGTCGATTTCGTCAGCATCGGCATCGCCAGACCGGCGAAGCTTCCCATTAGGGTGAGGGCGCTTCCTAGCACCAGCATCCCTTTATACGGGACCACCTGACCCACCAGCGACCGCCACGACCCTCGTCTGCCCTGGTCGGCTTCAGTGATCTCCGATTCCCGGCCTCGCTCTTTATGCTCCCGCTCCAGAGGAGCCACTTCTACAGTGGTCACTGATGCCTCGCACTTTCCAGGTGAGAAAGTTCCTGCTCCGCACGATTCTGCCATTTACGCACAAGGGCTTGCCATGCTTCGGTCCCCACCCCTCCCGTTGCGCCTATCCGGCCACGCTCTATGTGACAGAAGTAGGGAGTGGCCCTCTTCGGGTTATACGCCAGCCGCAATGGGTGATCACTTGAAGCGATGAACGTATCGGCCTTTATCTCAAACTCCTCCAGCATCCGCTCGACTTTCTGACGTGTCCCCGCACCCTGATCGAAGACCACCACCGCGAGATCGCCTCCGACCTGGCGTGCAAGCAAATGAAGCCGACCGAGAAAAGGAAGATAGATTCGACAGGTCGAGCAGCTTGGTGACACGAAGACTAACGTGATAAATCGATCGGCGAACTCCGTCAGCGAAAGCGTTTTACCTGTCAAAGTTTGCGCGGAAAATACCGGAGCCGGTTGACCGACAGCAGGGAGCGGGACCGGAGGAGGTGCAGCGAAGGGGTCGAGCAAGAACCTCAGCTTGCTGGTCAGCCGCAGCGTCAGAATCAGATTAGCCGCCACGATCAACCAGAGTAAGGCGAACATTGCGGTGCTGATCATCAGCGATCTCCAGGTGTGGAAGGAGTGCTTGTACCGGGCATAGGCTGAGCGAGTAGCACGATCTCCCGTAGATGCAGCAGAAGCGTCACGAAGATCGCGGCGATAGTCGATGCGATGACTCCTTCCAGAATGCCCCCTCCAGAACCACTCCCAAGGGAGAGAAGAAAGGTACCGAGCAGGGCACAGCCGAGGACGCCTACGTTTCGTATCACGTCATAGAAGGAAATCGACCGGCTATGGCTTCCAAAACAACCACAACTGACCCGTCGCTTCTGAAGAAGCGCCATGATCAGGGCAATCGTAAACGCCAGAAGCAACGTCGAAGCAAGACCGAATCCCAGCGACAGCAGGAGAGTGTTACCAAACATCAGTGCCGCGGCAGCACTCTCGCCCGCCATGACTACCAATGCGACGAGCCGGCTGTACCTCGACGGCAGTCGTATCAACTCGACCATGGCGTTCTCGAAGGCGGAAAGGTCCCTCGCCTTGGCCAAAACCGCCATTCCGAAAATGATCCCCACGACCACTCGGCTGAATAGCAGGCCATAGACCTCTATTGGTTCCCACATCACTCCTCCGCTCCGGAGATCGTGGCGGCCGACCTTTCCTCAATACCCCAGACACGTTTGGGCATCCGGCCCTCGAGAGAGTTAAGCGACACCCCGACCAATGTCAGTTCAGCACAAAATCCCTGACTGTTGGCGATGATCTTCATTACCTGCCCATCCTCATCCAGGTCCCCCTTGAGCCATCGGTGCAGGGAGTGCAGACAGCGCCACATCAATTGCTCTTCTCGAAGAGATGGAACCACCACATTCAGCCCAAGTTTTTGAGCTTCGGCAGGCGTGATGACATGGGTATGACTGTCATAACCATCTACAAGGTGATCGACTAGTCGACCCCTTTCATCTGCAGAGAGGTCCGAGCGGTGGTAGGCGATGAGCTCTCGTCCCACGTTTCGAATATTTCGGTGGGCGCGGAAGAAGGAGCTGAGAGTGGTCGGAAAGATCCGTTGACTCATCATTTCGAGCGCATGCCTCCCCGCCGCCTGCCCATCGAGGCCGAACCAGGTGCGCGCCATTTCAGTGAGTGCCCGGACGTCTTCGGCGGAAATACGATTAGGACCACCGGGCGCATGCGAGTCAGAAGCCGTAATATAGGGGTCGATGGGACCGAGACGTGCCATCGTGCCAAGAACAAGCTCGTGCGCCCCTAGACACAACAGGGTTCCTGCCGATTGAGCGTGGTCGGGAACGAGGATCCGCAGCTCCTCGCAGTATTCATGGAGCAGGAGTGCAATATGGCGAGCAGCATCCACATTTCCGCCGCCGGCATAAAGAATCAGGTTGAGACTCTCGACACGCCCCAAGGCTCGAAGACACTCGTACACGATGCCCACATCGGTGACCTCGATCTTGTCCACAATGTAAGCCATCGTGGGACTGCCACTGAGCTGTTGGAGTTCCACCAGAGCGGGAAGGATGTCATGTTCATTCACGGCCGTCAGATCCTCTAATCAAGCAAGTGGCGAGCGCCTCAGTCATTCGCAGCGCCGGCACGCGCTGCTCTATGAACATGAATTGACCTACGGGATTGTTTTCGAGGAAAACGTAACGACCGTCCGGAGTAACGATCAGATCCATCGCACCATAGGTCAGGCCGTAACTATGGACTAACTCCAGACAGCGCCTCTCGACGTCCCATGGAAGGCAGGCTTTTCGGTAGGGGATGTCGATTTCGTACTTCCGGAAATCTATCTTCGTCTCATCCCGAACCTGTGAGTGGATCTCTGCTGCGAAAACCTCGTCACCAATGACGGTGACCCGCAGCTCCAGGTCCTTCTCAACGTACTCCTGGAATAGGCAAGGCGTCAGGCCGACATTGTCGATCCTCTCCAGTTCAGACTCCTCGATAAGGGTGGTGTGGAAATCTAGAATCATGGGCGTCCCGACCCATTGCGCAGAGATATCAGTGAATGCCGATGGGCCGGCCATACTCTTGTAAATAATCCGTCTGCCGGAGCCCGCATGAAACTCACGGACTGCTTCCGTATCAGTCGTGATCAGAGTGCGAGGAACATCGAATCCCAGTCGGGCGGCCCGCTGCAATTGCTCACCCTTCCAGCAAGCAGCCCGGATCGCACTGGGCCGGCTCATCCAGAAGCAGTCTAGAGAGCCCCACAATCCAGCCATCGCATGTTGAATCTCCGCAAACGCGAACTGGTGTTCAGGTTGCCCTAGCTCAACTCCAAAATTGTACGACAAGGGCCGCCTCACCCATACAGATTTCACCTCCTCCAGATGCATGCGGCGACCATTGGTGCGCAACCGGATACCCCCTTTCCAGCCACCTTCTGTAAGCGAGAAATCCAGATAGGCATTTGCGGGTAGATCGTCTGTATTCAGGCGAAAGGGTTCGTGTCCCCAACCGTTAAGGGTCCTGATCAAGGCGTCGGCATGCTCGTCGCGAGAATTAGTGAAGATGACTATTTGGTTTCCGGCCACGTCTTGTCCCTGTCCGTCAGATGCTCGGCGAATGACAGCTAGATGCTTTGTGATTCGATAACGCGTTGGTGTGGGCACGACTCTTGCCGTGCCCACACCACTGCTCGGGAACCGCTATATCTCTGGCCTGATTCGCCAAAGGATCAGACGGATGCAGAAGAACCGCATACTAAGACCAGAATCCGGCCGTCCGACGCGTTGAACTCAGCCAAAAACGCAGGGAGGCCCCATGTCGATGATTCGGTCGTAACTGATCTCGATGGGTCCGACGCCGATGGAGACACCCGAGCAGCCGGGGGTGCCGGCCGTCACGTTGGGCCCGCCGACCCACACCTGCTCGTCCGCGTTGTAGGAACCGGCGGTCTCACCGTCGAGCCGACCCTTGTCACCCTGGTCATCGCGACGCGCTACCGTCATGCCAAACGGAGTTTCCATTTCTTTCTCCTTTCCGATTTCTTTCTCGTGCCTTGATGGTTGCACCCTCGATGCAGGCGCCGCGAGTCCCATAAAAAGGGGACTTCCGCCCTTCGGTGTTGGGGACCGCCCCTGACCCGTATCGGTCCCACCACCGAGGTCCTGCCCGGCACGGCCGCGTGCGAGCGGTGGAGTACGTCGATGAACTGCGCCTGGTGGCTGCCGGGCACGCCGCGCATCCCTCGCGGGCCGAAGTTGGTGGCGATGATGGAGTACTTCCACCCGGTTTTCTTCTCCAACGCCGTTAGGTTGGCCTTGTGCCTCCTTGAGGGTTTGACCCGGCGGACCAGCAGGCGCACCTTCCAGTCGGCGGCGGGCGTTGACGCCGGTCAGCTCGGCGACGCCGGCGTGGGGGTGCACGGTGCCGTCCTGGCGTAGCGCCGCCTCCCAGGCGTCGGCGGGCAGGGCCGCGATCGCCGTCTCATCGACATCGGTGATCGTCCATCCGACGGTGAAGCGGACCGTCCGCCGCGTGGTGTTCAGCTTCTGCAACCGTTCCAGCAACTCGTGGGTGGCGCCCGCGCCGTCGATGCGGATCAGCAGCTTGGTCCGCCACCGGGCAGGATCTGCTCGATCGCCGCGGCCAGCACCTCCAGGTGATCTGCGGCCGTGTTCGACCCGGCCGACCCCGTCCGCAGCAGCATCGCCAGCGATTCCTCGGTATTGGCACACCAGGCCCCCAGCGGAGTAGAAGTGGCCGCCGCGCCTTCCTTGGGCGAATGCGCGGTGATGAGCGTGGCGTCGATGTCGATGACCACCCACCCACTCAGCACTTTCCCCGCCACGGCCAGCCAGGGGAAACCTGTCTCGGTGGCCTCGATCAACGCCCAGACGTGCTTGCGGACCTTCGCCCGCGCCCGTGCGATCCGCCTGGCCGGCACCGCATCGGCTCCGATCGGCTCCAGGGTCCGGCGCACCGTCGAGTCCGACGGCGGCGCCCCGAACACCTCGGCCTGATGGGCCGGCACGCTGACCTGCCGCATGCTCGTCGCCCCCAGCACGATCGCCACCGCGAGCTGGACCAGCACCACACCCCGGTCCCACAGCGGAGGATAAAACCCGCCGCCGCATCCTGAAGATCAGCGCCACCTGGCCCTGGAAGGACGCCTTCCTGACTCGCAGGCAGCGGCTGTGCGCCCTGCCCGCCCTGACGTGACCAGAGAAGACGCGTCCCGCCGACACGGGAAGGAGTGACCGCACCACCCCGCGGACTCATGGAAGCCTCCGCCCACCCGAGTGCCTCGGGCGGTACCCCACGCCGCGCAGATGAATGAACAGGACGATCAGATAGAAATCTCCGGCCGGCGGAGAGCTTCACAGCGCCCGGCCAACCGCTGAGTCATAGAGGTCAAGGTCCGGAAGCCGCCGTGATGGCGGATGCGAGCACCGCCGCTCGGGTCAACTCCGCCTTATTGCCGACCGCTAATTTGGACCGTATCCGCTTTACATACGTGTCGACCGTATGTTTGCTGATATCCAACGCGCGGGCAACCTGGCCGTGCGTGAGTCCGAGTGAAACCTGGCGGAGTATCTGCAGCTCACGCGGGGATAGGCCCGATATGCCGACAGTGCGCGGGGGTTCGGACACAACTCCCTCACGGGAGAACCGGCCCCCCTGCGCGACGACGCTGACCGCTTCCACCAAGGCGTCGATCGTCGCGCTCCACTCGATGACACCGTCAACGGTTACGCCCAGCAGCCGGCGAGCCTCGTCACACAGACCGCCGCCGGCAGTCACGAACAAGACCACGGAACCGCGTGCGGCTATGGCAGCGGACAGATCCTTTATGGTAACTGCGTTGGTCGGACTGAATTCCAGCAGGAATATGTCCGCTCGCGAGTGCTGAAGGGCTGCTTTTCCTAGTGCATCGGCACCACCGGCGTAGACCGTGTCATAGCCGTGATCCGAAAGGACATCGACTAACCCGTGCACGAAGACCAGACCTTCCCCGATAACACATATCTTGGTCACACTGAAGACCTTTTCGCTTGTTTTTGATCGGCCTTTCTTGTCATCATGCGACGCTCTCCACACTGCCAGTCGGACGACCTGTCGCTGTTACTTCGGGGCAGTCGCCGTTCCCTCTCCTCATCTCCTCCGGTTTCCGTGAGGAATAGGACGGCAGCGCAGCTGCATCGCCTCAGATGGCGACTGTCACTGCCATCCGGTTGAGTTGCTGGTGGACATCGGCCTGGCAGTACCGTCGTGGGTCGATGCGGCGGCCAGGATGGAGCCGGTAGCCGTTGCCAGGGTGCCGCCCACGGCTGCCAGAGCACGGACCCCCAGGACTGCGAAGACGGCGAGAATCGTAATCACCATGAGCTGGGTGATATCCCGAGAGACAGCAGACACGACGCGATCCTCCTGTTCAAAAGAACTTGATGTGGCCGACGAGAAGCTTTCAATTATGAAAACCCGATGCTTCGTTCTACCTCCTGCGACGCTTCGGGTTCTCCAATTCCTGAACTCGCCGATAAATCCAGTCTCATACTGAATGGAGATTGTGTCAGCTCTCTTCGGTGTCCTGATACGGCAGTGGCATAGACCGTCCATCGCCGTCCCGGGAACCGAGCAGGCCATCGAAGTACGCCCCTACTATGGCGCCCGAGCAGCTGGTTATCCGGCTGCTCGAAAGGACCGGCTCACGTAGCACCGCACGCCGTACAACGGCAAGCGCGACCGCTTCAGCCGCGATCAGCGAATCAGCGGCCACGAACAGACCGATGGTCAGCGAGGGCGCGTCGCTCCTGTGGATGCTGATGTGCTCTACCTGCTCGCCTTCTATGGCGTGCGTCAGGAGTTGCACATTCAGGTCGTCCGGTGGCTGGAAACCATCCGGTGTCCGCAGACGTACATGGACTAGATGCATCCCTTGAGCCTTGATGAGCGAGGGGGAGGCATCAAGCCGAGGGTCAGGACGGTTTGTGCAGCGACCGGAAGAGGTCACGCGGCCACTCGATGGCCACGCCGTCACCCCCCGGCACAGATGTTCACGTTTAGAGGAATATATGTTCTAATATTTCACATAGACTCGCAGGGGGAGCGTATGGGGTTGACAGCGTTAGGATTGGATGAGATCAGTGAATCCGTCTATCGAGCCCTACTTGCCCAGTCACAAGCACGGTTGAGTGACCTACGCGAAATGCTGAGGTTATCCGAAGTCGAACTACGCCGTGCGCTCGATAGGCTCAGCGAACTGGCGCTGGTCAGGACATCGTTTGATGAACCGGCCTGCTTCCGAGCCGTAGATCCAGAAGTGGGCATCCAAGCTCTTATCGCGCGGCAGCAGGAACGTCTCGCCGCTGAGCAACAGCGCGTCGAGCAGATCCGGCTCGCCGGCGCTCAGTTGACGGCTGAGTTCAGCGCGGCCAGGCCTCGACACGCCATCGACGGCATCGAAAGCCTCCAGGGCATCGAGGAGATACGTGACAGGATCCGGGGCCTTGTCAGGGGCATCCGCAAGGAGGTGATGGCCCTGGCCCCGGATGGCAGCCAGACCGATGAGAATATGAAAGCCGCCAAGCCGCAGGATCGCGACCTACTTGAGCGTGGCGTGCGAATGCGAACCCTCTATCTCGACAGCGTCCGCAACAGTCCCAGTACCCTCAGCTATGCGAAGTGGCTGGCTGAACTCGGCGGGGAGGTGCGCACAGCGCCTTCGCTGCCCATCCGGCTCATCATCATGGACCGGAAGATCGCCGTGGTGCCGATAGACAGCGAGGACAGCAGCGCCGGAGCCCTGGTTCTCAGCGCCAGCGGCACCCTGGCGGCGCTATGTGCTCTCTTCGACACCATCTGGGACAACTCCGTGCCGTTGTGGAACCTCGGTCACGATCGCGATGAGCGAGGCCTCAGCAGGCAAGAGGCAGAGGTGCTGCGGCTACTCGGCCGGGGCTTGACCGATGAGACCGTGGCCAAAAGGCTGGGAGTATCCCCACGTACAGCGCGCCGAATCGCCGCCGATTTGATGGAATTACT